>JAEYQK010000122.1 GCA_023410055.1 Acidobacteriota bacterium
GACTACAACAAACTCCCCGCAGCTCTTTACTGGTCGCTGCATCTCGTGTGGCTATTCCCCTGGAGCGTTTTCCTGCCGGTCGCGATCCGCAAACTCTGGCTTGATTTCAAGGCCGAGAAGAACGGGACAAAGCGATTCGCCTTTGCGACCTTCGCCTCGCGCACTCAACTCATGTGCGTGCTCTGGGCTGGAATCCTGCTGACCTTTTTCGCGTTCTCCACGAACCAGGAGTACTACACCTTTCCAGCGTATCTCCCGATCCTTATATTGCTGGCAGCAGCAGTCGCAAGCGCAGAAGAATCGAACAGCAATCGCTGGCTGGTTCCGACCGGCGCAGTAGTTGCTGTGCTTTCACTCGCTGCAGCCGGAATCCTCGTGGCGGGTCTGTGGTCGTCACGGCATTTGCCCTTCGTGCCAGACATCGGAACGGTGCTCGCGAAACCCGATCTTCAGGCCGACACCCTTTCCATGGGACACATGCTCGATCTCACTGGTGAATCGTTTGCGGCTTTGCGGTTGCCCGCGATTCTCGCCGTGATCGCGTTAGGAATCGGCCCCATGCTCTCTGTGATTCTGCGTAAACGCAAACTTCATTTCGCCAGCACGTGGGCCATTGCCGCCACCATGGGCCTGTTCCTCATCGCCGCGCATATCGCCCTTGTCCGCTTCGATCCTTATCTCTCGTCGCGCAACATGGCCGCACAAGTCGAGCGCGTCATACAGCCCAATGATCAGGTCATGATTTACGGTGACCAGGCATTCGGATCGTCACTGCTGTTTTATCTGAAGCGGCCGATCGAACTCGTCAACGGTCGCACGACGTCGATGTGGTTCGGGTCAACCTTCCCCGACGCGCCGCATATCTGGATCAACGACTCCGATCTGCTACAAAAGTGGAACTCCAATCAACGCGTGTTCCTATTCGTGCCGCAGCAACATCGCGGGCACGTCGATGCGCTGATTCCCAGCGGCAAATACACTGTCGTCGAAAGTTCAGGAAAGGTGATCTACAGCAACCGGCTCTGATGTTTTCTCATTGGCAGAACCGATGCGAACCATGCGTCCACCAGCCTGAAAGCGATAGCGTTCGCCTTGGCGCCAAACCATGTCGTTGCTGAAGTAACTAGCCGCCCACCAGCAGAATCCCATCAGATCGCGGACGGGATAGAGCCACGCATCGCGAAGTGCGTAGCTGTCGCCAATGACTCCCCAACCGGCGGAGATCGACATCACGACGCGGTTCAACGCGGCGAAGCCGAACATCCCCAGTCCAACACCCCAGTGGCCTGAAGCCAGTCCGGCGATCAGGCCAAGGAATCCGAACGGCATGGCGAAGGTCAGCACCGTGCTGGCGTGGCCTGCGGGGCGAGAGAACCGCGTGCTGCGCATCCAACGCACCTGGTGCGAGATCGAGCTTTTGAACGACTGGTAGAACAGCACGTTATCGATGATGTAGGTCGAGAGCACGACCGTTCGCCCGGACTTGAATACTTCGTTCCCCAGCACGTAGTCGTCGGCATAGAAATCAGCGAGCGCCTCGAAACCGCCGATAGCTTTTAGTACATCCTTGCGTGTAGCCATGGTCGGACCGAGGCAAAACGTCATGCCTTCGAGCATGTCCGCGACGATCACGCCCGCAGTCATCTCGACCGACAGGCCCAGCGCCTCGATGCGCGACGAGAGGCTTCCGGCCGTGACCCCGCGATAAACACACGTTACCGCACCAACTTGCGGATCGAGCAGCGGGCGCACGACCTCGCGCAGGTATGTCGGCGTAACGTGCACATCGCTGTCACTGAGCACCAGGTAGTCATGCGACATCGACGGAGCCATCTTACTTAGCGACCACACCTTCGCGTTCGGCCACTCGGGCTCGCCGGAGAAAACGAACTTCACCGGAACGTGCGGATATCGAGCGCTGACCCGGCGAGCAATTTCAATCGCCGGATCGCTCTCATCGCGCGCGCCGAAGATGATCTCGTAGCGCGGATAGTCCTGCTCGAAATAGCTGGCGAGATTGGCTTCGAGTGCTGGCTCCACACCGCAGACCGGCTTCAGTACGGTCACCGGTGGCATTTCCGCGGGCAGACTGCGTTCAGTTCGCTGGCGACGCCGGAAACGCACAGCCGCAACAATAATGAGCACGAGAAAACCGGTGCTGGCAACGAGTCCGGCGAGTGCGCAGAACAGAAGTATGAGAGCTACAGTCATCAGAAGCTACGATTGTAGCAGCGGCCTAGCTCCCACCAACACGTTAACCCATCCTCGTTCGGGAACGTAGCGCCGGACTCCAGTCCGGCACTCTTTTACATCAGTAAGCGAACCCTGTACCGAACAGAACGTACATTCGGTACCCTGCTGGGGGCGGCTTTCGACTTGCACTAACTTAGATTTGTGTTCGTTTTCTGGCGCTCGTAAGCGTTGGTCAGAGGAAGGTAAAGTTGTGTAGACGACAAACAGGCACAACAGAATAAGGTTGCCTGTTTTTCGTCTGTCAAATGCGATTCTGATTTGACGCTCTATTTATGGGCTTATATAATCCGAGATGTAGAGCGGGAGTAACTCAGTGGTAGAGTGCGACCTTGCCAAGGTCGAAGTCGCGGGTTCAAATCCCGTCTCCCGCTCCAGACATTTGGCCCTCGCGTTAAGCGAGGGTTTTTCGTTCACCTAGCCCTTTGCGTGCCATTAATCGTGGTGGCCCGTTCAAGCCCACTTTTGGCGTGAGCGAGGATTCACAGAACAAAGATGGCGCGGTAGCCAAGTTGAGCCGTTCTGCGGGCGTCAGCGAAGCGGGAGCACGCAGGCGAAATCCTGAGCCTCAAGCCCGCTTTTGGCTTGAGCGGGGTTAGAAGGCGAAGGATCTGTTCTTTAACAAGATGGCGCGGTCGCCAAGTGGTAAGGCCGAGGTCTGCAAAACCTCTATCGCCGGTTCGATTCCGGCCCGCGCCTCCAAAATCGAAAAAGCCGCCTGACTGTTGGCGGCTTTTCTATTTTCGAATCGAGTTTCTTATTCCAACCTGCGGTTGATCTCGTCCCAGTCGATAACGTCCCACCACGCCTGTAGATAGTCGGCGCGACGGTTCTGATACTTCAGATAATAAGCGTGCTCCCAGACATCATTGCAGAACACGGGATACAGGCCCTTGCTGATAGGACTGTCCTGGTTCGAGGTGCTGATGATCTCGAACTTGCCTTCGGAAGTGCGCACGAGCCAAACCCAGCCGCTGCCGAATTGCTTCAGCCCGGTGTCGTTGAACTTCGCCTTGAACGCATCGAAACCACCGAACTGTTCAATCACCTCGGCGATCTTGCCTGTCGGAGCGCCGCCGCCATTCGGCTTCATGAAAGTCCAGAACAGCGAGTGATGATAGTAGCCCCCGCCGTTGTTGCGAACTGCGGTGCGAATGTCCTCGGGGACACTATCGAGGTTTTGCAGCAATTCCTCGACTGGCTTTGCGAAGAGCTCAGGATGCTTCTCCAGCGCGGCGTTCAGGTTCGTGCAGTAAGCCTGATGGTGCTTGTCGCGATGGATGTGCATCGTCTGTTCGTCAATCACGGGTTCAAGAGCTTTGTAGTCATAAGGAAGGGGAGGGACAACATGGATTTGCGGTTGTGCTGCTGATGCCATTCTCACATCCTCCAGATATGGGAATATCACGAAACGAGGTATTCTGGCAGTGACTTCAAGCGGAGCGTGTGGAATTCGTCGTACAATCGTAGATGCCGGACGGGGCACAGCCTCGTCCCTACGCTGTCTTTGGCGCGGTACCCAAGTGGTAAGGGAGAGGTCTGCAAAACCTTTATGCGCCGGTTCGATTCCGGCCCGCGCCTCCAATCTCCTCAATCACTTACAAACTGCCAATCTGTTGACCATTCTGTCGCTGTAGACGGAACTGTAATTCCTCTATCCATAAGCAAACGCAGCCTTCGCAGGCCCTTCAGGACTCAATGTCATCCGCCCTGCGGTGAAGGCCTTATACGTTCTTGATACATTGTGGCGTTAACGATGTCGCGACCTCCCGCCAGACTCATCAAAGAGAGTTGATCAGTTCCGTAGCAGAGCGGATTACGTTTCCGTGTCTGTGGGCAGGAGAAATTATGCTTCGCGTTCTTACAGTGTTGGTTTGCCTTCTTACGACTGTCTCGTGCTTTGCTAGCGTGTTTGGTGGGGTTCGAATCCTCATACACGACCCGCAGCACCGAGCGGTTGGTCATGCGAAGGTCACCCTGTCCGGGAGTTCTTCGGGACTGAACTTCCGGGCAATCTCAGACGCTCAGGGAATAGCACGTTTCGATTCTGTACCCATTGGCGCATACACCATCAGCATTGAAGCCCCGGGATTCGCGACCACTAATCTGGAAGTGACGGTCGTCTCAGACCGTATGCAAGACGTTCATGCTCCTCTGAGAATCGCCACCACGTCGCAAACGGTTGAGGTCAGTGCACAAGCGGACACTTGGGCGGGAACGACGAACCCACAATCCACCGTCAGCAGAACAGATATCTCGCGAACTCCGGGTGCAGACCGCTCGAACAGCTTGGACTTCATCACCGACTTCGTTCCGGGTACATACGTCGTTCACAACCAATTACATGTCCGTGGGGGACATCAAGTCACTTGGGCGGTGGATGGCGTGCCCGTTCCAAACACCAACATCGCCAGTAACGTCGGGCCGCAGTTTGACCCAAAGGACGTGGAGTTCATAGAAGCTCAACGTGGTTCTTATATGGCAGATTACGGCGACCGCACTTATGGCATCTTTAATGTCGCTCCGCGTTCCGGCTTCGAGCGCAAGTGCACAGCCGAACTCGTTCTGGGATACGGCAGCTACCACCAAACAGATGACCAACTCAGCTTCGGAGACCACACGCGCGACTTTGCGTATTACGTCAGCGCGAATGGCAATCGCAGCGACTACGGACTGGAGCCGCCCACAAATGCGAATCTTCACAACCAATCGGCTGGTGGCGGGGTGTTCACGTCGATGACATTGAATCGCAGGAATGGCGCCCAGCTACGGTTCATTGGTGCTGGCCGAACTGACTTCTATCAGGTGCCTAATGACCCCGATGCACAGGCGGCTGGAGCCCGTGATCGAGAGCGAGAGCAGGATGTGTTCAGTAGCTTCACGTACCTGCATCCGTTCACCAGTTCCGTCTTATTTTCGCTTACTCCTTTCTTCCACTTCAATCGGGCGGCATTCGAGGGAGGTGTTGAGGACGTCCCTGCCGCAACGGACAATCGCGCGTCGTACTACTTCGGGGGACAGGCTTCAACGACTTTTTCTACCCGCCAGCACAATGCGCGAGTCGGCTTCTATGGCTTTGGTCAGCGTGACTCGCATCTGTTTGAAGTCACAACGAATGACGGAAGTGGAGACGAGCTACGGCAGCGACAACGCATGACTGGTGGTCTCGCGGCTCTTTTTGTTGAAGACCAATATCGTCCTGCAGCATGGTTGACGGCAACTGCTGGGCTGCGTTTCACGCATTTCGGTGGCGGTGTCGAAGAGAATGCGACGAGCCCGAGGTTGGGTCTAGCGCTCACAGTTCCCCGTCTGCGCTTGGTTGTGCGCGTTTCCTACAGCAGGTTCTATCAAGCACCGCCGTTGTCCACAGTTTCTGGGCCACTACTTGATTTCGCTCTTCAACAGGGCGTTGGGTTCCTTCCGCTCTATGGTGAGCGGGATGAACAGGCAGATATCGGAGTGTCTGTACCTCTTCGCGGTTGGACAGTAGAAGCTGATGCATTCAGAACGGCGGCTCGGAATTTCTTCGATCACGATGCTCTGGCGAACTCCAACATCTTCTTACCGCTGACTATTGACCGAGTACGCATCCGAGGCATCGAGATAAGCGTTCGGTCTCCCAAGCTGTTTCGCAAAGTAGATGCCCGTTTGGTGTACTCTCACCAATCAGTCAGAGGCAGCGGCGGAGTGACTGGAGGGTTGACTGACTTCTCGCCGCCACCTAATGAACTCTTTTACCTCGACCATGACCAGCGAAACACGCTGTCCGCCGGGTTCAACTCGTCCCTCGCATGGAGAAGCTGGTTGTCGTTCAACGTCAGCTATGGTTCAGGGTTTCTAAACGGTGACGGCCCGGAACATCTTCCCGGCTATGCCACATTCGATGTCGCTATAGGCAAGGCGTTTGGCGAGCGGTTATCCGCAAAGATTACAGCCACAAATATAGCGAACCAGCGCCACTTCATAGACTTCAGCAATACATTCGGAGGCTCGCACGTCAACGAGCCGCGAATGGTGACTATTCAGTTACGGTACAGCTTCTCCTACTGGAGGCGTTCAACGTAAGCCGTCCTGCAACAACATGCATGGCCGTGGGGGACGGTTGCCGCATCGAACTTGAGGGTAGTCATCTCACAATCCAACAGGCCCCTGGGAACCTAAATCCGGAGTGATCTTCATTGTGTGTATCGGCTTGTTTGTTTTCGTCGAACGAGTCTATAGCGAAGTACGTTAGCTTTGCTTACTGTTCGGCACATACTAAACGCGGTATTAAGAAAAATCGGGCCGCCGAAGCGGCCCAATATATTGATTCTCATCCATGTTCAGCTCGAGTCTAGAGCGACAACTTCTCCCAATCTGAGTCTGACGCATCACGCGCAATCGCTAGTCCGCCGTCGGAGCCGGCAAAAACTGGATCTTGGACTAGCGTGATTTGCGCCTTGCCAAGTTCTGAGAGCGCATTCTTCAACGCTTCCGGCAAACCGTCGATCAACGAACCGCCGCCCGCGAGCATGATATTGTTGAGCACTCGTTGCTGATATTCCGGTTCGACGCGGGCCACCACTTCGCGCACGGTCTCGGCGATCGGAGCGATGATCGATTCGCAGGCGGCGCGCATGTCGTCGGTGATGTCAATGTCGATCGGCTTGCCGTCTTCTGAGGCCGTCACCACTACGCGGCGTTTCGGTTCGCCCACGAAGCTGTACTTCTCCTTCCAGGAGCGTACGGTATGGATGGAAAACTGCGCGTGAGGATGATGTTCCTGCAATGCCTTGAAGAGCCGCTGGTCGATCAAGTCGCCTGCGTTGGGCAGTGTCCGCTGATCTTCTTCAGTCGGATAGCGGCCTTGCATCACGCAGATGTCGGCGGTTCCAGCGCCGATGTCGATGACCATCGCATGCATGAGCGATTCAGTGCCGTAGGCGACCGCGAAGGGTTCTGAGACCAGCATTACGGTGTCGGCGATCCCATCCATTGCTGTGCGAAGGCGCAAGCGGCTCGCCTGCATCGCTTCGGCAGGTACACCGACCACGGCACGAATTTTGTACTGCGTCCCGTTGTTTTTCACGCCAAGCAAGGAAACCAAATGGCGTAACAGTTCGCGGACAGCGTTCGCATCGCGTTCCGACACATCTTTGATAACGCCGTTCTCAAGCGGGCGCCGCAGGTCGAGCATTGAACGCTTTTCCAATGCCTCTCCGCCGATCAGAACCTGCTTCTTAACGATCTTTCGGGCGACCATGTCTAGGGGCCAGCCGACATAGCTGTCCACGACGTGGCGTTGGCCATTGGAAGCCGAAATGGAACTTCGTGAAGTTCCCAGGTCAATTCCTACACAGATAGTCTCTTCATGTTGTGCCATTGAGTGTGCCGCCTCGCTTTCCGGAGCTGTTAAGGTTTTTTGCATAACTGGTGATTCCTTTGAAAAGTGCAACTGCGATCCTTTGTTTGTACTGATCGTCCTTCAATGACTTGTCGTCTTCTTCATTGGACACAGATGAGACTTCGGCCAGTACTGCCGGCATCTGCGTCCCGACCAGAACCGCGAACGGGGCCATCTTGACGCCGCGGTCATCCAGCTTTGGGTTGAGCGGCTTCAGGGACTTATAGAGCTCGGCATCTACGCTCTTGGCTAGTCCCCGAGATTCGTTGCGCCGGACGTCCAGATAGACCTTTTCCAGAAGCTGACGGTATTGCGATAAGGAGTACCCGGAGTCCCGGTTCTCAATACTTGCAAGCTGTAAAACTTTCGGATCTTTGCTTGGACCGACGTAGTAAGTTTCGAGTGGTCGAATAGAACGCGTCGGCATTGAGTTGATGTGGATGGAAATAAACAGGTCTGCCTTCTTGGAGTTGGCGAATGCCACCCGATCTGCCAGCGTCACGGTTTGGTCGGTCTCTCGGGTCAAAAGCACTTCGTAAGGAGATTGCTTCAGAAGCTGGCGCAGACGAAGCGCGATGTCCAATGTGACATCTTTCTCGGCCAAGCCTGTGCTGGAAATTGCGCCGGGTTGAGAGCCGCCATGGCCCGGATCGATAACGACTCTCTTCACAGACAGCGGCATCACAGCCAGACTCAAGTCGGCAGGCGGTGTCTGGGGAATGGGTGGTTCGACAGTTTGCTGTGCAACGACATTCTGACCTATCGCCGTGTTCGCCTTCACTGGTTGGCTGGAGGACAGCTTGCTTTTCCAAATCACAACTGAGGAGATTGCAAGGACGGCAGGGACCGTCATGAGTGATGCCCAGCGTAAGACCTGTGCGCGGAGACGCCTACGGCGCACTTTCACGAAAGGATTCTCGAGGTTGGTCTTGACCACCTCGCGAATCATCCGTTGCTTGGCGCTGTCCTGGCTTCTCATCAAACGTCAACTCTGTGCTGCAATGCCCCAATCGCGATGCAGAACGGCGGAAACGCCAATTGACGGCTGAGTACGGAGCAATACCAGTAGAGGGGTGTTCGAGATCCTCAGGAATTGGCCAGCTTCGCCGAAGTTATCGCGATTACGTCACAGTAGCCGACGGTTCAGCTACAAACCTAGCGGTGGAAAGACTTAGGCGGGAGTAAGATTTCGCCTCATGTGGACCGGCTGAGTGACCGCTCGAGAAGCACTGCCCAGACGTAAACCCGTGAGAGCGACAAACGACGAATCACGCCGCGCGGCTGACCTCGCATCCGTCAGCCGCGCCGAGCCGACTCGATCGTAGCGACATCAATTTTCGTCATCGGCATCATTGCCTCAAAGGCGCGTTTTGCCTCAGCGCCACCCGCGGCAAGCGCATCGGTCAGCGCGCGTGGAGTGATCTGCCAGGAAATGCCCCAGCGGTCCTTGCACCAACCGCACGCGCTTTCCTGACCGCCATTGCCGACGATCGCATTCCAGTAGCGGTCCGTCTCTTCCTGATCGTCTGTTGCGATCTGAAACGAGAACGCCTCGTTGTGCGTGAACGCCGGGCCACCATTTAGACCGAGGCACGGAATGCCGAGGACGGTGAACTGCACGGTCAAGACGTCGCCCGCCTTGCCGCTCGGGTAATCCGCAGGCGCCTTGTGGACGGCGGTCACTTCACTGTTCGGAAACGTGGCGGCGTAGAACTGCGCCGCATCAAGTGCGTCCTTGTTGAACCAGAGGCAGATCGTGTTTTTCGGTGTCATCTACGTGCGTCTCCTTGCGCGATTCGAGCCCGCGCCGCGGTTCTTAACATCCGATGCGCCACCGACGCGGTTCGACTCAGGTCGGCTGCAACGTTGATGGCAAGTCGTATTGCCTCACCCGTCTGACTGGCATCCGCAACACGCAAGCGGTAGCTGAGTAGGCTCATATGCGCCACCTTGTGATCGACCGTTCCCCTGATCAAACCCAAACGAAGTTGTCAATTCAGTTGGCTGGATTCGACCGCGCGAGTAGACTTTTTTGCAGAGTATCGGGCCACGATTAAGTTCAATTCCATACGATTCCGAGGGCTTATGAAACTCAGGACTATTGTCCTTATCATCTGCTGCTGCACTCTCCTGTCCGCCATCTGCCCAGCGCAGGAAAACGCGTCACGCATGGACGAGATCGTGCAGTCATATGTTTCACGCAAGCAGTTCATGGGCTCCGTGCTGATCGTGCGTGACCAGACCGTGCTGTTCAGCAAGGGGTACGGCTCTGCAAATCTGGAATGGAATATCCCCAACGATTCCACAACCAAGTTCCGTTTGGGCTCGGTTACGAAACAATTCACGGCAGCGTCCATTCTCCTGCTGGAAGATCGCGGCAAACTCAAGGTCGACGATCCAGTTAAGAAGTATCTGCCGAATGCCCCGGCCGCGTGGGACAAGGTGACGATCTACCATCTGCTCACCCATACTTCGGGCATCCCAAGCTTTACAGAGTTTCCGGATTACGCTCCCACTGAAGCGATCCCCACCACGCCGGAAAAACTCGTGGCGCGTTTTCGCAACAAGCCACTCGAGTTCCAACCCGGCGACAAGTTCAAGTACAGCAATTCCGGATACGTTCTGCTGGGATACTTGATTGAAAAGGTCAGCGGACAAACCTACAGTCAGTTCGTCGAAGAGAACATCTTCAAGCCGTTAAAGATGCAGGACTCCGGCTACGACTCGAACTCCGCCATTATCCCGCACCGCGCAAGCGGTTACACGCCCGATGGCATCGGCATTCGAAACACCGGCTACGTCGACATGACGATACCGTTCTCGGCTGGTGCTCTCTACTCGACGACGGAGGATCTGGTTCGATGGGAGCAGGGACTCTACGGTGGCAAGCTCCTTTCGGCTGCTTCTCTTCAGAAGATGACGACCCCGGCGAAGGACAACTATGCCATGGGACTGACCGTTTCGACTGAAAACGGCCATCGGAAGTTCTCGCACGGCGGCGGCATCGAAGGCTTCAACACCAGCCTCGCTTATTATCCAGACGACAAGTTGGCGGTCGTGGTACTGGGAAATCTAAACGGTGGAGCACCCGATCAGATTGCGCTGCAATTGGCCGACGTTGTGCATGGGCAACAAGTTGTTTTGCCGAATGAACGAAAAGAAGTCGCGGTTCCACCGGAAACTCTTGCCAAGTACCTGGGAGTCTACGAGCTGGCGCCCGGTTTCGATCTCGCTGTAACGCTGGAGGGAACGCAGTTGATGACACAGGCGACGGGTCAACCGAAGCTTCCGGTGTATGCAGAGGCGCAGAACAAGTTCTTCCTGAAGGTGGTAGATGCGCAGCTTGAGTTCTTTGCCGATGACAAGGGCAAGGTCACGTATCTGGTCCTGCATCAGAACGGGCGAGACATGAAGGCGATCAAGAAGTCAGATAAAGCGTCGACTACACCAGCGAGAAAAGAAATCTCCGTAACGCCAGCCGTATTGCAGAAGTACGTCGGTGACTACGAACTAGCTCCGGGATTTGTCATCAGCATGACACTCGAAAATGGCCAACTCATGACCCAGGCGACAGGACAGCCCAAGTTCCCCATGTATGCCGAGACTGAAAACAAATTCTTCCTCAAGGTTGTGGATGCGCAAGTCGAATTCTTCAAGGATGAAACCGGGGCGGTCACTTACGCAATCCTGCATCAGGGCGGGCGAGATATGAGAGCAGCAAAGAAATAGAATTCCAGCACTCTCGCTTCACGGCCTTGTATGCGCAAGTGTCTCCCGGGTCGAAACGAGTTGGCCATCTTCTGCGGACTCGATCTCCGGCAACGCACTGGCACAGCGGCCAACGATGATCAGCGCGGGCGCGGGTAGTACCAGTTCCGGGAGGCTGCTGACTGTCGTCCATCGGACCTGTTGCTCAGGACGGGTCGCAGACGAGACGATGGTGCAGGGTGTGTCGCGCTTCAGTCCAGCCGCGATGACGTTTGACGCCAACTCCGCGTAGTCCTGGCCGGGCATGTATACAACAAGCGTGGATCCGGAAGTCACGAGCCTGTCCCACTCGATCCCAGCAGCGCCGGGGCGACGGTGTGCGGTTGTGAAGACCACGCTCGAGGCATAACGACGGTCAGTAAGAGATATTCCCGCTGCGGCCGCACTGGCCAGCGCCGAGGTGATGCCCGGAACAATTTCGTACTCAACCTCTGCATCCACCAATGCCTGAATCTCTTCGCCGACACGTCCGAAGATCGTCGGGTCTCCGCCTTTGAGGCGCACCACGGTTTCGGCAGTCGCAGAGAAGTGCACAAGAAGCGCGTTGATCTCGTCCTGCGTTAGCAACTTATGTCCACGACGCTTTCCAATGTCGATGATCTGCGCGCCGGGTTGAATAAGCTCGAGGATGGCGTCACTCACCAGAGCATCGTGCAGCACGACGTCGGCGCGTTGAAGAAGGCGCACGGCTTTCACGGTCAACAACTCGGGGTCGCCCGGACCCGCTCCCACTAAGAACACTTTTCCCATTAGGACTTTATTGGTGCCCCACGTTCGCGAAGCTAACGTGGGGGCTTCCCTGAGCGGCCGCCGCGAGCGGATGAAGCGATCAGCTACTTCGCGGCTGGCGATTTTGTGAAGCGCACGCTTTCGCGATTGCGGATCCATGCTGCGGCGAAACAGCATGGCTCGAACCCTCCCCAGCCAGTGCAGCAAGTCTCCGTACTCCGGCGAAAAGAGGTTTTCGAGTTCGACTCGTAAGCGTTGAGCCAGCGCCGGACTGTGACCCGCAGTCGAAATCGCGATCTGCAAGTCACCGCGGCGAACCACGGACGGATAGTAGAAATGACAGTGCTCGGGCTCATCCACCGCATTGCAGAGTACGTGCCTTGAGCTGGCAGCACGGAAGACTTCTTCGTTCACCGCGCGATCACCCGTCGCCGCTACAACAAGCACTTTACCGTCAAGATCGGATGGCTCGAACGTTCGCTCGATCCACAAAATTCGACCGTCTGCTGCAAGCTGGCGGATCGAGTCCGTTGCGTTCGGTGCGATCACTTGGATTTCGGCGCCCGAAGCGAGCAATCCTTCGAGCTTTTGCTCCGCGATCTGCCCGGCACCCACAACGAGGCACGGCTGGCCTGCCAGCTTCAGGAATACTGGAAAGAGTGCAGACATCAGCCCTCCACTCCGTGCGGCGTTGGCGCCAGCGGCTGATCGCGTTCAACCGCCGCAATAGATGTACCCGCTAGAAAGCCGCGGATCTCTTCGTTGCTGTGCCGGCCAAAGAATTGTCGCAAGTTTTCGCCGACCGTACGGCGTTCGGTATACCGCGCCATCAATCGCTCGATGGCGTCCGGCACCTCCGACGCGGCGCAGCGATATCCCACTGCGCGCGAAATCGACTGTTCACGGCCAACCGCCCCGCCCACGCAGAAGTAGTAAGCATCCTGCAGACGGCCATCGATCTTGACCTTTTTTCCTTCAAGACCGAGGTCAGCGATCCAATGTTGTCCGCAACTGTTCGGACAACCCGTGATGTTGAGCTTCAGTTGCTGGTCGAAGCCGGGGATGCGCTCTTCTAGTTGATCGACCAGCCAACGCGCGAAACCTTTTGTCTCCGTGATCGCGAGTTTGCAGAACTCGGAGCCGGTGCAGGCGATGGTTCCGCGCCAGAACGGCGAGCCTGATGTGCGCAGCCCAATCGATTCGAGTTCGCGCGCCAGCGTTTCGGCCCTATCGCTTGGCACATTCACCAGCAACAGGTTCTGCATAACCGTCGTGCGCAGGTGGCCGTCTGCGTAGCGATCAGCCAGATCGGCCACGCTTCGCAACTGTTCGGCGGAAAGGCGTCCCCGCAGAACTGCCGCACCGACGAATGAGTAGCCAACTTGTTTCTGCGGATGCACTCCGACGTGATCGCGATAAACATCGCTTGGAGCCTTTTCCTCAACGGCTTCGTCGAGCTTGTAACCAAGCCGGCGATTGATCTCCGCCAGGAAGCTGTCCGCCGTCCACCCATGTTTCAGAAAGAGGAACTTCAGACGAGCCGATTCCCTGCTTTGCCGCAGTACATCGGCATCCTTGAAGATGTCGGCTATAACGCGAGTGACGGGGATGACTGCCTCCCATGGCACAAACGCGTTCAGTCGCACAGCGAGATGCGGCTGCGTGGAGAGTCCGCCGCCAATGCGCAGCGAGAAGCCGCGTTCGACTTCGCCCGAGGGCAGCTTGCGCAACTCCGCCGTGAAACCCACGTCGTTGATCTCGGGATAGCAGCACCAGCTCCGGCAACCGGTGATCGCGATCTTGAACTTGCGCGGTAGATTGTAGAACTCGGCATTCCCGGCAAACTGGCGATCCAGTTCAAGTGCCAACGGTGACGCATCGAAGACTTCGTCAGCATCAACCCCGGCCAACGGACAGCCGGTGATGTTGCGCGTGTCATCGCCGCATGCACCTTTAGTCGTCAGACCCGCGCTCCAGAGTTCTTCCAGCACGTCAGGCAAATCTTCAATCCGCATCCAGTGCAACTGAATGTTCTGACGAACCGTGATATCGGTCAGGCCACGGGCACTGCGTTGGGCGATGTCGGCGATGGTGCGCGACTGGTCACTGGTGAGCAGTCCGTTCGGAATGCGAATACGCACCATGAAGTACGGAACGGACTTCCCTTCACCGCCGCTTCCCCCAAGTGCACCTGCGCCGTCCCCCTGCGTGTACACGCCCCACGGACGAAAGTACGTTCCCAGCCACTCCGGAGGAATGGACTCAAACCCCCGACGGGCAAATTCACGGATCTCGTCGAGGCACTCCCAAGCATTCTTCTCGCGCTTGAGCCTCTCCACTTTCTGCGCTTTCGTTTCTCGCTGTTCTGGCATTGAAGTTCCTAGGAGCCACGTGTTCCGGCGGCAAAAGCGCGCCTAAATCATTGTGCCTTAAGGGCAGACCACCCGGTAGTTTATAATCTTAATCAAGTTAATCGAGTTTTTGGATGGCGCTCCCGCAAAGAGGGTTCAAATAGTCCCATCACCTCAGATCGAGTAGTCGGCAATGATCTCCGCCTGTCTGAGGCAGGCGAAGATGCGGACGAGAGATGCAGCACCGGCTCGCCGTTGGGAACCCGACCTGGGAACGCACGCCTCGTTACCTCACACGCAGGCAGCGGGCCGGGAAACCGATTAGCCTTCAGGAATAATCTCTATTGCGTTGATGGATGGATTGTTGCGGTTAGGCTGGAATGTAAAGACCAATTTCCCTAATGCGTTGGGACGAAGTCCGTGGAATTCCTTTCGAACGACCCGATTCGCGCCGCCCGCCTCCTTATATATGTCGAAGTCTTTCAATATCTTCGCTCCATTGAAAGAGACATCGAACACCCTTCCGCCTACGCCTTCACTCACAGTTCCAGCCCCGTAGAGGGTCTCGCTGAAGTACAGGACGGCAGTGTAGGTTCCATCCGCCACTGGAATCGCATAGTTGAAGTTGCCAAATCGTTCTGTCGCGAACAGTTCAGCATCCGCTGTGTTGGAGACCGGATTCTTGACTTCGTGTTGGCGACCACCTGAATAGTACTGATCCGGCCTCCAGATCACCTGCTTGCTGGAGACAAAATGAGTAGTTCGCGTCGTGATACGAATCGGCCTCATGCGATTCATCTCCGTCGGAATCAGTTCGATCCCCGAAAGCATCGCCCTATCGACACGGCCCCGAAAATTCAGGTGTAAGAAACCGTCAGTATGGGGCGACACCAGGAAGACCCGTTCGTCGCCAATTCGTGCCCCTCCGGCATCGCGGACAATGTCAAATCGGGTAAGCAACGGCTTCCCATTCGCGTCCACGTCGAAAACGCGAGAGCCTTCCCCGCCCCCATGCTCCTCGTCTATGCCAAAAGCGTCTTCGAAAAAATGAAGATGAAGCTCATACGTGCCCGGCTCTAGTGGGATGTCATACTTGAACGACTGTCCAATTCGACGCATCTTCCAGAGCTTCGAATCGTAGACGCGAGCGATTGGCGCGAACATCGGCTGCGAACTGTCACCACCAGCGTAGTAGCGGTCACCCACCCATACTCTGCCTAGCTTGTCGACATAGCTCGAGGCGGCATTGCCGCTCAGAATACGCAGTTCATCCTGCTGACCAATAACGGAGGGCGTCGACGGCTGCACGCTCGTGCTGGACGAGGTCTGCCCCTGGCCTGAAAGTACGAGCCAGCCCATTAGCAGCAAAACGACCAAAAAGAGGGCTGCGCCCCCGATACGATACGGCGACCTTTGCCAAAACGCCTTTGCGAGGAGAAAGTCCGTTTCCGCCGGAACTGCCTGTGCCTCAGCACTCTTGGGTTTGGGTTCGGCAGGTTTTGTTTCCGGTTCGACTACAAGCACCTCAAAAGCGGGTACATAGCCTCCCTTCGGAAGCCTTAACTGGATTTTGTGATGGCTGCCCTCGCCCCGATAGTACTCGGCCAGACGCTGCCGCAACCTCATTGCATGCACGCGAACGATGGGGTCTTCTTTTGCCTGGAACGTTTCCGCGCGCCCGAACGCCTCCACTGCGATCCTGTACTCTTTCAGCTGATCTGCTCGCCCGGCGAAATACTCTTCGCAGATGAATGCAAGAAACTTGCCGACGCTCGTGGAGCCCTGCAGATGCGCCAGCACCAGCTCAAACTCGGCTCTCATTTCATCGATGGTTGGAACTGGCCCGGGACTGCGCAAGGTACATCAACTCCGAATGGAAAAAAAGGGGCTTCTCTGAATGGTAAATGCCCGTCAACTCCAGAATCAAGTCGATGCCGTCCAGAAAACGTGATCCTTCGATCTCAGCCAGCACTCGAAGAAGAAAAGGCCGCACTTTGAAATGTGCGGCCCTCAAGATAATTCAGGGTTTATTCCGCGTTCACAACTTCCCTCTCAGTCGCGTTTTCGGCTTTCTTCTTTCCGAATAGGCGCTTGAGACCGCCCAGTGACATGTCATCGAGATACGTGTACACCACTGGCACCACGATGAGCGACAGCAGTGTCGACGTGATCAGTCCTCCGATAACCGCCCTGGCCATCGGGGCGCGCATTTCAGCTCCGGCACCGATCGCGAACGCCAGCGGCAACATACCGAAAATCATTGCCAGCGTTGTCATCAAGATCGGACGCAGTCGGGTTGTACCCGCCTGAAGCAGCGCCGTCCGGCGGTCCACGCCGGCACGCCGCGCCTGGTTAGTGAAGTCCACCAGCAGAATGGCGTTCTTCGTAACCAAGCCCATCAACATGATCAAACCGATCATGCTCATGATATTCAGCGTATCCCGCGTGAACAGCAGGCCCGCCGCGACACCGAACAACGAAAGCGGCAAGGTCAACATGATCGACAGCGGGTGCGTAAACGACCCGAACTGTGAGGCGAGGATCAAGTAAATAAAGATGATTGCCAGCGCCAGAGCCTGGAACATGTTCTGGAACATCGTGGCCAGTTCCTCGGCATCGCCGCCTTGAACCACGTCGTAGCCAGGAGCGCGGTCGATCGTCTCGACAGCTTTGTTGATGTCGTTGACGATGTCGCCCAATGCGCGACCGTCAGTGTTTGCCGAAACCCGCACTTCTCGCCGCAAATCCCTGCGCCGGATAGTGGAAGGACTGCTGATGGTATGCGCACTCGCAACCTCGCGCAGCGGCACGACAATCTTGCCGCCCTTGGGGCTGTCGGTGCTCGTCGCGATGTTGAGGTCGAGCAGGTCGCGCGAGAAACGCCGCTGATCTGAGTCCAGCCGGACGCGAACGTCGTGGTTATCCCCGGCGGCGTCTTCGACCTTGCTGGCCACTTCGCCGTTGATTCCAGCGCGCAGCGTCGAAGCAATCGACGCCGCGGTAATGCCGAGATCGCTGGCGCGATTGCGGTCGATGCTCACGCGCAGCTCCGGCTTTGACCGCTCCAGACTGGTATCCAGATCGGCAACGCCTTTGATTTGCGCCGTTTTCGCCATCAGTTCGTGGGAGATTCGGTCAAGTTCATTGATGTCCTCGCCGCGAACGCTGAGTTGGATCGGTTTCGAGCCGAACATACCGGCCTCAACCAGGGCATAGGTCATACCGGGCACGTCCTGGATAGCCAATCGGGCTTCGCGCAGCACGTCGGAGAACGTCTTACCTTTCGCACTCTTCAGCTTCACGAAGATGCTGCCTTCGGTGACCGGCTTGTACGACGTGCCAGCTTCGCCGATCGTGGTGTACGTGTACTTCACGTCAGGCAACTTCTCCAGCCGCCTGACGGTTTCCAGTGCTCGCTGACCCGTCTCCTGCAGCGTACTGCCCGGAGTAGTCTTGAACTGAATCTGGTATTCGCCACGATTGTAATCGGGCATGAAGTCGCCGCCCAGAATCATCAGTATGGGGAAGCTGCCTACGAATGTCAGCAAGCCTACCGCAATCACCGTTTTGCGGTGGTCCAGCGCCCAGCCGAGTGCGCGCTCGTAGGTCACGTGTAAGCCTTCGAACCACTCGTTGAAGCGCGCCAGCAATCGACCCAGAAATCCGGTGTGCTGATTGCTTTCCATCGCCGGATCAACCCAGCGCGACGAGAGCATCGGATCGAGCGTAAAGCTGACGAACAGCGACACCACGACCGCCGCGGCAACGGTGATGCCGAACTGGTAGAAGAACCGTCCAACGATGCCCGCCATGAACGCGACTGGGATGAACACGGCGATGATGGTGAACGTCGTAGCCATAACGGCCAGTCCGATTTCGGCTGTACCGTCGCGCGCCGCATCGAAGTGATCTTTGCCCCGCTGCAGGTGACGCACGATGTTCTCGCGCACCACGATCGCATCATCGATTAGCAACCCGATCGCCAGCGACAGGCCCATCAGCGTCAGCACGTTCAGCGTGAAGCCGAACGCTCTCATCGCGATGAATGCCGCGATGACGGAGATCGGCAGCGTCAGGCCGGTGATGACCGTCGAGCGCCAGGAATTGAGGAACACGAAGACGATCAGCACGGTCAGAAGACCGCCGATGATCATCGTAGTGTTTACGTCTTCGATCGACTCGCGGATGAATTGCGAGTCATCGCGGATGATATCGAGTTTCACCCCGGGCGGCAGTTCGCCTTGCAGCTGCTTGATGGCTTCTCGCACACCATCGGCAACAGCTACAGTATTACTGCCCGACTGTTTTAGAACGTCGACGGCTAGCGCCTTTCGCTCGTTATAGAACGCCAGGTTCTTCGCTTCCTTTGCGCCATCGATGACCTGCGCAACGTCGCGCACGTAGATTGTCGCGTTCCCAAGTTGCTTCAGCGGAATCGCGCCGACCTGGTCCGCGCTCTTGCCGCGAGCACCTACTCGCACAAGCGCCTCGGTGTGTTCGCGCTTGGCCGAACCGGCCGGAGCATCGATATTCTCGGCCCGCAATGCGTTCACCACGTCGGCCAGCGTCAGGTTGAAAGCGTCGAGCTTCGTGCGATCGACGATGACCTGCGTCTCGCGTTCGGCCTCACCGACAAGATTCACCGCGCCCACGCCAGACACCGTCTCCAGTCGGCGCTTGATCACCTTATCGGCAAGATCTGACGCCGAGAGTTCCGACATTCCCTTCGCATCGACGGCCAGCGAGATAATCGGCGAGGAGCTTGGGTCCATGCGCAAGACGACTGGCTCTTCGATATCGAGAGGCAGGTCGCCACGGATCGCTGCGATCTTGCCCCGCACATCCTGCGAGGCCACCTGCGTCGGGATCTCAAGATTGAAGGTGACGATGATGTTCGACAGGCCTTCCTGCGAAACCGACTCGATGTGCTTCACGCCTTCGAGCGTATTGACGGTCTCTTCGATCTTTCGCGTGACGTCACGTTCGACGGTTTCCGGCGACGCTCCTTCGTATCGTGTCGTGATACTTACGATCGGAAAATCAACGTCCGGGAACTGGTCCACCTTCAGCTGACGGTACGACGCGATTCCCAGCACAGCGAGCGCCAGCATCAGCATGGTGGCGAAGACCGGTTGTTTGATCGATAGATTGCTTAGAAACATCGTGCCCTACCGTTCTACTTTCTCAGTCTGTTTCGTGATTTGGACCGAAGCGCCGGAAGCCAGTGTCGTCGGCGGATCCACGACGACCGTCGCGCCCGAAGCCAACCCGCTGCGAATCTCGACTGCGTCCACCCCCTCGTAGCCGAGCGTCACCTGGCGCGATTGCGCCTTCTGTCCCTCGATAACAAACACGCTGGCTAGATCGGCGCGAGTGCCGTCATGAACCACGGCCGCCGGCGGGACCACAACTGCATTCGGGATATCACGAATCTTCACGTGTCCACGTCCAAAGAGACCGGAGATCAGGTTCGGCTGCCCCGGCACGCTCACCACGACTTCAAACGACCGGCTACGCTCATCGACCGTCGGAAGTATCCGCGTGATCGAACCACGCAGATTCGTGCCCGGCATTGAGTCCACCGTGATCTGTGCCGGCGCTCCAACCTTCACCTTCGGCAGATCGGTCGAAGGAACTGCCGCGCGGAATTCCAGTACCGAATTATCCACCAGCATCACCACCGGTGTGCCGGGGGCCAACATCGTGCCAACGTCTACGAGCCTCTTCGCTACCCGCCCAGAGAACGGCGCATGAATCGTGCAGCGCGAAACCTGTTGTGCCGCAATCGCCTCTTCAGCCTTCGCCTGACGCAATTGCGCCTCGGCTACTTGCAGGTTCACCTGCGCGGCCAGATGGTCTTTGTCGGTGATTCCACCAGTCTTCAGCAGATTGTTGGCGCGATCGCGTTCCGTCAGCGCGTGTTCGCGACTCGCCTGCGCCACCGCCGCCGAGGCACTGGCGCGCTCCTTGGCCAAGCGCGCGTCGGTATCATCCAGCACGGCGATCACATCGCCCTTGCTCACCGGCGCACCTTCGTTCTTCACCAATCGCATCAACCGTGCGCTGACTTCCGATACCACCTGCACTTCGGCTTGCGGCTTCAACGTTCCGGTCAGAACCAGTTCTTCGCTGATGTTCCTCTGCTCGACCGCCGCCGTCTGGACAGGTATCGCCCTGACCTCAGACGCCTTTGCGCCCGTCGCCGCAGTCTGTTCCTTATTACATCCGGCAATCACCACCGCGAACGCGGCTACAACCACAACTCCAAGCTTGTTCGTTCTCGTCTTCATTTCGTGTTGTCCTCGTTCGTTCCTGCGGGATTCAGCCCCATCACGTAATTCACCATCGCCTTCGCGTCAGCGTGCTGCTGCAATGCTTGTGCGAGCGTCGTTTCGGCCTGCAACACGGCGTTCTGCGCATCCGTAACATCGAGCACGGTTGCAGCACCATAGTTGTAGTTGGCCTGCGTCATATCCAATGCCTTCTTGGCCTGATCAACGTTCAGCTGTGCGGCCGTGATTAGCTTGGCCGACACATTCAATTTCACCAGAGCGTCCATCGCCTGAAGCCGAATTTGATTCTGGAGCGCGATCGTGTCCTGCCGCGCTTTGCCCAAATCAGCCTGAGCCTGTTGCACCTGACCTTTCACCCTACGGCCATCAAAGATCGGAATCTTCACGCTGACAGCCGCCGACCACTTACTGAAGTCAGGATCAGCAAAGTTGCTGATCAGCCGCGTAGAACGGCCGTAGTTCCCAGTGAAGTCAAACGAGGGCATCGAATTCGCTTTCGTAACTCCGACCAGTTCCTTGCGCACGTCTTCCGTCAGCTTGGCAACATGCAGGTCCGGACGGTTTACCATCGCCGCACGGACGATGTCTTCAAGCGCGTGATCTTCCGGTGCATACGACAAGTTATCGCTCGGAGTGATCGGCGCATCCATGTCGCGCAACATCAAAGCGTTCAGCTGCGCGCGTGCCAGTTCGACACCACCTTCAGCCTGGGTAACCGCAGCACGCTGATTCTCCATGCTCACCTCGGCACGAAGGACATCAAGCTCCGTGGCCACACCAGCCTGCCGCCGATTGCGTGTCATCTCCAGATGCTTCTCTCGCTGTTCGAAGGCGTTGCGCTGAACTCGCTCCTGTTCAATTGAATAAAGAAGAGCGTTATAGGCCTGTACCGTATCGAGCGCGATCTGCTGCCTCGCGCGATCCAAATCGGCGCCGCCCAGCAGACGAGCGGTTTTGGCTGCCTTGATCGCCTTGCCCAGCTTGAAGCTGTAAAGCGTCTGCCTTACCGTGAGCCCACCGTCAAAGCTGTTCTGGGCCACCGGCCTGAGTGCGGTCAAGAACTCCGGCGGCATCTTCGACAATCCGGCGCTATTCAGAAACGACGGATCCGTGTAGCGAAGGCTGTTGCCACTCGCGCTCACATCTGGCAGCGCGTTAGATTTCTCCTCCATGATGCGGCCATCCAGATAGCGCAACTGCTCGCGGCTCTTCATGACCTCCGGATTCGCTTGGAGCGCTATCGCCACCGCCTGCGCGCGCGACAGGACTTCGGCCTGGGCCATGCCTGTCACTAGTAATGGAATAATGAGTGCAACTATCAAACGTTTCTTCATTTGGACTCTTCACCTCTGGGTCCCCAACCATCAAAAACCACATCAATGATCGAATGCGCCAATTCGCGTGTAAGCGCTGGCTTCCCGCAGATCAGGTAATTTGAAATTGCCTCCACCAGCGCCCCTATCAGCACGGTCATCCGCACCTCAACATCGCCCGGGGACAACTGCTCACGCTCGGCCGCCTCGGAAACGACCTGATACAGGCGAACCACCATTCCTTCGTGCGAGCTCTGCACCAGTTGCACGAACGGTGAGTTGACCGAGTACACGATCGAAAACAACAGCCTCACCAGTTCTGGCTTGGCACAGGCCCGCTCGAACATCAACTCGGCTATTCTCTTGAGCTTGCGTCGCAAGCTGCCCGCAGTGGCTAAGCCTTCCTCTATAACGCTCTCGTAATCTTCGAAAGCAGTCTGGACCAGCGCCCGGTAGATCCCTTCTTTACTGTCGAAAAAGTAATAAAGAGTGGGCTTGGTGATTCCGGCTAGTTCACAGATCTCCCTGGTCGAAGTCGCTTCGTAGCCCTTCTTCGAGAACAAAGTGAGAGCCGCATCAAGAATGCGGGCCGAACTGTTACCTTGTTTATGCATATACCGACCGGTAGGTACATTAAGGAATGTACCTCGTCCCAGGCGGACCAGCAACAACAATCCCGTCCCATTCTCGGCCCTCGCTCTCCGCTATGCAGAGTAGATACGAAAAACAGCTTCCCTCGGTTTCATCCAAGATGAAGACTGCAAGGCAGTTTCACCGTCGAATCTCCAGAAACCGCCGAAGCGCCGCCCTCATCGAATCATTTACTAAGTGATTACCGTTATTTTGCCGCTCAGGAATGGTGGTGCAAGTTGGTCGGGAAGTCTCAAGGACACACCCCTCGTTTGCTTGGTTCTCTTCGTTTATTTTCACTTCCGCTTCTTCTCGTCACCGTGCCGCTGCTCCCTGGTTGCGGCAAGGGCACGGAGCAGCAATCAGCGCAAGCGACCGGACCACCTCCTGCCCAGGTCACTGTAACCGAGGTTTCTCAACAATCCGTTCCACTGAAGATCACGGCCATCGGCAACGCGCAACCTTATCGCACCGTCCAGGTGAAGTCGATGGTTGATGGCCAGATCAGCAAGGTTCTGCTCCAGCAGGGACAGTTTGTTCGCCAAGGGCAGCTTCTTTTCGAGATTGACAAGCGCCCGTTCCAGGCAGCCCTTGACCAGGCTCTCGGCAAACTCGCGCAGGACAAAGCCACCGCCGCCTACAACGCGATGATGGCGAAGAAGAACGCCTCCCTGGCGCAACAAGGGATCATTGCCGTGCAGGCTGCGCAGCAACAGCAGTCGCTCGCAGAATCGAACCTTGCCGCCGTGCAGGCGGATCAGGCTGCGGTCGAGACAGCGCGAGTCAATCTCGGATACACCGAGATTCGCGCGCCGATCAACTCACGCGCCGGCGCCATCCTCGTCAATCTCGGAAATCTCGTCAAAGCCAACGATACAAACCCGATCACCACTCTGAACCAGATCGAACCGATCTACGTTCAGTTCAGCATTCCCGAGGCGAACCTTGCTGCTGTGCGCGCAAACGGCGGCGTCGGCAAGCTGAAGGTCCGAGCCATGCCCGCAAACGAGCAGCAACCGTCTATCGGAACGCTTACCTTCATCGACAACGCCGTCGACGCGACAACGGGAACGATCAAGCTGATGGCCACCTTTCCCAATCAGGACCACAAGCTGTGGCCAGGCCAGTTCATGAACGTTGACCTGATGCTCGGGAGCGAGCCCAACGCCACCGTGGTTCCGGCGAAAGCGGTGCAAACCGGACAGCAAGGCCAATTCGTCTACGTCGTTCGTGCTGATAACACTGCTGCGATTCAGCCTGTCGTTTCGCCGCGAACGTATCAGCAACTAGCAGTCATTCAAAGTGGATTGAAGCCAGGCGAGCGCGTCGTGATTGACGGCCAGATACAGGTCATTCCCAACGGCAAGGTGAACATTGTGAAGACGGTTCCGGCATCCGCGGCCTCGCAGGTGGCCGAGAATACGGCAGAAGCCGGGGGGCGTCAGTGACCGAACTATTCATTCGCCGGCCCATCATGACGACCCTCGTTATGGCGTCATTCCTCGTCTTCGGCATCTTCGCTTACGAGTTCCTTCCCGTCAGCGATCTGCCTAATGTTGACTTCCCTACCATTCAGGTGAGTGCGGCATTGCCGGGTGCCAGTCCTGACACGATGGCATCATCTGTCGCCACGCCGCTCGAACGCCAGTTCGCGACCATCGCCGGCATCAGCCAGATGACGTCAACCAGTCAGCTGGGGCAGACGAGCATCACGATCCAGTTTGACCTCTCGCGCAGTCTTGATGGAGCAGCCGTCGACGTGCAGTCTGCAATCGCCGCCGCGTCGGGACAGCTGCCACCGAACTTGCCGAATCCGCCGACGTTCAGGAAAGTAAATCCGTCGGACCAGCCGATCTTGTATCTCGCGATGAGTTCGACGACGATGCCGATCTACGACGTCGATAATGCCGCCGAAACTACAGTGGGCCAGCAGCTCTCGATGATCCCCGGCGTAGCCCAGGTGCAGGTATTCGGCTCCGCTAAGTACGCCGTGCGCGTCGACGTTGACCCGAACAAACTTGCTGCACTTCAAATCGGCATCAACGAAGTGCAAGCGGCTGTGCAAGCCGGGAACACCAATCTTCCGGTCGGCAGCATCTACGGCCAGAACCGCACGCTGACGCTCCAATCGAATGGCCAACTGCTCAGTGCCGAGGCCTACCGCCCTCTTATCGTCGCCTATCGCAATGGTGCCCCCGTTCGCCTTGATCAGATCGGGGCCGTTTACGACAGCGTTCAGGACCTCTATTCGCAGAGCCACTTCGAAAAAGAACGTGCGGTAATCATTGCCATCCAGAAGCAGCCCGGAACCAACACTGTCCAGATCGTTGACGCGATCAACAAGATGCTGCCCGGGCTGAAGCAGCAGATTCCGCGGGCGATCACCGTCACAACAATCTACGACCGCTCGGTGTCGATCCGTGAAAGCGTCAACGACGTTAAGTTCACGCTGCTGCTGACGATCGGATTGGTCGTGCTCGTCATCTTCCTCTTCCTGCGGAATCTCTCTGCTACCGTGATCCCTAGCCTCGCGCTGCCAATGTCGATCATCGGCACGTTTGCCGTGATGTACCTGCTCGGCTATACGGTCGACAACCTGTCGCTGATGGCGCTCACGCTCTCAGTGGGGTTTGTTGTTGATGATGCCATCGTCATGCTGGAAAACATCGTCCGGCACATGGAGATGGGTAAGACCCCGCTGAAGGCCGCGATCGACGGTGCGGGTGAGATTGGCTTCACGATTGTGTCGATGACGCTCTCGCTCGCCGCCGTGTTCATTCCGATCCTCTTCATGGGCGGAATCATCGGGCGGCTGCTGCACGAGTTCGCAGTCGTTATCACGTCGGCGATTCTCGTTTCAGGTTTCGTTTCTCTGACGCTGACGCCAATGCTCAGCAGCCGGTTCCTGCGCCCGCCCTCAGAAGAACGCCACGGCAAGTTCTATCAGTCCACCGAACGCATGTTCGATAGCGGCTTGCGCTTCTATGACCGCACTTTGAAGATCGCTCTACGACATAAGTTCGTGACCTTACTCCTCAGCTTCGGTGTGGTCGCGCTGACATTCTTCCTCTATCAAGCTTCGAAAACCGGCTTCATTCCAAACGAGGACGCCGGCCTGGTGTTCGGATTCGTACAGGCACGCGAGGGCATTGCGTTCGATCAGATGGGACAGCAAATGGCGCAGATCGCGTCCATCTGCCAGGCTGACCCCAACGTGATGTACACGATGACCTTCTTCGGAAATCCCGTAAACCAGGGCCGCCTGTTCCTGCACCTTAAGGACGTCGGCGACCGCGCGGGAAAAGAGAGCGCCGACGAACTCATCCAGAAGCTGCGCAGAAAACTTTCCGCCGTGCAGGACGCGCAAGTTTTCCTGCAAGTACCTCCCACCATCAATGTTGGCGGGCAGCTCACCAACGCGCAGTATCAGTACACGCTGCAAAGCCCGGACACGAATGACTTATACGCGGACGCTCCTAAGCTCGAAGCTGCCATCCGCAAACTTCCGCAAGTGCAGGACGTCAGCAGCAACTTGCAGATACGGAACCCGCAACTCACAGTTCAGGTCGATCGAAATAAGGCGTACGCGCTTGGTCTCACCGCAGAGCAAGTGTCCGATGCTCTCTACTCTGCTTACGGACAGCGCCAGATCAGCACGATGTACACGCCCAGCAATCAGTACTACGTGATTCTCGGGCTGGCCCCGCCGTATCAGAACAACCCACAGTCGCTGTCGATGATCTACGTGAGGGCATCCGACAATAAACTGGTTCCACTCGACACCGTTGCCCAACTCGTCCCCACCGTCGGCCCGCTGACCGTCAATCACTTGGGACAATTGCCCGCCGTTACGATCAGCTTCAACCTTGCGCCTGGCGTCGCGCTCGGTGATGCTACGCAGGCCGTCGAACAAGTCGCGACCCAGATACTCCCCGCTACGGTACAGCGTAGCTTCCAGGGGACGGCGCAGGCCTTCCAACAGTCATTCTCGAATCTCGGCCTGCTGCTTCTTGCCGCGATCGTTGTGATCTACATCGTGCTCGGCATTCTCTACGAGAGCTTCATTCACCCGATCACGATTCTCTCCGGCTTGCCATCGGCCGGTGTCGGCGCGCTCGGAACACTGCTGCTGTTCCACGAGGAGCTCAACCTCTATTCCTTTGTCGGCATCATCATGCTGATCGGTATCGTCAAGAAGAACGCCATCATGATGATCGACTTCGCACTCGATAATGAACGCAACAAGGGTGAAACGCCCGAGGAATCGATTTACCAGGGCGCACTTGTGCGCTTCCGTCCGATCATGATGACGACGTTTGCAGCCTTCATGGGAACGCTCCCCATCGCAATTGGCATCGGCGCCGGAGCCGGCTCGCGTCGTGGATTGGGATTGGCAGTGGTCGGCGGACTGGTTTTCTCGCAGTTCGTGACCCTGTACATCACGCCCGTTTACTACGTCTATCTCGACCGCATTCAGAACCGCATGAACAAGGCTTGGTCGCGCTTAACCGGACGCCGGCAGGAAGAAGACCGGCGGCCGATGCTCGTCAATGAGTAACTAGCGTTTTCGTAGCGCCTTCAGAATTCCTGTGAGAATCATCGCCGGAGTCGGCGGACACCCAGGAATGTACGCGTCTACCGGTATCACCGAATCGACACCGCCCACAACCGCGTGACTTCCAGCGAAGATGCCACCGCTGCATCCGCAGGTTCCAACCGCTACAACCAGCTTCGGCGAGGGTGTAGCCTCATACGTATGCTTCACCGCTTCCGCCATGTTGCGAGTGATGGGTCCGGTAACGAGCAGCATGTCTGCATGCTTCGGTGACGCGACGAAGTGAATGCCAAATCGCTCCAAATCGTAGTACGGATTCCCTGCGGCAATAATTTCGGCTTCGCATCCGTTGCACGAACCACCATCGACCTCACGGATGTTAAGCGCGCCGCCGATGATCTCTCTGATCTGTTTGGCCATCTCGTCCATCTCGGCTTCGTCGCTCGGAATTTCCGAGCATGTTTCGATGTCCCACCGCCGCACGAGGCCCCGCTTGCTCACGCCAGAATGAAGAAACTTCTCCGCCGCAAAAAATGCACCGCCACCTGCGTCGATACAGTGCCCGCAACCGATGCACTCTCCGTAGTTCAACGACAGCTCCCAGCGGCCTTCATTCCTCTTGAGCGCCAACGCCGACGTACTGCACGAATCCACAACGCGCTGCGCGATCATGTCGTTCAGCAATACCGGTTGCACGTCTGGCATGCGACTGCCGCGCGCATCGCCAAAGAGTTCCTCCACCGGAATCAACACGCTCGAACTTGTCAGGCTGCGTTTTGGAACATCGAAGATCATCGGTCACATCCCGAGTACGAAAGATTGAAGCTCTTATTGATCAGCGGAAAATCGGCAATGATGTTTCCCGGCATGGCGAACGGTAGGATCGGCCAGTTCTGAAATGACGGCGACTTGATATGACAGCGCGCGATCTTCCCTTCGCGCACTTTGATCCAGTAAAGCAACTCGCCGCGCGGCGACTCGACCGCGGAGAAGCCCTCGCCACTTCCGTCGCACGGCACCGGTGCGTGGATCAGGCCCGCCGGCATTTCCTTGATCGTATCTGCAATCAGGGCGCTAGAAACGCGCGTCTCTTCCATTCGCATACGTGCACGAGCCAGCACGTCTCCCTGCGCGAAGTGCGGCACCTCAACATTGATCTTGCGATAACGTCCGTAAGGATGATCGCGGCGAACGTCGAGCTTCATTCCGCTTGCGCGAGCCACTGGACCCACCGCCGCGAGATCACGGGCGATCTTGTTGCTCAACGTGCCTGTCGTTTCAAACCTGTTCAGCACCGACGGCGTATCCAGCGCCAGTTGCGCCATCTCCGCAAACTCGCGCGCGGCGGCGCTGATGATAGAGTTCAACTCCCGCGCATCGTCATCCGATATATCGCGGCGGACTCCACCCGGAATCGCCATGCCTCGCCAGAATCGCGTGCCGAAGAATCGCGTGGACGCCTGAAGCAGCGTCTCTTTAATTCGAGCGGTGTATGCGCCCGGAACGCTGAATCCCACATCACCGCACAGCGCACCGAAATCGGCGATGTGGGCCATCATCCGTTCCAACTCCAGTCCAATCAGGCGAATAGCGCGGCCACGCGGAGGAACCGAAATCCCAAACGCATTCTCGACCGCCTGGCAGTACGCCACAGCGTGCGCGAAGCAGTTGTCACCCGACACGCACTCAGCCATCATCGGGCCACTCAGAACAGGCGCGCCTTCAAATAGCTTCTCCGTGCCCTTGTGCGTCCAGAAGTGCCGCAGTTCAAGATGAAGAACCGTGTCACCAACTACGCTGAAACGAAAGTGCCCCGGCTCAATGATTCCTGCATGAACCGGCCCGACGGGAACTTCGCAAACGCCGACGCCCTGCACTTTCAGAAAACGATACTCACGTTTCGCGACCGGCACTTCGCCGACGTTGTCCATCGCCATCGGATGCACGTCCGCTGGCCAGTTCTCGTGAAATACAAGCGGCCGCAAATCCGGATGACCGTCAACCGCAATCCCATACTGATCATGCAATTCACGCTCGTACCACGCCGCAGCCGGAGCAACTCTCGTCGCCGAGGGAATTGCGCCATCCACTCCCACGCTCACGCTGCGATACTCACGATTGACGTCGACGATGTAATGAACGCGCAGCTTTCCGTCTTCGTCCTTGCTGCCGAATATCGACACCAGCCGGGTATTGTTGCCCTCAAGCAACCGCAACGCTTCTTTGACGCTAACTTCGTTTCCTTGCTGAACAACGCTTGTTTTCATTGCAGCACCACCAATGCTCTTTGCAGGACAGCCGCGAATGTCCCCGGCACTCGCACGCCAAATGCAACGAGAAGGACAACGCACGTGCCCATTACCGCGAACTCCGTAGCCAACAGCTTGCCCTTTACCGGAGACTCAGAAGGTTTCCCCGCAAGCATGTTCTGGAAGTGATGCAGCATCGCTCCGAATACCACCGACAGCGCGATCATCATCAGCACCGCGACGAAGTATTTCGCAGCGCCAAACGCGGCAGTCAGAATCATGAACTCGCTGATGAACAGCCCAAACGGCGGCATGCCGACAATCGCCAGCGTCCCCAGAATCAGGCCAGTCGCGGTCCACGGCAACGAGCGCGCCATGCCGCGAATTCGTTCCATGCGCAACGTGCCAAAACTCTCGCGTACGTTGCCTGCGGTAAAGAACATCAGCGACTTCGCAACCGAGTGATTGAACGTGTGCAGCAGCGCACCGAATAAAGCCACTGGCCCGCCGATCCCGACTCCGATCGCGACGATTCCCATGTGCTCGATGCTGCTGTATGCCAGCAGACGCTTCAGATCACGCTGCACCACCATCAGCAGCGCCGCCACGACGACGGACAGCGTTCCGAAGATCAGCAGCAGCGTATGGCTGAAGCCGCTTCCAATCGCGTGTGACGTGATGGCGTCAAAGCGCATCAGCGCGTACATCGCGCAGTTGAGTAGAACGGCCGACAGCAACGCGCTGATTGGCGATGGGGCCTCGGCGTGCGCGTCGGGAAGCCAACTATGCATCGGCACGAAGCCGATCTTCGTACCGTAGCCGACAGCGACGAAAACAAACGCTAGTTTCACGACGTCGCGCGCAACCCCAAGTTGCGGAGCCGCCGTCATCAGTGCGTTCCAGTCGAGTGCCTGTTCCGGATTCACTCCGCTCTTCACCGCGGCCAGATACAGCGCAATCGTTCCAAATAATGCAAACGCGATCCCGACGGTGCAGACGATCAGATACTTCCATCCTGCTTCAACTGCGCCTTCGGTGTTGTAGAAGCCGACCAGCATCGCTGAAGCAAGAGTTGTCGCCTCAACGCAGATCCAGAGAATGCCCAGATTGGCCGAAAGATAAACCGCCACCATCGTGAACAGGAACAGAAAGAGAAGTCCGTAAAACCAGCGCGGCGAGGAGAAACGGCCCTGCGGGATGTGCCGCATGTATCCGATCGAATAGACAAGCACGAGCGTGAAAATGAGTCCGATATTCAGCAGAAAAAACGCCGTCAATCCGTCCGCTCGCAGATAGTGCCCAACCTGGAGCGTGCCCAGGACGTGAATTCTCCACACCGCAACCGCGATGGCAATGATTTCCAGCACGCCGGCGATCACTGCAATGCGAACAGCCGATCGTGGACTGGCAAAAATGGCCGAGGCACCGAGCAGCGGAATCAGTAATAGAAGAACCAGAATCATGAATCAGCCTCGCAACTTCCGCAGCTTCGAAACGTCAAGGTGCTCAAACGTGTCGCGAATTCGAAACACGAACAACCCCATCAGCATCACGCCCATTAGCAAATCAAAGAAGATGCCGATCTCGATGATCAACGGCATTCCAAAAGTCGTCGTAGTCAGAGCGGCCAGAAAAATCCCGTTCTCCAACACAAGCAGTCCGATCACCTGCATCAGCGCCTTCTTGCGGCTGATCATCAGGAACGCGCCAGTCAGCAGCAACGCCACCGCAGCTGCCAGCATGTCTTCGTTAACGCGCAACGTTGCCGCGTAAGGCTGCACGGCGAAGAACGACAGCAGAATCAGACCGGCCATGATGAACACAGACTGCGACGCTGTGGTCGATGAAGTAACGTCCTGTGGCGCCTTCAGGTCGCGCACGATTCGAAACAGCGCGTAAGGAATGCCGATCACCTTGATGCCGAGCACAAGGGCCGCAACAACGAAGGGCTCCACCAGTCTGCTGGCCCAGCCGTTCGCAACGATCTGCGCCGCCATGATTGCCGATTGCACCGCGAAGAGCGCGATGCACGTCGAGATTCGCTTCGCCGTCGCCATCATCAGCACGGTGATGAATAGAAACACGGCCGATGACGCCAGTGCCTTGGCTACCGCCAATTCAATCAAGCCCATTGCTCACCTCATCAACGCAGTGAACACCACTGCCAGAATCGCCAGAGCCGAAGCGACTCCGAGAAAATCAGGAACCAGGTACATGCGCAATTTCGCGACACTGCTTTCGATCACCGCGATAACCAATGTTGCTAAAGCCACTTTGATCGCGTAGAGCACAACCGCAATCGCCAGTCCGAAAACTGAGAAGCTCGTAGCCATTCCCCAAGGAACGAACAATCCAACCAGCAACGAAATCACGACCGTCAGTTTCATCGCCGCTGCCCACTCGATGAGCGCCAAGCTGGGCCCCGAGTACTCCAGCACCATGCCCTCGTGAATCATCGTCAGCTCAAGGTGCGTCGTAGGATTGTCGACGGGGATGCGTCCCGTCTCGGCCAGCGCGACGACCGCCAACGCACCAAACGCCAGCGCGTGAGCTGCCGACAACTGAAACAGTCCGTGATGGAGAGACGACTGCACCATTCCGGTCAGCGTTGCAGACTTCGCGAGAACTGCCACCGCGGTCAGCGCCAACAGCAGAGGTGCCTCCGCCAGCGTCGATACCAGTCCTTCGCGGCTTGCTCCCATGCCGCCAAATGCGCTGCCGCCGTCCATCGCGCCCAGCATCAGAAAGAAGCGGCCGATCGCCAGCAGATAAACAAGCACGATGAAGTCGCCCGTGATCCCCAACAACGACGAGCCATGCAGCACAGGCACGAACGCCGCCACCGCCACGGTCACCACAAACAGCAAAACCGGCGCGAGTCGAAAGAGCGGGGATGCCGTCGTCGGAACCATATCCTGCTTGCGAAAGAGTTTCAGCAGATCGACATACGGACGAAACACGCTTGCGCCTTGTCGTCGCTGGATCGTCGCCTTAATCCGCGCGATTACGCCGCGAACGAGTGGTGCGACGGCGACCAGCAACAATGCCTGAAGAACGTCAATGGCGAGTCTCATGCGAACCTCATAAAGAAGAGCAGGGCGACAAGCGCCAGAAAAATGTAGAGCAGATAAATCTGTACATTTCCTGTTTGAAGTTTTCGCAGCCGCGTGGACATCGAAACGATCGCGTCCACTGCCGGGCGGTACAGCGATTTCTCGAAAGAAGTTGTTCGTCCCGCACGATACGAAATTGCCTTTGGAAAATACGGCTGATCGTCGTAAAGAATCTCGACCGTTCGCTCGGGCTTGTAGAACTTCGTGAACGCCTTGCGTAGCGGCTTCGAGAATGCCGTCGACGAGTACTGCATTCGGCTATCGAGTTCGGGCATGCCGCACGCCCATGTCGGTGTCATTCGTTTCGCGCGTTTCAGCAGCGCAATCACTACGAGAAGCCCGACAATTATGGCGCCAACCAGCGGGAGTATGCGCGTAAACGAAAGCGCGCTCACGGGCAACTCCGAAACGTGCAGCAGCTCTTCGGCAAGCGCCGCTAGGGGCAGCAGCACCAGTCCCGGCAGAATGCCGATCACTACGCAAGCTGCCGCAAGAATCGCCATGGCCGCCTGCATCGGTTTCGCCACGTCACTCGCGTACTGTGCTTCCAGACTGCGTGCACGCCCAAGAAACGCTACGCTGTAGAGCTTCGCAAAACACGTCACGGCGATTCCGCCGATCAGGCCCAGCACACCCGCCATCAGCGGTAGAACCACGGCACCCGTACGGCTTGGAAGTTCAGCTCCGGCGAGAAAGCTGCGGAACATCAGCCACTCGCTGACGAAACCGTTTAGGAGCGGCAGCGCGATAGCAGAGCAGCATGCGATCAGAAGAATCGTTGCCGTCACCCGCATGCGGTTGAACAATCCACCTAGCTGTTCGAGATCGAGCGTGTGAGTCACATCCGAAATTGCACCTGCGCCCAAGAACAACGTGCTCTTGAAGAGCGCGTGATTGAGTGCATGGAGCAGCGCGGCCACCAAGGCCATCGTCGCCCAGCTTGCAGCACCACTGGCCATGAACACCATCGCCCCGCCCAGACCGAGATAGATGATGCCGATGTTCTCGACACTGCTATAGGCGAGCAGGCGCTTAATATCGTGTTCGGCAAGCGCATAGATGATTCCCAGCAGTCCCGTCACCGCGCCTGCAAACAGAACCACGTATCCCCACCAACTCGGACCGCCACCAAGCAGGTCGAACGTGAAGCGAGCGAATCCGTAAACAGCCGTCTTCAACATCACCGCCGACATCAGCGCGGACACAGGACTCGGTGCAATCGGGTGAGCCTTCGGCAACCACAAGTGAAAAGGAACAAGTCCGGCCTTCGTCCCGAATCCCACAAAGGACAACAGGAAGATTGCCGTGCGCATTCCCGCAGGCATTCCGGCCGCGGCCGCGCGCACGGCTGCGAAGTCGAGGCCTGCTGCGTGTGGCAGGAAGAGCAGGAAGCTGGCGATAACCGCCGCTGCTCCCGCGTGCATCATCAACAGATATATAAAAATGTTGTGCCGCCGCTGTTCGGAGTCTCCATCGACCAGAATCAGTGCCGCCGACAGCAGCGTCATCAATTCCCAACCGAACAAGAACGCAAATGCCGTCGATGCTATGACCACCAGCGTCATCGACAGCAGGAAAACCGGCATCAAAGCCCAGAGCCAATCGTGTTTCGCTCCGTTGTAGTGCCGTTCGAAATACGCCTTCGAGAAGATCGCAACCGGCACGCCGACGACGCAGATCAACAGCAGGAAGAATGCGCTCAGTCTGTCCACTGCAATCGCGAATGGAAATGGCGTGAAGCGCGACAGATCAAGTCCGAGCCGATCGCCTCCCCAGAACGAAACTGCCGCAACAACAGCACCGATGCCAAGTACGGCAGTCAGTGTAATCGACGGCAGCGCAGGAAACTTCTTCGTCTTGCGACAAAACAGAGTCACTGCTGGAAGAAACAGGAGTAGGAGCAGGAACGTGTTGAATGCTAATTGAATCATCTGAAATCGCTGGATCGGCGAGTCAACTGGCCGGAGTGGTACTTGCTGGCCAGACTACGACGAACGAGACCTCACTTCTGACCTGCTGGTGACAACTGCTCAAGGAGGTCCCTGATGTTGATGAGTTGATTGTTGAAAATCTGCCGAGCATCGTCCAGCAAACGCGTGATCGCCGGGTCCGATACGGAATAGAAAACGTTCTGCGCTTCCTTGCGACCGACCACGATGTTGCTCTTCCGCAATACAGCCAGTTGCTGCGACAGCGTGCTCTGCTCAACTCCCAACCGCGAACCAAGTTCGTTCACACCCAGCTCTCCACCACGCAACGCATCCAGAATCCTGATCCGCATTGGGTGGGATAGAGCCTTAAAGAACTCAGAGGTAAATTGGGACATTTCTGGCATTTGTAGATACAAATATTTGCATATAACGAAGAAATCAGCAACAACATTCTTGTCCTTGGCCAGTCGCTTCCTTCCGCCGCTCTTTAGTGTCAAGATCCCGCCAGCTCCAGAGTCTGCGTAAGTTATTGAATTATGAGCCACAAACTGATTTCATCCCCTTGGCGGATCAAAGCAATGAATCTGCTACTCTGATACTAGGGTATGAGTTTTCATTAGTGAACGGGGCACTCTGCGCTGATCGTCTCTGTTTCAGCCGCCCAACGGCATCAGTTTTCCTCAGAAACGGGACAGTCTGTGGCTGATGCTCGCTGTGTCAGCCGCGCAGCGGCGCCAGCTTTCGCCACAAACGGGACAGTCTGTGGCTGATGGTCGCTGTGTCAGCCGCGCAGCGGCGCCAGCTTTCGTCACAAACGGGACAGTCTGCGGCTGATGCTCGCTGTGTCAGCCGCGCAGCGGCGCCAGTAGCTAGCCGGGGGCGTAAGCCCCCGGTCGTGAGTCGCAGATTTTACGAGTCCCTGCGCGCAGGGACGGCAGAGGTTTGGGTAGGGCACGGCTTCAGCCGTGCCGTAAACGCCGCAGAATCAATGCGCCTTTAGGCGCTGAGGTAAGCCCTTCAGGGCCCAAATCGACTTTCGCTGTCAGCGACGCCATTACTCATAAGTAACACTTTGGTCAAAAAGCGCATTCTTCAGCCGACGCATTCAAGTCAGTCAGACCATTCACTAAGTCCTTTAGATAACCAGTCATACAGAGAACGTAGGGGGAGGGGGTATCCAGACACGAAGGTTGCATAGTAGTAAACAATACTCATTCAACCGCCGCGACCTTCTGCAATCTCCTCAGGTGACGCTCTGCCTGGCTGAATCGGGCTGCAAGGAAAGTCTCTATCAGCTCCCACGCCAGAAACGGCCCGACCGTTCGTCCGCCCAGGCAGATGATGTTCATGTGGTCGTCCTCGACACCCTGGTGCGCCGAGAAGCTTTCGCTGATCAGCGCCGCGCGCACTCCGCGTATCTTGTTCGCGCAAACTGACGCTCCCACGCCGCTCCCGCAAACCGCGATCCCGCGCTCAACTTCGCTAGCCGCGATCGCGCGCGCCAGCGGCAAAACGAAATCCGGGTAGTCATCGCCCGACTCCAACTTATGCGCGCCGAAATCGACCACCTCGTGTCCGGCTTGACGAAGTCGTTCGACGATATCCTGCTTCAGAGTAAAGCCGCCGTGATCGGTAGCGATTCCCACGCGCATCGTGCCCTCCTACCGACTCCCAAGCCGACTCGCCGCAATACGATCGGCAATCACCACTGCGCTCTCTCTGTTAATCCGCCCAGCAGGAATCGAAACATCTCCATCACTCAGCCGCGCCAGCGCTTCCGCCTTGCTACTTTCGATCACCAGCCAGAGAATCCGCCGCACGCGATTGAGCACGGGATAGGTCAACGTCATCCGTCGCCGGCCTTCATATACGCCTGTAATCGCGACGTCCTTGTCCGTGACATCCAGCACCGGATCGCCCGGAACCAACGACGCCGTATGCCCATCCGGACCAATGCCGAGGTGCGCCAAATCGAGCACAGGAGGCTCGCCTGCAAGTGCTCGCAATTTCGCGGAGTACTGTGCAGCACCGGCGTTCAGATCAGCCGATTCCACCGGCATTGGATGAATCTGGTCCGTCGGCAACGGAACGTGATCGAGCAATGCCCGCTTCAACTGTGTCAGATTGCGCTCGGGATCGCCTGCCGGCGCAACCCGCTCATCAACCTGAAACAGATATACGCCAGCCCACGGTACATCTTCCTTAGCAAGCGCCCGGAACATCGCCACCGGCGAATGCCCGCCGCTCACTGCCAGCAGGAAGCGTCCACGTTCCGCAACAAGACGCCTCGCATCCTCAGCAATCATCGCTGCCGCGCGCTTACTCGCTGCCTCCGCGTTCTCGAGTATCTCAATCTTCACAAGAGCCTACTTCGCGGGCACCAACGGCAGATCCACAAAGCTGGCCTCACCTGCCGCGTGATAGATACGCTGCGTGGCCTTCACGTAATCTCCGGGCTTGGCGAAAAACATATTGGGCACAAACGTCTGCGGATTCCGGTCATACAGCGGGAACCAGCTCGACTGCACCTGTACCATGATCCGATGCCCCGGCAGGAACACGTGGTTCACCGTGGGCAGCGTAAATTTGTAGGTCAGCGGGACATTCGGCGTGATCGCCTTCGCAGTCTCGAAGCTCTCGCGATAGCGTCCACGGAAGATGTCCATCGAGATACTCAACTCGTATCCGCCCATCTCCTTCTGACTCGGATACTCGTCCGGATAAACATCAATCAGCTTCACAACCCAGTCCGAATCCGTGCCGCTGGTCGATGCGACCAAATTCACCACCGGCGCGCCACTTACGCGCACAGCCTCAGTCAATACCGGCGTCGTGTACGTCAGCACATCGGGCCTGCCATCGACGAACCGCTGATCATCAACCAGCCATTGCCGCCATGTATCCCGGTCGGGCAACTGTACGGGGCGCTTCTGATGAGGTACTGGCTTCGCCGGATCGGAAACATACTCGTCATAAGCCGCCGAAGGTTTCGCCTCTCCCGGTGCGGAAAACGACAGCCCAAAGCCGGCCGTCAGATACAACGGCTTCGACTTCGCCGCGCACCCGCTCTCACATGCCACTGGCCAGGATTTGAGGCGGTCCCAGTGGTTCTCGCCCGTGTCGTAGATCAACACCGGCGGGGTGTCCGCTTTCGGCGCCCCATCTTTCAGATACTGATTGAAGAACGGCAGCAGCACATCACGGCGGAATTGCAGCGAAGTATCGCCATCCCAGTGCAATGGCCCGAGCGTGCGTCCTTCGTAGTTGACCTGGCTGTGGAACCAAGGCCCCATCACCAGGTAATTCATGTTGTTGGCCGTATCCTTCGGCTCGACCGCCAGATACGAATGGATGCCGCCCCACATATCTTCCTGGTCCCACAAGCCCTGCAGCCACATGGTCGGGACCTTCAGCGGTTGCGCCGCCATCACCTTGTCCAGCGCCTGGTCTTGCCAGAACGCGTCATACGAGGGGTGCTCGCTGATCTTGCGCCACCACGGCAATTGGTCGATACCATTCGCCTTTGCGAAATCTCCTGCCGATCCCGCGCGCAGGAAATTCGTGTAGTCGTCGTAAGCCTCTCGCGGAATCTCCTTGCCTTCACCTTTCTCAATCATCTGATAAGTGAAGTAATCGAAGTTCACCTGGCGAAACGCGCCATAGTGAAACCAGTCATCGCCCATCCAGCCGTCCACCATCGGACTCATGGGGGTCGCAACCTTCAGCGCCGGATGCGGATTCACCAACGCCATCACCACCGTGAATCCCTCGTACGAGCTCCCCAGCATGCCGACCTTGCCGTTCGACTCCGGAACGTTCTTCACCAGCCACTCGATGGAATCCCACGCGTCGGTCGAGTGATCCGTGTTCGTATTGTTCAGCAGCCCACGCAACGGACGCGTCATGAGATACTCGCCTTCCGATCCGTACTTGCCGCGCACGTCCTGATAAACGCGGATGTATCCCGCTTGCACGAACACCTCATCTGCCAGCGACAACTCGGCGACCATGTGTGGAGAATCGTTGCGGCTCGCTCGACGCGACGCGTTGTAAGGCGTGCGCGTGAAGAGCATCGGCGCATTCTTCGCCCCTTTGGGAACGACGATGACCGTATGCAGCTTTACCCCATCGCGCATCGGAATCATCACATCACGCTTCTCGCAGTCATACGACGACTTCGGAAACTCGAACGTCGGCGGTATGTCCGGCGTCTGCAGCGGAGTCTGGGCAACGGCGGCCGTCGCCGGCGCCACGAGAGCAAGCATCACCACAACGAATCGCGAAACGATAGAACGCATGTGAAAGCAAATCCTCAACAGGGATGATCACTGGCCAATACAGCTGGAATCATTGTATCCGACGAAAATCAGACCTACACCAACGCAAAAATGCCCACACCGGAGAAGCTCCGATGTGGGTCAGGAGGATTGACATCGCCCGGTGCCCCACGTTCGCGCAGCTAACGTGGGGACTTTTCACTTGCTGTTGTAGCTAAACGTCACTTTCGTTTCTTCACCCAGCACCAGCGGCCTGACGAAGCGGAACGACGCTCCAGATTTTGGAACTTCCACCGCAACGGGCAGCACGCCCGCTACGCGACGCTGAAGGTTCATCACGTTAGATGAAACGGAGTTCTGGTACTGGGCCTGGGGAAGATTGCCGTTGCTCTTTTGGGAATCGCGCATGACCTCATTGCGTTCGTTCACGAGGATGGCATTAGCTTCCACCGAAATGGTTTCGCTCGCCCCACCGACCATGAGTTGGGTATTCAAGTTCAGTGGTTCGCCAACGAAAATGGTCCTGGTTTCGTATGTTTTGAATCCCCTTGCTTCAACACGGACAAGGTACTCCCCTGTCGGGAGGCCTGAGGCAGTCCAGTAACCATTACTGTTGCTTTCTACGTTCCTCACGAAGCCGTTCGCTGTGTCGGTTAGCCTGATTCGCGCGTCTGCAATAGCGGCCCCAGTTTGATCTACGATAATCCCGCCGATTTGACCGTGGCCAACCGTGATTCGTTCGCTTTCCATGAAAGCGGCTGGTACAAGACCGGCAGCAATTGCCTCTCCACCGAAATCCTTCACCTTGTACTGCTCGGGCAGAAAGACTTCCCACTGCATCAGCCCGATCGGAATATCGAGCTTCGGCAGCGTGAGCTCCGATCCGCCCTTCTTGGCGAACGGCGATCCAGAATGCATGAACACAAACGATACCGTGTACGCATTCGTCGGCCTGAATCCCGGACGCAGCAGCGGCACGCGACTTCCGTCCGATCCCTGCACCGGCTTTACTTTCTCTCCCGCGACGTCAGCCGAAAGAATGCTCGCGCCCGCTGGAAGATCGACTTTCAGGAAGGGCTGCGCCTGGTTGCGAACCGTCAGCTTCACTTCCGTCAGCGACTTCCCTTCCGACGTCACCATCGTCGTCACCTGCGCGTTATCTGCAATCGCTGCGAGAACGCTGCTGTCCGGAAAACGCACCCAATCCAGCGCGAGCGCCGGAGCTTCAGTCGGCTGCCGATGATAACGGAATGCCGCCTGCGGAGGATAGTGCACCAGCGCGCGCAGATACGAGTTCGTCTCCTTCACGTCCATGCGCTTCAGGCTGCCGCCCTCGGTGGCCGTGAGTTCCATCGTCCCCGCACCTTCGACCAGCACCTCGCCCATTTCGCGCTGCGACTGCTTGAACGCAAGGAATGGAACCTGCACCTTCGTCTCGGTGATCGGCTCTTCTAGCGAGATCAGGAACTGGTGCGCCTTCGCGGTTGGCTCCGTGACCTTGAGCACCAGGACGCCCTTCTGCACGTCTGCCGAGTCCAGCGTGTTGCCCGTTGCTCCCGTCAGTTCGTAACCCGCCGGGATCTCGAGCGCGAACTCCGCAGGCTCGCCTTGCACCACGCTGACATCGGCCAGCGCGATCAGCCGTAGATCTGTCTCGCCAACGCTGACCAGCGTTTTGATATTCGAAAGGAACCGCACCTCCCTCGGTGCGACTGGTGCAACGACTTCCCGCGTCGCCCACCACACGGTTGCCGACTGTGCTGGATGCAGAGTCGCCTCCAGCGTTGTCCGCCCGTTCGCCGAAGACTGGTTCGTGATCAGTCCCTGCTGAATGTTGACGATCGTGTGCTCGCCGGGGATCACCAGCGACATCTGCGCGCTCCCTGCGGCAGGCACCGGGATGTTGAACGACGCGCGTTTGTTCTCGATCGACAGCGGCATTCCGCTCTCCAACGTCAGGCTGAACTCCGCAGGCCCTACCAGGACAGCCACCTGCATTCCATTCTCTTGGAGCAGCGGCACGGGCTTGCCGTCCTGGCGCACATCAAGCACCGTCATGCCCGAAGCCAGAGGAACCTTGTTGACGCCTTTTGCGAGGACTTCGCCTTCCACCTGCATCGTTCCCAGCACCGACTCGCCTTCGACGCGCAGCTTCATGTTCACGCTCTTGATCGCATAGGGCAGCGGAGGCGCTTCGGGCCGCCTCGTCGGCTTCGTCGCCAATTCCACCAGCCGGTTGTACTCGAATAGCGGCAACGTGACTTTGCCCGACTCCGGCACTGGAGCCTGCTCTTGCTGCGCCAGGCATAAACAGGCCACCAGCAACATTGCGATGATCGCTAGCTTCTTCATTGCACACCTCGCTTCTTCTCGCGCTGATACGTCAACTCCACGGCTGGAGCCTGGTTCTCACTTGTTAGTTCGGAAATCAGGAAGATAGAAGGGCCAAACGCCGGAAACTGCACGTTGATCGGAATGATGCCCGCCGCCTTCTTGCCTTGGTACTTCGACTTAAGCGAATCCAGCAGGCTCTGCGTCTCGAGTTTCTTGACGTCGCGGCCATTGGTTGCCGTTTCAGCTGCAGCAACCGCTCCCTCCACATTGAACGCCGCTGACGTCGGCGGTTCGTACGTCTGTGTTCGGAATGTCCCCGGATCGCTCGTCACCCTATATAGAGGTGGGTGATACAGCAGCATGCCCGTTCGCGATATCGGCAGATCGAGTGCAGGAAGCGTGATCTTGTTCTTGCCCTTCTCGTCCCAAATCGCGCTGCGCGCTATGTAGACGACCTCCACCGCGAAAGCCGGCGCTTCTTCTCCGCCTTTTGATTTCTCCAGCGGCAGAAGAATGCCTCCATCCGGCGATTGTCCCGGGCGAATCGGCTTTCCCGCCAGCGATGCGCTCCACACCGTGCTCGCCTGCGGCAGCATGATCTTCAGGAAGTTCCGCTGATTATTGCGCACGGCATAACGCGCCCGCACCAGGTTCTTCCCATCGTTGCTCATCAGTACCTGGTACCGCGCTTCTTCGACGTTCGCCATTAGCACGGCCTGTTGCGCGTAACGTGCGACATCCACGCGCAGCGCCCGGTTGCCATTGCCGTTTCGCGAACGGAATGCGATCAGCGACGGAGACTGTCGCACGGCGATACTTTCTCCGAGATCGCTCGCGGCGGCCTCTTCCATTCCTGTCGCTTTGCTGTCGCGAATCTCGCCCGCACCCAGCACTTCTACCGCTACACCGCCTGTCTCGCGCTCTGCATTCAGCAACTTCAGAATCGGAATATCGATCTGCCCCTCGCGCGCAAGCCGTGCATCGCCGCTGATCACGAACCTTGCCGACTTCTCCACCGGCTCTAGGAACGTGACCGTGAGTGTGTCCCCCTTTATCTCCCAGTCGGCGACATTCGTACCCTGCACCTGGTTGATCGCCACCTTGTCGGGCAGTTGCAGCGTCGCCTGCTGCGCCGCTCCTTGCTGGATATCGACATTCACCTCAGCATAGATCGAACTCGAATCCTCGCCCAGGCTGACCAGCTGCGACATCGCTCCGCGCATTCGCAACGGCTGTTCGCTGCGATGATCATCTAGTCTTCTCCGCCATCCGAACCCCAGCGGAGTGTTGCCCCGGCCGAACGCCACCCATTTTGCTTCTGGGGTGCCATCGCTCTTCTCAGTTAGCAATCCGCCACTGACTGTCACATCGAGACCTTGCCGTGGAATGTGCAGTGTCGCCTTGGTCACACCCGAATTCGTCGACGGCAGCGACAGGCTGGAATCTCCAGCATTCGAGGACACGGGAAAAACAACATCCAGGATGAGCACTGAACGCCCGACATGCGGCAGCAGCGCATAGAGAACATTCCTGTCGGTTTTGCCGATCCCGCCGACTAGCGAAACCAGCTTGCCGTTCAGCCGTGCCTCGCGAATCAGCATGCCCGACGGCACAGGCACACGCGCCCATCCATCCTTAAGGACGTCGATCGTCAAACTAGCCCGGCCCGAACTGATATCGCCCACGACGCGCAGATCGTAATCCACCCGCGTCAGTGTGGCCTCAACCGGCGGTGACGGCGCCTCAGGCTCAGTCGGATAAGCCTTCTCGTGCAGCCTGTCGTATTCGTCGATGGGCAACACCACCCATCCCGACGAACTCTTTGCGGTCACTTGGGCCCCCGCCACCGCAGGCAGTACAAGCACCGCCATTATCAGAAGACACGTCACTACCCGCGCATTTTGCATAGATACAAACCCTCACATGGATTCCAACCAAGGAGATTGCTATCGCTCAAGGTGAGAACGCGGACATCGGGAGAACTTGCAAACGATTTTTGCTGGCGTGATAAACGAAAGGACACCGTCACTCGCCTAGGGTGCGGAAGTACGCCACTCCATCCCGCCCCAACCCTGAGTGTTAGAATGGTTGTACCGACACTCCCGTTTGGACAGCCCCCAGCTCGCCTGCTGTACTAGCGGACAACTTGCCGGAGAGAGGAAGCGCTGTGATGGCGCACCCGGTACCGGCACTTGAAGATCCTTCTTTATAATCCCGACAATGGTATTACGCAGAACTTTATGCCCCATCTCTGGATGTTCCTGTTACAGGCACTGACACCAGCTGGGCACGAAGTCATGTTGATCGACGGGAACACGCGGCCAATGACTGACACCGAGCTGGTTCAGTTCGTTATCGAGAACCAGGTCGGACTCGTAGGCATTGGGGCTATGACGCGCATGGTCGCCAAGGCATACCGTGTCGCTGACGCCGTTCGTGCCGCAGGCGTGCCCGTCGTCATGGGCGGACCTCACGTCACCGAAGTTCCCGACGAGGCTCTCGGTCGCGACGGCGGCCCTCGTCACGCGGACGCACTGGCTCTGGGCGAGGCCGACGAAACCTGGCCGCTCATCGTCGCAGACGCCGCAGCAGGCACACTCAAAGAGATCTACACGCCGACCGATTCTTCCGGCAAAGAACGCAAACCCAGTCTGCAGAACTATCCGGCAATCCCGTGGAACTCGCTTGACCTGCAACAGTTCAATCGCATCCCCGGCTTCGTTAAGAAGATGATGGGAATGCTGAAGTACGATTGGCAAACGTTTCATATCGTCCCCATCGAATCCGGACGCGGCTGTCCTTACGGCTGCGAGTTCTGCACCGTGACCGGCTTCTTCGGCGATTCGATCCGCTTCCGCTCGAACCAGAGCGTCATAGACGAAATGCTGATGCTCAAGCGACGCGCGGAACGCACCAAGGGCAAGATCGCCGTCTTCTTCGTCGATGACAATTTCGCCATCAACGTGAAGCGAACAAAAGCTCTCCTGCGCGACATCATCGCCGCCGGAGCTCAGCTTTCCTGGGTTGGCCAAATCAGCGCCAACCTTCTGCGCGATGAAGAATTGATCGACCTGATCGCTGCCTCAGGCGGCAAGTGGATTTTCATCGGCATGGAGTCGATTGATCCAGCGAACCTGGCAAGCGTCAGCAAGAACTTCAATAAGCCATCAGAATACGCCGGAGTACTGGAGACTCTGGGTCGTCGCAACGTTTACGCGATCACGTCTTTCATCTTCGGGCTCGACAACGACACAACGGGTGTCGGAGCACGCACTCTTTCTGAGGTTCAAAACTGGCCACCCGTGCTTCCCGTCTTCGGACAGATCACGCCGTTCCCCGCCACGCCTATGTACGAACGCCTGGAGAGAGAAGGACGGCTCACGCGCTCCAAGCACTGGCTCGATTTCGCCCCTTTTCAGATGGCGCATACACCCCTTAAGATCACCATACCCGAGGTACAGGACGAGGTCCGCTACGCGTGGACGAATTCCTATAGCCCGGCAGCGAACCTGAGAGCGTTGGACTCCATCGCGAACGAACCAGCGCCCTACAAAATCAGCCATCTCGTTTCGCGATTGTTCTTCCGTGGGATATACTTCCCCCAAAAGGGAACATGGCAGTGGCTGAAGTTGATCGCGAATAACCGTGCGCCTATATGGCGGGTGGTCAAAGACTCTTTCACTCGCTGGCACGGAACCAAAGACATTAAGCTGGCTCACGATTTCAACGGAACGGCGCAGCAAGCGCATACCGTCGAACAGGGAGCCGCATCAGACTGAACTGTGACGCTTTATGCGTTACTCGACATTAAATCAAGCTGGCCCTAGCAGGGCTCTTTGTGAGGTAAGTGTGGCAGAAATCAGGTTGCAGGAAGGCGAGTCGTTGGAGAACGCCCTTCGCCGGTTCAAACGCAAGGTCCAACAGGAAGACATCATCCGGGAAGTGAAGCGCCACTCCTACTATCTAAAACCCGGCGAGAGGGCGCGTGTTAAGCAGGCGCTTGCCCGCAAGCGTGCTCGCAAAAAGATCAGAAAAGAACAGAGCTAGAAAGAAGGACAGGGGCGTCTGGTTGACTGCGCCCCCGTTCTGCTTGCTGCTTCTAGCGCCTGGTACTTGTAGATCACGTCGAACTGCATGCGTTTGAAGTAGGGCTCAACCCGACCGGGACCGCCCGTGAATTCAATTGCAAGGCAGGGCTCTGTAACGAACTGTTGAGCGTGCGACGATGCCATAAGGCTGCAACCGCGCTCATCGTCTTATCGAATGGTCTTGATCGCCGCCATCACATTCGCTGCCACAATGCCCTGCAGCGGTGCATAGCTGAGCTGCGTCAACTGTGACTGCCCCGGATCGACCATCCAGTTCAGGAAATCTACATGTCAAAGCTATCGACCAGATATTCGGTTCGTGCCTCACGTTCGAGAAGCTAACGTGGGGACTTCTCATTCGTCAGGTAATGGTCTTCGCTCATCGAACGCAGACGTTCCGCCGCTGCTTCGGCTGTAATATCGCGCTGCGGTGTCGCCAGCAATTCGTATCCCACCATGAACTTGCGAATCGTCGCGGAACGCAACAGCGGCGGCAAAAAGTGCGCATGGAAATGCCACTCCGGATGCGATTTGCCGTCGGTCGGACTCTGATGGAAGCCCAGCGAATAAGGAAACGATACTTCAAACAGATTGTCGTATCGGGTCGTAATCCGCTTCAGGACATCTGCGAGTGAGTTGCGCTCAGTGTCTGTGAATTCCGCGAAGCTACCGATATGGCGCTTGCTGAGCAGCAGTGTCTCGAAAGGCCATGTAGCCCAGAATGGCACGACCACCATGAAATCAGCGTTCTCGCACACGACACGTTCAGCGAGTCGTTTCTCGAGATCAAGGTAATCACACAATAGACAGCGCTGTTGTTCTTTACGATATTTCGCAAGCGAATGCTGTTCCTTCGCCGGCTCGTTCGGAATCGTCTGGTTCGCCCAGATCTGGCAATGCGGATGCGGATTGCTGCACCCCATCATCGCGCCCCGGTTCTCGAAGATCTGCACGTGATTGATCTCAGGGCGGGCGCCAAGTTCCTTGTACTGCTCGGCCCACAAATCGATAACCGTTCGAATTGCCGGTACATCCATGCGCGCCAGCGTGAGATCGTGCCGGGGCGAGAAACACACGACCCGGCAGATTCCTGCCTCTGACTCCGCGACCAGTATTCCGCCCTCGTCCACCTTGATCTCGGGCACATCCGGCTTCATGGCTGCGAAATCATTGTCGAAAACGAAAGTCGTCTTGTAGTCAGGATTCTTGTGCCCACCGGCCCTGTTGTTTCCCGGACACAGATAACAACTCGGATCATACGTCGGCGACGCCTCGCGATCGCGAGACTCCGTCTGCCCCTGCCACGGCCTTTGGGTACGTTGCGGAGAAACAAGTATCCACTCGCGCGTAAGCGGATTGAAGCGCCGGTGTGGAATTTCCTTCAGCCTCTCTAGAGCCACTTGCTATTCCTTATATCCCTCGGGATGCTTCTGCGCCCACTCCCACGCGGAACTCACGATGGTCTCAAGATCAGTGAACTGGGGAGTCCATCCCAGATCGCGCTTAATCGCGTCAGAACTCGCGACCAGCACCGCCGGATCACCCGCTCGCCGTGGTGTCTCGACCGCAGGTATTGGATGTCCCGTCACCTTGCGAGCAACTTCGATCACCTCGCGGACGCTGAATCCTCGACCGTTCCCAAGGTTATAAATCAGCTTCTTCGGCTCGGCATTGTCCTGCAACGCCTGCAGCGCGAGCACGTGCGCACTGGCAAGATCGGACACGTGGATGTAATCGCGAATACAAGTCCCGTCCGGCGTGTCGTAGTCGGTGCCGTAGATGCAGATGTTCTCGCGCGTTCCGCCCGCCACTTGAAGAATGATGGGAATCAGGTGTGACTCCGGACTATGGGCCTCGCCCAGCGTTCCCGCTGCCCCGGCCGCATTGAAATACCGCAAGCTCGCATACGAGAATCCGTGAATGCGATGAAACCAGTCGAGCATTCGCTCGACCAGCAGCTTCGACTCGCCATACGCGTTCGTCGGCTGAAGGCGGTCGTTTTCGCAGATCGGTGTCCGCTCAGGATCGCCATACAGAGCCGCAGTCGAGGAGAACACGAAGCGCTTCACCCCATTCGCCAGCGCCGTTTCCAGAAGCACCAGCGCGTTTGACGTGTTGTTGCGGAAATACTTCTCCGGCAACTGCATCGACTCGCCAGCTTCGATGAAAGCGGCGAAGTGCATAACAGCATCAAAGCCGTTCTTCTGGAACACTTCGTTCAGCCGGTCGCGATCACCAATATCGCCGACGATGAGCGAAGCTTTCTGGTGAACCGCCTTCCTGTGTCCCTTGCCGAGATTGTCGTAAACAATGGCGTCATGCCCTGCAGCGATAAGCTGAGCAGTCACAACGCTGCCGATGAAGCCCGCCCCACCGGTTACTAGTACTTTCAACTTTCTTACTCCTCTGGGACAGGTCCGGCGCCTTGAGAAGCCTGACAAATATAGATTTCGGGGACGATGCCGGTGGCCTGCTCGTACTCGCGCGCAATCACGTCACGGAAGTGCCCGACGCGATCGCCGCTGACAAGATTAACAGTACAGCCACCGAAGCCGCCGCCTGTCATGCGAGAACCATACACGCCACCGATTCCCGATGCAATGTCCACCATCACATCCAGTTCCTTGCAACTGACCTCGTAATCGTCCCGCAAGCTGGCATGAGACTCGGCCATCAGCACCCCGAACTTCACCAAGTCACCGCTCTTCAAAGCATCGGCCGCCAACTGCACACGATCATTCTCGCCAATCACGTGACGGCAGCGACGATATGTCACTTCCGGCAAACCTTCCCTGTGTAACTCCAGATCCGCAAGCGTGACATCCCGAAGCGCCTTGATACCCGGCAGGAACCGTTTTAGGTGCCGTACTCCTGCCTCACAGTCCTGCCTTCGCAGGTTGTACTCGCCGCCCGCAAGATTGTGGCTTACCTTTGTGTTGCAGATAACGATCTGCGCCCTGCTGCCAAGGTCCAGCAACTCATAACTCAAGGTACGGCAGTCGAGCATCAGTGCTTGGTTCGCCTGCCCGAAGCTCGAGATGAACTGGTCCATGATGCCGCACATTGTTCCGGCCCACTGGTGTTCCGCTTGCTGGCACGAAAGTGCTACGGTCAGCCGATCGAGCTCAATGCCCGAATTGGCCAACAATGCGAGCGCTACAGCCACCTCGATCGACGCTGACGAACTCAGTCCCGCACCGATCGGCACCTCGCCATTGATAACCAGATCGGCCCCGTGCAGACGGTGTCCACGGGATTCAAGCGCCCCGGCAACACCACGCACGTAATCGCTCCACGAACCAGTCTTTCCCGCGGGATTGGCGTCTAGCTTGAACTCAACCGCCTCTCCATAATTCTCCGAGAAGACGCGCACTTTGCGGTCACTGCGGGGCCCGACTGCAACATAGGTATAGAAGCCGATTGCTGCCGGCATGACGAAACCGTCGTTGTAGTCTGTGTGTTCGCCAATAAGATTGACACGTCCAGGCGCTCGAAAAACGCCGGTGCAATCGCCGAAGAGAGACTTGAACCTTGAGCGAACTCCGGCTGTGCTGGCCGACACTGCTGCATTTGTTTGAAGATGCATCATGGCACTAGCTCCCCTGACTTAAGTCGACTTTAGTGCGTACTCCGGCCCGCCCAGTGTAATCGTTTACATTGGGGACGTAAATATCTATCTCTAGTGCCTCTCAAAATAGTGGTTCCCTATCCCCACCCATTGGCCTAAAGTTTTAGCTCTATGAACATCAAGGAAGTGGCTGCGCGGGCGAAAGTCTCTACTGCAACCATATCCCGTACCATGAATCAGAGCGAGCTCGTCAGCCCCGAAACAGCCGAGAGGGTCTGGCGGGCCATTCGCGAACTGGGGTACTACCCTAATACTCAGGCCCGTGCCCTTGTCTCCGGAAAAAGCCGCATCTTCGGACTCATCATCTCCGACATCTCCAATCCCTTCTTCCCTGAGCTGGTTAAGGCCTTTGAAGACACGGCCATCCTCCACGCCTATGAGGTCATTGTCGCTAACACCGACTACAAGTCCGAACGGATGGGCGTCTGCGTACGCCGCATGATCGAGCGCAAAGTCGATGGTGTTGCCATCATGACCTCGGAAATCGACCGCCCTTTACTCGACGAACTCTCGAAGCGCGCACTGCCCATCGTCTTTCTGGATATGGGCAAGGTTAAGCCGCTCATCAGCAACATCAGCGTGGACTATGCTCGCGGCATCCGCGAATCCGTACAGCATCTGGTCGCGCTCGGGCACAAGAGATTCGGCTTTATCGCCGGACCGAGCGACCTCAAATCAGCGCGCACTCGTCGTAACGCCTTCCTGGAATGCCTGCGCGAGTGTGGCATCGGGGGAAAGCACCAGATCGTCGTCGAAGCCAATCACCGCGTCGACGGCGGACAAGCTGCCATGCGCGAGATGCTCGCCCGCCCGACTCCTCCGACGGCTGTATTGACCTCGAATGATCTTTCCGCCATCGGCGCGCTTCACGCAATTCAGGCCGCAGGTCTGCGTGTGCCGCAGGACGTTTCCGTCATCGGCTTCGACGACATTGAACTGAGCCAATACACGCAACCGCCTTTGACCACGGTTCGCCTCTCGCGTGATGAACTTGGCCGTCAGGCATTCCACGCACTCTATCAGGCCGCCGAAGGGACAACGACAGCCGGGCAAGAAATCAAAGTCGCGACTAGCCTCGTGATTCGCAGCTCGACCGCTCGTCTGGCGAACAAAGCAGCAGTCTAGGCACTCCTTTGTGTGGCCCACTCAAGCCGGTGTTGCTTGAGTGGGTTTAGCCAGAGCAGCTATATTGATTGTCGTGATGAAATCGATCGCGTACTTCCAGCCCGAGCTTTTCGACTTCCTCCGTCAACTCAAGCGCCGCAACAACCGGGAGTGGTTCGCGAAGAATAAGTCGCGTTACGACCAATATGGGCGCGACGCGGCACTGGCGTTCATCGCCGCTTTTGGAACTGAACTGCCCAAGCTCAGCGCGCATTTCGTCGCCGACCCTCGCCCCTCTCGCGGATCGCTCTTCCGCATCTACCGTGACACGCGTTTCGCGAACGACAAGCGCCCATACAAAACGCACATCGGCATTCGCTTTTCACACAACACCGGCAAAGACGCGCACGCCCCGGTCTTCTACCTACACCTCGAGCCCGATGGCTGCTTCGCTGCCGCCGGAATCTGGCATCCGGAAAATCCGGTGCTGACCAAAGTGCGTCAGGCCATCGTCCGCGATCCGGAAACCTGGCGCAAGATCCGCCGCAAAATCGAACTGGAAGGCGACCATCTCCAGCGCCCGCCGCGCGGCTACGACTGCAATCACGAGTTCATCGAGGACATCAAGATGAAGGACTACGTATCCTCCGTCGCCTTCACCGAAGAACAGATCTGCAGTCCGAAATTCATGCGCGAGTTCTTCGCCGCGTGCAAATCGATGGCGCCGCTCGTTGAATTCACGACCAAGGCGCTCGGACTGAAATACTAAGTCAGGTCTTGGGTCTTAGGTTTTAGGTTTTGGATCTTGGATTTTGGGTTTTGGGTTACCCAAAACCTAAGACCCAACAACCCAATACCGCTCGTCAATCACCCGATCACGAAATCACCCCATCCGATGCATGCCCATTTCTCTGGCACAAAACTTGGAATGCCGGTGTCTATCAAGCCATGAGCAGTTAAACCGGGCGGTACGAGGAGGCTGTTATGGCGATGACAATGGGCAATAACGGTGGCCCCGCGGCGGAGATGAATGTCACTCCGATGATTGATGTCCTACTCGTGCTGATCATCATCTTCATGGTGATCACGCCGATGCTGCCCAACGGCCTGGAAGCCAAGGTGCCACAGTCGGACAAGAATCCGCCTGCTGAGACAACTCAACCACCTCGCGCCGTCGTCGTGCAAGTGATCGACAACGGGGCGACTGCCACGCTGAAGATCAACAACGAAGACGTCGCCTGGGAAAACCTCGAAGGACGCCTCGTCGATATCTTCAAGACGCGCGCCGAACGCGTAGTCTTCGTTAGCGCCGCTACGACGCTAAGCTTCGATCAGGTCGCTCGCGTCATCGACAGCGCCCACGCCGCAGGAATCGCGAACGTCGGCCTGATAACCGAAAAGCTCGGCTCGTAACTATGATCGTTGACTCCGCTCGTGTAGGGACGGGGCTGTGCCCCGTCCTCCTAGCTAGCGCCACGTCCCGGCCACCAGCCCCATAATGTACTTCCGGCCTTCGTCGTACTCCGCCGCCGAGCTGAGATGCTCAAGCATCAGCGGAACGTCGCGATCCAAGCGTGCTATCTCGTCAAGGTACGTGACGTAGTCAAGCCGGCCTGTGCCGGGAACCACTTCTTTGAAGTGAACGTTGTATTCGATTTCCCACTTTAGATCTTTCGCATGACACGAGACGATCCAAGGCCCAAGCTTCTGGAAGCATTCACGAATGAATGCCGCGTTGTCGTAGAACCGTCGCGGCGAATTGATGCCGTTACACACGTCGAGATGGACGGCGAATGGCTTTCGGTCCACGGCTTTGATTAACTGCAGATAGGAATCGGGGCCATCGGGGACGCTCCAGCCCATCATCTCGATCGTGAACCGGGTGCGCTTCGGCTTAACTTGATCCAAGATGTGCCGGCAATTCGCTACCGTTTGCTCGAAAAACTCCGGCGTCAGATTCCCAGGGTGCGGGCCGAACCAGCTTCCTTTGTTGTACGAGCCAGCTATGTCCACGCAGCATCTCGCTCCGATCTCATCTGCCAGTGCGCACCTCTGAACGACGTAATCCAGATTCTCCTTCCTCTTCGCAGCGTCGGGATCGAGCATATTGCGCCACGCGCCCACCTCGGCGATGATCACGTTTTCAGCGGCAAACTCCTGCTCGATCTCTCGAACGGTCTTGAGGTCCGACAATGATGCGAACTCCGGACAGTAAGCGGCACCGTAGCCCAGGCGGCGATGTTCACGAGCGAGGAGCGCAGGATCTTGAGTCTCGAGGAAAACTGGCCCGCCCAGTCGAATCCCTCGACGCGCACCGCCTTCTGAAGCAAAACCATCTACCGACGCCGCCAATGCACCCGCAACACCCAGCTTTATCGCCGTCCGCCTTGACATCTTCATCTGACACCTCTCGCTCGAATACGGAGCGGACGCCGTAGCGTCCGCTCATTGTCCAAGTGGACTACTTACTCGTGCATATGAAATTAGCCGCGTCATCAGTGCTTCCCGTCCCTTTGTACTTCGCAACTTTCGGATAAGCACAGATTGGGCGCGAGACTGGCTTCTGGTTCGGAGCAGTCGTGGCAATGATGCTTTCGGGCGCCTTCCCTGTGTCCACCCATTGGTCGATGACGGAAACCATATCCATCACGGTCGGCGCATCGCCGCCGCCGCAATGTCCCATCCCGGGAATCATGAAGAGCCGAACCGAATCCGCTTTCTTCGGCTCGATCTTGGCGATCATTGATTTATAGAAGGCAACCGTATTGGGTGCTGGAATTAGCCCATCAGACCAGCCGTGCGAGAGCAAAAGCTTGCCGCCGCCGGCGAAGAACTTGCCAAGCCCGTCGCTCGGGACATCGAGAATATCGCTGCCTGCCTTGAATGCGGGCGCGAGTTCCTTATCGTAGTCATAGGACTTGAAATCCCACTGCGGATTATTGAAGACGATATCGCGGAAGTAGGAAGTAGCCACCGGGAACGGCTCCTTGCCTGACGTCAACGCCATCAGTTGCTGCTCACTGCCCGGTTGGAATCCGGCGAAAATCTGTTCGCCAGTGCGCGGGTTCTTCACGCCGCCATAGATTTCGCGCAATGCCGCAACTTGTGCGGCCGTGAGGCAATTGTCGCGGGATTCACCCTTGCACTGAATGGTTCCCGGGTCGAAGGCGCAGTCTTCCGGATCGCTGACGATACCATCCTTCAGGCCGTCCTTGTCGTCACATTGATCAATGAAAGCTTTGTGCGCCATCGTCATCTGAGGCGGGGTGAGCCTGCGCGCTTCGTCCTTCATCACCACATAGCCGGTCCACAAGGAGTCGATCATCAGCCCGACCATCGGATTCGCCGGAGCCATTGACGAAATACCGTCATAGTCAGCAGGGTAACGGTAACCTTCCATAAGGCCCTGCCTTCCGCCGGTCGAGCAACTGACCCACAACGACCGTTGCTCTTTGCGTCCGTAATACGCGGTGAGAATGACTTTCGCCTGTACGGTCATTTCATGGATCGCGCGATAACCAAAATCGATCAGCTTCTCTTTATGGCCGACGGCGAACTTTGCATCCATGCCGCTGCCCACGTGACCGGTGTCCGTCGCCACGGTTGCATAACCCTTAGCCAACGGTTCCGCCAGGGCAGAGTAACTGATATTGCCGGCCCATATTCCGTTGCCGACGCCAACCAGCTTGCCGTTCCAGTTCTGAGCAGGCATCCAGACCTCAATCTTGATATCGGAATCTGGCGTTGGTGTAAGCGTAGCCGTCACCCGGCAAAACGCCGGTGCATTCTTGAAAACCGCGCCAGCGCCGGGTCCACCCATCATTGGCATCGGAGAAGTAAACGCGCCTGCGGCCACGACGGCAGCTGAAGTAATCTTTCCGCCCTTCAGCTCTAAAGATCCAACACTCTCACACGAAGCTGCGTTAACCCGCGGAACAAGGACGAGAATGCTGATCGTCACGGTCAGAACGAAGCGCGCAAAAGTACTCATAACCTGTCATCTCCTTTGCCGAGAAAAGTCGGCCGATCGCCTGCTGGGATCAGAATGTAAGTGTCTGCCATTCTACTCTGGGTGGCGCGATTGTGGCGCGGTCGATCGAATACAGAGACGGCAAGTACAGGATCAAACGACAGGCCAGTGCAGAGTGAAAGAACATGAGTTCACACATGACTTCCTTCGCCGAGTTCCCGGTGGTAGTGTAGGTGATCTGGTGCACAAATTATATGCAGGCTCCAGACGCACGACAGTGTCGATGGGAGGGACGAGTGTTTACGAAATTCATGAGCGCGGTGCTAGTTCTCGGCCTGGCGGGTTTGGCGCCAGCGGCTTCAGGTCAAAACGCAGGACCGGCGACATTACCACCCCAGAGGGCCGGCGCGCCGTCGGGAATGGGTGACTTCTTTCCGCCAAGGATGCAGAGCTTTCCGCTTTACGGAGACGGCGCGATTCCGAATTCCAAGCCGGGGCCAGACGAGGAATCAGCTGGCGGATTCATTCGCAAGGTGTCTCGTCCGCAGATCCAGGTTTATCTGCCCGCAAAGAGCAGAGCCACCGGTGCCAGCGTACTGGTCTTTCCTGGCGGCGGCTACTCCGGGCTCACGTTCGACAACGAGGGAACAGCGCAGGCGCAGTTCTTCGTAGACCACGGCATCGCGGCCTTCGTTGTGAAATATCGGATTCCCAGCGATCAGATCATGGAGGACAAGTCGATCGGACCGCTGCAGGACGCGCAGCAGGCGATGCGGTTCGTCCGTCTGCACGCCGCGGAGTGGAACCTGGATCCGGCACGTATCGGCGCAATCGGTTTCTCGGCTGGCGGGCATTTGGCATCGACTCTGGCGACGCACTTCAACAAAGCCTACATTGATAATCCCGGCCAGATCAGTCTGCGCCCCGACTTCCTCATCACGGTCTATCCGGTCATCAGTATGGACGCGAAGATCACGCACATGGATTCGCGCAAGGCACTTCTCGGCACCAATCCGTCTGAAGATCAGGTGCGGCTGTTCTCGAATGAATTGCAGGTGACAAAGGATACGCCCCCGACACTGATACTTCACGCAGCCGATGATCGATTGGTCGATGTGGACAACAGTGTTGTCTTTTTTGAAGCACTGCGACGCGCAGGAGTACCGGTTGAAGCGCGGTTGTTCGAAAAGGGCCAGCACGGCTTCTTTCTGATGCCGCGGGACCGTTGGCAGGCACCTATTCTGGACTGGCTGGCCTCGAGCGGGTGGTTGTATCCACGAGCGAAGTAGCGAGGGCTTGATGCCTGAACCCACACAACGAAAACGACGTTGTGTGGGCAAAGTCGTGGAACTCAGCCGTGATTCGGCGTAAATTGCTGGTCATGTGGCTACTGAGGCCCAAGCCAAGGACGTATCGACTAAGGACGAAACACAGACCGCGACTGTTGCTGGCGATGATGCACGCACTCGCGGGTATTGGCGCGAGCATCTCGTTTGAGGGTTCTCTTTCTCATACCGAATTATTCACGCTCGAGGGCGCGACCTTTGAAGAAACTGAGCTCTTGCGCAGGGGAACGATTGCGCCACGAATGGATTGTCTGGTGTTGCCGTTAACACTCGCGACTGTATCGGCCATAGAGAAAGCCATCGTTTCCAAGATTGCGTTTCACGGTTATAGGGGGATCGTTCACGTCCAAATTGAGAAGCAGGGTGCTCTTGCATTCGCTGCATACGACCACTTTCACGAAGACTGTGTTATCGCGTACCCAGCAGTGCCAGTCGCTTTGCTTGAATCGCTCGTTGAGAACAAAGTGTTGTATTCGTACGAAGCTGCATAGCTGACGGAATCTCCCCATACACTCACGGTGTGGGATCGGTAGAGGCAGTGAAAGCTCGTCGATTCAATTCTTGCTCTCGTCCCCAATAAGCCGTTACTGTGTCCAGCATGAGCTTTCCCAGACGCGTATCGCTGACCCTCACCAACTTCTGCAACCTGCGTTGCCGCATGTGCGGACAGTGGAGCGAGAACGGCTATATCCGCCGCTCCGGCGCTGAAGTCGCGCCCATGCCGCTCTCCGAATGGAAGCGTCTGGTCGACGAGATGGCTGGTAACGGAGTCACATGGGTACTCATCCGTGGCGGCGAACCGTTTCTCTATCCGGGAATCATCGAACTGCTCGAGTACCTGCAAAGCAAGGGACTTCGCACCTCCGTCGATACCAACGCATCGATGCTCAAGCAATACGCTGCCGATCTCGTGCGCCTCGGCGACGTCCACATCACCATCTCGGTCGACGGCCCTGAGCCGATCCACGACGCTGTGCGCGGCGTGAAAGGCTCTTTCCGTCGCATCGCGGACGGTCTCGCGGCTCTGCGTGAGTTTGAGCGGAGCAGCGGCAAGTATGTCGACCGCTCCATCTGCTTCACGATCAGCCGATATTCGCTCGCCGGACTCGGCGATATGCCCGATGTCGCGCGCCGGCTCGGCGTTCCCACGATTCTGATTGCGCCTTACTATTACTTCTCCGAAGCCGTGGGGAAACAATACGAAGCGGAACTTCGCGAACTCGGTTGCGACGGCTACACGTGGCGCGGATTCCAGCACGAAGATTCCGGTGTCGACATCGACGAATTCCTGCGCCAGCTTCGTCGCTTCCGTCAGAGCCTCGGTTCCGTGAGTCTCTATCCGTTCATGGATTTCAACGAGGACCAATACCGCACATGGTTTACGGATCCCAGCACTCCCGTTGGCTCGACCGAATGCTGGAGCATCGACGGGCTCGTCGACATACAGCCAAACGGCGACGCGAACTTCTGCGTCGACTTTCCTGACTACTCGATTGGCAACGTCAAGGAGTCAACTATCGCCGAACTATGGAACGGCGAACGCGCAGCCAGGTTCCGCGAAGCCCGTCGCAAGAAACCTCTCGCTGTTTGCCACCGCTGCGGAGCAAAATTCATGTGCGCAAAACGGGACAGCGATCGAAGAGTCATTTGGGAATAGCGGCAGAAGTCTCAAGTAACAAGTCAATGTCCTGAGACTGAAGTTGCATTCGGAGTTGCCGCGCGGAGTTGTTCCAGTTAGCGTTGTGTCTGTTGCCAATCAGACGTGTTTCTCTTGACCGAGTCCGGCGCATTCGGGTCGGCGTAAAAGCATTGAGAGATATGAAAACAATGGTCGGGGAGAGAGGATTTGAACCTCCGACCCCCTGGTCCCGAAACAAAGGAAATCAGCCAAGGTGTTGATTTTTGAATCCATGTGAGTGGTGCTTCAACCGTACAAACTCACGTCATTCTTGCTCTTCGCTCCCATTCATTTTCTTATGGGTGCCCCGGAATGGGCGCCCCAACCCCACCCCCAAGATCATTGCTTGCGCTTCCGGCCCCGTATTGAAAGCCGTTGTCTCTCTCGCTCAGTTGTACCGAGATTACCGAAATGTGATTCTCTATTTTCTGCGCGGCGAAACATGCATCATCGGATTACTGTTTCCATCCCCCACCGAGGGCTTTGTAAAGAGTCAACAACGACTGCAGTTCATTCCCACGCGCCTGCACCAGTCCTTGTTCCGCGCTAAACAGTGAGCGCTGCGCATCAAGCACTTCGTAATATGCGGTAATTCCCGCCTGGTATCGCTCCGTACTCAACTGCACACTTTCCCGCAGATCCCTCACGGAACTTTCCTGGCGAGCACGGACCTCGCGCAGTTTCTCGTAGCCGGTTAGTGCATCCGATACTTCGCCAACCGCGCTCTGAATCGCCTTTTGATAGGCGAGCACCGCTTGTCGCTGTTGAGATTCGGTTACGCGCAGGTTATTACGCAGCCGACCGGCGTTGAAGATTGGCTGGGTAATGTTCGCGGCGTACGACCACACCCCGAACTGAGTCGGGGTCCCGGATCCAGTGCTCGTGGCTCGCCCGAACGCTCCTCCGGCCGAACCAGTCAGGGTAATCGATGGAAAGAAAGCGGCCCGGGCAACACCGATTTCGGCGTTGGCTGCAATCAAGTTCTGTTCGGCAGCGCGAATATCAGGACGCCGCTCGAGCAGCGCCGAAGGCAATCCCGCGGGTACCTGCGGCGGCATATACTGCTCTGCCAGCAACTGCCCGCGGCGGATGGAGTCGGGCAACCTACCCGCCAGTAGGTTCAGAGCGTTCTCTGTCTGGGCAATCTGGCGCTCCAGGTCGGGAATCTGCGCATTGGCCGCATCCAACACCTGTTGAGCCTGCAAAACTTCCACGCGAGTTGCTGTGCCATGTTGCAGCCGCAATTGCGTCAAGCGCAACGATTCTTCTTGTGCCTTGACCGTGTTTCTTGCTACTTCCAGTTGAGCATCAAGGGTCAGCAGTTGAAAGTAGTCTGCGGCAACATCGGCAACCAGTGTCAGAATGACGTTCTGCCGGGCATCTTCGGTTGCCAGCAGTTGTGCCCGGCTCGCCTCGTTTGCTTTGCGAAGACCGCCGAAAAGATCGAGCTGAAAAACCGCATCTGGCGCCACGGTAAAAAAGTTGGATTTGACCGTGGGATCGTTCTTGGCGCTGCTTGCCGTCGCGTTGCCAATGACGTCCGGATACTGCGCCGAACGGGTAATTCCGAGCTGTGCACGGGCGGCGGTAACACGTTCGACCGCCAGCCGCAGGTCGTAATTGTTTTGCAGACTGGTACGGATCAGTTCCTGCAGAGCCGTATCTCTAAAGACCTCCCACCAGGGCAGGTCGGCAATGCTGGCTGCCCGCTGCTCCGCCGGTGCAGATGCGCCACGGAACTCGGGCGGCACCGGGGTTGGCGGTCGGCGATACTTGGGGCCGACGGTGCAGGATGCCAGTGCTAACGTGCCCAGCACACAACAACACGCGAGGATTCTCTTCATAATGCTGTGTCTCCTTGGGTTGCTTCGGCCATCGCCGGTTCCGCTTCCTTATGTTGTTTACCGAATACCTTCTCTTTCATCGCTTCCACCAGCACGTACAGGAACGGGATGAAGAAGATTCCGAGGACGGTAGCGAACAACATACCGAAGCAGACCGCAGTTCCAAGGGAGTGGCGGCTAGCCGCGCCCGCGCCCGTGGCGATGATCATAGGGGCGACGCCGAGGATGAACGCGAACGAGGTCATCAGAATTGGGCGGAAGCGCAACCGCGCACCTTCTAGCGCCGCTTCCACCAGTGAGAGTCCGTGTCGCTCGTGCTGTAACTTCGCGAACTCAACAATGAGAATGGCGTTCTTCGCAGCCAACCCGATCAAGGTTACGAGCCCGATCTGCACATAAACATCGTTGTTCAGGTGCAGCAGGCGAATTCCCGCGAACGCTCCGAAGACACCCAGCGGGACACCGAGCAGCACGGAGAAAGGAATGGCCCAGCTTTCATACAAAGCAGCGAGCACCAGGAAAACGAAGAGCAGGGCAAGAGCAAAGATCTGGAGTTGCTTGCCTCCGGATTCTTTCTCCTGGTAGGCCGTGCCAGTCCACTCATAGCCAATGCCCTCAGGCATCTGTTTGAGCAGGTCTTCCATGACCCTAATCACGTCGCCTGAGCTATAGCCGGGTGCTGCGGAACCCATTAACTCCGCAGTACCGTACAGGTTGTATCGCGAGTAGTTGGAAGGACCTGCCGTGTTACGCACACGCACAATCGTGCTGAGTGGAACCATACCCCGCAGCGCGGAATCGGCTCCACGATTCTGGTTGGTACTGCTGCCGCGCACATAGAGGTTGTCTAGCGCATCCGTGCGCATGCGGTATTGCGGATCGGCCTGCACATAGACACGCCAAGTGCGACCGAAAAGGTTGAATTGGTTTACGAAATTTGAACCTAGGTAGGTCTGCATCGTAGTGAAGACATCATTGAGCGGTACACCCAACTGCTTCGCTTTTTCACGATCAACGTCCATTTCGACTTGCGGCACATTTACGCTGTAGGCGCTGAACACGGTTTGCGGAATCAGTTCCTTACGCTGCCGCGCCGCAGACTGCAACTGATCGAGGGCCTGCTGCAGATAGGCAGGGCCGCGGCTGCCGCGATCCTGCAGTTCCAACTGGAATCCTCCGGCACCGCCCAATCCCATGATTGGCGGAGGATTCATGCAGAGGATTACGGCACCCTGTATGGCCGCCGTCTTCCGCTGAATATCCGCGATGACGGCGTCGATCTGCATCTCCGGATTTTTGCGATCGTCCCATGGTTTCAGATTGACAAACATTGATGCCGAGTTCGAGGACGACGAAGAAGTGACGATACCGTACCCAACGATTCCGACGGATCCCTTGACGGCCGGGTGTCCATTCACGATCGCCTGGACCTGTCGCAAGACATCCTCGGTCCGTTCGACGGAGGCCGCGTCCGGAAGTTGCACGTTGATCAATATGAATCCCATATCTTCCGAAGGCAGGAACGCCGCTGGTTGAGTCTTTACCAGGCCGAGAGTAAGGACATAAATCGCCAACAGCGAGCAGATGGCTAGCGGCGCCCGCTTGATCAGCGTGCGCGCAAGGCCGATGTACTTGTCGGTTACCCGCTCGAAATGCGCATTGAACCAGATCTGGAAACGATTCTCCTGCTCGCGCGGCTTCAAGATCATCGCGCACAGTGCCGGCGTCAACGTCAGCGCGACGATGGCCGACAGAGCAACCGAGACAGCCAGCGTGAGAGCAAACTGCTTGTAGAGCTGCCCGGTGATCCCACCCATGAACGCGACCGGGATGAACACGCTGACCAGTACCAGCATGATGCCGACTACCGGGCCGGATACCTCGCTCATGGCAATCTCTGTGGCTTCTTTGGGACGCAGTCCCTCTTCGATGTGGTGCTCGACCGCTTCCACTACGACGATTGCGTCGTCTACCACCAACCCCACCGCAAGAATCATGGCGAAAAGCGTGAGCAGGTTGATGGAAAAACCCAAAACCACAAACGATGCAAATGTGCCGACCAGCGAGACCGGTACGGCGAGCATTGGAACAAGAGTCGCGCGCACGTTTCCAAGGAAAAGGAATACGACAGCGACCACGAGTACCATGGCCAGCCCCAGCGTAGCGAACACTTCCTTCACCGACTCGACCACGAAGCGAGTTGTATCGACGATGACGTCATACTTCAAGTCCGCAGGGAAGGTCTTGGAGAGCTCCTCCATTTTGTTCTGAACACCGCGGGCGACGTCGAGAGCGTTGGCTTCAGGCAACTGGTTGATCCCGAAGGCAGCGCCCGGCTGTCCTCCGGAGTACATGGAAGTTCCATAGTCCTGTGTGCCCAGTTCGGTACGAGCGACATCCTTTAAGCGGATGGCAGCGCCGTTCGGGCCATTGCGCAGGACGATGTTCTCGAACTCCTGAACCGAGGTGAGACGGCCCTTTACTCTTGCGGAGTACTGAAAGGACTGCCCCGTGGCTGCGGGTGGATTGCCGAAGCCACCCGCTGCCGCCTGGATATTCTGATCACGAATGGCCGTGAGAACGTCGTTGGCGGTCACACCCAGTTGCGCCAGTTTGTCGGGCAGCAGCCAGAAGCGAATGGCAAAGTCATGGCTGCCGAACTGAGAGACAGCGCCGACCCCCGGCACGCGCGCCAGTTCATCCAGGACATGAACCGTAGCGTAGTTGCTCAGGAACTTGGCATCGTATGTGCCGTTCGGCGAGGTCAGGCTGACCACCTGCACTATGCTGGTCGATTGCTTCTTCACGCTCACGCCGGCTTGGATTACTTCCGAGGGAAGAAACGGCTGCGCCTGGTTGATGCGGTTCTGAACGTTAACGGCGGCGATATCGCCGTCGGTGCCGACCTTGAAGGTGAGCGTCAGCGAGTAGCTACCATCGCTGTTGCTCTTGGAAGACATGTAAAGCAGACCTTCAACGCCGTTCACAGCCTGTTCGATCGGGGTGGCCACGGTCTGCTGAACCGTATCGGCATCGGCGCCCGTATAGAACGCGGAGACTTGGACCGTTGGCGGAGCGATCTGCGGATATTGCGCCACCGGCAGGATCATGATGCACAGCGCGCCCGCGATCGTGATGATCAGCGAGAGAACGACGGCAAGTACGGGACGATGAATAAAGAAACGAGCCATTGGTTACCGTCCTTGGCCTGCATCGGCACGCATGGGAACGACCGCAACTCCCGGCTTGACTCGCTGCAATCCGTCCACAATGATGGTTTCGCCGCCCTTCAGCCCGCTGGAGACGATGAACTGATCTTGATACTCGCCGCTGATTGTGATGGGCTGCATCGCGACCACATTGCGTGCATCGACCGTCATCACAACCTTCTTGTTAAGCATGTCGGAGACGGCCTTTTGCGGGACCAGAACAGCGTTGGCAACCTGCTCTCCGCCTACGCGGACTCTGGCGAACTGACCGGGCCTTAGTAATCCGCCCTTGTTGGGAAAGACGCCGCGGAGGGTGAGCGTGCCGGTTGATGTATCGACGGCACGATCGGCGAAGTTGATGGTGCCGCCATGCTCATAACGAGTGCCGTCCGACAGTTGCAACTCAAGCTGGGTCACCTTGCTCTTGCCTTGAACGTGCTTGCGGAGAAAGTCCGTGGTCTGGCTCTCAGGCACGCTGAAGTATACGTAAATAGGGTTTTCCGAGGAGATAGTGGCCAGCAGAGTGTTCTCGCCCTTGCCCACCAGATTGCCACGTGTTACAGCCAGCTTGCCCACGATCCCATCGATGGGGGAGCGAATTACGGTGTAGCTTAAGTTCAGTTTCGCCTCGGCAATGTTGGCTTGATCGGCCTTAATGGCCGCCTGAAACGAGGCCTGCTGCGAAAGTGCGGCATCAAGATCCTGCTCGGGGGCGGCTTGCCCCGCCACCAGCGGCTTAAGTCTGGCAATGTCCTTTTCTACCTTCGCGAGGCTCGCCTGATCGCGAGCCAATTGGGCCTCGGCTGATGCGAGCGCGGACTGGTAGCTCGCCTGCTCGATCTCAAACAACACCTGCCCGGACCGAACTCGGGAGCCTTCCTGGAAATCCACTTTCTCGAGAAATCCACCGACGCGGGCACGCAGGTCGACGGTTTCTTTCGCGCTGAGTTGTCCGACAAAATCCTGAAATACAGGGACGGACTTAACCTGTACGGATGCAACGGTCACGGACATGGCGTCCGAAGCAGGTCCAGCGGGTGCTCGCTTGGAGCAGCCGACCGAGAAAACAACCAGGGCCGCGGAGAGTAGCACAAAAGCAGCAAACTCGATTTTTCGCGACCTTAATGCATGCGATTGCAGGGCCATCAGAACTCCGTTCTTTCCGGTACAACCGGAAAGCAATTCCCGGGCATAATGAGACCGGATGGTTCTATTATTGCAATCTGCCGCTCTGGCCGCAAGAAAAAATAGTACCGATTAGTCTTATTGTAGTAATCTGCTCCAATATGGCATCGCGAACCCGCCCCAGTCGAGGATACCGCCGGTTTTCTGTAGGCCGCCCCCCCGCCGACCAAGTGCCGTTACGGACGGAACACGTGCTGGATGTGGCATTCAAAACGTTTATTGAACTCGGCTATGAAGGCGCCAGTGTCGCCGAGATCGCCCGCCGCGCAGGGTCGTCGAAACAGACCATCTATACTCGTTTCCCCACCAAGGCAGACTTGTTCAAGGCGGTCATCAGCAGGGGTACGGATGCTTTTCTTGAGATTTTTCGTGGACTCCTGGTTTCGGACAAACCGATCAAGGCGGTTCTGCAGCGTTACGGAGAACATCTGGTCATCGGTATGCTTCAGCCCGAATCACAGCAGTTTGTCCGCACTATCATTGCGGCTTCCGTGGACTTTCCGGAGATCGCCCAGTTCTTTTGGGAGCATGGGAGGCAGCAGGCTCAAGCCGAACTTAGCAAATATCTTGAAGAACAGGCGCATAAGCATCTGCTTAGGATGAGCGATCCGGCAGTCGCCGCTGATGTCTTTGAGAGCCTTTGTCTGGGCGTGACCCCCATGATGTCTCCAATGGGGATCGCTCTCCACCGCGACGCTGCGGAGATTCGGAAACACGTGCGGGAAGCTATCAGGGTATTCTTCGCGGCGTACGGGCCAAACCGGAAATCGTGCTGAGCTGTGTCAATGTGTCGCGAGGCAATTCGCCACTCATGATGCCGAACCAGGCGTCATCGCTTCTTCGATTACAAGGAGAGCGACCAGGGCCAGATTACCTTTTTCTCGTGGGAGATCTACGCCGAACTGATCCGTACGCTGGGCGCGCATAACAAGACGCCCGGAGCTTTCCGCCGCAACGTCATTACACGCGGCGTCGATCTCAATTTGCTCATCGATCATGAGTTCGAAATCCAAGGACTGCGCTTTGGCAGTGTCAGCGAATACTCGCCCTGCTATTGGATGGATGAGGCCTTCGCCCCAGGAGCCCAGCAGGAACGCCGGCAGTGTTGTCAGTGACGGGTTGTTGCATTTTTGTGCCTCCGGTTGGGGCAGACATCTACGCATTCGAATAGCAGGAAGGTTCATCGCAGTGAGCAATACGAGAGCAGGTGCCAGGAGTCGCAGTCTAAAAAGCAGGATTGTTCGCGAAGCTCGGAAGTTGGGAGCGGAGCTGATCGGATTCGCGCCCGTTTCCCGTTGGGCTGAGTTTGACGAGGTGCAGCCGGAATACCGCCCGCATTTGGAACAAGACGCAGACGGTCATTGTTCTCGGAGTGCCGATGCTGCTGCCCATTCTGGAAAGCACGCTCTCTATCAATTACACGGTGATGTACGACGTTACCAATTCTTTGCTCGACCAGATGGCGTACCGGTTGGCGTTGTACTTGAATCAGCTCGGACATGCGTCGATCTTTATGCCCGCCACGGCTACGTTGCGCGGAATCATGCGGAAAGAGGCCAACTGCTGAAATTAGTACTTTTGAACTGTGCGACGGATGGCGTAAGTCTCACGCCCACATACAGAAAGCCCTTCGACCTTATCTTTCAAAGGGCCCAAAATGAAGAATGGTCGGGACGGGCAGATTTGAACTGCCGACCCCTCGCACCCCAAAAGGCTCACAAGAGTGACTCTCGTGCGTCTTGTTGAATTTGCGAGTAACCGTTCGTGACGTTTTGGGCATCTTCGTTCTGGTCACGTCACGTTTACATCACCAAAAACGCTATTTCGTCATTCCTCTTTACTTCTATGCGGGCAACGTGCGTCAGAAGTTCAGACGCTTGTACATGACCGGGACAGACGTCGCCGTTTTTCCGTTCGAGTACGTTTTCACACTGATTGAAGGATTCGACTCTCCAAGCGGGCAAGTCGTCGCCAATCCGGGTGCCGTCGCCACTCCGGGTGCCATGGTGATTCTTCCGGTCTGCGGGTCAATGGTGTCGCTAGTTGCCTTGTTCAGGAGAGAATATTCCTTCGTACCGACGCCTTTTGCATCGATGATCACATCAAGCTGTCTCGATGCTGGCGCACCGCAGCTAAGTGCGATAGTGACCGGAATTTGGTTGCCGTTCGTATCCTTCCGAGTGTACAGAACGCCGTCCTTCGCTGGATAGTCCGGGTCATTGTCGCCGGCGTTTGTCTTCGGCACGTCGTTCGCACCAAGCACTGTGTACGCCACCGGGTCAGGCTCAACCTGCGGCGGCATTGCCGAGCGGGTGCGGCTCGCTCCACCGCCACCGCAACCGCTCGAGAGCACGAGACCTGTAACCGCCGTAACCAGTACCGCACGACTCCGCAGCTTCGCGACAAAGTTCATAAGCGCGATCCTGAGAAAGCAGTATGAAAAGCGCACCCATTCTCAGGTACTTACGTATGCGTGGTCAACGACAAAAAAAGGGCTTAACGTGGCCTTATTGTGCGCTACCAGGGAAGATAATAAAAAGCGGGGAAAAAACCGCAAGATCAACAACTTCAGACAAGAAGATGGTCGGGACGGGCAGATTTGAACTGCCGACCCCTCGCACCCCAAGCGAGTGCTCTACCAGGCTGAGCCACGTCCCGACTTGTCGATCAGCGCCCGCCGAGGTGGCGGCGCTTCATGCGCTTTTCGTTCTCCGCGCATGATGGGGTGAATCCATTCTACTACGGCTGAATGGGATTAACTACTCCGGTGTGAACTGCTTGGGCATGTCGAGGCCCTGGCCGAAGAAGTACTCTTCCATCTGCTGAGCGATGAACTCCTGGTGTTCTTTGCGCCAGGGTTGCAGACGGTACTCGTTGAGCAGCATCTTCATGCGTTCGCCCCATTGCTGCCAAGCTTCTTTCGATACGTTTTCGTAGATGCGCTGGCCCAGCGGAGTATCGAACGGTGCTTCGTCCAGGCCTTCGGCTTCGCGGCCGAGCTTTACGCATTTCACCATGTGCGCCATATCGCGGATGTCGCTCCTTACAAAGATGTAACGATATTAGCAGAAGCAAGGGAACCGTTCGCGGTCGCACAATGCGCACAATGCGAAAGAGAGGCAAGTTGCACGAGAGGGTTCACGGCCTTTGGACGCCACCATGTCGGATCAAGCGCCCCAGATCGTAGCCTGGGAATAGAATAAGCGCAGCAGGCCAGAAGACCTGAAAGAGCACTATTACATAGATCCACCAAGGCCCAGTCGTGAGTGAAAGAAGATAGTCACCACGCATGCTTTCCGCATTAACGAATCCCAGTAGAACGCCGAGCGCGAACAGCAGCGAGTTTGCGGAAACTCGAAGTGGGAGCGATTTGAACAGGAAAAGCTCGCGGTAATTTCGCAAGGACGCTACGTTCAGAGCTACCCAGTGCCATAACAGACCAGTCGTTAGAACGAGTGGGATCAACTCCCAATAGGCGTAATCGAGAAAGCGAAACCATGCAATCCGCGGAACGAAGGCGGGTTCATTGATGTAGAAGGCCAAGTACCACGTTGGCGCCATCCCGACCATTCCATGGATTCGTTCTTCGGCTTCCCTTGTCCACACTGCAGCGTACCAGAGCAGCCAAGTTACCAGCGCCATTTGTGCCAACGGCAACACGTACTTGAGTCTGAGCCGCATCAACTCAGTTGGACACCACGCTATTGACCTATGTTCCCGTCGTATATACCTCTGTGTGTGTCGCCCGCGGTTCCCCGATGTGGCCCGCGATGATCTTCTTCCCTCGTTTTGGAGTAGTGATACGTATGCGAGACAAACCTTGCGCTAATGCGCTTCGCTGGCGGGCGGGGTACTGGAGGACTGTTGCGGAACTTGGGTCTCGCTTACAGGCGTTTCCTTTTCGAGATACTGAACGATGACGGAGATGCGGCGATTGCCGGGATTCTGCGGATCTTCTTTATAGCGAAGGCGGCGATCGGCGTAGCCGCGCACCTGGGAAACCTGGTCAGGGCGGAGTCCGTGTTCGCTCATGATTTTTCGGGCGGCGTTGGCGCGATCGACCGAAAGTTCCCAGTTGGAATAGCCAGTTCCGTCGTAGGGTCGAGAGTCAGTGTGCCCCTCGATGGATACTTCGTTCGCCACTTTGCCGATTTCTCCGGCGAGAGCGGCGAGCAGTTCCTTGCCGCTTTGGTTGGGATTTGGCACACCCAGATCGAAGAATGTTCCGGACTCCGTTTCCAGCAACTCAATACGGAGACCTTCGGCGGTGACGGTCATCTCGATCTGCTTGCTGAGCTTATCGAAGTTGCTGATTTTCTGCATTGCACGCTGCAGTTCTTCCTTGAGTTGGGCCATGTTCTCTTTTGTTATCGCAACGCTTTCGCCGGAACCCTTGAGGTTGGTCCCCGCGAGTTTCGACGTACCGCTAGGATCTTTGAAGTACCCACCTACCGCCTCTTGCACCTGCTTACTACTGTTCAAAAGCCAGAGCACTATGAACAGCGCCATCATCGCTGTGACAAAATCGGCATAGGCGACTTTCCATGCGCCGCCGTGGTGACCGCCGTGGCCACGATTCTTCTTCCTGATGATCCTTATGTTGCTATCTGAGGCCATATTTACTCGGTTCCCGTTGCGGCTGCGGTTTCGGATGGAACGGCCGCGATTGAGGCACCCTTGCAAGCCTTCTCCATCTCGTTGAAGCTGGGACGGCAGCGCGCGGGAATCGAACGCCGCGCGAACTCAAGCGCCTGAATCGGCGAATTACCTTTTATGAAGGCGATCAGCAGGACACGAAGCACCTGGTGATAAGCATGTCGGTCTTCGACCGTCTTCGACATGTTCGAAGCAAGCGGGCCAACGAAGCCATAACACATCAGAATTCCGAGGAATGTGCCGACGAGGGCGGCTGCGACTTTTTTGCCGATCTCTTCGGGTGGGCCGCCGAGCGCGCCCATAGTAATGACGACACCCAAGACCGCGGCGACAATGCCGAGGCCGGGCAGCGCATCGGCGACGGTGCTCAGGGCGTTGATGGGCTGGTTCTCTTCCTGGTGCGAGACTTCCATATCGAGTTCCATCATCTGGTCGAGGTCGAAAGGATCGACGCCGCCCGTGATGGCCATTCGCATGGTGTCGCAGAAGAAATCGCGTGTGTGGTGATCCTTCAGGAACCAGGGGTACTTGCCGAAGAGCTGGCTTTTGCCGGGCTCTTCGATATCGCTTTCCAGGGCGAGTAAGCCTTCCCTGCGGGCCTTGTTCAGCACCTCGTAGCACAACTTCAACGTGTTGAGATACCTGGCCTCATTAATTTCCGGTGGCTTCAGAACGCCAAGGACCCCGCTGACAACTCTCTTCAGAATATGGAACGGGTTGGAGATAAGTATCGTTCCAAGCGCGGCACCGCCAATGATGACCAGTTCCGCAGGCTGAAGCAGGACGGCGATATGGCCGTGCTCCAGCAGGTAACCGCCCGCGACCGCGCCCAGAACGATGAGTATGCCGATTATTACGAACATTGCTGCTTATCTCCCGACACTTCTCCCGCCACGCTGGACGACTCGGGTCGCCGAGATTACGGCGACGAGGGATGTTCACAATTTGTTCATCGGTTGATGTGCGGAAATTCTTTAGGAGGCCGGTGCTGAATCTGGCTGGATAAACCATAACAAGCCGATTAGTACGAAAGTACCTGCCTGTAGGTTTACAGAGAGCTTGCATATAAGTTGCCACGATCGAGAATAGTAGGTGTTCTACTTTGACGAGCAACTTACAATTGGGCTTCAGCGAGGGCATCAATCGGATTGCTTTCGACGGGATGCGGCGGTGGCGGGACCAAGACAACGACGCCCATCACGCCGATTCAAACCGGGGTTACGGGATTCACCGTGATCAGGGCGACGAGCGGAACGATCTCCAATACGCTCACTCTTTCAACTACTGTTAGATGAGTCTTAGCAGGTAAGGATGAGCGGGACGGTCTTGGCCGTCCCGCTTCTTATTGCTGGCTCGTCTTCTCCCGATAGTACTTCTGCAGCACGTAGAACGCCTTCTTGCGCTGCCCCTGGTCGGAAACCAAACCCTTGCGATTGTAGTAGTCCTGCACGTTGGTGATCATGCGCCGAGGTGACCGGAAGTCCATCAGCAACCACGGACTCATGCCGGTCATGGACGGGATCTTCGACAGCATCTTCAGTTGATTCTCGTAAACCCTGACCTGATATTCCTCGTTCCACTTCTGATCGGCCGGGCCGTGCACGTTGTAGGGTGTCTCGGCGCCGAACTCGCTGATGAGCAGCGGCTTGTCGTACGGGTTGACCCAGTTGATCTTGTCCATGTCTTCAATCTTGCTTTCGTACCAGCCGACGTATTCGTTCAGTCCAAGCACGTCGAGATACTGGCCCAACGGATCGGACAGCGTGCGAGTCATGTTCGCCGCCGAGTCGGTGCGATTCATGGCCGCGGTCAGCAGGCGCGTGGAATCAAGCTGACGCGCGTAGGTGGCGATGTTTTTCAGGAATTCAGTGCGCTCCGGCGTGATGGGCGTTTCGTTGGCAATGGACCAGAGAACAATCGACGCCCGGTTCTGGTCGCGAGCAATGTTGTCGCGCAGCATTTCCTGGGCGACCTTCAGCGTCGCGGAGTTGGTCCAGGCTGTGTCCCAATAAACGGGAATTTCGGACCAGACCATCAAACCCATGCGGTCGGCCAGACGAGTCATGTTCTCGTTGTGCGGATAGTGCGCGAGGCGAACGTAGTTGCAGCCGAGTTCCTTGGCCCAGGTGAGTAGGGTGCGGTCGTCGTCTTCACTGAAAGCACGGCCTCCGCGAAAAGGTGCCTCTTCGTGGATGCTGATGCCGCGCAGGAACACCGGCTTTCCATTCAGCAAGATCTTCGTCCCCTGCGTCTCGATTGTGCGGAAACCAATCTGGTCGCGAACCGTGTCGGACGACGACGCGATTCTCACGTCGTAGAGCTTGGGGTTCTCGGGGGACCAAAGCGTCAGCTTTGCAGGGACGCGGAATTCGGCGCGGCCGTTGGCGTCGGTGGTGATCGTCTTCTTTATTCCCGCTTCGGGGATTTCAATCGTCACCTGCTCACTCTGCTTGGCGCCGTTGAGTTTGACCCATCCGGCGATCTCATTGCCGGAGCCCTTTGCTAGTTGAATGAAGTAGTTCTCAACGAAGCTCTCGGGCACCTCGACTACCTTCACGTCGCGCGTGATGCCGCCATAATTCCACCAGTCAGTCGCCAGTGCCGGAACGTATTCGGCACGACGGGCGTTATTGACCTCGACGACGAGGATATTCTGCCCATCCTTAATATTGTCGGTGATTTCAAAATTGAAGCCGGTAAATCCGCCCTCGTGGTCGCCGAGCTTCGCGCCGTTCAGATAAACGACCGTCTTGTAGTTCGCAGCGCCGAAGTGGAGAAATGTCCGGGTGTTCGGGCGCTTTGTGTAGCTGAAGGAGGTCTTGTACCAGAGCGCGCCTTCGTAGAAGTAGAGCTTCTCGCGCTGCGAATTCCAATCTCCCGGGACGTTCAGGACGGGAGCGGCGTCGAAATCGTATTCGATCACCCGGCCATCGGCAGTGGCGGGGTTTTCATTTTCCCACATTCGGTAAACACCGCCGGTATTGTAAGGATCGGCGAGGAAGTGCCATGCGCCGTTCAGACTAACCGTGCGGCGATCAGGGATGTTGGCGATGAGGCTGGAAGCAGAGGGTTGGCAGAAGGCAAACGCACTCAATAGTAGAACTGCGGCGAATAACGCTGCGAGAAGTCGTTTCATTGGTATCCCTGAAATCGAATGTGGTCCGCACGCTGCTAAGTCGACGGTTTACGATTGTAAGCGATTACAGACTCTTTTCGTCCAAAATGGAGGATCAGCGCAATTATCGATCCGCAGCAGAGACGTTTGATCTCCCGGCGAGCGCTCCTGCCCCCATTTCACGCGCGCAGATACGGCAAAAACATCATTGACATCATGTACACAGTCCAGTAACTTTCAAGTGCTCCGTAAACAGTTGCCAGTGCTCCGTAAACGTTTACGGAAACTTCCGCGATTTGCGGCCACGGATACGTTAAAACATGACTCCTGCGGCTATCCTTTTTGAGACATCGCAACAACTGGTTCACTTGTCGTTTGTGGACCTGGTGATCATCGTATTTTACTTTGCGCTCGTTCTGGCGATCGGCTTCATTCTGAAGAAGAGTTCGGGGA
>JAEYQK010000049.1 GCA_023410055.1 Acidobacteriota bacterium
TCAATCCGGCGAACCCCGCCCCAACGATAACGACTTTACGTCTTTCTCTCATATCTTTTCTTCACTTTATGTGATTCACCAATGCAGTCCGGGGTGAATCTAATTTGTTCGAAGAAATCGGAGGCGACGTTGGCAGCGACCACAACGAAGGCAACCCTTGAAACCGTGCAGCGCGGGGCCATGCCTTTGGTGGAAGTGGCCATCGCGTACGCTATCCTCGAATGCGCTCTGTGGAGTACAAAACGGGATCAACTGGTGTGGATCCTAATTACTCTTGCTTGGATAGGACTCTGTACATGGCGATCTGGGCGGAGCCCGAGAGAAGTCGGTGTATCGATGCAAGGAATTCTAGAGTCGCTCTGGACCATACCGTTTGTCCTCGCAATCTCCGGAATAGCCGTCGCTTTGGCCTGGGCTGCTGGGTCGCTCCATGGTCTCCTCGGTGCAAGGCAACCGCTCTGGCATGCACTCTTGTATTCGATCTGGGCGCTCGTTCAGGAGTTCCTCAGCCTTTCGTTCATCTTTGTCCGTCTGGAAGACACGTTTGGAACGATTGCAGGCATCGTCGCCACGGCGGCCCTGTTTTCGCTTGCGCACATACCGAACATTCTGCTCATTGCAGCAACGGTCCCCATGTCTGTTGCCTTCTGTTGGCTCTTTAGTCGCTATCGAAACATCTACACACTCGCGGTCTGTCACGCCATTCTCGGGCTAACGCTCTCCATTACCGCTTCTCCAGTCCTAACGCACTCTATGCGGGTAGGCAGCTCCTATTACTTTCGATAGTTTGCTAAGGCGATTTGTTTGACTCTGCCGCAGAAGGGTCTTAAAGTAAGTAAATACTTACTGCTATGGGAAGTACTCACCTCAGATTCAGTGCGGAGGACCGACGGGCCCAGATTATTGAGACCGCGACCGAGCTTTTTGCTGGTCAGGGCTTCGAGGGGACGACGACACGGCAGATTGCGGAAGCGGCCCGCGTCAACGAAGCCATTATCTTCCGTCACTTCCCGAGCAAAGAAGACCTCTATTGGGCCGTCATTGAGCATCAGGGCGCCTTAAGCAAGGGCAAGGACCAGGTAGAAGCGCAATTAACGAGTGGTGGTGACGTGCGTGAGGTATTCACGAACCTTGCTCTGGATTTTCTGCGCCGACGCGAACAGGACGATACCCTTCCCAGATTGCTCTTTTTTACTGCGCTCGAGAATCATCGGCTTTCCAGCCGTTTCTTTCAGAATCATATTGTGGTTTTTTACGAGACTCTAGCCTCATACATTCGGGAGCAGATCAGTAAGGGAGTATTTCGTGAAGTCGACCCGGTGATGACGGCGCGTTGTTTCTTTGGGATGTTGATCTATCACTACATGGTGCAGGATCTTTTTGGCGGGAAGCGTTTTCAGAAGATTGAACTCAAGACGGCTGTAGAGAGCATTGTTGACCTTTTCCTTAATGGAATGATGTCACCGCAGAAGTGCAGTGCCGATGGAAAGCCCCTGACGGAAACGAATTCGGACGTTCGGTAAAAATTGGAGAACTAATGTCGGGTACTCATAAATTACATGCGATTGGTGCGCTTATTTCAGTGCTCGCACTGGTGTTTCTTGCTGGTTGTGAGAAGAAGCAGGAAAAAAAGGGAGGCGCTGCTCCCGTTCCGGTAATTGTTGCGGTTGCAGAAGCACGGGATGTCCCCATTCAGCTCGAGGCGATCGGTTCTGTCGAATCTTTCAATACCGTCGGCGTCAAGACGATGGTTGCCGGCGAAATCAAGACCGTCAATTTCAAAGAGGGACAGGACGTCAGCAAAGGTCAACTGCTGTTTACCGTCGATCGCCGGCCAATGGAAGCGGAACTGAGACGCGCCGAAGCCACCTTGGCGCGAGATAGAGCCACAGCCGCGAACGAGCGTGCACAAGCAGCCCGTCATGCTGCGCTGTTCAAGGCAGGAGTCGTCTCCAGAGAGCAGGCCGAACAGGAGACAGCCTCTGCGGATGCCGCGGAAGCGTTGGTCAAGGCTGATGAAGCGGCGGTCGAGAACGCAAAAGTTAGCTTGCAATACACGAAGGTATTCGCTCCGATCAGCGGTCGCACCGGCAACCTGATGGTTCAGCTTGGAAACATTGTAAAGGCCAATCCGGACAGCCCTGTTGTGACCATCAATCAGATCGCGCCGATCTACGTTACGTTCACGGTGCCCGAGCAATACTTGAGTGACGTCAAGCGTTACATGGGCAAAGGCCGGATCAAAGTTGAAGCACAGATTCCCAACGATCCGACTCCGGCGGTGGGCGATCTCAGCTTTATCGACAACGCCGTCGATAAGCAAACGGGAACGATCAAGCTCAAGGGCACGTTCGCCAATGCTGATCACCGCTTGTGGCCGGGGCAGTTCGTAAACATCACCGTCATACTCGCAAATCAGCCGAACGCGATAACAGTCCCTAATGAAGCACTGCAAACGGGCCAGCAGGGACAATTCGTCTATGTAGTTCGCGCTGACGGAATTGCCGAGGCTCGGCCCGTCACGGTCGCGAGAAGCGTAGAAGGCACGTCGGTGATTGCCTCCGGAATAAAGCCTGGGGATAGAGTTGTTACCGACGGTCAGCTCAGAATACGCTCCGGCGAGACCAAAGTGGACGTAAAGCCGAACGCGCCTGGCACCTCCGCACCCAACAGCCAGGCACCACAACAACCGGCTAACACGGAAGCGCGAAAGTAGGACAGGGGCCATGAGCATAGCCGAACTATTTATCAAACGGCCGATCATGACCACTCTGGTCATGCTTGCGATTCTGATCTTTGGCATCGCCGGCTACCGACTGCTGCCAGTCAGCGACCTTCCAAACGTCGATTACCCGACCATTCAGGTCAGCGCGGGTCTGCCTGGCGCCAACCCAGACACGATGGCGGCGGCCGTGGCAATGCCGCTCGAAAAGCAGTTCTCCACCATTGCTGGGTTGGAGCAGATGACCTCCACGAGTTCGCTGGGAAGTACCAGGATCAGCCTGACGTTTGCTCTCGATCGCACGATCGACGCGGCTGCGCAGGACGTGAACTCAATGATCTCAAAGGCGGCGCGCGACCTGCCTCAGAACATGCCCGCGCCACCGTCGTACCAGAAAGTCAATCCGGCTGACTCGCCGATTCTGTACTTGGCCTTGGATTCGCCAACCATGCGTCTGTCCGATGTCGACGAATATGCACAGACGATGATGGCGCAGCGTATCTCCATGGTGAACGGCGTTGCGCAGGTCAGTGTGTACGGTTCACAGAAGTATGCCGTACGTGTTCAACTTGACCCGAAAGCGCTGGCCACGCGTCAGATCGGTATAGACGAAGTCACGCAGGCCATTCAGAACTCGAACGTCAACTTACCAACCGGTACCTTCGACGGTCCGAAGCAGGCCTTCACGGTTCAGGCAAATGGTCAGCTATTTGACGCGGAGTCTTATAAGCCGGTCGTTGTCGCTTATCGAAACGGCTCGCCGGTGCGCTTGCAGGATGTTGCAAAGGTCTTCGACAGCGTAGAGAACAACAAAGCGGCAAGCTGGTTTATCAACGATAAGCAGGAGGTAAACCGCGCGATTGTTTTGGCCATCCAGCGTCAGCCTGGAACCAACACTGTGCAAGTGGTGGACAACATCAAGCAATTGTTGCCCCAGTTCCGTGAGCAGATGCCTGCCGGCTTGAATTTGACCATCATGTACGACCGCTCGCAATCCATCCGCGAGTCGGTCAATGATGTGAAGTTCACTCTGCTGCTTTCGCTTGTTCTGGTTATTCTCGTTATCTTTCTGTTCCTGCGAAACCTCTCGGCCACAGTCATTCCAAGCCTCGCTCTGCCATTCTCGCTCGTTGCGACTTTTGCGGTGATGTACCTCCTTGGCTACTCGCTCGACAACTTGTCGTTGATGGCCATGACGCTATCGGTCGGGTTCGTCGTCGATGACGCGATCGTCATGTTGGAGAATATCGTTCGCCACATGGAGATGGGCGAAGCGCCAATGGAAGCTGCGCTGAAGGGCTCGCGCGAAATCGGCTTCACCATCGTTTCAATGACGCTCTCGCTGGCTGCCGTTTTCATCCCCGTTCTATTCATGGGTGGAATTCTGGGGCGCTTGTTGCACGAGTTCGCGGTAACCATTGGCGTTGCGATTCTCGTCTCAGGATTCGTCTCGCTCAGTCTTACTCCGATGTTGTGCAGCAGATTCCTTAAGCCACCCAATGAAGAGAAGCACAGCAAATTGTTCGATGTTACTGAGCGCTTCTTTGACGCCATTCTTCACGGGTATGACTGGAGTCTGAAAAAGGTCATTGCGCATCGAGTGACAACGATGGTCGTCTCAGGCCTAGTGCTCGTGGGGACCGTCTACCTGTTTTCGATCATGCCTACTGGCTTCCTGCCGAACGAAGATCAGGGGCAGGTCATGACCAGCACTGAGGCGCAACAGGGAATCTCGTTCGAGAGCCTGAAACAGCATCAGATGGCGATGCTGGACGCCGTGCTGAAGTCACCTAGCGGCAAGTATCTCGGGAATTTCATGAGCTCTGTTCCGGGCGGCACCAGCAACCAGGGGCAAATGTTCATGCGCATGAAGCCGCGAGACCAGCGTCCGCCGGTCGACAAAATCATCGAGGATCTCAGGCCCATCGCGAACTCGATTCCTGGTTTGACCGTATACATGCAGAATCCGCCTAGCATCAATGTGGGCGGTCAGAGATCCAGAGCCCAGTATCAGTTCACGCTACAAAGCCCGGATCAAAACGTTCTCTACGACTATGCTCCGAAACTGACCGACAAGATTCGTAAGATTCCAGGTTTGGTGGACGTGAACAACGACATGTTGATGAAGAATCCCCAGGTGAACATCAACATTGATCGTGATAAGGCTGCTGCGCTCGGGTTGACCGCCCAGCAGATTGAAGAGGCGCTGTTTGCCGCATATACCCAACGTCAGATCTCGACCATCTACGATCCGACCAACGCATTTCGCGTCGTTTTGGAATTGGAGGACGAGTACCAGGAAGATCCCAATGCGCTGGCTATGCTCTATGTCCGTTCCGCCAAGACTGGCCAGCTTATCCCGGTAAATACTGTGGTAAGTGTCACAAGATCGCTCGGACCGCTTCAGGTCAACCACCTCGGTCAATTGCCCGCCGTCACGATATCCTTCAACCTCAAGCCCGGCGAAATTGCCCTTGGCGACGCGGTGAAGGCAGTCAACGACGCGGCAAACGACAAGCCGGGATTTATTACCACAAGTCTCCAGGGAACCGCTGCAGCGTACAAATCATCTACGGCTGGATTGGGATTGCTGCTCGTAATGGCCATTCTGGTCATCTACATCGTCCTTGGAATTCTGTACGAAAGCTTTATCCATCCATTGACGATTCTTTCTGGATTGCCTGCGGCCGGGTTTGGTGCGCTGCTTACATTGCAGCTTTTCCGCCAGCCCTTCTGGCCTCTCGAATGGCGCGTCACGGACTTGAACATCTACGGCTTCGTCGGACTAATCATGTTGGTCGGTATCGTCAAGAAGAACGCCATCATGATGATCGACTTCGCCTTGGAAGCGCAGCGCAAGGAAGGGAAGTCACCGGCAGACGCCATCTACGAAGGTGCCCTGGTTCGCTTCCGTCCGATTATGATGACGACAATGGCAGCCTTGATGGGCACATTGCCTATCGCTCTTGGCATCGGAGCCGGTGCCGAGTCACGTCGTCCGCTTGGACTCGCCGTTGTAGGTGGACTGATGTTTTCGCAGGTGCTGACCCTCTACATCACTCCCGTTGTGTATACGTACATGGAGCAGTTGAGGAGTAAGTTCAGCAGCAAGAAGGGCAGCGACACTCCATCCAGTGTCGGTGAGTTACAGCGCGAGGAAGTTGAGACCGTGTAATATGGAAATGGCCGGGCCGCCATCATGTGGTCCGGCCATCATTGTCTTACCAGAAACGCCCTGCTACGTTTTCTTTCCGCGCGCGTATTGATCGGGCCAAGATACATCTTGATGAACGACCGGTGCCGCATGAAGGGGCCAATACGGATCTCGCAAGAACTGTTTCGCCATTAGAACAATATCCGCTTGGCCGCTGCGAATGATCGTATCCGCCTGCTCGGGAGCCGTGATCATTCCTACGGCACCAGTCATGATCTCCGCCTCGCGACGTAGACGTGCTGCAAACGGTACCTGATACCCGGCCCCTACTACGATTTTGGCGTGTGGCACCAGTCCGCCGGACGAGCAGTCAATCAAATCGACGCCGACAGTGCGCAGACGCATTGCGAGATCCACCGAATCATCCAGCGTCCAGCCTTCCTCGCTCCAGTCCGAGGCGGAGATTCGCACAAAAAGGGGCAGGCGTTCTGGCCACACTTTGCGTATAGC
>JAEYQK010000084.1 GCA_023410055.1 Acidobacteriota bacterium
TGGCGCCGTAGGCTAGTAATGCGGCAATGGGTACGCGGATGAAGGTATGCAGTGCGTTCCAGATAAGATCGAAACCAGGAATCTTGTCGCCGAGAAACTCAATGCAAAACAGCACAATGGAAATTGCGATCACCCACCAGCTCTCAACAATGTGGAGGGACGGGGGGAGCGTGAGAACATCAGCCCTGGCAAGCAAACCGAGGGTAGCCAGCGTAGCGTAGACGTTCAGTCCTGCCGCAAAGCTCGCTCCTGTGAGGATCGCAATGATCTCCTTGCCGCCTACATGCATTCTGAGAGTTTACGATGAAATCAGATTTCATCGCAGTCGCATTTTGCGGCTCAAGTCAACATTACCGACGGCGGACACAAAGGTTTGAAAATCTCTGCTCTGCGTGAGATATTGGTTCTTCTCGATTAATTGTTCCGTAACATTCCTGCAACGCTTTGTTCACAGAGAGGCGGGAGGAATCCGCCAGAGGAGCGTCACGAAATGGTTCGAATTATCCCTCGCGAAGCGAAGTTCTTCGACATGTTCGCCGAGATGTCCGAGAACATGACGGAAGCCGCGAAGGTTCTTACGCATATTCTGAATAGTGCGAGCGCGCCGGAAATTGCGGCTGGCGTAAAGAAGATCAAAGAGCACGAGCACCGCGGGGACGAAATGACCCATGCCGTGCTGAAGAAGCTGAACCAGACGTTCATCACACCTTTCGATCGTGAGGACATTCATAAGCTGGCTTCGTCTCTGGATGACGTTCTGGATTTCATCAACGCCGCCGCTGTCCGCATGAGCCTGTACAAAATTGACAATCCCCCGCCTGCCGCAGGCAAACTGGCCGCATTGATCGTTCAGCAGAGTGAAGAGCTGACGAAGGCGGTAAGACTGCTCGAAAAACAGGACCACGTGATGGATCACTGTGTGGAAATCAACCGCCTCGAAGATCAGGCTGACCAGATCTGCCGCGAGGCCATCGGCACCCTCTTCGAACATGAAAAGGATCCCATTACGCTGATCAAGTTCAAGGAACTGTACGAGGTTCTGGAAACCGCGACGGACAAAGCGGAAGATGCAGCTAATGTGCTTGAAGCTGTGGTTCTGAAGAGTGCGTAATGAGCGCTCCCGCATCGATGAAAACCAGTGATCTGTTCGAGGAGTCTCCTCGCAGCTACAAGGGTTATGTCGCACTTGCGGTGCTGCTGATCCTTTTTGTCACGCTTTGGCGAACTGGGATACTGGCGTATGTGGCGGCGCGACCCGGCTTGGCACTCGTGATCATCACCGTGGTCGTCGCTCTGGTTTTTGATTTCCTCAACGGCTTTCACGACGCGGCAAACAGCATAGCGACTGTCGTCTCGACCAGAGTGCTGCCGCCGAAGTTCGCGGTTGCGTGGGCGGCGTTTTTTGATTTTACTGCGGCTTTTCTATTGGGTACGGCGGTAGCGCACACGATCGGCAAGGGGATGATCAAGCTGGATGTCGTGACCCAGTACGTTGTACTGGCCGGCCTTGGTGGCGCAATCATCTGGGATTTGACGACGTGGCTCTGGGGACTACCCACATCTTCTTCGCACGCTCTGATCGGGGGCTATACCGGCGCGGCAATCACGCGCGCCATGCTGTTGCCGCAATACGGTCCACATAATGCGTTGAGCATCATCATCCCAGGCGGATGGATCAAGATTTTGCTCTTTATTGTGCTGTCGCCGTTTCTGGGTTTGATAGCCGGCTACGCGGCGATGGTGATTGTGTTTTGGATATTCCGCCGAAAAGCGCCGACACAGGTTGATAAGTTTTTTCGCACCATGCAGCTGATATCGGCCGCGGCAGTAGCGCTGGCCCATGGTGGAAACGATGCTCAGAAGACCATGGGCATCATTGCAGGGGCGCTGTACACCGGTGGCTACATGACCTTGTTCGAATTCACGAACGAGAAGGCCAACTGGGGACACTGGCATTGGCCCATCATTCTGATGTGCAATGGAGCGATCGCTCTGGGAACCTACATGGGCGGCTGGCGAATCGTGCACACGATGGGATCGAAGATCACAAAACTGAAACCGGTCGGCGGATTCTGTGCAGAGACTGCTAGTGCGTTGACGCTCTTTGGGACGGCATTGGCGGGGATCCCGGTATCGACTACGCACACCATAACCGGTGCAATCGTGGGCGTTGGCGCTACTCACCGCCTCTCAGCAGTGCGCTGGGGCGTTGCCCGCCGCATCGTCTGGGCATGGGTGTTGACGATACCTGCAGCGGCTACGGTCTCAGCCATTCTATTTCTTATCATTCGGTTCTTTCACCCTTCAGCCTAAAGGAGACTGGGTCCGCACCGGGCTCAGTTCCCCCTGCTTTGTTAGAATCAGCTAGTCTATGACTCCAAGTACTGGATTTTGCGATGTCGAGACCGCTATTGAGGAGTTCCGCGCTGGACGCATGATCGTCGTCGTGGACGACGAGGACCGCGAGAACGAAGGCGATCTCACGCTTGCCGCTGAAGCAGTCACGCCAGAAGCTATCAACTTCATGGCGAAATATGGCCGTGGGCTGATATGCCTGGCGATGACTCCTGAGCGCCTTGACCATTTGCGAATTGCGCCAATGACGGACGAGAACACCTCGATGTTCGGCACGGCGTTTACGCAGTCGATTGATGCCACGTCGAAGTTTGGGGTCAGCACCGGTATCTCGGCGCATGATCGTGCGATGACGATCAAGGTCGCCATCGATCCGGCGACGCGGGCGTCTGATCTCGCGCGACCAGGGCACATCTTCCCTCTTCGCGCACGGAAAGGTGGTGTACTGGTCCGCGCCGGACAGACCGAAGCGGCTGTTGACCTTGCACGCATTGCCGGCATGGTTCCTGCCGGAATCATCTGCGAGATCATGAACGAAGATGGCACGATGGCGCGAGTTCCCGATCTGCGGAAATTCTGCGCCGAGCACAATTTGAAGATGCTGACGGTTGCGGAACTCATTCGCTACCGTATGCATCACGAGCGGTACGTTCATCGTGTAGGAGAAGCGCTGGTCCCGACACGTCAGGGTGATTTTCGGATGGTCGCTTATCAGACTGAGGTCGACGGAGACTCGCATGTCGCACTCGTTAAGGGAGATATCGAGAACGCGGCAGATCCCGTTATGGTGCGGATGCACTCGCATTGTCTTGTAGGCGACATCTTCGGCGCGAGTTGGTGTGAGTGCAACTCCAACATCCGACAATCGCTGGAGCAAATCGCGCAACAAGGAACTGGTGCGCTGATCTACTTGCATCACCGTTCGCCTGGATTCGGTGTCGAGAAGGTGGACAATCAGAACGTTCTCACGTTTCATCGCGACTCCCATGATTCACAGACTCCTGATTCTCAGCGCAGAACGCAGCGAGATGTGGGCATCGGCGCCCAGATATTGCTTGACCTTGGACTGAAGCGTATCCGAATTCTTACGAATCACCCTCGAAAAGTGGCTGCTCTGGAAGGGTTTGGCATTGAGATCGTGGAGCAGATCCCGATTCCGCCAGCATTCAGCCGGGCAGACGACGAAGCGGCCAAAACCAGGTAAGCCTGACGCGTAAAGAGCCGGAGCCCGCACGTGCAGATGACGATGGAATCTTGTATCTGCCTCCACCTGCACCAGACCGGTTGCCCAAGGTAGCAGTTGGAGCCGGTTCCGCTGCGGCTGTGGCTAGCGCGGCCGTGCTTGTGTCGCGGATGCGGCAGCGTGGACCAGCCAAGAACACTGAGCAGCAAGCAGCAGTGATTCACAGCGAGGTTGCGTAAGGGCGAGAGTGTGCGACGAGTGCTCCGGAGGTACCGCGGGAGCAACTCAACCTAGAAGCAAGTGAAGAACGGACGCGGTGCCTTTTCAGCGCCCTGCTGCTTTGGCCTGCGAGGCTGGCTGCTCATTCTCTTGTCGCTTCTTATGCTCGGCTTCCATTGCGGCGAAGAACATTCCGCCCAATACCAGAAAGATCAACAGCGCCGTCAAACCCATGAACAGAATAGGCATATGCCACCCCTTATTCGTTCAATGTTGCGCCCTGGGTGTCTTGAAAGCGGTGACGTCAATCACAAAGCGGATCAAACTGCCGAATCTGGCTAGACATGTCAAGAGGGGTGATGGCGACGAACTTCCGTAAATCATTGGAACAAAGGGGAATATATATACCTCAAAGCTGTCGGGTTGAGGTGCTCTGCTTTGATATGCTGGAAACAAAGGAATTCAGAGAAGTACCGAGATATCCACATGACAATAGTTCGCAAGGTTTGCAGCCACCCTATATGGTGGCTGTTTTGCTTATTGAGCATAGCGGCATCACCACAGTTGTCGGCGGTGACGCCGCCGAGTGTCACGCAAGTGACAGGCATTGTTTTTCGGGCAGATGGAACGCCTGCCGCGGGACAGGTAATCGTCTCATGGCCGCCCTTCACAACTGCCGATAATTCTCCGATCGCGGGCGGAACCAAGAGTGTGACACTCGCCCCCGATGGCACGATCAACATCAGTCTGTTCCCGACCGTAGGTGCAACGCCTTCAGGAACGGTCTACACGGTAGTAGTCAAGTCACAAGACGGGACGACCTCAACGGAGCGGTGGAACGTACCAGCGTTACCGACGGCTTCGGTCAGCACTATTCGCGTCAACACGGCGGCTTCGATGACGCAATCTGCGAGCCTGAACTTGCAGTCGACGCTGAGCACCAAGTTGGGACGGCAGGGCGACACACCTGTAACGTTGGGCGGGATTCGATTCGCGAGCGAGTTTCCTGGTAACAACGTCCCAGACAAGATCAGCTCCGCAATTTCTGACTGCAAGGGAGCCCGGTGCGTCGTCATCATCCCTTCCAGCATGGATCCCGGAGGTCCGTCTAGGCCGGGAGATAACGTAAGCATCATCGATTTGCGCGGAAACGAAGCTCATCAGAAAGACATAGCCTTCCTGAGCCGATGGACCAGCCCCGGAGCGTTCGTAAGCGACTTGCGCATCAGTGCCGACGCGTATCGTGGGGGACGAAACGATTTCAACGGCGTGAGCGGAACAAAGACACAGTATGCGGGGCTCAGGCTCGAGGACAGGTATCGCACCATCGGCGAACGCAAGGACATCACTCAAGATATGTGGTGCTTGGGTAAGGGTGACTGCATAGGGTACTTCAATACTGTGCGGGATCTTGGCGGTCGGGACACGGCCGGTGACGAAGGAGAAGAAGGAATACGTGTCTCAGCCGAGCAAGGAATAGGCAACCTGTTCCCGAGCGGGACGGCGAGCAGCGTCAGTGGGAATAAGGTTACCGCGACGTGGCAAAACGCTTTCACCCTGGGAGAACATCGGCCGCTGATCAACACTTCTCGGGGCAGTTATTCCTCGGGAACCTTGATGTCCGCTGGGATGACTTCGCCGTGCACGATCACAGGCTCCGGCACTGGATGGAGTTCCTTAGGAAACGGTTCTCACTCCGACCTTTTCCTTGAGATTGTCCCACTCAGCAACTCGAATGGACTGAAGTACGTCGTCCCCATCTTGAGCATCACGGACGATACGCACCTTGTTGTCGAGTATGCGCTCGCAGAATACGGGGATTCGTGTTTGGGAACCGCGGTTACCTCAGGCGCGGCTTACAACATCTATCACGGCGGTATCGTTACCAGCCTCGACGATCCCATCTCGGGAGGCGATCCTTCGTCTGTCAACTTGGCCGTCAGCGCATCCATGTTTCAGCCGGGAGACACAATTCAGCAGCCGCTGGGATACAACATCAAGTCGGTAGCCTTCAGCGCATTGGTGAGTCAGCAGATTGGTCCCGGACAGGGCTACGGCGGAGAGATTCACAACATGGGACCCGTCAAACTTGAGACAGGCCTGCGAATTTTTGGGGACTGGAACTATGGCATACGGCTTGATGGAAATAACGGCGCGCTTATTAGGAGCAGCGGTACCCAGGGGGCGCTAATAGATGCGTTTGGGGATCGAACTACGCCGCTGACGCACCTGATTGTATTGCAGAGCAAAGACGGTGCAATGCGGGACTTCATCTATGACCGAACCAACGACAGGTACTACACAACGGGCGGGCTATATTTTGATGGTCCGACGGCACACATTGCTCAAGGTGCAGCGCCTCAACCCAGCTTCATGTACTGGATGCAGTGGAACGACACCAACGTCGGCGGTCTGATGATCAACGCTCCTGCCAGCGCCAACCAACCTTTGCTCACTGCCTCTGTTACCGGTGTACCTCGCTTTGTCGTCGATAGCAGTACGGCCGTGTACAACAACGGTGTTGGGCTGAAAGGATACAGCTCCAACTACAGCGGGCAGACATGGAGCATCAACAGTAGCAATGGTCAGGCTTCGTTCGCCAAGGTCTGCTACAACTCGGCGCAGACTGTTTGCGACTACGCGGGAGCAGGTGTTCCGACCGGGACATGCGCAACGGGCAGCACCTACCGTCGAACAGACGGAACTGCCGGAGCAACGTTCTACGTTTGTGAAGCTTCCGTTTGGGCGGCCAAATAGATAAAACTCCAGCGGCGAGGAGCAGCGAATTGATCTGCCGCTGTTTCTCGTTGCTGCAAGAGTCTGGACCCATCGATAGACCCACAAGAGAGCCAAGCCTCCGCGCCGAGTCAGCCAATTCAGATCGGTTGCTAGTGGTCAACGCGGCCCCAATTCCTTCAGCCTTGCAACTGCTTCGGCGAGTTGACGTGCCGCAACAGTAATGTCCTGAG
>JAEYQK010000123.1 GCA_023410055.1 Acidobacteriota bacterium
GGTCTGTCCATTGCCGACGAGCTTGTACTTGTAAGTAGTCAAGCCATCGAGACCGACCGGGCCACGCGCGTGGATTTTGCCAGTACTGATGCCGACTTCGGCGCCGAGTCCATAGCGGAAGCCATCAGCGAATCGCGTCGAAACGTTGTGATAAACGCCAGCTGAATCAACTCTCTCCATGAACGCCTTTGCAGCCGCCTGATCCTCGGTCACAATTGCGTCCGTGTGCTTGGAGCCGTGCCGGTTCACGTGATCAACGGCTTCATCGACGCTGGAAACGACTCTGATCGAGAGAATAAGGTCGGAGTACTCCGTATCCCAATCTTCCTCCGTCGCAGACTTCACGACATCGCCAGCAACGGCGCGTGTCTTGGCGCATCCACGCAGCTCTACTCCAGCCGCGGCATACCGCTTGATCATCTCGGGCAAGAATCGAAACGCAATAGCTTCGTGTACCAGGAGCGTCTCGATCGAGTTGCACGCTGCCGGATACTGCACCTTCGAGTCAAATGCCACATTGAGGGCCTTGTTCAGATCGGCAGCCTCGTCGACGTACACGTGGCAGATGCCTTCGCCGTGTCCGAGCACAGGAATTCGGCTATGTTGCATGATATAGGTGACGAAGGCATTCGAGCCGCGCGGAATAATAAGGTCGATGTCGCCGTCCATCGCGAGCAGTTGATTGACGTCCTCGCGCGTTTGAAGCAGATTCACCGACTCGGCTGGAATCTCGGGAAACGCAGCTATGGCGTTTCGCCAGATGTTGACCAGCACCGTATTGGTATTCAGGGCTTCGCTGCCGCCCTTGAGCAGAAGGGCATTGCCGGTTCGCAGCGCCAGTGAGGCGACTTGCGGAATCACGTCAGGCCTGGATTCGAAAATTACCGCCACCACGCCCAGTGGGCACGTGACCTTGTGCAGCACCAGATTCTGGTCCAACTCGGTGACGGCCAGCTCGCGCCCCAATGGATCTTCGAGGGCGGCCACTTCACGCACCTGTGCCGCCATTTGCTTCACACCGCGTTCGCTCGTCTGAAGGCGTTTGAACAGCGCCTGCGACATCTTGCCCTGCTCGACCATCTGCTTTGCTGCGGCGCAGTCAATTTCGTTGGCGGCGAGGATCTCTGCGCTGCGATGTTCAATCGCATCAGCGACGGCAAGCAGCGGCTTGCGACGCTGCTCATCAGAAAGGGGCGCAAGTCTCAGCGCGGCCTCGCGCGCCTTGCCGGCGATGGCTGCAACGTTACTCTGTGTGACAAGCTGCGTGCTCATAGACTCTCAAACACTACGATGTTATCTCGCGTGACCAGGACGCTTGCTTTCGACGGCTTCTGACCATTCGCTGCCTGTTGGTGTCCGTCGCTCCCGTGATTGGCAATTCCGCGCGCGAACTCCTTGCCCTCGGCGTCCGCGATGCTGATGACGTCCATCGGTTTGAATTCGCGATCAACCCTTACCACTCCCGACCAGAGCAGGCTGGCCTTACCGCCCATCAGGGCATCACGGGCACCCGCGTTGACCACCACTCGTCCACGAACGTCGGCAGCGTAGGCGATCCAGCGCCGCTTGGCGGGCATTCGCGCTGCCGGGATGAAGACTGTTCCGATTGGCTCGCCGCGAAAAACTCGTGTCAGCGTATCCGGCTTGCGTCCGTCGGCAATCACCGCCACAGCGCCAGCCCTGGTCGTGATTTCGGCGGCTTCAATCTTCGTCGTCATGCCGCCGCGTCCTCCGGTCGACGGTCCGGACGCGAGCGCCCTGAGTTCCGGCGTGATCTGCTGCACCAGAGGAATCAACGTCTGATGGGTCCCTTGCATTTGTAGCAGGCCCTCGACGTTTGTCAGCAGAACCAGCGCGTTCGCATCGATCTTGCTTGTAACCAGCGCTGCCAACCGATCGTTATCGCTGAAGATTCGCGTTCTCGGGCCAGCTCCAACGTATTCCAGTTCAGCCGTCGAGACCGTATCGTTTTCATTCACGATAGGAACCACTCCCAGTTTGAGCAGCTTCTCCATCGTCTGGCGAAGGTTCGACGACCGTCGCCGCTCGATGAAGTCATCTTCTGTCAGGAGCACCTGCGCAACGTTTATCCCATGTGCGCCAAAGAGCTTCTGATAGGCGTCCATCAGCAACGCCTGGCCAACGGCCGCGCATGCCTGGCGCGTGACCATGTCGAGCGTTCGTGCTCGATGCAACTTCAAATGTCCTCTGCCTAGCCCGACCGCGCCCGAGGACACGAGTACAACCTGGATGCCGTCCTTCTTCAATCGCGCAATAGAGGCGACGATTGCCTGAAGCCGCTGATTCGAAAAATTGCCTTCCGAATCCGTGACGGTATTTGTGCCCAGCTTTATGACAACACGACGCGCAGCGCTCAGCAGTTTGGCGCGCTGGCCCTGAAGCCTTTGAATGTCGGTCTCGGTCGTACGCATTGAATTCCGGTCACGCGGGAGTACCTCATGCTAGCACATTCGCGCGGGTGCATAGGACATGCGGGGGCCCGTTCAAGCCTGATGTTGACTTAATTGGGTGAACAGAAGACTCAGCGTGGCGGGAGGCTACTTCTCGCAGCAGGCTTGCATGAGGCAGATTTTCGCCCACTCCGAAAAGACCGGCTTGTGCAGGATCAGGTCGGCGCCGGCCGCAAGCAGTTCGTGTGCGACAGCAGCTTCTCCCAGCAGGCCAATGCAGATGGCCTTCCGCTTCGAAGCCTCCAGTGCTTCTCTCGCTTCGACGCCTCGGTCCCCATCGATGATGACGATCTCTCTCGGACAACCTTTCGTACGCGGTGGCTTCCGGCCGCGCATCAACGGGAGCCCGAGCTCGACGGCCGCATCACGCAGTACCTCGGCCGAGTGTTCGTCGCACGACAATAGGTGAATCGCAGGCATCCGGTGTTACCTTGAAACTAAGGCTAAATACCTATGATGAGAACGATATGCTATGGCCGGCAGTGAAGCTTGTCAAAGAGCAGCCCCCGGCGTGTAGGTACGGAGGTAATAGTTACTACGAAGGAACCATTTCGCTGCTGCGATGACGTTCCTCTCGCCGACTTCTTTCTTTGGCCTTTGTTCGTAGGGTTCTATACTCCTGAAGAAGAGCTTTCCCGGATTTGAGGATCACAATGAGGAGAAGCCTGCTTCTCGCCGCCATCCTACTGTCGTCAATCGCGACCTGCTTCGCGCGCGATGTCAGGGTCGCCGCGGACGGCACCGGCGATTTCACTACCGTCCAGGCTGCGGTCGACTCGATACCCGAAAACAATACGCAGCGCGTCGTGATTGCGATCAAGAACGGCACCTATACCGAGCAAGTGCGCATCCGCACGCCCTTCATTACGCTACGTGGCCAAGACCGTAAGCTGACCAAGATTACCTCATACGACAACACCAGCGCATGCCCCGTGCAGCCCGGCCAGTCGGCCGAGGAGCAGTGCGCAACCGTTGTGGCGGACGCCACCGACATCGTAGTTGACAATCTTACGATCGAGAATTCCTATAAAGGGCCGAAGGGCAAAGCTGCTGCTCTGTCGTTCATGGGCGATTCCACCCGAATCGCGATTTCCAAAGTTGATATCGTCGGCTTTGGTGGCAACACTCTCGGATTGACGGCACGCCGCAATTCGCTGGGCGATGGTGGCGAGTACTACCTGAACGATGTTTACGTTTCCGGCCTGTGGCACATCATCGTGCCCCGGGGTAACGCGTATGTGGCGAACAGCACGTTCGTGTGCCTCGGTGAGAGCATGTACTGCCTGTTTGCCGAAGGCATCACCCGCGAACGCGACAAACTCGTTATTGTCAATTCGACAATCGAATCGGCCAAGCCGTTCAAACTCGGTTCTTATTTTCGAGATGCTGCCTGGTACTTCGTCGACGTCACCTTCCCGCCGACACTGATGCCGGATGGCCAGATCTACCACGATGCCAACAAGGCGTACAGAATGAAGTGGGGCGAAGGCCGAGTATTTTTCGCTGGAGCAAAAGGCCCCAACTATCCGTGGCTCAAGGACAACATCGAGCAGTCGCCTGCCAGAACAAGGGAAAACGTCACGGCGGCGTGGGCGCTGCCCGATTGGAACCCCGAGAGCACCGTCGCGCCGACCATCAAGTCCATTGATCCGCATCCTCCGTTGACCACCAGGGATCCGGCGCCTGATGCGGAGATCAAAGTCATCTTCAGCGAGAGCGTCACCGTACGAGGCATGCCGGTCTTGAAATTCGGCGCCTGCAGAATGGAATATCTCTACGGCAGCGGCACCGATACCATCACCTTCCTCAGCGACAACGGCAAAGGTTGCACCCGGCTGAACTCAGGCGTTTTCCAGATGAGGGACGGAGCGATTTTTGCCTCCGCTGCATCGTTGACCGAACGCAACGCTGATCTCACGCTGCCCAAATAAATGCACCAGAGACACGTATCTGACGGAATCACCGCAGGCAAAATCCGTATTGCCTTTTGCGACTATCGGTTTAAAGTAACCGCATGTCCCGACACCAATGGATTCTGACGGCCGTTTGTCTTTGCCTGGTTATTTCGCTGTGTTCTCCTCTAGTTGCGGGCGACAAGAAGAAGGATGCTGCTGCAGCGCCTGCGGTCGTTTCGCCTACCGGGACCGGCACCGGACCGGCTGATCCTAAGGCCTACGTCCTTGCGCAATTCGGACCGGCTCTTAAGTACCTGCCAAAGTTCCCGCCGATCGTAGCCGACTTCGATCAGGACGGCGCCGAGGACATCGTACTCGTAGTCACCGGCAAGAACCCGCTGCTCGATGAAGCTGAGTTCCACTACAAGACCATCGATCCGTATAACGGTTTCTTTGGTTGGGGAGATCCTAAGGACACGCTTCAGTTCGCCACCGCAGAGGCGGAACCGCGTTTCCTTGCGATTGTGCACAACTGGAAATCCGAAACGCCCAAGGCGAAGTTCGTAATGATCAATCTCGTATTCGAGAAGATGTACTTCGCCCGCTACGTCAACAAGAAGAAGAAAGTCCTCCCCTGCATCGAGGTAGAAGATCGGACGCAGCTCACCTCGGACGTCTTCTGGGATGGCAAGAAATGGAAGTGGGCGGACAGAAGCCTGAAAATCGAATAGTCCCCCACGATGTTGGTGCCCCACGTTCTCCCGAGCCTGCCGAGGGATAACGTGGGGAAGTTCCTATTCCTCTTGACTTACGAAACTTCCCACTTGCGCGCGAACCGCCGCGCCATTGCGAACAGTACCAGCGTGATCCCCAGCAGCACCGTGACCTGCGGCCACAGGTGTGACAGTGGTTCTTCGCGCCAGAACACCTTCTGGAAGCCATCAATAGCCCACGCGTTGAACGTGATCAACCCGACTTTCTGCAACGATGCCGGCATGATATAGCGCGGGAACATACTGCCGCCAAGCGCCGACATCGAGAGAATAAGCAACGTCGAAATGGCGCCGAGTTGGGCGCGAGTACGCGACATTGAAGCCAGCAGTAGTCCAACAGCTGACGCCGCCAGCGCCGTCGGAATCGTCATGATAATGAAGCCGGCCAAGTGCGACCACAGCTCCACCTTGAACGCCAGCGCCGCCCACACGAACATGACCGTCAATTGCGTTGAGCCCAACAGGGTTAGGTAGACCAGCTTGCCCGTAAGCAGGTTGGACATGCTGACGTTCGTCGATAGCACGCGGTCCATAGCGCCGCTTTCGGCCTCGTCGAGCAAAGCTCCGCCAGCACCGGTGGCGCTGAATAGCAGAAACATGACTCCGATACCTGCTGCGTAAAAGGCAATATTAGGGTTCTTCTTCTTTTCTCCGAGCAGATCGCGCTTCGTGAACGCTATGAGCCCGCCGACTTCATCCGGGTTATCGTTGGACTTTGCGCTGGCGTCTGCCGACTGGTTCTGGTCGCGCTCGCGAATGTGTTTACGAAAGCTCTCCAGTTGCTCCTGCCACTTGGACTTCTGCGCCGGTGTGAGCTGCATGTACCTGTCCATGTAGCTGGCCCCCGTCTCCGCCATCACGTCGGGCATGGCGGTCATAGCAGCCTTCTGCAGCATCCCGCCTACAACCTGAGGTGCGATGGGGTCGGAACTATCACACAGCAACTCGATTTTCCGCCCCTCGCTCTTATCGGACCCGAACGAAAAAGGCGAATTGCTAAATCCCTTCGGGATCACGAGCGCGATGGGTGCGTCACCCTGGCGGACAGCTTTTTCAGCAGCCTCCCGCGTAAAAGGTGCTGGCACTGCATTCTTGTTCTGGGCCTTCTGCTCTGTGGTCACCGAAAGTGCAGGATCGTTCTTCAGAGCAGCCGCCAGACGCGTTGAAGCAGCCGAGTGATCTTCATCCACGAGCACGACATTCACCTTTGACGTGCCCGGATTCTTCTGCGCCCCAAAGATAACGGCAAAGATGGTGAAGAACGCGATGGGCAGCGCGAACGTCAGCAGCAGCGCGCTTCGGTCACGAGTTAGGTTGATAACGGCGGTACGTACGATTCGCCTGATCATTCGCGCAGATCCTTTCCGGTAAGCTTCAGGAACAACGCTTGCAGGTTCGGCGCGCGCAGTGAGAAATCCTGTACGGCGACTCCTGCCGTCACAGCCGACCTCAGTACTGCCGGCACATCCTCGACGGCGTTTCCAATCGGGAACCGCACCTCACCATTGACCCGTGCGCCGTTGCACCCAACAATCCACGGTTCAACCGCCGCCCCGTCGCTCTCGAGATGAACTACGAGTTCGGCGCGTCCACCGAAGTGCTGGCGCATGAGTTCCGTCGTGGTTCCCTCGGCGATGATCTTACCGAGATCAATGATGGCCACGCGGTCGCACAATCGCTCGACTTCTTCCATGTAGTGGCTGGTGTAGATGATCGACGTCCCGCCCTCGCGCAGCTGCGCGATCATCTCGTAGATTCGTTCGCGCGACTGCGGATCGACGCCGACGGTAGGCTCGTCCAGCAGAACTATCGGAGCACGATGTACGAGGCCTGCGGCCATGTTCAACCGCCGCTTCATACCACCTGAAAACGTTCTCGCCCGATCGTTAGCGCGATCGTCGAGCGACGACCATTTGAGGCACCAATCGACCGCTTCGCGCAACTCGCGTCCGCGCAGGCCCGAATAGGTGCCGAAGGTCTCCAGATTTTCGCGTGCGGTCAAGGCCGGATAGAGCGCAATCTCCTGTGGAACCCAGCCGATCTTCGCCTTCGCCTCGGCCGAGCCCGCACGAGATCCGAGCACGTCAATTACGCCGGAATCCACATTGACGCGCCCGACGATGCTGCGCACCAATGTCGTCTTGCCCGCGCCATTCGGACCAAGCAGGCCCAGGCACGCGCCCCGACCCAGCTCAAGCGATACGCCATCCAGCGCGCGCTTGGCTCCGAATGTCTTAACTACATTCTGAATTCGCAGGACCATCGTCGCATCCTGCACCACTGCCGGAGAAGTCGTCATCATACCTCCGTCGAGACATAGTACGACATCAGCCAGCCCCCAACGTACTGCCTATACGCCCCCGCTCTCCTGCCGGTTCCTTTTAACTACCGGGTGCCAACGTTCGTGCGTACAATGCTCCACATGAAAATCCTGGCTCTTGTCCTGCTCACAGGGCTTGCCGCTTCCGCGCAAACGAAACCGCAACCTGCGTCGATCGAATATGCCACCCCGACCATCCGTGAGGAACAGACCGTTGTCGTAAACGGAGTGAGCGAGACCTGGCGTCTCCAGTGGAAATCGGCTCCCGAACCCTACTGCGAAGCGCAAGACAAGACACAGTTCTGGGCCACTTGCCCTTGCTCTCGCTTTGCCTACGGTGAGAAAGGGGATCTGCATCTGGTACGTATTCGCAGTGGTACCGAGGTAGAGAGGCTCCGCCTGACACCTCTGTTCACGGAGACTGATGACCAAGCGGCTATCCAGCGTTGGCCTGAGCAAAGGGACGATTTAGAGTTGTCGAAGCGGCCTGATTTTTCAGCTATCGTGAGCAGGCGCCCCGTGGTTCAAGTTATGGACTTCGGTGACTACGACCATGATGGAAATTCCACAGAGTTCTTTCTCCAGACCGATGCGGGACCGTGTGGACACCACTCCGGAATCGTAGTGGGCGTCTCGACGAACAATCCTCGCCTTCATGTATTCGGCACCGTACGACGACCGCGCAAGCCACTCTACCTAGAACCCGACGAATGGGAGAAGCTCAGGAAGGCGTCTTCGGCCCCTGTTATTGTCACGCACATTCAGTGCGGCGATCACGGTTCTGAGAGCGAGATCGATGTCAGGCTGAATTGGTCAGTCGAGGGCATCGATGGTACGCGGCTTGAGTACTCGTGCCCAATGGGAACCCACAAGGCTCGCCGTCTGATTCGTCGGTGGCCGCTGTATTCGGATCAATAGCCCCTTTTGCCCGAAATCGAGAAACTATGGTTAAATCTTTCCACCATGGATTTGGCAGCGAAGCTTGCTGAGTTAAAGCTTCGCGACAAGCTGGCAGAAGAAGGTGGGGGCCTCCAGCGTCGCGAGAAACAGCATAAAGAGGGAAAGATGTCGGCGCGGGAACGCATCGAGTTCCTGCTCGACGAAGGCACGTTCGAAGAGACCGACAAACTGGTCACGCACCGTTGCACCGACTTCGGCATGCAGGATGCGAAGTATTACGGCGACGGCTTCGTCACGGGCTACGGTCGCGTCGAGGGCCGGCTAGTCTTCGTTTTTGCCCAGGACTTCACCGTCTTCGGCGGATCTCTCTCCGAAACCAACGCCGCCAAGATCGTCAAGATCATGGACATGGCCATGAAGGTCGGCGCGCCCGTCATCGGCCTCAACGACTCCGGCGGTGCGCGCATTCAGGAAGGCGTGCTGTCGCTCGGCGGCTATGCCGACATCTTCTTGCGCAACACGCTGGCCAGCGGCGTCATCCCGCAGATCTCGGCCATCATGGGACCGTGCGCCGGTGGCGCAGTCTATTCGCCTGCCATCACCGACTTCATCTTTATGGTCGATAAGACGTCCTACATGTTCATCACCGGCCCCGACGTAATCAAGCTGGTGACGCACGAAGACGTCACGAAGGACCAGCTCGGCGGTGCGACCACACACAACGAGACCTCCGGCGTTGCACACTTCCAGGCGCATGATGATGCTGAGTGCTTGTCGATGGTGCGCGAGCTATTGAGCTTCGTCCCATCCAACAACCTGGAAGACCCGCCGCGACGCGAATGTAGCGACCCAATCGATCGCGAAGACGAAGCGCTCGACACCCTCGTCCCGGTCGAGTCGAACGTGCCCTACGACATCAAGGACGCGATCAGCTCCGTCATCGACGACCACTACTTCTTCGAAGTCCACGAGCACTACGCCAAGAACATCGTCGTCGGCTTCGCGCGCATGAACGGACGCCCCGTCGGTATCGTCGCTAATCAGCCCAATTTCCTGGCCGGCGTGCTCGACATCAACTCCAGCGTGAAAGGCGCGCGCTTCGTACGCTTCTGCGACGCCTTCAACATCCCGCTGATCACCTTTGAGGACGTGCCCGGCTTCCTGCCCGGAACCACGCAAGAATACGGCGGCATCATTCGCCACGGAGCCAAGCTGCTGTTCGCCTTCGCGGAAGCAACCGTCCCGAAGATCACCATCATCACCCGCAAGGCCTACGGCGGTGCGTATTGCGTGATGTCGTCGAAGCACATTCGCGCCGACGTCAACTACGCCTGGCCCACAGCCGAGATCGCCGTCATGGGACCCGAAGGCGCAGTTGACATCGTCTACAAGTCCGATCTTGCCAACGTCGCTCCCGAAGACCGCGAGCGCGTCCGTAACGAGAAGATAGAAGAATTCCGCGACCGTTTCGCCAACCCCTATGTCGCCGCCGATCGCGGCTTCGTAGATGCTGTCATCCAACCCCGCGAAACCCGCAAGAAGATCATCCAGGCCCTCGAAATGCTCCAGAACAAGCGCGACAAGAACCCGCCCAAGAAGCACGGAAATATTCCGCTATAGCTCGTGTAGCGACGGGGCTGTGCCCCGTCCACCATTAACTGAGAACTGACAACCGAGAACTGAGAACTGTTTTCCGCGCACACCAAGGGCGCGGGATTTTTTGAAGGGAAGAGCCTAAGGCGGGAGAGCTACCGGAAGAATTTTTCAGCAGAACAGCCTGTAACTTCCCAGGCTGCCGAAAGAGGCTGATGCGCTCTGGTGTACTGCTTCTGTGTTAGTAGATGCCGCTCAGCCTCTCACGGAAGCATGAAGATGTTTCGCTAGCAGGAATTTTTTCGCACCGTCCCATTAAGGGAACCGATTGTCGCAAAAGTGTGCAATAACAACGGTGGCCCAACGCCACACGCTCAGCGGACGGATAATGTGGGGACTTCCCAGCCGCCAATATCACTCCGCCCTCTCAAACGGCAGCGGCACCTTGACCCAAGCCATTCCCGCGGCGGCCGCGGCCTCGATTCCCATCTCAGTATCCTCAAACACAAGGCACTCTTCAGGCCGGACACCCAGTCGCTCCGCCGCCAGCAGAAACGGTTCCGGATGCGGCTTGCAGTTCTTGTAGTCCCCCGCGCAGACAATCGTCTCAAATCTGTTAAGCAGTCCGAGCACGGTTAGTGACTTCGTCACGGAATCCCGGCGGCTTCCCGACACGACCGCAAATGGAATCTTCCCCTGCTGAGCCTCGATATGCTCCAGCACTTCGGGCACCGGCTTCAACGTCGGCAGCAGCTCGTAGTACAGCTTCTCCTTGCGTTCGGCAACTTCCTTCACCGGCATGTTCAGTCCGTGTAGCTTGTTGAGGTCGGCGATGATATCCATCGCGGGCTTCCCGCCCCAGGAGTAGAAGAGTTGTTCATCAAAAACGCAGCCCCATTCACCGAGAGCCGTCGTCCAGGCGACATAATGCAGCGGCATCGAGTCGGCGATCGTGCCGTCGCAGTCGAATAGATAGGCTCGAAATGAGCCAGCAGGTAATGCCAATTTCATTCGTGAGTTCCCTTTACTTGATTCTACCGACTCGATCCGACTTCGCGCCGCTCAAGCCCAGCAAAATTTCGCTCGCTCGGCTTGTGTAGCCTGCCAGGAGGACCGAAAAATCCCGTTCCGGCACGTTTAACGGTATTAACGTCCCGAACTGACCACACCGCACTACCATGACGATCCGCTTCAGCGTAAACTCCTGCTGCATACATATCATGATGCGAGGCGGCTGAAATGGGAGAGAGAAGGTCCAAGTACACTCGGCGTGAATTCATTCAGATAGGCTTGGGAGTCGCGGCCGGCGCTCCCCTGGTCCTTTCTAGCGCATGCGGCGGGAGCCCGTCTCAAACCGTCACGCCACCGGACAACACTCCTCCACGGGCCGACGCCAAAGTGGCCATTGTCCGTTGCACAACCTATGGCTCTGAGGTCCAGACCTCGCTGTCGCAGGCATTCGATCTTCTGACCGGAATCCCGCAGCTCGTAAGGGGAAAGGTCGTCACCGTAAAGGTCAACCTCACCATGGGCGGCACTTTCCCTGATCTGTTTGGCCGTCCAGCGACGGAATCCTATATCACGCATGGAGCAACTGCGATCGCACTCGCCTCACTTTTGCTTTCTTACGGTGCCAGCAAGGTCCGTTTCGTGGACTCCGTCGGCGTTGCCCAGCCCATGAGCCAGATTCTGACCATGGCCGGCTGGGACGTGACTACGCTGCTCGGACTCGGCAACGTGGAACTTGAGAACACTCGCAATCTCGGCAGCGGCACGCAGTATGGACAGCTGAACGTGTCGGGTGGCGGATATTTATTCTCCTATTTCAAAGTGAATCACTGTTATTCCGATACTGACGTTTTCGTCTCTCTGGCGAAACTCAAGCAGCACTTGACCGCAGGCGTGACGCTTACCACCAAGAACGTTTTTGGAATGACGCCTAATTCGCTCTACGGAGCCGACGCTCCTTCAGAAGACGGTCTCCCTAACCGCCTGAAGCTGATGCATGGGCAGGGAATTTCGGGTTGGGGGTCGGCTCCGCCTCCGGGTGCCAAGACCAGCATCGATCCGGGAAATGATCCCAGCGCACGCATTCCGCGAATCGTCGCCGACGTGGCGGCAGCCCGGCCTATTCATCTCGCAATCATCGACGGCATCACGTCGATGAGCGGCGGGGAGGGGCCATGGGCAACCAACACTGCACCTATCGCTCCAGGCCTACTGATCGCCGGCCTGAATCCGATTTCGACCGATGCCGTTGGAACCGCCGTGATGGGCTATTCCAATCCGCGCGCGACACGCGGAACGCAGCCTTTCCAGACCTCCGACAACCACCTGCTTTTGGCGGAGTCAGCAGGAGTCGGAAGCGCCGACCTCTCCAAAATCAGCGTGCTCGGGCTGACGATCGATCAGGCCAAGTGCCCGTATCCGAGGCTCTAGCACCTGCTACGGCTAGGGTCTTCAAACTTTACGTTTCTTGACTATCGCTTGTGGCGCAGATCGTGAGAAGATGCAGTCGTTTTTCCATTTCAATTCAAGATGGAGTAGATATGAAGACCGCATTTCTGACTCTCGTCCTTCTGCCTTGCTTGTGTCTCCCGGCCATCGCGCAAGCGCCCCCGCAGATGTCGCAGGCAGAACGAGAAGCCCAGGCCAAAGCCCGCGCCGAGGCGATGATCGAGGCCGCCAAAAAGCCCGCAGTAGAAGACTTCAAACCCTCGACGATCAATCAGCAGGGGAAACAGTATCCTCAGGTCAACTCTGAGCGCCGCGTCCGTGCCCGTGTTGTCGCCCCCGATGCCCACACGGTAGCGCTGGATATTGATGCCGTTAAGTTCCCGCTGACCAAGGGCGAGGACGGCGCGTGGATCGGTACCTCTACTCCGCAGGACGAAGGTTTCCACTACTACCAGATTGTTGTCGATGGCGCACAGGTTCCGGATCCTGGCAGTCTCTACTTCTACGGCGCGAGCCGCTGGGGCAGTGGCGTCGAAGTTCCGGCCCAGGACGACGCCTTCTACGCTCTGAAGGACGTACCGCATGGCCACCTGCGCGAGGTCCGCTTCTTCTCCAAGAGCGTCGGCGCGATGACCCGCTTCTTCGTCTACACTCCTCCTGACTATGACAAGGATCCGAAGCAGCGCTATCCCGTGCTGTATCTGCAACACGGCGGCGGCGAAGACGAGACCGGCTGGGGCAATCAAGGCCATACCGGCTGGATCATGGATAACTTGATTGCCGCCGGAAAAGCCAAGCCGTTCATCATCGTGATGGCCAGCGGCAACGTCAGGCCCGCCGGAGCCCCTGCTCCCGGACCGGCAGCTGGAGCTCCCGGCGCTGCGCCTGGTGCTCCCGGGCGTCCCGCTGGACCCGGCGGTTTCCCGCGCATGTTCAACTTCAGCGGCTTCGAGCGCTACGTCATCGACGATCTGATTCCCTACGTCGACGCGAACTTCCGCACGATTGCCGATCAGCCGCACCGCGCCATGTCTGGTCTATCGATGGGCGGCATGCAGACCCGCATGGTCACGATGGCGAATTTGGACAAGTTTTCGCACATCGGGATCTTCAGCGGCGGCAGCATCGCCCCCTCGGACATCAAGGACATGGACGCCTTCAAGAAGCAGGTGAAGCTCGTGTTCATCAGCTACGGTAGCCGCGAAAACGGTGCCACAGGCAAGGCGAACGTCGAAGCCTTGAAGCAGGCTGGCGTCAACAGCGCTTGGTATGAGTCACCGCAGACTGCCCACGAATGGCAGAGCTGGCGGCGCAGCCTGTACCAGTTCGCTCCGCTGTTGTTCCAGAAATAGAAGCTACCCGTTTTGTTGTTTGGGAAGGGTACGGCTCCACAAGCCGCTGAAGAAGCTTCTTCTTGGGTAGGGCACGGCTTGGGTAGGGCACGGCTTTAGCCGTGCCGATCAGTCACGCATGACCTCAGGGGCTTTAGCCCCTGAGGTGAGCTTATGATTGATCCCGAGATAGCTTTAGCCATCAAACAAAAAGCCCACTCAGGCCTGATGGCTTGAGTGGGCTTTGCTTTGTAGCGCCGGACTCCAGTCCGGCAGAGGTCGACCTGAAGTTCGGCGCTACGCTGATACAGGAACTAAGGCAGCAATTACTCTGACTGCGCCTTCATGCTGCCGCAGCGCACGTATCGATTGTGCCAGCTCAGCGCTTCGCTCAAGATGTGCGGCGTGTGTGCGCCATACGCGACCCGCTCCGCACGATTGTAGTAATCACGCAGCATCGGACGATAATCCGGGTGCGCGCAATTCTCGATAATAAGCTTAGCGCGCTGCTTCGGCGACAAGCCTCGCAGATCGGCCAGTCCCTGATCGGTGATAACTACTTGAACGTCGTGCTCGGTGTGATCTACGTGCGAGACCATCGGCACGATCGTCGAAATCTGGCCCTTCTGCGCCAGCGACGGAGCCATGAACACGGCAATGTACGAATTTCGCGCGAAATCGCCCGAACCGCCGATGCCGTTCATGATGCGCGATCCCATGATGTGCGTCGAATTCACGTTGCCGTAGATGTCGGCCTCGATCATCGCATTCGTCGCGATCACGCCCAGGCGTCTGATTATGCCCGGATTATTGGACAATTCTTGCGGACGCAAAACAATCTTGTCCTTGTAGTTCTTGATGTTCTTCATCACGTGATCAAGGCAGTCCGGACCGAGTGAGATGGCCGTGGCGGACGCACACACCAGCTTGCCCTTGTCCATCAGGTCGATCATGCCATCCTGGATCACTTCGGTGTATGCGGTTAGGTTCTCGAACGGAGCATCGCCCAATCCATACAACACGGCATTCGCAATGTTGCCGACGCCCGACTGCAACGGCAGCAAGTTCTCCGGCATGCGACCCTTCTTGACTTCGGTCGCAAGGAACTCGAGCAAGTGCCCGGCAATCGCTTGCGATGCTTTGTCAGGCGCTTTGAATGCACTGTTGCGATCCGGAATGTCCGTGTGAACAACACCAACAACCTTATCGAGCGGCACCCGCAAATACGGCTCACCGATGCGATCACCGGGCTTGACCAGAGGAATCGGTATGCGATTCGGCGGCGAGTCGAGTCCGTAGTAGATGTCGTGCATGCCTTCGAGTTCCATCGGTTGCCACGAACATACTTCGAGAATGACCTTGTCGGCCTGCTCGATCCAGGTCTTGTTGTTGCCGATGGATGTGCTCGGTATGAGGCGTCCGTCTTCGAGGATGGCGGTAACTTCGATAACGGCGAAATCCAACTTGCCGAGGAAACCATACTCCACGTATTGCGCTACGTGGCTCAGGTGGATGTCGGTGTACTCCGCCTCGCCGGCATTGATGCGCTTGCGCATCTCCGGATCAGACTGATAGGGCAGTCGGAACTGCACGCCGCCCGACTTGCCGAGAGCGCCGTCAAGCTCAGGGCCGGTCGACGCGCCGGTGAACACATTGACTTTCAGTTTCTTCCCTTCCAGGTCGGCTTGGCTAATGCGCTTCGCCAAAGCCAAAGGCACTGCCTTGGCATGACCCGATCCGGTGAATCCGCTCAGACCGATCTGCGCACCTGAAGGAATCAGCGCCGCGGCTTCCTCAGCCGACATGACACGCTGGGCTAATGTTTTATTTTGTACTCGAGAATCACTTCCTGGGGCCGGACTAGAAGACATATATTAAAGACACCTTTCCGCTTGCACGTAAGTACGGGTATGAAAACAAGAAGAAGGAACACCTTAGAATAACAAAACAGCAGCTCAGGACGCCATCGGAGAGCGATTTACTTCCACTCTTAAAGCAACTAAATTCCACTCTTGCAGTTCTGCTCGCCTCCAAGTTCACCCATTTTTTGGGAAGGGCACGGCTTCAACTCGTGCCGCCTAAATAGCGTCGAATCAGTGGTGTTCAGCGCTGAGGTTACCCCTTCAGGGCCCAACACAACCTTGACCCCAGCCTGAAAACTCGTGTCAAGCGTCGAAACTCTCCACTTCGCCGCAACCCATTCAATTCGAAGCACATATATCCCTCTCCACGCTGTCGGGATTCCCCCCGCAGAACTGCTAATGTTGAATAGGGGTACTCAGCCAAGGTCCAAGATCGATCCGCAGACAGATCGACCTCTTAAGTCCTTTGTTTCTGCCACTTAGCTATTGGCCACAGTCAGATCGATGGGCTAAATAGCCCAGAATCAAAGACTTACGTTTTAACTTCGGTGGGGGGGGTACCCACCCTGTGGAAAACTACGGATGGCGTACGTAGCCGACAGCTCACTGGGAAGAAGAAGTACTACTCCAGATCCCGCCAGTTCTTGCCGACGCCGATCTCAACCAGCAGCGGGACGCTAAGGCTGGCGACATTCTCCATCTTGTCGCGGACGAGTGCGCGCATGGTTTCAAGTTCGGCCTCGGGCACCTCGAACACAAGTTCATCGTGAACCTGAAGCGTCATACGCGACTTTAGCCCGCGCTCAATGATGGCGCGATCAAGATCAATCATGGCGACCTTGATCAGGTCCGCAGCTGTGCCTTGCAGCGGGGTGTTAACCGCCGTGCGCTCGGCGAATCCGCGCAAGTTGGCATTCTTGCTGTTGATGTCGGGGATGGGTCGCACGCGCCCATGTAGTGTGGAAACCTTTTGCTCTTCGCGCGCCTTGGCCTTCACGCCTTCAAGATATTCGTGGACGCCTTTGTACTTCTCGAAGTAGCCATCGATATAGGCCTTGGCCTCGGAAGGCTCAATGCCGAGTTGCTGCGATAGCCCGAATGGCGATAGCCCATACGGGATTCCGAAGTTGATCGCCTTGGCCCGGCCACGGAGCAGCGGCGTGACGCTCTCCGACGGAAGATTGAAGACGCGCGCGGCCGTCTGCGTATGAATGTCGTCGCCGCGTTGAAAAGCCTCGAGCAGCAGCGGGTCCTGCGAGAAGTGGGCCAGCAGCCTTAGCTCGATCTGCGAGTAGTCGGCTGAAAGCAGCACGTTACCCGGCTCGGCAATAAACGCCGCGCGGATCTCGCGCCCCAGTTCGGTCTTGATCGGAATGTTCTGCAGGTTCGGGTTCTTCGACGACAACCGTCCCGTAGCGGTGTTGGTCTGGTCAAAGGTCGTGTGCAGGCGCTGCGTGCATTGGTTCAGCAGCGCAGGGAGGGCATCCACATAGGTCGACTTCAGCTTCGAAAGCTGACGATAGTCGAGCACCATGCGCGGCACTTCGTGGTGGACGGCCAGTCCCTCAAGCACGTCAACGGCAGTCGAGACCGTCTTGCCCTTTCCGTACTTGACCGGCCTAGGCAGGTTCAGCGTTTCGAACAACACTTTCGCAAGCTGCTTGGGCGAGTTGATATTGAATTCTTCGCCCGCAAGCTGCCAGATCTCGTGCTCTTTTGCACGGCATTGCATGTCGAGCCGAGCCGACATCTCGTAAAGCACGTTGCAGTCAATCTTGACGCCAACTTCTTCCATGCGCGCCAGCACCGGCACAAGCGGCAGATCGATTGCGTCGTAAACGCGCTTGAGTCCGGCTTGCTCTACTTCGGCACGCAGTGCCGACGCAATGCGCCCCGTCCAATCGGCGGCCTCGGCCGGAGAGATCTCTGGGCGCCGCACCCTTCCCGCAGGGAGTGTGCGTTCAACACCAAGCTTTGTATTGAATCGCCGCAACGCGACTTCATCCAACCGATGCGACGAGTACGTTGGATCCAGCAGGTAAGAGTAAAGCATAGGCTCGTCGCGAACACCCGCGACCTCTACGCCACACTCACGAAGTACACGAATCACTGTTTTGTAGTCGTGAATCGCTTTGGAGATCTTCGAATTGCCTAGAACACGCTTCAGCTGTTCGCCAGCAGCTCCGTCAAGCTTGACCGAAACCGCGCTGCCCGCTGCAGCCGAAATCGCAATGCTTCGCAATTGGACCGCCGGCCGTTGTAGCGCCGCCGTTTCGGTGGCTGTAGCGGGGGCGTCCTCGCCCGCGCTCATCCCCAACAACGAGAGCTGCCCGTTGCTTTCTGACGCACTCGCATCCGAGGAATCGTTGGTGCCCCACACCTGCCCGCCGTTGGCAGACGTGGGTTCATCCGAACCCTCCTCGTTCTGCCCGTTCTCTTCTCCGGGCGAATCCTGCCCCGCACTCTCCAGCGCCACCGCAAGGGCGCCGTCCTTCCCGACGGCCTTTACCACGCGCTCGATATCCGCCGCCGACTTCGCCTCGCCATACTCGGTTTTGCTGACCTCAAGCGAAGGCAGGAAGTCCTTCACGAGCGACGTGAATTCCAGTTCCGTGAACAACTCCCGCGCGGCGTCCGAATCCGGTTCGCTCGCTGCCATGGCATTGACGTCGAGCGCGACGGGAACGTTGCAGTCGATCGTCGCCATGCGTTTGCTGAACTCGACGGCCTCACGATTGTTCTGCAGCGACTCGCGATACGTCTTCTTGGAAATCTCACCGGCGCGCTCAAGCGCGGCTTCAACGGAACCAAATTGCTTGATGATTTCGACCGAACCCTTGTCGCCGATCCCTGGAGCCCCCGGAATGTTGTCGATCGTGTCGCCGCGCAAAGCCATCACGTCGATGACCTTGTCGGGCGGAACCCCGAGTATCTCCTCAACCTTCGCCCGATCGCAGATCAGGTTGTCCTTGGGCGGATTCAGGACACAGACTTGCTCGTTCACGAGTTGCAGCATGTCCTTGTCGCTGGAGACAACGTACACCGGATACCCAGCTTTTGCGGACTGCTGCGCCAGCGTGCCGATGACGTCGTCGGCTTCGAACCCAGGCATCTCAAGGATCGGAATACGGTAAGCCTCCAGCGCGCGCCGGATATAAGGAATCTGCTGCGCCAAATCCGCCGGCATCTCGGCTCGGTTCGCCTTGTAGCCACCGTAGGCGACCTGCTGATAACTCTGCGTCGCGGCGTCGAACTTGCGTACGCCTGCAAAGCTGGAACCTTCTTCATCCCGGAAGGTCTTCTGGGCGACATCGAACACGGCGGCGATATATTCCGGGTTGAAGTCGGCGCGCAATTTGCGCAACATATTAACGAACACATAAGTTGCGCTCGTCGGTACGCCTTTCTTCGTAGACATCGGGCGCTGTCGCGCCATCGCGTGATAGGCGCGAAAGATGAACGACATCGCATCAATCAGGAAGATGCGCCCCTTGTCCTTCTGGCCCTTGGGCAACTGTACAGTGGCCAGTGTGGATGGTTCGGACGTCGTTGGTACCTTTGAGGTCGCATCAGCGGCTTCGACGGCGCTAGACTCCGACTTGGTCTTCTTCGGTGGCAAGAGAAAAGTTTATCAGGTCACGGGACCGGTGCCCCACTTCTGCCCGCTTTGGCAGATGTGGGAAAATGAGAACAACGGAAGAGACTTGATACAGATCAACACCGACGATCGCGTATTTGTCCTCACCGGCGCTGGCATCAGCGCCGAAAGTGGTATTCCGACCTTCCGCGACTCCAATGGGCTCTGGCACGGTGTGCGTCCGGAAGACGTGGCGACTCCCGAAGCATGGCAACGCGACCCGCACATGGTCTGGGAGTTCTACTCCATGCGTCGGAAGCACGCCAAGGAATGTAAGCCGAATCCGGCTCATTCCACTCTGGCGCAGCTTGAAAAGAGACTAGGCGAGAGACTCACCATTTGCACCCAGAACGTCGATCACCTGCACGAGGCGGCAGGAACACGACGAGTGATTCACATGCATGGCGAGTTGCTGATGAGCCGGTGTGAGCGACAGGGATGCCGTCTCCCGCCGTTTTACGATGAGTCGGCTTACGATGTAAAAACCGGTATCCCCAAGTGCGAATGCGGCGCGAAGATCCGGCCCCATATTTGTTGGTTCGGAGAAATGCCTTATCAACTTAATGGAATCCTCGAGGCACTCGACCGCTGCACGATCTTCATAACAATTGGAAGTTCGGGGCTGGTTGAACCGGCTGCCAGCTTCGCCCTCTTTGCCGGACGCGGCAGCACAAAACGACGGACTCGCAAGTACTACATAGGCGTCGAGGAACCTGACAACAGCATGTTTTTCGAACGCTGCTTCATTGGCCCGGCGGGCAAGCTGCTTCCCAAAATCTTCACCATTGCCGAACGTTCGCAGAAGATGAAGCGCACGGAATAGAAAAGGCGCAGCCCTCGACTGCGCCCTCTGACCTCGGTTGTCTCACTTTCCAGACGGAGTGGTGGTCGAAGTACTTTCGGTGGTAGTAGTGTGAGACTAGGTACGAAGCGGTGGGTTCCGCCGAGCTAGATGCATCGCAAGGCGAGGTAGGTTGCAACAGAATGCTCTTCTGGAATCCATGTTGCTCAAAATGATTCTGCGCGTCAGAATACGTCTACGCTATGAGCACCCTAGAATTGCGATCCATTCGCAAATGCTACGACCAGTTCGTCGCCGTAGATGCGCTTTCGTTTGAAATCGCCCCGGGACAGGTTTACGGCCTTCTTGGACCAAACGGAGCCGGAAAAACCAGCAGTATCCGAATGATGATCGGCATAACCCTGCCCGATTCGGGCGAAGTAATGATGTTCGGCGAGCCGTTCCGTCGCGAGCACCTGAAACGTGTGGGATATTTGCCAGAGGAGCGCGGCCTATACCGCAAGATGAAGTTGCAGGAGCACTTGGTGCTCCTTGGCGAACTCAAGGGTCTGTCGAAGAACGAGGCGCTGAAGCGCACAAACTCATGGTGTGAGCGTCTGGAACTGGCGGACCGGCTCGACAAGAAAGTTGAAGAGCTATCCAAGGGCATGCAGCAGAAAGTGCAATTCATCGGCGCACTGCTTCATGATCCTGATCTCATCATCATGGACGAACCCTTTTCGGGTCTCGATCCCTCGAACGCCGTCGTGCTCAAGGACGTGCTGCTGGAACTCAAGCGCGCGGGCAAGAGCATCCTTTTTTCTACCCACAGGATGGAACAGGCAGAGCGGTTGTGCGACTCCATTTGCCTGGTAAGTCACGGCAAGGCCGTGCTTGAGGGCCAACTGGCACAAATCAAGGCGGGTTACGGCCATCGCAACGTGCAGTTACAGTACGACGGCAAAGATGGCTTTCTGAACGACCCTGCGCTGGTCGAATCCAAGAACGACTACGGCAACTACGTCGAAGTTCGCTTGCGCCCTGAGGCCGACCCTCAAGACTTGCTAAAGCTCGTCGCGGGTCGAACGCGTATCACCCGGTTCGAGATCATGGAGCCATCGCTGGAAGAAATCTTCATCGAGGTCGTGGGGAAAGTAGATGCGTAATACCTGGTTGATTATCCGTCGCGAGTATCTCGACAAAGTACGCACGAAGGGCTTCATCATCTCCACTTTGGCGATGCCGCTGATCATAGGCGTGCTCCTTCTACCCGGTCGGCTTGCCACGATGAAGAGTGAGACAACCACCAAGATCGTCATTGCCGCCGCAGACCGCGGGTTGGCCCAGCAGGTGAAAGATTCGCTCGAACATAGCGCTGGCCAGAACCGCCTTACAGGTAACAGCGACGCGGCACTTGCGGGACATTTCGATGTTCAGCTCGCTCCTGAGATGAGCGAACAGCAGCGGGACATCCTTCGCGACCGCCTCTCTCGCAAAGAAATTGACGGCTTCCTGTGGCTTGGCAACCAGGAACTTGCAGACCGCAAGGTGTCGTACGTCTGCCGCGAGTCCGCAGATTTCGTGCAGCAAAGCGCATTGCGCTCCGCCCTCGAAAACGCCGTCATTGTGCAGGCGCTCAGTATGCGCGGAGTCGCCAAGACGGATGTAAACAATCTCCTGCAGGACATCAGTCTCGACGTGAAACGCGTGGACCGCGGCAAAGAGACTAGGGTCGACACAACCGCCAATTTCTTCGCGTATTATGCAATGGTGATGATGCTCTACTTCATCGTCCTGATTTACGGCATCGCGGTAATGCGCTCCGTGATCGAGGAGAAATCCTCCCGCGTAATGGAAGTCATCCTCTCCTGCATCACTCCTCGGGAGTTGCTGGCCGGCAAGATTATTGGCGTTGCCTCCGTCGGCCTAACTCAAGTACTGATCTGGGTTGCGGTAGTAATGCTGGCCTCGGCGCCTGGGCTCGCCGCTTCCGACCTTTTGCGTAAAGTGCATATCTCTACACCCGCGATGGTCACCTTCCCGATCTTCTTCCTGCTCGGATATCTGCTTTATGCCACGCTCTACGCCGCATTGGGGGCAGCCATTAATACCGAGCAGGAAGGCCAGCAAATGCAGTTCATCATCATGTCGCCATTGATTGTGGCATTGGCACTGGTCATTCCGGTGATTCAGCACCCAAACAGCGCATTGGCAACCTGGATGTCGATGGTTCCTTTCATCTCTCCTATCGTGATGTACCTCAGAATTGCCGTTGAGACGCCTCCCTTGTGGCAGGTAGCCTTGTCCATGGCGCTACTGGTCGCAACCATCTACGGATTGCTCGTACTATGTGCGCGCATCTATCGCGTCGGCATCTTGATGTATGGCAAGCGGCCAACCTTGCCCGAGATCATCCGGTGGATCAGATACGCATGAGCGTAAAGCGCTGATCACAGACATTTTGTCAGCAGCGCGTTCTCGTTTGCGTCAACAGTTCAGGACTGATTTCGTGCAGGCACGATATCCGCCCCACCGCTTCACGGTAAGCAGGAACTAATGCCCGTGCAATCACGACGGCCTTGCCGTCCGGTTCTACGGCAATCGTCATTAGGGGCGCACAATCTGGACACAACCAGAAGTGCTCAATATGACCTCGGTCGCTCTGTTTGCCCTTCAACCGAAACAGCTTGCCGGTACCGAAATATCGAAAAACGTTAGAGCAGCCCGGATTCGTGCATTTAGCCAACATTTCTAATCTCCTGCGATGACGGCTGGATAAATTGCAGGTAGGGGGCCAATAGAGGGCGTGCTTTGGTTAGAAGTTGCTAAAGCTTCTCTCTCGCATCTCGCCATGTAGAATCTTCGTGTGAGCGCCACCACAACCAACCCGGCTCCCGCGGCGGAGCAGAAGCCGCAACGCTTTACGTTGCGCCAGCGTCTGGTCATCTGGCTTGTGACGGCGGTTGGCTATCTGGCAATAAGGCTAATCGGCCCCACGCTGCGCGTTACCGAATCGGTCGAAGAAGGCGGGCCGGAAAAGATGCACATGGATCCGGCGGTGATGGTCTTTTGGCATCGCTGCGTGTTTCCGGCGACGTACTTCTATCGCAAGCGCGGCATTGCCGTCATGACGAGCCAGAGCTTCGATGGCGAATACATTGCGCGCATCATTCATCGTTTCGGATTTTCGGCCCCTCGCGGATCCAGTTCGCGAGGCGGTGTGCGTGCGCTGCTCGGCATGCACAAGATCATTGACAAGGGGCTGAGCGTCGCATTCACGATCGACGGCCCGCGTGGACCGATCTACGTTGCGAAGCCTGGGCCGGTATTGCTGGCACGGAATACGCAAGTGCCGATCTATTGTTTCTACATCGCCTGCGAAAACGCCTGGGTGCTCGGGTCATGGGACCAGTTCATGATTCCCAAACCTTTCTCGCGGATCCTGGTACGTGTCGGACGACTTATTCACGTGCCGCGGGAGACCGACAGTGCGGGAATCGGAGCCTACCATGCCGACATGCAGGCTACGCTGGACCGGGTCCGGCAGTACGCGGACGAACATCTACCCGGCACTGCGGCAAAGCTACAGTAGAAGGGTAAGTGGGCCAGACCGCACCCTCTCTTCGGAAGTGTGGCACCGACGGCATATGTTTCTGATTCAGTCAGTACCCCCCCTCCCCCTACTTCTCTGTACCACTGATGATCTAAAGGAGTTAGCAGGTCGATTGACTGATGCGAAGCGGCCAGTGCCTCCTGGCCGGAGTGCCTCCTCGTATAGAATCACGAACTCCGCGTAGATACTTCCCAACTCCAGATTAGCAGGTGAGGAGGGGTGAACCCGACAACGTCCGGGAGTTTGTTTTTCACTCAATTTCAGTGGCTTACGGCCATTTGTGCACCTCAGGGGACTTGACGGGCCTTTTTCGGATTTCGACCAGGTTGCACTTCAGTTAGGTACCAGCTCGTTATTGCGCCATTCGTTTGTTCCGTATTACTCTCATTGTGGTTCGCGCGTTCATTGGGAAGCGGGTGCAAGTCCCGCGCTGCCGCGCAACTGTTAGCGAGGAAACACCCTGCCGCGTTCGATCTCAATGCGGCGGGACGGTGATCAGCCACTGGGTTGAGTCCTGGGAAGGCGATCATCGGAAATCGGATTCGAAGACCCACCCTTTCGCTTCGCGAAAGAATGGGGCACCCACAAGGCGTTTGAGTCCTTACTCGCGAAGCCAGGAGACCGGCGCGAACCGAAACCGGAATGGCACACGCAATAGCGTGATCGCCACCGGCATTCTCACGCCCCTTTCGCGTGCAAAGGAGGGCCGCTGATGCGCCCGTCTCGTGTATTCGTGTCTTGTTTTCTGTTCTTGTCTTTCTTTCTTGTAGCTGTATTTGCGTCCGCTGCCGACTTACAGGTAAAGGTCACTGATCCCCAGAAGGCTGTTGTTGCTGGAGCGCGTGTCGTTCTCTATGGCGCAACGAGTTCCGCCCCCATCAGCGTTCAGCGCAGCTCGACGGAAGGCGTAGTAAGCTTCAGCAATCTTGCGCCCGGACAGTCGTACCGCGTCGAAGTAACGGTTCCCGGATTCGCCGCTGCCAGCTCCAAGGTCGAAGCGATTGCCCAAGGCAATGCAGTCGACGTCGAGTTGCGGATTGCGCCGCCTTCACAGACGGTAACGGTCAGTGCGACACGCACGCCGTTGACCGCCGAAGAATCGGCGGCCGACATTACGCAAATTACCGGCTCCGAACTCGCGTCCGCACAACCCACGGCAGCGGCCGACGTTATTCGCTTTCAACCGGGTGCAGTAGTCAGCACGTCAGGCAACCAGGGTGGACTCGCCTCGCTGTTCGTGCGCGGCGGCGAATCGCGCTACAACAAGGTGATCATTGATGGCGTGGTTGTGAACGATCCGGGCGGCACGTTCAACTTCGGCACGCGCTCGATGGACCAGATCGATCGCGCTGAGTTCGTCCGCGGAGCCGAGAGCGCGCTGTATGGCTCCGACGCCATGACCAGCGTCGTGCAAATGTGGACGCGCAACGGTACCACCCGCACACCGGAATTGCGCTTCGGTGCTGACGGCGGCAACTTCGGGACGGCAAACGGCTATGCATCGCTCGCCGGCGCGCGTGGGCGCTTCGATTACAACCTCTTCGGATCGCAATTCAACACGAACGGGCAGGGTCCGAACGACGAATACTCGAATTCATCACAGGGCGCGAACGTCGGCGTGCAGATCACGCCGCAGTCGTTCTTCCGCTTCAATACCCGCCACTCCAACAGCCACACCGGTGTTCCCTCGTCCTGGGACTTCAACGGCATCCGGCTCTTACCGCCGGACACGGATCAGTTCGCGCGCGGCAACAGCTTCCAGGCCAGCGGTGAGTTGGGATTCAACCTCTCGTCGCGTTTCCAGAACCGGGTCACGGTCTACGAGTACAATTCTCGCACGCTAAACGCAAATCCGCTGGACGATCCTGCGCGTGAAGTACCGTTGATCCCGGGATTTACTTCCTCCTACAGCGGCTTCATTGATTCGCCATTCAGTTCTTTTTCGCACATCAACGAAGCCGGACTGGACTATCAGGGCGAGTACGACGAGCGTAGCTGGGCACGCACAGTTTTCGGCTATCACTTCGTTGACGAGAACGGCTGGGTCGGCGATGCGGTTTATGGCTCGAACACGCACGGATTGCGGCGCAATCACGAAGCCTTTGCTCAGCAGATGTTCACCTGGAAGCGTTTTTCCCTGATCGCTGCGGAAAGGTTCGTCCACAACGAGGCCTTCGGGAACACGGCGCTGCCGCGCATAGCGGGAACGGTGCAGGTGTTGCGCGGAGGTAGCTTCTTCTCTGGAACGCGGCTGCGGGCCGCATATAGCGAAGGCTTCAAAGAGCCTCGGCTGGAAGAGGCCTTTGCATCGGGTTCGTACATTACGCCCAATCCGGCGCTGAGACCTGAGAGGAACCAGTCGTGGGAGGCCGGCTTTCAGCAGAACTTCGCAGGCGCGAGGTACGAGCTCTCGGGGACCTACTTCCACAACTCGTTCCGTGATCTGATCACCTTTTCGATGGATCCCAACACGTACATGGGGCAATACGTAAACTTGAACGAGTCACTCGCACACGGCGCGGAACTGGTCTTTAGCGCGCGCCCGATGACGAAGCTGCTCGTTAAGGCCGGCTACAGCTACACGTCCACCCAGATACTCAGCGCTCCAGAAACTTATGACGTGCTGCAAAGCGCCGGGCGGCCGCTGCTGAGGCGTCCGAAGAACTCGGGCACCCTGTCGGCCACGTGGACAAGTCGGCGCTGGGGAGCGAACATCGGGGCCACCGCCGTGGGACGCAGGAGCGACTCGGACTTCATCGGTTTGACTCCCGCGATCACCTATGCAGCCGGATACGCGCGGGTCGACATGGGCTTCTGGCGGGCGATCACCCCGCGCATGACCGCGTACGTGAATCTCGGAAACGCCTTTAACAACCATTACAACGAAGTGGTCGGCTATCCGGCGCTCGGAACAACCGTTCGCGCCGGAATGCGGTTCCGGATTGGCGGAGAGTAGTATCGACCTGCCCAGGAGGATCTCAGGTTAGCCTCGTGCGCCTGAGATCTTTCCCCGGGGGTACCCGGGGTACCCCCACCCTGTGGAAAATCGCAAAGTATCAGAAACAAAGCAGTTACTGTTTCAGACTTCCAAAGTCTGGACTTAAGTCTATGAATCGATGGGAGTTGTTGAATCAGATTACCGAGGTAACCACATTGTTGACCCAGCTACATACATTTTAGCCAATTCGGCAGGGTGAACCGGACAGGGAGAGACAATCTATATCTTGTGTCGTGGCAAATAGTTACAGGGAATCCTGGCGGTTGCGGGGGTTGACATGCTTCGCCTCCTGGGGACTTCTCCTTGCACGGTCGGGAGCATTGACCGGAGTACGGCACATAGGGACTCGCCTTGGCAGTTCTCTTTAGAAGCCACTCTTCGGTGCCAAAGATGGCTTGATGTCTATCACGGGAGTTCCATCGAGAGCTTCGAGCGATTCCACATGGATGCGGCACGGCGGCTCGATTTCAAGAAGGCGGACAACATGCAACCCTATGGGGTTTGGCCGATCAGGCGAACGGGTGGCAAACACTCCTCGAAGAGGCTCATTCATATTCCCGCGTGGACGTACCTTCAGGGTGTCCCGCCGACCCTCGTGCAGCCAGGTGAAGATCAACACAGACTCTCCCGCCCTTAGGCCTTCGAGAGCGACGGCGAACTCAGGAGCAATCTCGATCCAAGCATCAGGTGCTCCTTCATCAGCCTGTTTGGGACAATCGGCACGGGACTTGAGCGGTGACCGCACTGTTCCAATCAGCTTCAGTTGAGGTTCCATAACTTCACTTCGCGGAAATGTTAGCAGGCGGACAGCTGTTCAGAACAGGCAATTATCCGCAAACGGGAAAGCATATCAACCGCTGCGCCCGAAAGGCGATTGGTTGACACACTACCGTCAACTACTCGCAGTCTGACTGTCACTCGCAACTTCGTGGCTGGTGGCCCTCGCCCTGGCCCGGTGTTGGCGAACGGTGGGCGTTCTCAAAGCAGCTCGTGACGCACAGGGGGAAAACACCCACATCCATTTGGGCCACCTGCCGATTATATTTACTTCGGCGGTTCTGATGCAGGTGTTCTATTTGCCGGAAGCGAGCAGTTCGTCAAGCGTGCGCAGCTTGAGCGTTGGATCGTCACCAATGAAACGAGACAGCAACGTCTGGTGTCCGGCACCATAGAGAACGAGCACGCGGTCGTCAGGCTCGATGATGCTGAGGAGGCTGGTGAGGATGAGCGTGTTGCGCTCATACCAGCGCGTCAATAAGCGAGCACCCGCCGGATCGTTGTTATCTCCGAAGTGCCCCAGACGCGCATAGATCGCAGCATTGTTGGCGATCGCTTCCGGCGAGTTGATGCCACGATAGATCTCCAGCACGGTCGGCCCTAGATTAGATTCTCCGCTAGCCTTGGTTTGTTCAGAGCCCATGCGCTCAAGGGCTTCAAGCTCACGCGAGCGGCCGTTGGCCTTCGCCCAATTGATCAGCGATCCATAGGGAAAATCCCACATAGTATCGATGGCGCAAACTTTCTTCAGTCCCATGAGCTTGGCCAGACGCATACCGACTTGCTGACGCTCATCGCGCGTGAGCTGGTGTCGGCCATCCACATATTCGCCATAGACGCGATCCAGGCCCGTCTGATCGCCAGCGTTCCACTCAATGGCGACTTTGGTCGGGCGAAACCGGGCCAGCACGGCCGTCAGTTCTTCGATTTCAGCTTGACGCTTCGGCGTGAGCACATCGTCGGCTTTCATGTTTTGCACGTCGAGACCGGGATTGCCCATATGGTATGTACCAAGCAGGAGCACTTCGGCCTGTGGGGTGGCGCTGGAGGCGTCAATCGGTTTGAGCTTACTTTGGGCAAGGCTTGGGATCGCAGCGAATATAAGCACTATGGAACAGAGCAGCAGCTGACGGACAACAAACCGCATCATCGGCAAGCCTCCTGAACGTATCTACGCAGTACGGAAGGGGATTGTTCCGGCAGGATGTCAGCTCGACGCGTGCTGCCTCTAGCGGCTTCGATGGTTCGAATCGAAGTTTTTGCTCCGGCACCCCCCTTTGCGCCCTGTTAAGCTAAATGCATGAATAAAGGGATTGAAGAGATCCGGAAACGCGGCAGCCGAATCGTTGCCGAAGGCGCGCACATGTTGCCGGCAGCGGCATTGATGATGGCCCAGGGAACGCTCGGGTCATTCGCCGACTTGAAGAAGCCGTTCGTGACCGTCGTGAATTCTTACACGACGCAGATTCCCGGACACGCCCACCTCGACAAGGTCGGCGAGATCGTCCGCGAGGAATTGAAGGCGCTTGGGTTCAACGTCTGGTATGCGAACGTCGGCGGGGCCGTGTGCGACGGCATTGCCATGGGTCACTTCGGCATGAAGTACTCGTTGGCCTCACGCGAGTTGATCTCCGACGAGATTGAGACCATCATCGGCGCGCATCCGTGCGATGCGTGGATCGGCATTGGCAATTGCGACAAGATCGTTCCCGCGATGTACAACGCCATGGTGCGTATCAACATTCCTGCCGTCTACCTGAGCGGCGGACCGATGCTCGCCGGACGCGACAACACCGATCTGATCACCATTTTCGAAGCCGTCGGCAAGTACTCGGTCGGGAAGATGAGTGAGATCGAGCTGCGCGGTCTGGCGGAAAAAGCTTGTCCGGGTTGCGGAAGTTGCTCTGGCATGTTCACCGCAAATTCGATGAACTGTCTCGGGGAGGCGATCGGGCTGGCGATTGCAGGCAACGGGACTATCCCCGCCGAGCGTTGGACCGATGAAACGAAGCGCAAGACAGAAACGAATCCCGAGCGCGTGGAGCACATGAAGAAGACAGCACGCGCTCTGAAGCACTGTCTGGAGAACAACATTCGCCCGCTCGACATCGTCACCGAGAAGTCGTTGCGCAACGCGTTCATTCTCGACATGGCGATGGGCGGATCGACGAACACCGTCCTTCATACGCTGGCGCTGGCGCACTCGGCTGGAATCAAATTCGATCTCGACCAGTTGAACGATATCTCCGACAAGACGCCCAACGTCTGCAAGGTTTCGCCAAGCCGGCCGGAAGTTCACATCGAGGACGTGCATCGCGTCGGCGGCATTCCCGCCATCCTGAAAGAGATCGATCGCAATGCGAAGAGCGGGCTGGACCTCGAAGCGCCTACGGTCGTGGGCAAGCTGGTCGATTCTGTGGCGTGCGCGCCCGGTCCGGATGGCGATGTGATTCGTCCGGTGTCGAAGGCTTTTTCTGCAACTGGCGGCCTCGCCATTTTGTTTGGCAATCTCGCTCCGAAGGGTTCGGCGGTGAAAGTTGCCGGCGTGAAGGACGACATGCTGGAATTCGAAGGTCCGGCGCGTATCTACGACTCTCAGGAAGATGCCCAGCGCGGCATTCTCAACCGCGAAGTGCAGGACGGCGATGTTGTCGTAGTCCGATATGAAGGCCCACGCGGCGGTCCGGGCATGCAGGAGATGCTCACTCCGACAGCGGCACTCGTCGGCTCGGGAGTGAAGGCGGCGTTGATCACCGACGGGCGCTTCTCGGGCGGCACGCGTGGTCTCTGCGTTGGACACATATCTCCAGAAGCCGCGGCAGGGGGGCCGATCGCGGCAATCCAGCCGGGTGATCGTATCTACATCAACGCGAAGACCCGTCGGCTTGAACTGAAGGTCAGTGATGACGAGATCCAGCGGCGTCTGGCAGCTCTGCCTCCGTTTGAAACGAAGGTGAAGCGTGGGTGGCTGGCGCGTTATTCGAAGATGGTCACCAGCGCGGATACGGGAGCGGTGTTCGAAATTTAAGAGCTTGGCGGAGTTGATGGTCGTCTTCTACCCAGCATTTCCGTGCTGGGTAGATTTGTCTGTAGTTGTTGCGAGCGAAAACCCTCTCCGTGACCGCGGCATCTCGTTCTAAACAAAACATCGTTCCCCGATATTGAGAGACTTGTGCGCGTGTAGCGCGAAGGAGTTCTAGAATGGCAACCCATCCTCTTGAACCGTCTGGCCCGAAAATGGGACCGCAGTTGGCGATTGCGCCGCAGGAGGCACCCAAGGTTGCCAATCCCGCGCCGCTCGGACTGGCAGGATTCGGTCTGACGACCGTAATGCTCAGCCTGATCAACTGCGCGCTATTGCCCGCGGACGCCGCGACCCTCGTCGCGCCGCTTGCGTTTGCCTTCGGCGGAGTCGCGCAAATACTGGCCGGGATATTCGAGTATCGCAACGGTAACACGTTCGGCACGGTCGCATTCACCGCGTATGGGCTGTTCTGGTGGTGGTACGCCCTCATGGTCTGGACCATCGGTGCTGGCTGGATCAAGCCACCCAACCCAGTCGGCGTCGGAGCGACACTGATCATGTGGGGCGTGTTCACTCTCTACATGTGGGTTGCGACTTTCACCGCCAACAAGGGCGTCTGGAGCGTCTTCCTGCTACTGTGGATCACGTTCTTTCTGCTTGGCGCGGGCGATTTGGGATGGGCCGCAGGAAAAACAATCGGCGGCTGGTTCGGCCTGATCACCGGCCTCGACGCACTGTACGTTTCGTTTGCGGAAGTGACGAATGGGGCGTTTGGAAGAGAGGTACTGCCCTTGGGGGCGCCGATGAGAAGAGCTGCGGTAGTTCGGTAGAGTACTCAGTACCCAGTACTCAGTACTCCGAACTTGGAATTCAGAAGTCAGAAGTCAATTCAGAAGTCGGAAGACAGAATTCGTACTCAGTACTCAGAACGAACTCTTCAGTTCGGCATACTGGGTACTGAGTACTAGCTTCTAGAGAATGATTCTCTTCGCCAGGGTCACTGCCTCGATCTTCTTTAGGTCTTGCAACACACCCTCTGGGATCGGGCCATCGACGCGGACGACGCTAACAGCTTCGCGTGTGCCGTGTCCGTTTTCTTCGGGGCGGCCCAGCGAAAAATTGGCGATGTTCACGCCGTGCTTTGCAAGAATCGTTCCCACCTGGCCGACAACGCCCGGTACGTCGCGGTTGCGAAGATAGATCAGGCTTTGTTCCAGCCGAGCTTCGATGTCGATCTTGTCGATCGCCAGGAGGCGCGGAGAATTGCCGTGCAACACGGCGCCGCGAACCAGCAATTCCTGCGTGCCCGTTTTCACTCTCATCGTGATGCCGTCACCGACGCCGTTGCCATTCTCCGGCTCCTTCTGCTCGAGGACGCGAATGCCGCGCGATTCCGCGACTGACGCCGCGTTCACCAGGTTGGCGCGGTCAGAAAGCATCTGGTTCAGTACGCCCATAACGCCGGCATTGCGAACAAGGTCGGTCTTCCAGCAGGCAATGCGTCCGCTGTATCGGATTCCGATCTCTTCAAGGCCGCCTTCGGTGGCCTGAGCGAGAAATGCACCCATGCGCTCGGCCAGCACAATGTATGGCTGCATCTGGGCGTATTCTTCTTCGGTAACGGACGGCACGTTCACTGCATTCTGAATGACGCCGTGCGCAAGGTATTCCAAAATCTGTTGCGCGATCTGCACGCCAACGGCTTCCTGGGCTTCGGCCGTGGAACCGCCGAGATGCGGGGTCATGATGAGATTCGGTGCCGAGGCTAGCGGGCCATCCTGTGCCGGTGGCTCCTGGCAGAAGACATCGAGCGCCGCTCCGCCCAACTTGCCGCTCTTCAGACCATCGGCGAGTGCAGCTTCGTCGATCAGCTCGCCGCGGGCACAGTTGACGATGCGTACGCCTTTCTTCATCTTCTCAATGGTCTGCGCATTGATGAGACCGTGCGTTTGCGGAGTCAGCCCGAGGTGAAGAGTGATGTAGTCAGATTTCGCAAAGACGTCATCCAGCGGGAGCAGCTTCACCCCCATTTGCTCAGCGGCAGCGGCGGAGATGAACGGGTCATGGGCAATAATCGTCATCTGAAATGCCTTGGCGCGCTTCGCTACTTCAACGCCGATGCGCCCAAGACCGATGATGCCGAGGGTCTTGTTGCGAAGCTCGGTGCCCTGAAGCGATTTCTTGTCCCACTTGCCGACGTGCATCGAGGCATCCGCGCGAGGTGTGAAACGGGCCATCGCAATCATCAGTCCGAGGGTGTGCTCGGCCACGGCCACGGCGTTTGCGCCGGGCGTGTTCATTACGCAGATGCCCTTCTTGGTCGCGGCATCGAGATCAACATTGTCGACGCCGACGCCGGCGCGGCCAATCACGCGCAACTTGTCGACATCCTGCAGCAACTTCTCGTCAGCCATTACCGCCGAGCGAACGATCAAGGCATCCGCTGTCTTGAGGTGCGCAGGCAAATTGCCCGCAATTTGCTCGGCTGTAACGACGGTCCAGTCCGACTGCTGCCGCAAAAGATCGATGGCAGACTGGGATATCTTCTCGGCGACGACGATTTTCATGGCATCTCTCGCTTGGCTCAGATGTTGTTTGTTTATTTATGATTACGAACTCAACCAGCACTCAAGGACACTAAACCCGTGGGCTCGACACTGCAAGCTATGACCAAAGTCTAGCGAATGAGGTGGTCTGGCAGCCACTCAGAAATTTTTGTTGAGACAATCGAGAGAAGCACTAGTTCCACACCCCCGCAGTAACGCGGGCCACCGCAAAGGTCCATAGCCGCAAATGCATTGGGCACTCCCTTTAGTGTATTGCGAGTACTGCCTCTTCTAGCTAGTATTTCCTACCTCCCAACCGGGATGATGCAATTGCGCGCGTAGAACGCGATTGTCGCGCGTGTTACTTTCCCGCCTGAGCTCTGTTCGAGTAACTCAGTTCAACTCGAAAGCGGAGCCGCAGGATTCTTTGCACCCCCTAGCGACATCCGGCATCCAAGTTGCTGGCCCGGGTTAATCCCAAGGAGTCCAGTATGGGTCGCCCAACTCTCCTCCTCTTGCTTCTCTTTTCCATGACAACGATTACCTCTGCCCAGCGGCAGCGGTCTATTGAAGTCGATCCAAATGCACTGAATCCTACTCTTGGCAACGGTGCCACTCTCGTGGTCCACGTCGTCCAGCCAAATGACCGGCCACTTGGACAGGACTATTCCGTTGTACTCGAGTCCGTCCACGGTGCAGTAGTCGGCCGAAGCGTTACAAATCGCCAAGGTGAGATTGCGTTTCGCGGCATTCGTCCCGGAGATTACGTTGTGCGAGTAAGCGGCGCGAATATAAAAGATGCTGCGTCGGGAACAATCGCGCTCAGTCCCTCCGACTTCCGCTCGGAGTTTGTCCGTGTTGAACTGACCAATCCAGACGGGACCCCAGCCATCACCTCGAAGCAGGGTTCAGTCTCAGCTGCCTCGCTGAATATTCCGGAAAAAGCTCGGAAGGAACGCGACAAAGGAAACGAAGCTTTGGCCAGAGGAGACAAGGACAAGGCGAAAGAACACTACCTCAAAGCGATCGAGATTTACCCTGCTTTCGCGAGCGCCTACAACAATCTCGGCACGGTCTACATCGCGTCTTCCGATAAGGTACATGCCCGTGAGGCTTGGATGAAGGCCCTGGAAATCGATCCCGAGCTAGATAGCGCCAACGTGAATATTGCCAGGCTTGATTTCATGGATCGTGACTATGCCGGCGCGATCACTCCTCTTGAGAAGGCGCTTGCGGCACATCCGAAGAACCCCAACATTCTGCTCTTAATGTCGGAAGCTCAACTGATGACCAAAGACTACGATAAGGCATTGGTCTACGCGCGCAAGGTCTACACCGGGGTGCATAAGGACTTTGAGATGGCGCACATAGTTGCAGGGCGCGCTCTCGAAGCGCAGAACCATCCCGATCAGGCGCGAGCCGAGTACGACAGGTTGCTGCAAGAATCGCCGAGCGCTCCGGAAACTGCCGAGGCGAAACGGTCTCTTTCTCGTCTCGACAGCTTGGCCAGAAGCCAATAGCCAGATTTCTTCATCGCAGGCCTTAGATGATGGACCTGACTTTGGGTATGCGGATCAGCGCCTGCGCCGTCAGCCAACTCAACAGCACGGTACTGCAGAACACGAATGAAAATTTTAGGGCGGCATGAACTGGTTGATTCAACACGAGCCGTTGCGTCCAAGTTATGAACACGTAATGCACGAGATACATAACGTAGGCGCTTCTGCTTAACGAATTCATCCAAGCACGTGATTTCAGCTTGAGTCCGCGGAACAGCGCCAGAAAACCAAAACAGCTGGCCACACAACTGGCCACCCAGAGGGCTGTCTCAAGTCTGTGCTGAGTCGCGCCAGGAAGTTGATGAACGAGTCTCAACCGGGGAACAAACCAAAGAGCGTTGTACGCCGCAATGCAGCCCAGAGCCCACACGGGCCAATTGCGCGCCAAAGGGCCCTCGCGAGATAGCAGTCCTCTGTCAGGACTGGGGACGCCCACCAGAAATCCGAATAGGAACCAGAATCCGTAGAGTCCGAAACGGCAGACTTGGAATGAGAGGGGCGGCGTAAAGAAATCCTTCCAAGTACCGAAGCCATAGTGAAACAACAACGGAATGTACACTAACGCGGACAACAGGAAAACCACTGCCATCGTTGCAAGTGGGCGATACTGCAGCTTCTCAATTCCCCGCGCGGCACTGTCGATGAGCCGTTTGAAAGGCAGCAGAAGCACCGCGATTGCGATGTCAAAGAAGAGCAACACCCAGATGAACCACGGCGGGCCGGCCGCAAATCCGTGTGCCGCCAGCCGACGATAAAAATCAAGAAATCCGAGGTTCTGCAGGCCGAGTTGCCAAGACGCGTAGTAGGCAATCGGCATCAGAAAGATGACCGCGCCTGCAAAGGGTACTCCAAGGCGCAGAATACGATCTCGAACGAACTTGAGAACCCCGTGACGTCTAATTGCCGGATACACAAACAATCCGGACACAAAGAACATCAGCGACATGAAGAAGACGTCGTTGAAGTTCTCAGCGTAGTCGAAAAACCTCCAGCGCGTGATATCCACGACAGGAGCTGTCGAACGAAAGGGATTCTGCCTGTCAAAGCTGGCGAAACCCGTGTACGCGAGGCAACTATGATGAGCGAGAACCATCAAGGTCAATGTGGTCCTCAGATAGTCGATGGAGATGTCGCGACCACCCGACTTCTGGATTTTGTTACTGGCGCTGGCTAACGTAGCAGTTTCGTTCATTCGTCAGGTGAAGCTTATGCAACACAATGCGCGGTGAGAATCAAGGGAATGAGGGACGGGAATAGTCCCGTCCCGTAATGAAGGACAAAGTCTGTTATGGGTTCTACGCTTTCTTTCGTGTAGCCACCATCTTGTCGTTGCTCATGCCGACTACTTCACGATCGAAGTTGATCTTGTCGCCGTCAATCGTACCCTTGTACTTGATCACGATTTCCATGCCATTGAAGTCGAGTTTTTCGACGAAGCTGACGTCTTTTCCGTTGATCGTGCCCTCGGTGATTTTCACATCGGTCATCTCGGTCTTGGCAGTTCCAGTCAGCGTACTGCCGTCGGCCTTGAGGTCGAACGTGTAGTGCAGATCGCCCATCGGCGTGCTGACGGTGGAGGTCCAAGCGCCATCAATGTCAGCGGCAAAGGCGACTGCGCCGAGCATCAAGACAATCATCAGGAAGAACCCATTACGAATCGTCCGAGCAGATACTTTCATGTGCATCTCCTGTCAAATTGGAAGTCTGTACTTCTTTTCAAAAACCATCATGGCCTGTTCAAGCCGGGTTCTGGCTTCAGTAGAAATCATAGAGTCTACTTCGCCGCACTCTTGCCCGCTACAGCTTTGCCGAAAACCGTGAACTCCAGCACTCCCAGCGGCGTGCCGGAAATGTGCGGCCAATCCGTGATGGTGAGGCGCACGAAACGGCAAGCCGTGGGTCGAAGCTCATCGAATTCCGTGTACTTCGTGACATCGCTATTCGTCTTGTCGAGAACCGTCTCGTACGTCTTGCCGTCCTTCGACGCCTCGATTTTGTAGCGGAACGCGCGGCTTCCGGTCACCTTCGGCGGCGAACCGCTGGGCGGCATAAAGCCTCCGCGCCCGCCGGTGGCAAATTCGATTCTGCTCGAATCTATCAGGAAGTACTGCGGATCCTCAAATTCCGTAATCGAACCGAGATCGACCGTCAACGTTGGCTGCGCATCGTTCTCCGCCGGTTCCCACCATGCTCCATTCGTTCCATCCACCGCGTAGGCCGCATCGTGACCTGGGCGCTGGCTGGAAAAGCTTCCCTGCTGATTCATGGCGCGCATTTTGTTGACGGTCAGTGCGATCGAACCCGAGTCGCCATTGCGTACTGGATTGGCAACAACTCCCGGCGCCCACTGCGGTGTCTCGGTGACCTCTCGAACATACATGTTGCCCTGCGAGTCGAAACCAACTGGCTCCATCCCAAGGCGACGCCCTCCGGGGGGATTCGACATGACCATCGTGTAGAAGACCCACCAGTTGCCGTCTGGTCCTTTGACGATGGATCCATGACCCGGCCCGGTCACGATTCCCGTCGTCTTGCGCAGCAGCGGATTTCGCGGCGAGTAGGTGAACGGTCCCATTGGACTCTTGGCCGTGTAAACGCCGCTGGCGTAACTCATCCACTGCGTGCCCGAAGCGCTGTACTCGAGATAGTAAGTACCGTTGTGCTTGAAGACCCACGGACCTTCGATCCAGGCGATGTCGGTGTATTCATTGTTCTCGCCCCAGCGTTCCCAAACGTGTTTAGGATTGAATCCGAACAGATGCTTGGGGGGCGCCGCGAAACGGGTCAAATCTTTCGGATCGAGAGGCGCGACATAGATGCCGTCGGTGGAGCGTCCTGGGAAATACATGTAGGGCTTATTGTCGTCGTCTACGAACATGTCGACATCAAAAGCGCCGGACCACTTTCTACCTTTCACTTCCTTCGCCCAGGGCTCACCCTTTTCGTTCTTCCAATCCCCGAGGAGTTCGTACGGGCCGAGAATGTTCGCCGCCTTGTAGAGCGGAGCATCGTTTCCCGACATGTAGAACGCGCCGTTGTACTTGACGACGTGAGGCGCAACCGGGAAGCGTCCGCCACGAACCTCGACGCCCTGGTACTTCCAATTCAGGAAATCCTTCGACACCCAGGCGCCACCGCCCGTTCCGAATAGGTAGTACTCATCGCCTTCCTTCACCACTGTTACGTCGCCGAGGTTAACGCCCTGTGGGGTGCCGTCCTTCGATGATGCTTCTATCGGAAGCGGATTGCAGTAGCGCGCCGACTTGCCGATAAGTGGGGCGGCTTTGGAAACAGGCTTCTGTGCCCAAAGCGCGGCTGTGCCGAAAAGGATGACTGCCCCTGCCGCGATGGAACGAGTGAGGCTTGAACGCAATACCATGATGGGGTTCTCCGAATTACACCAGGCCCGGCTTGTGCCCGCGAAGTACTGGATTTTCGCGCACAACGTGAGTCTGCGAAAGTCGCAGCGAGTTTATCGTGCGTCCGGGGGTGAGTCAAACGCGTTCGGGGACGACTGGGGGTATCACTTCGGCATGACTGTGAAGCACGCAAGGAAGCTGCTACAATTTCGCCGCTTTAGGAAAGGCGACCTTTATGCGCAGCTTGCTGATGGGTTTGCTTGTTGCGGCTCTAGTAGCGTCTGCCCCAGGTGTGGCCCAGCAACGGGTATCGCTCCCTTCTCAACCTTCTTCCTCAGCGCCGCCAAGGGTCTCGTCCGGCGCAGCTCAGAACGACGCTTCGCCCTCATCCGAACCGGCGGCCGTGATCCGAGCGACCACTCGCATGGTCGTGCTCGATGTCGTTGCGACGGACAAGAGCGGCAATCCGGTGCCCGGACTGAAGGCGAGCGATTTCAAGGTGCTCGAAGAGGGACGCGAGCAGCGCATTAGTACCTTTGTGTTTGAACAACCGATACTGTCGGCGACAAAGGCTTACACGCTCCCGACCACGCTCAGGCTCCCCGAAAATACATTCAGCAATATCAAATTTGCGGAACAGCCGAGAACGCTCAATGTCATTCTGCTGGACTTCTTGAATACGAACATTCCTAACCAACTGTATGCGAAGCGCAAGATGCTCCAGTATCTGGAGACAATGCCTGCCAATCAGCCAACCGCGGTGTATATCTTCACGCGAAAGCCGATTCTGCTGCAGGACTTCACAGCTGATCCCAAGGTAATCAAGGAGACGGTAAACAGGGTTGCTGGATATCGTTCTACTGCGCTGCAGAACCCAAGTGGCGGACAGGGCAAGGACCCTCTCGTAGCCCCGGGTGCCGGTGCATTCATTCCACCCGCGATACGGGAGGCCATGCAGGATGCCGAAAAGGACCGTACGACGGCGCAATTGGAAGGGCGGACAACCACGAGCATTGCCATGCTGCACACCATGGCCAAGGCCCTGGCAGGTTATCCGGGGCGAAAGAACCTCATCTGGGTTACCGAGGGTTTTCCGTTGCTGGTGGGCTATAAGGATTTCACGCCCGAAATGCACGAAGCCGAAGATGCGCTGAGCGATTCACAGGTCGCCGTTTATGCGATCGATCCTGCCGGACTGGTCGCCTTTGGGATGGACGCCTCAACCGAGGGCCGCGACGATGACGGCCATGTGATCAAAGAAGCCGATGTGCTCAAGGAGCAATCCGGATCCATGGCTCAAAACCATTTCACCATGTCGGACGCCGCGGTCCGTACCGGCGGAAAAGCGTTCTATAACCGCAACGATCTGGACACCGCACTGCAAACGGGCATGGCGGATGGCTCGACGTACTACACCATCGGCTATTATCCATCGGACAAGAACTGGGACGGCAAATTCCGTAAGCTCGACGTGAAGGTGACTCGTCCGGGAGTGAGTCTCCGTTACCGTGCCGGATATTACGCAACCGACGCACAGACTGCGGCTAAGGTCCCGAAAGCCCGCGAGGTTGAAGTAGCCGATGCTTTGGACCTTGCCAATCCGCCCTCGACCAAGCTCTTGTTCACAGCCGCGGTCACGCCACCATCTGCGCAGAGCCCTGACAAACTGCTGGTCCACTACGATATAGACGTTCATTCGATCACGTTCGAACTGGGAGAGGACGGACTGCAACACGCCGATGTGACCTGCTGGGCGCGCGCCTTCGATGCAAAGAACGACCCCGTCAAAGGAACCAGCCAGACAACGGCTGCTTCGCTTAAGCCCGACACTTATCAACGAATCCTGAAGACAGCGTTTCCTTGTACAACAGAAATGGAGCTCCCTCCGGGAACGTACCAGCTCCGCTTTGCCGTGCGCGATGAACGTACCGGCCTGACGGGATCGGCAAATGGCGAGGTGACAATTCTCGACGACGATGCGCCACGCAGCTACTTTGCTGTGAACGCTGAGGGAGCCCGGAAAGAGCTGACGCTACCAACCTTCCCGAGCCTGAACGTGTCACCGAAGCTGGAGACGCAAGCAGCGGAAGTGACCACGCATCCCAAGCTCTCCGCCGCCGAATACTGCCAGACGATTGCCACCGGAAAGCTTGCTCCATTGGCGAATGCCTGCGAAGTCTCGACTTCAGTGAAGTCGAAACTTCCGGACTTTGTCTGCAATCAGGAGACATCACGAAACAGTCCTGCGCAACTGCTTGCCAATAAGTTGACCTACAAGCCGGTACATGATGACATCACCGCCGAGGTGCAATACGTAAGCGGCCATGAATTGTACTCGAACGTCACGGTCAACGGGAAGCCGGCCAAGAGCATTATCCTGGCAGGCGGAATGTCCAGCATTGGCGAATTCGGCTCGATGCTGCGAAACATCTTCGACCCCGAAAGTGCGGCAACGCTAGTCTTTGAAAGAAAAGCTGGACGTGCGTTGATATTCAGGTTCCGCGTGGACGGCGATCATTCGAAGTGGTTCATTCAGGTCGAGAACAAGCTCACTCGCTTGCCTTATCACGGACAATTGTGGCTGGAGAAATCTACTGGCAAGGTGCTACGCGTGGAACAGTCAGCTGAGACTGACCAACAGTTCATGCGGCACGAAGTCAAAGTCGAATATGCCGACGTCAGCTTGAGTGAGAGAGGCACTTTCCGCTTGCCGACGAGTTCATTCGTAAGTCTGTGTTATCGCCGTTCTGGCTGGCGGTTTGCCTGCTTCGACAATACGGTGAAGTTCACGAACTATCGCAAGTTTACCGCACATGCACGCATCGTGGATGACACCACTTCAGCCGAGACTGCCAAGCCCGCAACGTCTTCTGCTGATCACTGAAGCGGATGCGAGCGCCGCGGATCGTTAGGCGGAAGCTGATACGGTTCAAGCATTGACGTGAACTTCTCCAGCAAGAGGCGCAATGCAGCGGTGTCCTGCTGACCGCCGCGCAGGAGTTCTACCTGCCGGGTTGGCGGATTGTGCATCGGCGCCAACTGGCCAGCCTCCAGCATGTGTGCGGAGACTTCAGCCAGATCCAGCCCGGCCTTCCAATCGCCGTTCGCGTCGGCCAGCCACTTCCTGTTCTTCTGAACGGCTTCCGTGAGGTGGTTCTCGCGGTCGGGCGCATCCTCGATGTAACTCGCTCCACGATTGCGGAACATGCCCAGCAGCGCGGCAACGATCGCCGGATCGCGAACCGTGCCGTCCGGATAGAACACGCCGTGTACCGTGCCCCAGTTGCCGGTGATCATCAGCTCCCAGATGTAGAAACCGACGTGGGCCTGCATGTGTTCCTGAAGAGTTACGTCATACGGATTGGCGCGGGCAATGCATCCGATCTCGCTATTGACCAGCGGCTTGCCTACCTTTGCCGCGTACGCCTTCGCCTTCGCGATGCTGGCGCGGATCGCCGCCCGCGTCGTGCTGTAGTCGTGGAACGAGAGGACGTCCACGGCGTCGCCCATCTGGATCATGTTGTCGGCAAAGGTCGCGCCGATGGTCACGGGCGTTACGGGATCAATCTCATGAAACATCTTTGCCATGTACACCGCGTGTTCCATGCGCAGGCGGTTGTCCGCCGTCGGTGGCAGGAAACAGCACTCGGGTTCGTTCTCTACGTCCCAGATCTCAAGTCCGGGTTCTCTACCGATGGCTGCGACAAGGTCTACAACGAATGGGCGCGCGTTGGGCCAGGCCGACTTGTCTTTCCACTCGCCGAACTTGTATTGCATCGTGGGCATCACGCCGATGCCGCGCGCATGGGCGGCACGCACGAAATGGATAAGGTTCTTCCTGAGCCCTTCTTTATCTTTCTCCCAAGCCGCATAGGGGACGAACACACGAACCTGGTTTAACTGAAGGCGCTTGGCGTAGTCCAGATCGCGCTCGGTGATTGCCGGATCGTACTTTGCCCAATGCTCGGCATGCCCCTTGCTTTCGGCGGACTGGTAATTGAATCCTCTGACGCCACTCAAGTCCTTCGGCACGCGACGCTGCGCCATCAGTGGCAGCGCAAGAGCAACAACAAGAAGTGCAATCAGATACTTATGAATCCGCATGAAGCCTCCGGGCATGTGTATGCGACAGCCTTGACAGGGCATTGTACTCGGGGCTGATTGATCGTTCTACCGGAATTTGGGGCGTGTACGAGCGGCGCCGATGTCTTAACAAAACTTAAGACTCGATTGCAGGAACACACGAGTATATTGACGATGAATTGCCCTGCGTCGCGCAGGCGCTAAACCGTGAATGCAGCTATCTAGCGTGAGGAGAGTTACATGCGAATCGTTTCTCTGACAGTACGGCAAATTGCTGTTCTAACCGTTTTCGTTCTGGCCATGGGCTTCACAGCCTTCGCTGCCGATATCGACGGCATCTGGAAGGCAAGCTTTGACACACCGGTTGGCGAAATGCACTACACCTACACCTTCAAGGCAGACGGAGAGAAACTCACCGGAACCGCCAAGAACGACATGAGCGAAGCCAAGATCGAAGACGGAACCATCAAGGGCAACGACATCACCTTCACGGAAAACCTGAGCTTCCAGGGACAGAGCATCGCGATCAAGTACACCGGCAAGATCGACGGCGACCAGATCAACTTCACCCGCCAGGTCGGCGATTTCGGAACGGAAACCATTGTCGCCAAGAGGCAGAAGTAGCTGCCTCTCGTATCACCCGAGCTTCAAGGAGAATTCATGAAACTCCGTACGTTGTTGTTTTTGTTGTCGTTCTTGCTGTTGTCTATCGCGCTGTGCTCAGCGCAGGCGGCCGGGGACTGCAAGCCCTCGTCGCTGAATGTTCCTGGCGCGAAGTTCCCGTGCGTCTATCCTGACGGGCGGGCGACGTTCCGCGTGGTGGCCCCCGATGCAAAGCAGGTGCAGGTTCGTGTCGGTAAGAACTACGACATGGTGAAGGGCGAAGACGGGGCATGGACGGTCACTACCGATCCTCTCGTCGTTGGCTTCCACTACTACACCCTTAGCATCGACGGCGCCAACGCCGCCGATTCGTCGACGCACACGTACTTCGGCTCCGGCTGGCAGAACAGCGGCATCGAGATCCCCGAGTCTGCCGATGTCGATTACTACCAGTTGAAAGACGTACCGCACGGTCAGGTCAGCCAGCGCTGGTATTACTCGAAGGTCACGCAACAGTGGCGGCGTGCCTATGTTTACACTCCGCCGGACTATGACAACGGCAAGACGCGTTATCCGGTCCTCTACCTGATGCACGGCTGGGGCGAGAACGAGGTGGGCTGGCACATACAGGGTCATGCCGACCTGATACTCGACAACCTGATCGCGGCGAAGAAGGCTGTGCCCATGATTATCGTCATGGACAACCTGAATGCCACGAAGCCGGGTGAAGACGGAACGATCTTCCTGTCGCGGATGTTACAGCCTCCGCCGCCACCGCCGACACCGGGTCAGCCGCGTCGTCCGATGGGCGGATTGGGCAGCTTCACCGGCGCAACCTTCACCGAGATGATGCTGACCGACCTGATCCCGATGGTTGAGAAGACGTATCGCGTTCTTCCAGGCCGCGAGAATCGCGCCATGGCTGGACTGTCGATGGGCGGAATGCAGACGTTCCTGACGACGCTCTCGCACCTCGACCAGTTCTCGTACATCGGCGGATTCAGCGGCAGCACCGGCGGCTTCGGCGGTCAGTTCGATCCGAAGACGTCGAACAACGGCGTGTTCGCCGACGCTGCGGCCTTCAACAAGAAGGTGAAAGTCCTCTTCCTGGGGATCGGCTCGGTCGAAGGTCCTGGGGCGAAGAACTTCAGCGAGAACCTGACGAAGGCAGGCGTCAAGAACGTCTACTACGAGTCGCCGGGGACGGCGCACGAGTGGCTGACGTGGCGGCGATGCCTCAATCAGTTCGCGCCACTGTTGTTCAAGTAGACGAACCTAGCCGTACGTAGTCTGAAGGGTGCTCATTCCTGCGTTGGGCGGCGATGAGCACCTTTTTTATGTCTGCCGCTGTATACGTCTTAGCATTAACCGCGGAACGCACTGTTCTGAATCCAGAACATCCCCTCGACATTGCCATTGAACTCGCGCAGCGATGGTGGCGCTCTATGGTGCCCCGTTCAAGCCCGATGTTGGCTTGAGCGGGTTCGTAGATGTTGCAAGTTGGTTACGGTACCCCATCCCCCCGGGGGTTGACTGTTACGACTGATGATCTAAGGGAGTTAGCTGCAAAAATCTGACTGATGCTGACTGGCGTTTGACTGACAGTCGACTGATAGTCGCGGGCCCCGCGGTATCGCAGCGAAGTTACTAAGTCGTCACGACGAGCGGAGGGCGCGAATACAGAATCGCGACCGTAGTCGAGGGACCTGAATTGCGGGATCACTGTAACACTGATTTGCGCGAAGTGAACGAAGGGCTGTGGAAAGTTACGAAAACGGAACAGAGGGCAGGATGGCCCGCATCTGCCAAAACTTGGCAGTATGTGCATCAGCCAGCCTATCGCGTGACCCAGAAGAACGGTCTATCGTGAGCATCGCACATCCCAGGGAAGTGAAAATCTAAATGCAAAAGATAACTGCATTCGTGGCACGTAGTTTTTCAGAATCTGACGAGCGCCGAACAGAGCCAATACGCAAGCATTTGGCATCTTTCGAGACGGTTGGGTTCATCGTGGGAGACGCCGAGCGGGCAGATGTTGAGCGAGTCTCGACGAAGGTTCAGAAAAACATAAACGATGCTGATGTGTTCATCGGCATCTTGACACGCCGCAACCCGATTTTCTCATTCTCAAATCGGGCGCGAGATGCCTTTCTCACCCTGACCGGAAGGATGACGCCAGTCGAGTGGACAGCACCGCCCTGGGTCTTGCAGGAGTTCGGCTATGCGGTAAGAGCTGGAAAGAAAGCGATTTTGTTCATCGAGAACGGCGTCAGTGCTCCGGGCATTGACGGCGATATCGAATACGTTCCTTACGACTCCAATTCCCCATCGGATGCGCTCACGAAGGCTACTGAAATGATTGTGAACATAGTGGCGCAAAAGAGCGGAATTGCCGTCGAAACGATAGTAGTCGAGTCCCCAAGCGCGTCATCCGGCTCGGACGCAGCTCCGGTTCCCGCGAACGTTGAGACTCTTGAGAGCGAGGGCGGCGGCAATGATGCGGACAACGGTGAAACGCCTGATTTCCAGCGTCAGTTCAAAGCGTTCCATAACGCTGTTTTCGAGAAGGATTTTGAACAGGCCCGTAGGCTGATAGAAACGGGAGCTGAGCTAGTCAAGAACGGCGCGATAGCAAATAGCACTGACACATTTTGGCGGAGCTACACCCTTCACCAACTGGCGAAGGCAGGTGATTCAACTGCCATACAACTACTTGAAGACCTCGCTCGTTCTGTACCGAATGACCCCGACCCTCAAGCATTCTTGGGAGCAGCGCTATCGTCCTATACGGAATATCGACGGGCGATTGTAGCTTACAAAAAGGCTGCTGACCTCGAGCCAGACGTCAGTAAGAAGCTTTCGTACATAGGGAAAGCCTGCGACTTCCTTGTACAAACGGGGCAACACAAGCAAGCTGAGTCAGAATTAGTGCTGGCATACGCTCATTATTGCCAGCGTGTGACGGAAAGCTTTGGAAAGCAGTTATTTGCGCTACTCTCCAAAAATGGCCGGAAGCTGGACGCGCTCGGTGCTGCCGAGGAAATCCTGAGTCGTAACCCAGCATTTTCAAGCCTTCGCTTCGACGTCGGACTTGGTTATCACCGTGCCGACATGCACGAGATGTTTCTGCACCACTTTGCGCTTCTAACAGACCACGACAACAAAGACTCGGCGAGTACTCATAATCTTGCTCTGGCATACTCGGAGAACGAAATGCAGATACGGTCGGTGGCGACGTACAAGACTGCTCTGCAACTTGGCTCTACCAAAGCAGCCGCCAATCTCGGGTTCAAATATGTAGACGCAGGAATGGCCGATGAAGCGAGAGAGATGTTGTCGGCTACGATGAAGCAAAGTGATTGTGACCCCGAGGTGTCAAATTGTCTTTATCAACTAACGGAGCGGGAGCAAGGAGAACGCAAGAAGTACGAAGAAGCTCAAAAGCGCGCGTTGAAAACGCGGGACTTCATGAGTACTTACGGTGCGGCACTTGCAATGCAAACGGTAGACATCGCAGGTCACTGGACTTTTCCGTTTGCTGAACTGGACTTGCAGCTTGAAGGAAGTCGCATTACCGGTTCTGGCCGGGTCGAGAAAGAAGAGACCTCCTGCGGACTGAATAATCTCGCAGGGCTGCTTGGTGGCATCTACTCCGCCTCTCCCCAAACGCCGACTAAGCACAAAAGCGTTATAACCTACATGTTGAGTGGGGATTTGCGTGGTGCTGCGGCTGAAGTTGAATTGAAGACAACCTATGGCCCAACCTCAACTCTCCTCGGCTCGCCCGAAACCAAAACGTTTCTCGTCGTTTTTGAATTGGACGGGAGTTCGGGGCTGTGTAGTTCAGTCGAAAAGAGCAAAATCGGCAACCCCCAACAAATTCGCCGAAATAGTACTGGATACAATCAGTCCCGTTTGGCTGTGGCGACTATCAGCTAGTGGGGTTCATGCAATCGGCTCATGGATCTTCTTGGCGCCAGCGAAAAGCTGGTCCCTCCACTCCGCCGCGAGGACGCGGCTCCGGTCGGGATGACGGATGCTAGAGAGAGATGATCTTGCGACACGCTCTAGATTCGAGTCTCGGGCGTCCCTCCGGGACTTCCGTATTTTGTGCGACATTCACCCGGCACTGCCGTGTCGGTCTAAATTCGTGGCGTCCCTGGCGGGCCGGACTTAGGTAATCACCACCGCAGCAGTGCAGGCGAGGACGAGACGTCCTCGCGACAGCCGGCCGGAGGCCAGCGCTCCAGATTATGCCCTGGAAGGCCTACCTCAGTGGCTGAAGCCGCATCAACAGGCGCTATTATCGGCACGACTGAAGTCGTGCCCTTCCCAAGACGTCTACCGGGCACTGCCGTGCCGGGCTAAATTCGTGGCGTCCCTGGCGGGACTCGGATCGGTTGCGACTCTGCACCGGGGGCTTACGCCCCCGGCTATTCAACTGACGCCGCTGCGCGGCTCTACCCCCCGCATCATGAGTTAAGACTAGCTGCTGCGGCTGAATTCGCCGCATCATGAGCACCTTCGTATGCGCCAGAGCGGTACCCGTTCACGAGGGCTCGAGGCTAGCTGCTCAGGGTTTCGCTGAGTTTGTTGAGCATGCGGTTGAGGTCTTTGTCGGCCTTGCGTGCTTGTTCGATTTTCTCTACGGAGTGGAGCACGGTGGTGTGGTGTTTGCCGCCGAACTGGCGTCCGATTTCGGGCAATGAGGCGTCGGTCATTTGCTTGGCCAGGTACATGGCGATCTGGCGCGGATAGACGATCTGGCGCGAGTTGTCCTTGGCCTTGATCTCGTTCACGCGCAGGCCGAACTGTTCGGCGACAATCTTCTGGATGGCGTCGATTGTGACCTTCTTGACCTGGTTGTCGATGAAGTTCTTCAGGCACTGCTGCGCGTTGGCCAGATTGATTTCGTTGCCGACGAGCGATGAATAAGCGACGAGGCGAATGAACGCGCCTTCGAGTTCGCGAATGTTCGATCGCACGTTCGAAGCGATGAACAAGGCGACATCCATGGGAAGCTCAACTTTTTCCTGTTCCGCCTTTTTCTGAAGAATCGCCACCTTGGTTTCGAGGTCGGGCATCTGGATGTCGGCGATCAAGCCCCACTCGAAACGGCTGCGCAGACGGTCTTCAATCTCGGCCAGTTCTTTCGGCGGGCGGTCACTGGCGATGACAATCTGCTTCTGCGCCTCGTGAAGGGCGTTAAATGTGTGGAAGAACTCTTCCTGCGTACGCTCTTTTTGCGCGAGAAACTGAATGTCGTCTATGAGCAGAATGTCGACGGTACGGAACTTGTCGCGAAAGCTACTCATGCGGTCGTAACGCAGCGAGTTGATCATCTCGTTGGTGAACGTCTCGCTGGTGAGGTAGCGGATCGACATCTGGGGATAGAGCCGCTTGGCTTCGTGTCCGATACCCTGCACAAGGTGGGTCTTGCCCAAGCCGACTCCGCCGTAGAGGAAGAGTGGGTTGTAAGCCTTCGATGGACGCTCGGCGACAGCGCGGGCAGCGGCGTGCGCGAACTGGTTCGCGGAACCGATGACGAAGTTGTCGAAGATGTACTTGGGATTCAGTTGTGCGGCGCCGTCCCAATCGAAACGTGCCTGGGAACTGGCAAGAGCAGGCGCGGGTCCATTGCCCCGGGATGACTCACGTGGAGCAGGCGGCTCGGGCTCCGACGAGATGAACTCGACATCGTCGAGCTTGAGGCCGAGATCGTCGATCGCCTCCTGGATCAGATCGGCGTAACGCTCGCCGATGGTGCTGAACTCGGCGGTGGGGACCTTGACGAAGAGCGTCCCCTTCTCCTGATGGCTGAAGCGGGTCGGTTTGAGCCAATGCTCGTAAGATTGGCTGCTGACTTTCTTTTCGAGCGCGTCCAGGATGCGTGACCATGGGTTCGGGCTCGAAGTGGTGCTTGTAACTGACATAACGAAGAAACCGTGAAGGCTGGTGTCGGCGATGCAGCCTTGAAGCTATTTACCAAAGTTAAATCCGACTTGGGCCCGCGTCTATACCAATAAATTCGGGCCCGGACGCGTGGTACAGGCCCTCTGCACCGTCCTCGGTGCAACTGCAATTCTTATTGAGACTTACGGATACTAGCACAGAAAGAATGGGGCTGTGGAAAAGATTAGCAGCTCCGAATTTGTTGACTTGATGATGTGATGATTTGTTGATCTGAGTGCGATTGGGGGTCGGTTCGTGAAATCAACAAGTCAACAAATCAGCAAGTGGTTCGGGTTTGCCGTAAACGGCGATACTCGTTTATACTTGTTGTTTACCTAAGGCCTTTTCCCTCAGCAGTTATCGTGGGGCCAATTTGTGAACTAGGAGCAGCAGGTTTTCCATGCCCAAGCGTACATTTCAACCCAACCGGCGTTCGCGTTCGAAGACGCACGGATTCCGTAGCCGCATGAAGACAAAGAGCGGAGCAGCTGTGCTGTCGCGCCGTCGCGCAAAAGGGCGCAAGCGCGTGTCCGTGAGCGCGGGATACCGCGACTAAGTCTGGCGCGAAGATTTTGACCGGGCCGGGTCAATGACCCGGCCCTAAACGTGTTGGCAGAAGAGAGCAGCGAAGATGGTCACCGGTTCGGTGCAGAGTAGCGAAAATCCCCACGTTAGCTGCGCGAACGTGGGGCACCGAGTTGGCACCCCAGAGCACCGAGTTGGGAACAGCTTCCCGCGCTCTTCCAAGCTGCTGAAGCACGCACTTTTTGACCAGGTCTACAAGCGCGGTCAGCGCCATTTTTCCGGCCTCATGACGGTCTTCTTCTTGCGACGCGAGCAGGAAGAGAGTTCATTCAATGAACCGACGGACTCAGCTGTGGGCGAGACGCCCACAGGACAGCCGGCGGGACGCCAGCGCTCCAAAGGCGACTGCTCCAACGGCGCTAAAGGTGCGCGTGTGGGTTTCACCGTCGGGCGCGTGCTGGGAAATTCGGTGGCGCGCAATCGCATCCGGCGGCGCATGAGAGAAGCCGTTCGCTTCAACCTCGATCTGCTGCCAAACGATGTCGATGTAGTGATCAATCCCAAGAAACAGGTTCTGGAAGCAGAATTCCCGAAGATCGTTGCCGAAGTGGAAAGAGCGTTTAAGAAGGCGTCGTCCGTCGTTGGTCGGTAGTCGTTGGCTTCGATCACTGAGCTTTTGTGAAGTCTTTCGTCCAACTCGCGCTTCGGGGCTATAAGCGGTTCATTTCGCCGATGATGCTTCCGGCCTGCAAGTTCACGCCGACCTGTTCAGAGTACGCGATGGAAGCGGTGGAACATTACGGCGTTATTCGCGGGCTGGGCCTGGCCGCGTGGCGGGTGCTGCGGTGTAATCCGTTTTCTAAGGGCGGGCTGGATCCGGTGGTGAAGGGGAGTTCTCAGTTGCCAGTTCTCGGTTCTCAGACTGAGCATCGGGATTGCTGCTGAAGAAGTCGTGGTGAGGGTAGGGATTCCTCGTCGCGAGGCGCTCCTCGGAATGGCAAGCGTGGTCGGATGGTGGGTGAGTCGGGACATGTATTGGACGGGGCACAGCCCCGTCCCCATACGAACTTTCGGTCAACGCGACAAGCAGAGCCCCAAACGGCTATGCTCTATATGTAAATATCTAACGCTTCGGCCAGGCTAACCGCTGAGTGCCGAACGCTGAGAGCTAAATTGAGCGAGTTTCAAAATCCTAATCAAGAACCCGGCATGGAGCGGCGGCTGCTCCTTGTCTTCGCACTCACATTTCTTATCCTGATCATTGCCCAGCCGCTGATCACGAAGTACGTCGGCAAGCCGGAGCAGAACCAACCGCAACAGCAGCAGGCTCAGCAGCCACAACAGCAACAACCGGCTTCAGCTGCGGCGGCTCCCACGGCGACAGTGCAGGGAGCGGGAAAGACTGCGGCTGCTCCTGCCGTGGCCAATAAGGTTGCTGCCGGCGAGCAGGAGACGGTTGTTGATACGCCTGTGTTTCGGATCACCTTTACGAACAAGGGCGGCTTGGCAAAGTCGTGGGTGCTGAAGAAATACACCAACGACAAGGGACAGCCGCTCGATTTGGTGAACCAGCAGGCTTCGCAGGCATTCGGGTATCCGCTGTCATTGTTTACGTATGACGAGGGTGTACGGAACAAGGTGAACTCGGCGCTTTACGTTGTGACGGAGGTGCCTGGAGCTGACAAGCGGGTCGTAACGTTCGAGTATGCAGACGGCGATGTGAGCGTCCGGAAGAGCTTCACGTTCGAACAGAAGCCGGCCGGCGCTGCCGATTACGTCGTCAAGGCAGACATCTCGGTAACGCGCAACGGTCAAACCATTGCGGCGTTTCCGGCATGGCCAGCCGGCTTCGGCGATGAAGGCGACAGCGTTGCCTACGCCGCAGCCCGTATCGATTACCTGCCGACGAGCACCGAGAAGGTGCAGCGCCTCTCACCGGACCGCAAGGGCGAGAAGGTCGGGAATTTCCGCACGATCAGCGAGCCATTCTACTGGGCGGGAGCGCTCGACCAGTATTTCGCGGCCGTTTTTTTGCCGGACAATCCGCAGCAGTCCGCGTTTGTGCAGTATCGGAACAGCATCGACATACCGAGAGACCCGGCGAAGCCCGATCCGAAAGAAATGACGAAGGTGGAAGTGCTGGGTGCAGCGGCGGGCAATGTGTCCGGGCCGACCAGCATTCGCATCTTCATCGGGCCGAAATCGCTGGACGTGCTTAACGCGATCCGCGCAACGCCCGTCGCAGGGCAAACGGGGGCGCCTGATCTCGGCAGCCTGATCGACTTTGGTTTTTTCAGCATCATCTCAAAGCCGCTCTTCCTCTGGCTTAAGTGGACACAAGCCCACTGGACGCCGAACTGGGGTTGGTCGATCGTCGTACTGACGGTGATCATCAACCTGGCACTCATGCCATTGCGTATCTCGGGCATGAAGTCCGCGCTGAAGATGCAGAAGCTTCAGCCCAAGATCAAGTCGATTCAGGACAAGTACAAGAACATCCCGATGCGCGATCCGCGGCAGCAGGAGAAGCAAGCCGAGATCAGCGCTCTGATGAAAGAGCACGGTGCGAATCCGGTAGGCGGCTGCTTGCCGATGATTCTGCAACTGCCGTTCTTGTGGGCGTTCTACCAGATGCTCGGCGTGACGACGGAGCTCCGGCACGCGCACTGGCTATGGATCAAGGATCTTTCAGCGCCTGACCCGTACCTCGTTCTACCAATCCTGATCGTCGTCTCGACCTTCTTCATGCAGAAGATGACGCCCAATGCAGGCATGGACCCGGCACAGCAGAAGATGATGAATATCTTCATGCCGGTGATGCTGGGCTGGATCAGTTGGAAACTTGCGGCCGGCTTGGGCCTCTACTGGATCATCGGCACCCTGATCGCCGTGATTCAGCAGTTCGTAATGAACCGCACCAGCATGGGACAGGAAATGCGCGCCGAAGCCGAAAAGCGTGCGAGGAAACAGGCCCAAAAGGGCGTAGTGAAGAGATAAGAATCAGTGGACTGTGGTTAGTGGCCAGTGGCGAGTATCTAGGATGCTGGCTTCTGAACTAGCCACTGGCCACTCGTCACTGAGAATCAGAGATAAGAATCAGTGGGCTGTGGTTAGTGGCCAGTGCGTTCCCACGTCTGCCAAAAGGCGGCAGATGTGGGGCACCACACCTTTGGCTAAACATGGTTCGACTAGCCACTGACCACTCGTCACTGATGTCGATGTTGTAAGCTGTATCTTCTAACGTTGAACCACTGAGTGCTTAGAACATGCCTCTTACAGACAAGATAGCTGCCGCAAAGAAGATCGACGCACTGTTGAAGACAATCCTTGCAAATGGCGGATTTCGCCTGCGTTACAAGATCATGGTGGACCCGCCTGCGCGCGAGGAACGCGACTGGGAGCGTCCGGTGATTTTCGTCGACCTCTCCGGGCCGGACAGCGAGTTGGTTCTCGAACACGGTGCGGAACTGCTGCGGTCTTTCGAAGTGATCGCACAGGAGATGCTCAAGCTCGCGCCCAACGAGCATGAGACTGTTGTCTTCGACTGCATGGGCCATCGCGAGGCGCGTGTCCAGGAACTGAAGATCGCCGCCGGAGTAGCAGCCGAGCGCGTTCGGAAAACTGGTGCACCGTACGAATTCGCGCCCATGACTTCGCGCGAGCGCCGCATCGTTCACCTCGCCTTGCGTGATGAACCCGATCTCACAACCGCCAGCCAGGGCTTCGGCAGCCGTCGTTACGTAATCGTCACGCCGAAGGACTACAAGCCCGCTGCAAGCAGGCCATCTGGCTCGGGCGCTATCACCTTCAAGCACAACAGAAGATAGATCTAGCCGTTAAGGCGAAGAATAACGACGATGCAGGTTCGCGTTCCAGAAGTCGCGCTGAATGATGGCACCGCAATACCGGCCATCGGATTGGGTACCTATCGGTTGAACGGCACGGCTGGCGTCGAAAGCATGGTCGCCGCCATTGAAGCCGGATACCGGCTTCTCGATTCGGCTTTCAACTACGAGAACGAAGGTGCCGTCGGAGAAGCCATTCGGCGGGCAGGAGTTCCGCGGGAACAGTTGCGCGTCACGTCGAAGTTGCCGGGGCGGCATCACCGCTACAACGAAGCGATCGTCACCATCGAAGAATCGCTCTATCGCGCTCAACTCGACTATTACGACCTGTACCTCATCCACTGGCCGCTGCCCCGACTGGGTCTCTACGTCGAGGCATGGCAAGCCCTGATCGAGGCCAAGAAGCGCGGACTGTTGCGCTCCATCGGCGTCTCGAATTTTCTGCCCGAGCATCTGGACACCATCGTCCACGAGACCGGCGTTACACCCAGCGTTAATCAGATCGAACTGCATCCGTATTTCCCGCAACTTGATCAGCTCCGGTTGCACAAGGAACGCGGAATCGTGGTCGAGTCATGGAGTCCGCTCGGCAGGGCGAATGCGCTTTTACAGGATGCAGTGATTGCTGACATTGCAAAGCGCCTCGGCAAGAGCATCGTCCAGGTGATCCTGCGATGGCACGTTCAGCTCGGGGCGGTGCCTCTGCCGAAAGCCGCCGGAAGAGAGCGGCAGGCAGCCAATCTCTCAATCTTCGACTTCGAGCTTGGCGCTGAAGACATGAACGCGATCACGGCGCTTGGTCGTCCCGACGGACGGACATTTGACCAGGACCCGGCAAGGTACGAAGAGTTCTAGGCTTACCAACCTGCCTGTCCCATGCGCCTGAGGATTATTGCGCTGTAGCCATTCATCCGCTCGGGACGCCGCTTTAAAGGCGCGGGAAGTATGGCGGCCAGACGCGCCGACTGCTCGCGTCCGATAGAGCGCGGCGAGGTCTTGTAATGGTAGCGGCACGCCGCGTCAGCGCCATAAACGCCAGGTCCCCACTCGACCAGGTTGAGATAAAGCTCCAGAATGCGCTGTTTACCCAGTACGAGTTCGGCGACCGGCACCAGCGTGGCTTCCGCGCCTTTGCGCGCAAACGAGCCGTGCGTTCCGAAGAACAGATTCTTCACCAGCTGCTGAGTGAGCGTGGAACCTCCGCGTGTCCGTCCGCCTTCCATATCTTGTTCGGCAGCAAGTTGGATCGCCTTCCAGTCGAAACCATGATGCTGGTAAAAACGCCCGTCTTCGGCAGAGATGACGGCGTGCTGAAAATTGGGCGAAATCTGATTCAGAGGAATGAAGTTGTACCGTTTTTGATATGGCTTGTCACTGAACCACGATTGCACACGGCGCTGGGTCTGCAGAGCCGTTGTCGGCGGATTGATCCACCGCATAGCCACAAGAGAAAGTGCAGCGGGCAACCAAAGAAGTAAAGCAACGACAAAGAGCCATCGAAATAGACTCCTAATGAGACCCTTGCGTGACCGGGGCTTGGGACGCGCTACTGCTTTTGTGCTCACATTTCAGGATAGCAGCCTGATGCAAGCTCGCTGTTGGCACCGAGGTCTAGGTCCGCCCGAGCCGGACTGGAGTCCGGCGCTACGTTCTTCGTTATGTTCGCCCACCAACAAAAATCCCCACTCAAACCGCAGCTTGAGTGGGGTTAGCACTTGGAGGGTTACTTCTGAAACAACAGTGGAGCAAACTGATACAGGCTGCGGCGCCAGCTCTGCCACTCGTGCGCCGTTCCCGGAGACTCGTAATAGACGCTGTTGACGCCGGCTTGCTTTAACGCATCGGCAGCGGTTTTGGCTAAAGCTCCGTTTTCGCGGCCGCCGAAGCTGAAGAACGCGAGCTTCACCTGCTTTTTGAAAGCATCCATGTCCTTGACGTCGTCAGGGGTGATCATGCCGCCGCTGAAGATGCCAATGTGCGAGAACTTGTCGAGATTGGCGAGCGTAATCTGCCGTGTCTGCATGCCGCCCATCGAAAGGCCAGCCATTGCGCGATGCGGCTGATCGGCGATCGTGCGGAAGTTGGCGTCGATGTAAGGAATCAAATCACCGATAAGATAGTTCTCGAACGCGCTGAAGTTGAAGCGCGGGAAACCGCCGGGAGCAGGAGCACGTCCCGGAGCGCCGGGCGCTGCCGCTGGAGGCGGACCAGCGGGCCTCGGGATGCCGCCACCGTTGGCCATCACGATGATGAAGGGCTTCGCCTTGCCCGCTGCGAGCAGGTTATCCATGATCCGGCCAGTGTGACCTTGGCTGCCCCAACCGGTTTCGTCTTCACCGGCGCCGTGCTGCAGATACAGGACTGGATAGCGCTTCGACGGATCCTTGTCATAGTCCGGAGGCGTGTAGACGAAGCAACGGACGAACGCATTCGAGCTCTTGGAGAAGAAGCGAACTTCGCGCAGCTGACCGTGCGGAACGTTCTTCAGCGCGTAGAAGTCTTCATCCTGGGCAGGAACTTCGACCGCGCTGCCCCAGCGGCCCGCTCCATAGAAGAAGAGACTGTTGGGATCCGGAACCTGCGCGCCATCGACGACGATCTGGTAGTAGTGGAACCCTTCGTCCTGCGGGGTCGAGGTGCCTACCCATGCGCCGTCCTCGCCTTTGGTCAGCGGAAACTTGACGGCATCGATATCCAGCGCAACGCTGTGCGCATCCGGAGCCACTACGCGCGCGCGTACTCGCCGTTCAGAGTTGACCGCAGGATACTCCTTGCCCTGCTGATTGATCGTTGACGGCTTGAAATCTTCGGCGGCCGGTTTCTTGGCGGCCTCGATTGCCGCCTCCGAGCGGGCCTTGGCTCGGGCTTCTCGCTCCGCTGGCGACATTTGCGGCGGCATCTGCGCGATTGCCGAAAGACCCAGGCAAGGCACAAGAACCAGACTCAGAATTGCACTCTTCATAACCCTCTTGTCCTGAATAGAAATGGCAAAGCGATTGAATCTTCTCACGAGCAGCAGGGAAAACGATTGTTAAGAAGTGTAAACATTTGTAGCGGTGGTGGGGAGGCTGGGTGACAACTGTCTTCGGTAAAGGCGCCGACACTTCCGCCGCCGCCCGCTGAAGTTCGCGATTGCTGCTATATGATGAGTCCCGTGCTCTCGGCCTGTTCGTGCGCGTGGTAGCTTGAACGCACAAGCGGTCCGCTTTCCACGTGCTTGAAGCCGAGCTTCATCGCTTCTTCCTTCATGAACCGGAACTCCTCGGGCGTGTAGTAGCGCGCGATGGGCAGCTGGTTCTTTGACGGGCGCAAGTACTGGCCGATTGTGAGGATGTCGACTTTCTCGGCGGCGAGGTCACGCAGTACTTCGAGGATCTCACCCATGTCCTCGCCCAGACCGACCATGATGCCGGTCTTGCTTGCCGTCTCTGGCGAGAAGCGCTTTACGTTGCCAAGCAATCGCAGTGTGCGTTCGTAGCGTGCACCTGAGCGCGCCACACGATACAGCCGCGGAACCGTCTCGGTATTGTGATCAAGAATGTCCGGCTTGGCATCGAGAACGATCTTCAGACACTCATCGATTCCCTGGAAATCCGGGATCAGCACTTCGACCTGGCAGTCGGGCTTCGCATTGCGGATTTCGCGAATCGTATCGGCAAAGATGCGCGCGCCGCCGAAGTTGTCGTCATCACGATTGACGCTGGTCACGACTGCGAACTTCAATCCAAGTCGCGTGACTGCTTCTGCAACCCGCCTGGGCTCGTCGAAATCGATCGGCAGCGGCTTGCCTTTGGGAACTGAGCAGAATCCGCAACGGCGCGTACACAGATCTCCCAGCAACATGAATGTCGCCGTCTTGTGGTTCCAGCACTCGCCGATGTTCGGGCAATTCGCCGACTCGCAGACCGTATGCAGTTCCAGTCCGCGCGCCAGCTTTTTCAGGTCGTGGTAGTTCTCGCCCATCGGCGGACGAGCCTTGAGCCATGACGGTTTCGGTACGTGCTTCGCCGGCGAGAGTTCGATATTTACGAGATCAGTAGGCATCGCAACTTACTATCTTACGATGCGAGCGTGCATCGTGCCGACTCACAAACAGAGTTGCTGCGAAAGCAACCTCCGATTGTGAAACCTTCCCCCGGATAGGGCATCTAACTAGTATCTGGAATTTGATACACCGTTTTGAGCAGGCTCCGCAAACCAGCGACACCCTCCAGAGCGTTCGATCACCAGAAATTAGAAACAAACAGGTAACAAATGGAACAAGGAACAGTTAAGTGGTTTAACGACGCGAAGGGTTTTGGCTTCATCACGAGACAGAACGGAACCGACGTTTTCGTTCATTTCTCGGCGATTCAGTCCGGTGGCTTCCGCAGCTTGCAGGAAGGTCAGGCCGTGCAGTTTGATGTTGTGCAGGGACAAAAAGGCTTGCAGGCCGAAAACGTTCAGGTTCTGTAAAGCATCTGATAGAAGAGTGGTGTAATACACCGCGATTTTAGGCGCTTTTGGCGCCAGCATAGACGAGCCCGGGGAGAACCTGCCCCGGGCTTTCGTGCATGTGGTCGTCCCACGATAGAGTGAGACTTTCCGGCCGCGCAGCTGACGTCTGATTACCCCCTTGACGCTCGCCCGGTCACCCTACTCAGCACTGGCACAAACGCGACTCGACCGTGTAGGATTCCCGCAGTTGATTACGAATCGCCTATGCCATCGCTGGAGCAGCTAAGAATGTCCGATCAACAGAGTGTCTATACGCACCATTCGTCGCGTGTCCGAGTACTGGGCATCATTCTTGCCGGGGGCAAGGGGACCCGTCTATATCCGCTGACCCGCGAGCGCGCTAAACCGGCGGTCCCATTTGGCGGCAAGTACCGCATCATCGATTTCGTCCTTAGCAACTTCATCAACTCCGGAATCGAGTCCATCTACGTGCTGACGCAGTTCCGCAGCCAGTCGCTACTTCAGCATCTCAGCGACGGCTGGCAGTTCAGCGGAATTCTGAAGACCAGCTTCATCATCCCCGTGCCGGCGCAGATGCGCTCCGAGGACGAGACCTGGTACCGCGGCACAGCCGATGCCATCCAGCAGAACATTAATCTTATCCAGCAATCGGACCCTGACGTGGTAGCGATTTTCGGGGCCGATCACATCTACCGTATGAACGTCGCCAGCATGATCGACTATCACTTGGCGAAGAACGCCGACGTAACGGTAGCCGCGATCCCGACACCCAGAAAGCACGCCGCCGAATTCGGCGTTATCGAGGCCGACGAACAGGGACGCATTCTCGCCTTCCACGAGAAGAACCCTAACGCTCCCCACATGCCCGGCGACGTAAACCAGGTTTACGCCTCCATGGGCAATTACGTTTTCTCTAAACGTGTCCTGGTTGACCTGCTCGAAGCCGACGCGAAAAATCCGTCGAGTCACCACGACTTCGGCAAGGACATCCTGCCGAAGCTCGCCGGCAAGGCTCCGATTTACGCATACAATTTCCAGACCAATGCCATTCCTGGCGAACCCGAGGGCTCGCTTCCGTACTGGCGCGATGTCGGCAGCATCGACGCCTATTACGAAGCGAACATGGACCTGCGCGCCATCGATCCGGAGCTCAACCTGTACAACCGCGATTGGCCACTGCGCACCGCCAGCTATCCCGATCCTCCGGCGAAGTTCGCCTTTGACGAAGCGAACCGTCGCGGCAACGCTGTCAACAGCATCGTCTCGGGTGGCGTCATTCTCTCCGGCGGCCTGGCACGCAACTCAATTATTGGACGTGGTGTTCGCGTACATAGCGGTGCAGTGATCGAGGAGTCCGTTATTATGGACAACTGCGACATCGGACGCAACGCGAAGATTCGGCGCGCCATTTTGGACAAGAATGTCCGTGTCCCCGAAGGCACCCAGATCGGCTACGACCTAAAGGCTGATCGCGCCCGCGGCTATCACGTAACGGACTCCGGCATCGTCGTCGTCGCCGGCGAACGCAGCAAGATACCGGTGGCAGCGTTGTTTGTGGGGTAAGTTGGGAGCGAGAACTATTATTGTGGCCCGTTCAAGCCCGGTGTTGGCTTGAGCGGGTGTGAGTAGGCATTCCCAAGATCGGTGCCCCACATCTGTCCCGGTTTCGGCAGATGTGGGTGGACGCTACTCCGTCCGCAAACACCGCATGGGTTCGATCCAAGCGGCGCGCAGAGCGGGGACGAGGGCCGAAACGACAGACACAACCACCAGTGCAAGAGTTACTACGGCGAATACGAGCGGATCCAGCGGCGCCACCTTGAAGAGCAGTTCCCTGATCAGCCGCGACGCGCAAACCGACACAACACACCCAGCCCCGATGCCAAGGAACGCCAACCCCAGCCCACGACTCAGAACCAATTGCAGTAGGTGACCGCGAGAAGCGCCGAGGGCCATGCGCAAGCCCAGTTCACGTGTGCGCTGCGCGACCACGTAGGAGAGGACGGCGTATAGTCCGACCGCCGAGAGCAGGAGCGCGACGACAGCAAAGACTGAAACCACCCAGGCCTCAAACCGTGACTCTATCGCTTGCTTCTCGATCACCTCGTCGAGAGGGTGGTAGCCAAAAAACGGGGCATCCGGGTCTGCAGCTGCGACAATCTTTCGAGCAGCATTTTCGTAGCTCGCTCGATAGCCGACTACCCTCATGACTACAAGTGGACGCTGGTGCGTAGGCTCCTGTGCATAGGGCAAAAAGAATTCTGGTTGATAGGGATTCCACATGTCGCCTGTGCGAGTGTCCCCTACTACGCCAACAATCTCGCGAGGAATCTTGGACTGTTCAGGCGGCCCAACCTCAGGAATGAAATATCTGCCTACCGGGTTTTCTGCTGGAAAGTACTTGCGGGCAAAACTTTGGTTGATCACCGCCACCGGAGCTGACTTGGCATCATTGTCGTGTGCCGTAAAAGTCCGTCCGTGGAGAAGAGGAATGGAAAGAGTCTCGAAATAGCCGGGTAGCGCAACCGCGCTAATGGCACCCTGTGTTTTATCAGGGTCCTTAGGATAGCCGGAAATGTTAATGTTCGCCCAACTACTCGGAGGCCAGTAGACCGGCAACGGGTGCGCGGCGCTCACCCTTGTGACTCCGGGTATTGCCGCAAACTGCGGAATGATCTTTTCGAAATACGGGACCTTGCCCGGGTCAGGATAGCGCTTTTGTGTCAGGGCGATATCGAAGAAGACCGTTCTTTCGTGATCGAATCCGGGTTCGAGCTTAAGTACGTTCACCACGGTCCGGATGAGGAGTCCTGATCCAACGAGCAGTGTGAAGCTCAGGGCAGTCTCGACCACAATCAGTGACTGGTGAAGACGGTTTCGACGACTACTCCCCGTCGTGCTGAGCGCGCCTTCGCGCAGCGCATGAGCTGGATCCTGGCGCATCATTCTCCAGGCCTGCAGAAGTCCAAAGATGAGGGCGGTTAGCGCGGAGAGCAGAATTGCAAAGGCCAGCACCCTTCCATCCACACTGACGTCGTACAGCCGAGGGAAGCTGCTCGGGATAAAGTGCAGGGCAATCCGCAATAGGCCAATCGCGAAGAGAATGCCGAATGTTCCCCCGATCAGGGCCAGGAGCATCGCTTCCAGGAGAAGCTGACGCAAGACTCTTTGTCCACTGGCGCCGAGCGCGGACCGCAACGCGAATTCTGATCGACGCGCGTTCGCACGCACTAACAGCAGTCCCGCCACATTCGTGCAGCCGATTAGGAGCAGGATGAACGCTGCCGCCAACAAGAAGGTGAGACCAGATCGAACTCCCGAGACGGACTGGTCGAGCAAGGGGGTAACCGAAACAGCCGATCTGTGCCGATTCTCGGTGTAGGATTGCGCAAGTCTTGCTTGTATGGTGTTGAGGTCGGCGAGGCCCTGGTCAACGCGCATCCCCGGTTTCAACCGCCCGATCACGGAGAGCTGTTGCCAGCTCCGTCGTGATGTGATGGGTACCACTCCTTCAGCGTCCCTCGCGAATGTAGCCCAGAAGTAAGCTGGCTTATCAATCGGGAAGTGAAATCCCTTGGGCATTACGCCCACGACTGTGGTTGGCTCGTCACTTATCAATACATCCTGGCCGATGATGTTCGGTGACGAAGCAAAGTCCGAGACCCAAAGCTCGTAACTCAGCATGACCACGCGGTGGCCAGGACGCTCTTCTTCCGGCGTGAACGAGCGACCCAACGCAGGAGCAACGCCGAGGGTTTCAAATAGGTTTGCAGAAACCCGAGCTCCTGCAATCACGCGCGCGCCTTCGCCGTTCATTCTGCTGAATAGCTTCTGCGAGTATGAAGAGGAAGCCAGGCTTTGAAACGTGTGATTCTGCTCTCGCCAGTCAAAGAAGTTCGGATACGAACTGTCTATGTGATTGGCGGCATCCGTATTCGTTGCTGATACGCCGTCAGGAAACTCAAGCGTACTGATTGCGATCAGCTGATCTGCGTCAGGAAACGGCAACTGGCGCAGGATGATCCCATTAACCAGGCTGAAGATCGCCGTGGTCATGCCCACGCCAAGCGCCAGCGTGATTACTGCCGCAACCGTGAATCCGGGATTCCGCCGGAATTGGCGAAGGGCGAAACGTAGGTCCTGCTGAAAAGTCGCACGCATAAAGTTGACTGCCAGAATACTCGGTCACCACACAACCGAAAACAGAGAATTTGAGCAACTCACGTTGGACAGGCTGCCACCCCCGCCACTAACCTCTGAAGGGGTGGGGTCACAGCGTGTGCAGATACGCGATCACCTGTTGGATCTGCTCCTGCGTGAGGACGCGCGAGTAGGCCGGCATCTTGTTGTGACCTAGCGCGATGATGTCGGTGACGCGTTCGTCGTTCGCCGGCGCGCCCGTCTTCAGGTACGGCTTCTTGAAGATCCCTTGCAGGCTCGGCCCTTTGTAGACGTGGCTCGAATAGGCAGCGTGGCACTCGGCGCATTTGTGATCGAAGATATGGTGTCCGGCAGCCTGCGTCGGATTCAACCCGAGCTCGGCGTCGGTACGGAGGCGTTCCGGCGTGTCGCACCCGAGGGCAGCGCCAAGGGCGAGCAGCGCTAAGAGGAGAGCGGCCTTTTTCGTCATCATGCGTCCAGCGGTAATATTATTGGAGATGTGCATGTGATTGGAAGAGGTACGCACGATGACCATTGCATTGAAGCGTGCATACGAGAAACCTTCACCCGCTGACGGCGCCCGCGTACTGGTAGACCGTCTCTGGCCCCGCGGCATCAGCAAGGACGCTGCCGCCATCAAACTCTGGCTCAAAGATGTTGCGCCTTCCGATGAATTGCGCAAGTGGTATCACGAGCGTCCGTCGATGTGGATGCAGTTTCGCGAGCGCTATCTGAAAGAACTGAGCGCCCCCGCAGCCGCGCAGGCCCTTGAGCAATTGGCAGAACTCAGCGTGACCAGGAAGAAGCTGACGCTGGTCTACGCGTCGAAGAACCTCGAACACAACAACGCCGTCGTCCTGAAAGAACTACTCGACGGCACCAAGAAGCCGCCGCACAAAGTTAAGCGCGAACCGGTAGCAACAATGCCCGTAGCAGCACAGAGGAGTACCTAGTACCTAGTACTCAGTACTCAGTACTCAGTTTTCGTACAACTGCGGAGACAAGTTCGGGCCCGAAGATTGATCCAGTAGTTAAGCGGCCACTAGCGCGAACGCCTCTCTTGCGGCGGCGATGGTATCGTCGACGTCTTGCGCCGTATGTGCCGCGCTCAAGAACGCCGCTTCGAATTGCGATGGCGGCAGCCAGACACCGGCCTCCAGCATGTTGCGATGAAACTTGCCAAAGGCGGCGGTGTCGCACTTCTCGGCACTGTTCCAGTTCGTCACGTGTCCGTCGCAGAAGAACCATGTGAACATTGAGCCGACACGATTAGCCGTTACTTTTACTCCCGCCTCGCGTCCCGCCTGAGACACGCCGGCCGCCAGCTTCGACGACAAGTCTTCCATCTGGGCGTAGAGTTCCGGACGATCACGCAACTGGCATAACGTCGCCAATCCGGCCGCCATGGCCAGCGGGTTTCCACTCAGTGTGCCCGCCTGATACACCGGCCCCAGCGGGGCGATCTTGTTCATAATCTCCGACGGACCGCCGTAGGCTCCAACGGGAAGGCCTCCGCCAATCACCTTGCCCAGGGTGGTCAGATCCGGCTTGATCCCGTAAAGTTCCTGCGCTCCACCGTAGGCGACGCGGAAGCCTGTCATGACTTCGTCGAAGATCAACAACGCGCCCTTCTTGTTCGTGATGTCGCGCAGCGCCTGCAGGTATCCCTGCTTGGGCGGCACGCAACCCATATTGCCGACCACCGGCTCGACGATCACGCAGGCGATCTCGCCCTTGAACTTGTCGAAGGCTTCCTCAACAGCGCGCATGTCGTTGTAGGGCAGGGCCAGCGTGAAATGCGCTAGTTCATCGACTACGCCGGCCGATCCCGGTATGCCCAGCGTGGCGACGCCCGAACCGGCTTTGACCAGCAGCGAATCGGCGTGCCCGTGATAGCAGCCCTCGAACTTGATGATGTACTTGCGATTCGTATAGCCGCGTGCCAGACGGATCGCCGACATCGTCGCTTCAGTTCCCGAACTGACGAAGCGCACTTTCTCCATGGACGGGAACGCCTTCAGCACAGCTTCAGCCAGATCGACTTCGGTTGGCGTGGATGCGCCGAAACTTGCGCCGTTGCGTGCGGCCTTCGTGATCGCCTCGACGACGGTCGGTTCGGCGTGGCCCAGAATGAGCGGTCCCCACGAGCAGACGTAGTCGATGTAGCGGTTGCCGTCGGCGTCCCACATCTGCGCGCCCTCGCCGCGTATGATAAACGGCGGATCGCCCCCGACAGCGCGGAAAGCGCGCACCGGCGAGTTCACGCCTCCGGGGATGACGGCTTCGGCACGCTGCTGTAGTTTGCGAGATTTCTCAAGCTTGCGGGACATGGTCGCTCCTGTCGAACAGATATCTTACAGAAACCGGCGGCCTGCGGTCAGCGACAAGCAACCGTGATCGACTTCGGGCACGGGCGTCTACCGGGAAGTTCCTCGCCTGCGAGACTCGCAGCTAAGTACTAGGTACTCTAAACTGTATTTCATGCCCGACTTCGGCAAAATTCTCATCGGACTCGGGGGCGTGCTGGTCATTCTCGGCCTGCTCGTCGTGCTCGGCGGAAAGCTGCACATCCCGCTCGGACGCCTTCCCGGCGACATCGTCTATCGCGGCAAGAGCACCAGCTTTTACTTCCCCGTCGTCACCTGCATTGTCCTCAGCATCCTGCTGTCGTTCGTGCTATGGCTGATAGGGCGTTTCGGGAGATAGCACGGCTAGGTAGTGAGGCCGCTGCGCGCGGAAGTTGACCGCGACGTGGGGGAGCATTGATAGAGTATTCGCCCACAAAAAAACGAGACTGCATTAGAGCAGTCTCGCTCGATTCACGACTACAACACTGCTAACGCTTTTTGCCCTTCTTCGCGGCCTTCTTCGCTGGTTTTTTGGCAGCCTTTTTCGCTGTAGCCTTCTTGACGGCCTTCTTTGCAGCTTTCTTGGCGGGAGCTTTCTTCGCCGCCTTCTTTGCTACTTTCTTAGCTGCCTTTTTTGCCGGAGCTTTCTTCGCGGCTTTCTTGGCTGGAGCCTTTTTCGCCGCCTTCTTAGCGGGTGCTTTCTTAACGGCCTTTTTGGCCGGTTTCTTCGCAGCGGGCTTCGGCTTTACTTCTTCTTCCTCTTCAGGCTCGATGACCTCTGCGGTTTCCTCGATCACGGAGGTCGGAACAGCTTCGGTATCCTCCTCTTCTTCTTCCTCTTCCTCGAAATCCTCTTCTTCTAGTGGTTCGTCGTACGCGCCGGAATCGCCGAACTCATCGGCATCATCATCGCGGCCGTAGAGGGTTTTGTCGTCAAAACTCATCTCGTCTCCTCCTGATATTTCCCAGCTTGCGCTGGTGCCTCGCTGCTCAACTGGGGGACCGATACCGCAAAAACTCTTATACAACAAACCGGCGCGGATTATAGCACAGCGACTCGCCAGTCAAATAGAACGACGTGGAAATGAGTTTAGCAGAACCGGTCCGTCACCGTAACGATGCAGATGAAAATTCTGACGGTTGTATTGCGAGTTGATTCTGGACAGGGGCAGCTTGAGCCCGCTCAAGCCAAAATCGGGCTTGAACGGGGCACCACGCGTTTCGAAACGGGCACCTGCGTCAGTCGTTTCGTTTGATGACCAGTACGCTGCCGGGCCTCAGGCTTGCTGCTACTTTGCGATTATCTCGCCTGAGCGCCTCGACAGTCGTCTTATACGTCTCCGCGATCCCGCTGAGCGTTTCGCCTTTCTTCACGGTGTGTCGAACGACCTTCGAGGTCTTGGCAGAAGTCCGCTTAATTGCCTCCTTGCTCGATTCCGGCTCAGCCTTCTTCGCGTGCGCTATGCAGACACGCTTACCTTGGCGACGCGTCCATTTGATGCAAGGAGTTGGCGTATCTGTTTGTTTTTCAGCAACTTCCGATGAATATCCCTTACGTTTGCTGGTGCCTGAGGAAGCCGTTTGTGCGGTCGGTTCTCCACCCGCTACCGGCTTGTAGACGCGCAGAACGCGGCCGACCTTAAGCGCGTTCCCCTTGATGCCGTTCCATTTTCTCAACTGCGCGACGGGCACGCCAAAATCATCGGCCACAGACTCGACCGTGTCGCCACGACGGACCTTGTAACGGGAACCGGTTTTCGAGTAAGCCGATCCTTCGCGCGACTTGCCGGGAGTAACCGGGATGATAAGGTTGCGCTGACCAGTCAAACTGTCGCTTTGGAGGCTATTCGCCTCGGATATGGCCCGGGCAGTCGTGCGGTACCGCTTAGCCAAGCCGGCCAGCGTGTCACCCTGCGTGACCCGGTGATAGTGCCACCAGACCCGCTTGTCTTTCGGTATGGCCGCGATCGCCGTCTCGTACTTCTCTTTGCTTCCTGGCGGCAGATGCAGGTCGAAGGGCCTGTCCTTCGGGGTTGTCATGCGAATAAGGCTGGAATTGAGGTCCTGTAGATCGGCCGTCGGCACGCCGACACATTCGGCAACGAGTCTCAGATCGACCGGGTAATCCACGGTGACGGTGTCGTACGCTATAGGCTTGTCCTGGCGAATCTTGTCCAACCCATATTGGGCTGGATTCTTTGACATGATGGTGATGGCCAAGATGATCGGGACGTAGTTGCGGGTTTCGCCCGGAAGCACGCCACGTTTGTGGAGCTCCCAAAAATCGGCGTATCCAGTGCGCTGAACCGCCCGCTGCACGTTGCCGGCACCCGAGTTATAAGCAGCCATCGCCAGGTACCAATCGCCGAACTGGTCGTACAGGTCCTTCAGGTGTGCAGCTGCGGCTCTGGTGGCTTTCTCCGGGTCCTGACGCTCGTCTATCCACCAGCTTCGTTGAAGGCCATATCCCGATCCGGTTCCCGCCATGAACTGCCACATACCCCGCGCACCCACACGCGATAACGCAAGCGGGTGGAATCCGGATTCGGCCTGCGCCAGATAAATCAAATCTTGCGGCACTCCCTTTTCCTTCAGTACTCGCGAAATCATGTCGCGATAGGCGCCGGAACGGATCCACCCATGCTCCAGGAAATGACGTCCGCCCTTGGAGAAATAGGTGATGTAACTGGCAACAGCATCGTTCAACACGAGAGGCAAGTCGGATTGGGTCGTCTTCAGTTCTTCCTGTGCCTGCGCCAGCACGTTTGGATCGACCGGGAACGTAACCTCGTTGGCCTCGTCGATCGGCGCTGGCTCGGAGCGCTGTTCGGTGAAGCCGTCACCTTCTTTCAGCGCGGAAAGCTCCAGGTTGTGGACGCCTTCGACGAGCTTATCCAGCTCCGTCTGCAGTCGATCATTGTTTGCAACGTCGAGCGAGCTTCCCAGGAGCGTGTTGAAGGCGCGGTCAAAGTCCTGCTTGGCCGCCTCAAGGTGGCCGGTATTGTAATTTGCCATTCCTGACTGATAGGAACGCTCAACCTTGGCGAGCAAGTCGTCAACCGGATCTGGCTGACGGACGATCTTCTCTTCGATCTTGGGGGCTTGCGCGGGAGAGGTTGCAGCTTGCGTCTGGGCAAGCGTCGGTGCGGTCGCTCGCGCGGGCGGAGTGGCCGCCGTGTGCTTCTTTTCGGGCGTCTCACAAGAGGTCAGGGCGACGGTTGCAGCAAACAGGATGAGAAGCTTTCGATGACTACCCATTTTCCCCTTGTGGCCGAAAAGCCCCCGTTCGGGACTCGGCTTAGCTGATTCGGACGCACTCAGGCCAGCACTCGCCTGAGCGGAAACCATTAAATCGTACTATCCCATTGAATATAGGGTCAATCGAGGGAACCGCTTACGGTACTCTGAGTGAATCCAGAATCACACACATTTGTGGCTGACAGAGCAGTGATGGGGTTCGCAATTCCTCACGGATGGGGTGTTAGCAGGATCGGCAGATGGAGAGAGCACCGCGTTTTGCCTTGAGGTGAGAAGGGCCACCTGTTAGCATCCCTCGCATGTTCCGATCCTGTTTCGTTTTAATCTCTTTCTTCGCCTTAGTCTTGATAGCTTCGGCAGAAGAGTTAACGCGGAAGGTTAGCACCGCTGAGGCCAGCATCAGAAGCTGTACTCAGTCCGGACGGTAAGTTCATGGCTGTTGGCATGCATAGCACTCTCGGCATTTGGAACATGGAAGCACTGCGCGATTGCTTGAGCGCTGATGTTGCTGCTGCAAAGTAGGACGGGGCACAGCCCCGTCCCTACACTGGATCGGTTACCTTTCACACCGTAAGTGGCCGTCGTCATTGACGATCTGGCCTCGACATTTGCGGTAGTCGTCTAGAGTTGTGCTGCGCCAGCTTCCGTCCCTTTTTTGACAGCGTGCGCGCAGTTGATCACCTTTGTAGTTGACATCCTGACAGCTCTGCCGGAAGTCGCTCTGATACGGTCCGCCTTGGGGTGAGGCGCCAGGACCTTGTCCTCGACCGGATTGGCCGCCCTGCCAGCGGCCGCCGCATCGCAATTGGCCATCATTGTTTGTGATGTTGCTGTTGCCGCACTGGCGCATGTCGACCGAGGTATCACGCCAGCGCCCATTCACAGTCTGGCAGCGAGCTTCGAGGCGATTGCCGTTCATCCGTGCGTTCTGGCAGGTCTTCATATAGTCACCTTGTGGGACCGCTCCCTGACCGTAGCCATAGCCGCCCGGGCCTGCGCCCTGCCTAGCTCCCGTTTGTCCGCCTTGCCATTGACCGCTGACGCATTTCAGCCGGCCATCATCGTTGGCGATGTGGCCGCGGCACCGGTTGAAATCGTCAAGCGAGGTTCTGCGCCAGCTTCCATCGGACTTCTGGCAAAGCGCTTCCATGTGATTGCCTTTTACTCGAATATCTTGACAGCTGCTCTGGTAGGATCCACTGGGCAGGTTCTGGCCGAATCCCCATTGCAGCGCCGCGTTCAGGTTATTGCCGGAAAGCACATCAAGGCTGCTTGCTTGCGCCATTGTTGCTGATGCCACTAGCCCTACCAACACCACTGCTGACCATGCGATCGTACGTAGGCCGCGCATAGACTATCCTCCATGTTGTCGGGGAACAACTGTGGCGCTGTATATTAGGATGCAGAGATGTCAGCGTGAGAAGCGGGCACTATTAAGCGGAGCCATCTCGCGTAGAATGTGCGCAGGAGGAGAGTCGATGCCTAGAACGATGAGCACGGCCCTGATTTGCCTTCTGCTGCTGGCCAGCTTTGGCTTCGCACAGGACAAGCCAACCACCACCGCCAACCCGCTCAGCGACTACAACAAGAAGGCTTACGCCAACATCAAGAACAACATTCTTCGTTCGGCCGAGAAGATGCCGGAAGAGAGCTACAGCTTCAAACCCACCGAGGCCGTCCGTAGCTATGGCCAGATTCTGGGGCATGTGGCCGACGCGCAATATCTGTTCTGTTCCAGCGTGCTTGGCGAGAAGAGTCCGGGGCCGAAGGTCGAAAAGACCAAAACGAGCAAAGCCGAGCTGACTGCCGCACTGAAGGATGCCTTCACGTATTGCGATAAGGCCTACGACGGCCTGACGGACGCAACTGCCGCCGAAACAATCAAGTTCTTTGGCAGCGACGCCCCAAAACTCGGTGTGCTCGGCTTTAACAACATGCATAACATGGAGCACTACGGGAACCTGGTCACCTACATGCGGATGAAGAATATCGTTCCGCCCAGTAGCGAACCCAGACCGCAGGCGCAGAAGCCTCCGCAATCGGGAGAGAAGAAATAGAGCGAAGTGCCGCACCCTTTCCTTCGGGAGAGGGTGCGTGTGTCGCAGCGGATTAGGCCGACAAGGTGGCCAGCGAAGGAGGCGTTTACAGCGCTCACATTCCGGGTGCAGAATACTCGCTGGCGCTGCTGCCCTCTAGGCCAGGTCAAGGCGGCGAGATGACCCAGCCAGGAAACAAGAGCTCTGCCGTCCCTGCGGGACTCGTTGGATTTGTGCTACCTAGACCCACCACCGCGCGACCCCTCCGGGGTTCGCTTGTGGTGGGCTATTTTCTATCGCCCCCGTTGGGGGCTGCTTGTCAGCTGACATATCACCCGAATCATCAACCAGATGATAATCACCAACCAGCTGACAAGTCAGCAGATAAGGAAGCTCAGAACAGGTGCGCCGTCGCCAAGAGTTGAGTCCACGCCGATGTTTTCAAACGGGAGCACCCGTAGGGTGCGCCAGATGATAGCACAAGGGTGTCCTGCAGGGATCGCGCTGTGCTGGGTCACCGGACCGAGAATCATTCGAGTGCCGGAGGCACGTTAGAGAATTCATCTGGCGCGATCTCGATGCCGTGCTTGTTCAAGAACGCCCTGAACTCCTGCTGGAAATCGACTTTGCGGTGGTGGTCAACTTGAGACCGGATGTATGCCACCGTGCTTTCCTTCTGCGACACGCTCACCGAGAACGCTCCATAGCCTTCTTGCCATCCGAAATCCTTCATCGCGGGAAAAGTCTCGTGTATCCAGCGAGATGAGTTCGCTTTGATGTTCTGGACCGCCTTCGAAACCGATATTGTCGCCGGCAAGGACACGAGCACGTGTGCATGATCTTCCACGCCGCCGACTATGACCGCCTTCATCCCCAGTTCACGGGCCGTGCCACCGATAAATTGCCAAATACGTGGCGCGAGTTGGGACGGGATCGATTTGCGGCGCTCCTTTGTTGAGAAGACAAGGTGAACGAGGCAGGAATTGTAGCTGTGAGACATGAGTCGAATGTAGAACGGAAATGTGAGTGGAAGCGGAAGGCGCGCGATGATGTTACAGAAATGGAACAAGAGCTCTGCCGTCCCTGCGGGACTCGTTGGATTTGTGCTACCTGGACCCACCACCGCGCGACCCCTCCGGGGTTCGCTTGTGGTGGGCTATTTTCTATCGCCCCCGTTGGGGGCTGCTTGTCAGCTGACATATCACCCGAATCATTACAAATAGCAAAAGGCCGGATCACATGGACCCGGCCCTGAAACTTCTCACCTTTTCGTTCTTTACTCGGCTTTTTCTTCCTGGGCCGGGTTGCTGACGGCGATCGTCATGTTGGGATCACCGACCTTGAAGCGGGCGAAGCGCTTCACGCTGATGTTTTCGCCCAGCTTGCCGATTTTCTGCGCGATCAGCTGCGAGATGGTAACGGAGTTCTCCTTAATGAAGGGCTGCTCGTACAAGCAGACTTCCTCGTAGAACTTGCCCATCTTGCCTTCGACGATCTTCTCGACCACCGGTGCGGGCTTGCCGGTTGCAGCGGCCTGCGAGCGGTAGATGTCCTTCTCTTTTTCGAAGTCGGCTGCCGTGACGTCTTCCTTGCGGATGTACTTCGGATCGACGGCGGCGATGTGCATCGCGATGTCGTGGATCAGTTCTTTGAAGTCCTCGGTGCGCGCTACGAAATCGCTCTCGCAGTTGACTTCGACCATGACGCCAATCTTGCCGCCAGCATGAATGTAGCTGGTAACGGAGCCTTCTTTCGTCGTACGAGAAGACTTCTTCTCGGCCACGGCGACGCCGCGCTTGCGGAGGTTGACGACTGCCTGCTCGATGTTGCCGTTCGCCTCGGCGAGGGCCTTCTTGCAGTCCATCATGGGAGCGCCGGTCTTATCACGAAGCTCTTTGACTGCGGCTGCGGAGATGTTGGGAGTAGTAGTGCTCATTTCAAAACCTTTCTGGGTATTGGGTATTAGGTTGTTAGGTTTCGGGTCTCTTCTCGCGGGAAAAGCGGGATGCTGTGCTCAACCGCTCTTGCAAGTGCCTAACACCCATAAACCCAAAACCCTGGAACCTTGCGTTGCACAATAACGCCCGCGCCATTCGACAGCGCGCGGGCGATTCAGCTTTCTTGACCTCCGGGGCTAAGAGCCCCTTTCATTGTGAGGTCCGGGTCGGCACGGCTAAGGCCATGACTTTCCCGAACGCCGGACTGGAGTCCGGCGCTACAAAACTAGACCCCGTGCTGCGCCTGGGCTTCTTCTTCGTCGGCCGTGGTGTCTTCCGAAACCGGTGCCTTGCGAACGCCTGCGCCGAGTACTTCTTCCATGCTGACGTCTTCGGTATCTTCGCTGGCGGTCACGCCGCCTTCGATTGCCGGAGCCTCAGCTTCTTGGGCTGCCGCCACGATAGCCGGCAGTTCGCCCGCTGCCGCTGCGCCTTCAACAACGCTGTCGGCGATCTTCGAGGCGAACAGGCGGATAGCGCGCAGGGCGTCATCATTGCCTGGGATCACGTAATCGACTTCGCTTGGATCGCAGTTCGTATCGACAACGGCGACCACGGGAATGCCCAGTTTCCGGGCTTCGCGCACCGCGATCTGTTCCTTGTTCGAATCGATCACGAAGAGTGCATCGGGAAGACGCGTCAAATTCTTGATGCCGGCGAGGTTCGTCTGGAGATGTTTGCGTTCTCGCTCGAGCTTGATAACTTCTTTCTTGGGCAACAAATCGTAGCGGCCATCCGTGGCCATCTCATCGATTTCCTTCAGGCGCTTCACCGACTTCTGGACCGTTACCCAGTTGGTGAGCAAGCCGCCCAACCAGCGCGCGTTGATATAGCTCATGCCGCAGCGCTGTGCTTCTTCAGCAACCGCTTCCTGTGCCTGTCGCTTGGTGCCGACGAACATGATCGTCTTGCGGTCGGCAGCCAGATCTGTGACGAACTTCGACGCGTCCTTGAACATCTTGAGCGTCTTCTGCAGATCGATGATGTAAATCCCGTTACGTTCGCCGAAGATGAATTCCTTCATCTTGGGGTTCCAGCGTTTGGTCTGATGCCCGAAGTGAACACCGGCTTCGAGCAGCTCTTTCATCGTTATGTTTGCCACGCAACCTCCTAAGTGGATTGCATCCTCTACGTGCCTCGCGGCCGCTCGGGATTACATTCCCGTGCCCGCTGGTTCCGCTGTTGATCAGCGGTGCGGGAAAATTCGCCCCTGCATTGCGTACCGGATTTCCGTTCCTGGGGTCATTGAGGAGCGGAAAACCAAAACTGTTTGCGCCACAAAAGCGCCCCCGGGCAGAGC
>JAEYQK010000038.1:0-52500 GCA_023410055.1 Acidobacteriota bacterium
CTATGTGACTGTGCGACTGACGATTTAAAGGACTTAGCTCGCTAATTGACTGACAACATCCGTAGTCGACCGTGTGCGGGGCGAAGCCATTCAGTTGTCGAGTTGGTTAATGGTGCCGTTGCCTGAATGTGAAAGAACGATGCAACTGCTGAGTCCGTGCTCAGCGGATGTTAAGACCAAGATAGCGCTGTTTGCTGCGAGCGCAACATGGTGGGCGGAAAATTTACGAATTCAGAACAAGAGTTTGACGAGAGTAGCTGGTTGACGTCTGTACATTTAGGGCTTTTAATTGGTTGGCCTATTCCGGGAGCTCTTTTTCTGTTGCCAATTTTGGCAAGAAAAGGCGTCTAGCTCGTTCCATAAAAGCACGAAGTCATAGTTTGACCCTTTAGAGGATACGATGAGCCATTCGTTTCGTCGGACCACACTGCTAGCTTGTGCGGTAGTTCTGCTGATTTGTCTCCCGGTGGTGGCGCAGACGCCCTACCTGGTAAAGGACATCAATCCGAGCACGGACATGGGCAGTTCAAATCCGTCGTCCTTTACGCAAGTGGGGGCAAGCACCTTTTTCATCTCGTACGTGCAAGGCGATGGCTACCAGTTGTGGAAAACCGACGGGACTTCCAGCGGCACATCCCTGGTAATCGATCGGTATTTCTATTCGATCTCCAGCATGACGGCGTCCGGCGGGCGTTTGTACTTTGTCGCGAACACAAATCTGTCGCTCACTCCCCTACTTGGCTCCTCAGGCGGCAAGGCCGAATTGTGGACGAGCGATGGCACTGCAATGGGTACGAAGATGCTGCAGGATTTGAGCACATCGAACAGAATTGCCACTAGCCCTTATGTAGCGGGGGGCAACCCTGAAGGCAGTCCTCTTGCCGATGTAAGTGGAACGTTGTTCTTCGGCGCCTACGATGATGCGACTGGTTATGGACTCTGGAAAACGAACGGCACGCCGGAGGGGACGGTGCTGGTTAAGGCAATCCCGAACTGCCCTGACAGCTACGAGTGCTATGCAGTCTCTTCGCCACTGCCGGTTTCCCTGATCAACGTGAGCGGGACTTTGTATTTCGTGACTAACCACGCAGCAAACGTCTCCCCAGCCGGGAGTGTTGGCGCGCTGTGGAAGAGCGATGGAACCGAAGCCGGCACGGTCATGTTGAAGGCAGAGCAGGACTTCGTACCAGCGAACCTGACGAATGTGAGCGGCACGCTGTTCTTTACGGCGAGTACGGGCAGCACCGGGCTTTGGAAGAGCGATGGCACCCAGGCCGGCACGGTAGAAGTCGCTCACGTAACAGCTCAGCAGTTGACCGACGTGAACGGCACGGTGTTCTTCGGCAGTTGGAACGACAACGATGGTGATGGCAGGCCAACAGTAGAGCTTTGGAAAAGCGATGGCACGAGCGCGGGAACGGGATCGATCAAAGGACTTTCCACGGCACATTGCCTTGCCACTTTCTCGAACTCTGAAACAACGCTGACCTACTGCACCCTCGCGCCGTTGTATTTCACGAACCTGAATGGCACGTTATTGTACGCCGATGGATATGCGCTCTGGAAAAGCGACGGCACTCTCGATGGTACGGTCGCGGTCACAGGCATGATTTCGCCGGCCGATCTCGTATCGCTAAGCGGCACGGTCTACTTTGTCGCGATGGACGAGACAAATGGGCTAGAGCTTTGGAAAACGGACGGAACTGCAGTGGGCACCAGCATGGTGAAGGAGGTATGCCCGGGAGCTTGCAATGGGATTTCATCCTCTGCGTCCCCTGCGGGCACGAGGTTCGTTTGGTTCTCCGGTTCAGACACTTTCAACTTCAGTAATTTCGCCCCTGCGGCAAACGTCGCAACCACAGCAAATAGTCGCAGTTCTCGGGCAAGCGCGGCGTCGTCAATATCGGCCATCAGCGCCTCAAACGGCAAGATTTACTTCAGCGGCTGCGGGCAGCCGAGCAATTGTGAGCCGTGGGCGAGCGATGGGACTGCGGGCGGAACGCTCAATTTGAAGAATCTACTGGTGAACACGGACTCCGGAATTGCCGCGGCAGTCGATCAAAACGGCGCTCTGCTTTTCACCGCGTACGATGGTTCCTCGCGTCAATTGTGGCGCACTGATGGTACAGAGTTGGGGACCACCTCGGTTGCGCCGATCAATGGAATCATCGACACGGCCGCGCCCGTGACCGACGGTACTTTGTTTTTCGTCGCCAATCCCGCTAGGGGCTACGAGTTGTGGAAGACCGATGGCACAACTGGCAACACGGTGCTGGTCAAGACAATCATTCCTCTCCCGCCGGGTACTTTACCCGAGGGGCCGTTCCGTCTTATTCGTGCATCTGCGGTGATCAGCATAAACGGGACCGTGTTTTTCTCCGTCGATGACGGCCGATATGGAATGGAGCTCTGGAAGAGCGACGGAACGGCGGATGGCACAGTGCTGGTGAAAGACATAAATCCTGGCTCGAACAGTTCCAATCCGACGTCGTTCGCGAACTTGAACGGAACGCTGTTCTTTGCGGCTTCCGATTCCGTAGGTGCCGCGCTGTGGAAAAGCGACGGAACGGAAGAAGGCACCGTGCTGGTCAAGAGACTCACTTCGGACCCAACTTGTATCCCGGCCTCCAGTTGCAACGGCTATTCTCCGGCTAATTTGACAGCGGTGGGGAACGTACTCTTCTTTACGGGAGGTGAATCACTCTGGAGGAGTGACGGGACGGACGCAGGCACTGTGAGTCTTTTCACGGGTTCCACACGCAGTTATGCAGTAAGCCTGATCAACGTAAATGGAACCGTGTTCTTCTGGAGCGGTCGACAGCTATGGAAGAGCGATGGAACCAGTTCGGGGACAGTGATGGTCAAGGACCTCTGGATGTCCTCTCCAGGCGGCTCCTATTCGTTTTCGTCCTCCAGTTCTCTCCCCACGGCCAACGTCAACGGTACGTTGTTCTTCGTGTACAACAACCAACTATGGAAGAGCAACGGGACCGAGGCCGGCACCGTAATGCTCCGTGAAGAAGACGTGCCTGCATCAAGCCTGGTGAACGCGAACGGTGTGCTCTACTTTACAGCCAGAACCGACCAGAATGGAGCGGAGTTGTGGAAGAGCGATGGGACCGATGCCGGTACGGTGATGGTGGCTGACATTTATCCGGGAGCGAATGGGTCTTGGCCGAACCTGCTGGGGGTGTCGGGGACGAAGCTCTACTTCACTGCAAATGATGGAACGCACGGGACGGAGTTGTGGGCTCTGGGCACTGCACCGACGACCGTCAATCTTGTCTCTTCGACGAGTGCGATTACGGTGGGTAGTTCGATCACGTTGACTGCGACCATCGGAGAGAATGTACCATTGGCTCCGACCGGGACGGTGACGTTCATGGATGGTGCGAGCGTGCTGGGCACGGCAACCGTTAATGGCAGCGGCGTAGCGACGCTCTCGACATCGGCTCTGACGGCAGGCACGCATAGCATTACGGCGGTGTACGGTGGTGATGCAAACTTCGTGGGCAGCACATCGGCGGCGCTTATCCAGTTGATTCTGGCGGTTTCGCCGGATTACACGTTGTCGGCGAATCCAACGTCGGCCACGCTGCGGGCCGGTGGAAGCGCGAGCTTCGTGATCACGGCGACGGCGGACCAGCATTTCAATGGAACGGTATCGTTCAGCTGTGGGGCACTGCCGCGGGGCGTTAGTTGCAGCTTTAGTCCGGCGACGCTGAATCCGAGGAGCGGTAGTCCGGCACAGACGACTTTGACGGTTTCAACGACGGCGAACACGGCGGCGCTGACGTTGCCGACAAGTCCTGCCCGGAATGGCGGTGGGGTCTTATTCGCGCTGCTGGGCGGCGCGGGAGTGTGTGGATCGTTACTGCTGGGTGGAATGAGCCGGCGGAGGAGGATTGCGATCGCGTTTGCGGTGATTGGGCTATTTGTTCTCGGGTTGGCAGCTTGCGGAGGCGGTGGGAGCAGTGCTCCACCTCAGACCGGTACGCCGGTGGGCGCTGCGACAGTGCAGGTAACGGCCACCGCGACGGCGGGAACGAGTGGCGGCAATGCGGCAGCGCACAACCTGAGCGTCACGGTGAATGTGCAGTGAGTTGAAGTTCGGGCCGTCCCTACGGGGCTTCGGTTTCGACATTTACCCGGGACCTCCGTGCCGGGTTATTGGTGGCGTTCCTTGCGGGAGGGCTGTGGCGCTGTGTTGATGGCGTCACCCCGCTCAAGCCAACACCGGGCTTGAACGGGGCACTCACCCCCGAAGGTCGGCGACGCGCGTCCTTATTGTCGCCAGGCTCATGCCCGTGCGGTTGATGGCCAAGAGGCCAAGTATCCAAAGTGGTGCAGTCAGCACGACAAAGTCGACAATCGAGAATGCAGCTGCGGTCGTCTTGTTCACGGCGAACAAGCCCAGCGCTACCACGGTAAAGAATTGGAAGCTGCCAACGTTCGCGGGAGCATTGGGGATGGCAGTCCCGAGACGAACGATCATCGTGACGACAATGCCGGCTTGGAGCGGCAGACGGATTCCGCACGCCAGCATCATGAACCAGACCGCCAGCGCCTGACAAAAGAGCATTCCCGCAGAGAGTAAAGCCGAAATATAGAAGTTCCGCGATATGCCGATTTCGCGCAGTCCGGACGCGAGGCTCGAGATGAAACCGAGGATGCCTTTGGCTGGAGCAGGCGATTCACCATGTTCCAGTTCTTTTTCTTTGCGGAGTACGATCCAAAGAAACAGCGCGCCCGCAAGGAGCACAAAAACACCGAGCACGTCGCCAGCTTCCACCAGATTCTTAGGGAGGGGCACAAGGATCGCAGCGATTCCGATGCCGACGACCAACCAAATAGCGTCGAGAAAGCGCTCTACTACCATCGACGGCAGCACGGCGCTGAATCGGCACGACAGCCAGCGGGAGGCAAGAAATGCTCGCACAACTTCGCCCAGCCGTAGCGGCACGACCTCGTTGGTGAACAGACCTGCATAGATGCCCTGCGTCGCCCGGAGCGTGCCCATGGGACCGACGGTGGACAACAGCATGCTCCAGCGCGCGCCCTGAAGAACGTATGTCAGGATGTCGACGAGCACGGCCAGGGCGACGTACCACCAGTTCGAGATCGTCATCGTCGCGAGCAATTGTCGCGGATGAACGTCGTGAAATACCCAGACGAGACACGCCAGCGAGACGGCATAGACCAGCAGGCGCTTCCAAAGCGAACTGCCCTCATCCGTCCTCCGCTCGGTCATCGTTGCTGGTGCTGAATCCAAGTGAGACCTTCCTTCAGCTTGCGAAAGAATTCGTCTGTAACGTTGGAGTATTTGTGATCGCCGCCGTTGATTACCACGAGCTGCTTCGGTTGTCGCGCCGCATTGAAAAGTGCCTGGGTCGTGGCCGGCTTAATGTACTCGTCGCCGGTCGAGGCAATTACATAAAGCGGCAAGGGCGAAACACTTCCTATGAAATCGATACTCTTGAACGTTGGCTCGTTAGGCAGGCTCTTTGTGATCTCGGCGCCGATGTCTTTCCAGCGCCAGGCAAGAATGTTGTACTCGGGTATACCAATGGCTACAACTCCCGCGAACAGTTGCCGACTTGCAGGATCACTAGCGGCTGCCAGTTCCAGGCCCGCACCTTCGGACCATCCCATCACAATGACGCGATCTTGCGAACCTTGTTGTATCCACTTCGCCAGATCGCGAAAGTCCGATGCGATTTCGGAGGTCTTCAGTACCGTCGAGCCCGTAAAGCTTTGCAGGTAGTGGCGCGTATCCACGCCATAAACATCGTATCCTGCGGCAGAGAGATTCTCGGCGATGGTGACGGCGAAGCCGTGCCAGCCACCGTCACCAGGGAAGAACAATATTTTCTGATGTGAAGCCGAACCCGCACCGGGAACGAAATAGACTTCCTGCTGTTGCCCACGCACTGCAACCTTGTTCTTTCCTTGTTTCGGCGCATCGGCAAATGACGCGTACGCCGATAATAGAATGGCGCAAACTGCAACGAATCTTGCGTTGCGAATCATCAATTCTCGTCCCGCAAATGTGGAATTGGAATCGTTTCTTTGATCTCCGATACGCGCCGCAGAGCCAATGCAATTCGCGGGAGTTCAAGAACATTCCCGTAAATGAGATACCGGGGTTCCCAGGAAGTTGCGAATTTCGCCTTGAAAAATCGAAGCCCGCGGAAACTGAACAGAAAGTTCAACTGCTGGAAGAAACCGTGAATCGCACGTTCTTCTATGCTGGCATTTTCCCGCTCCTGGAAGCCCGCCATCGGCGCCATGCCGAGATTGAAGCGCTCGAAGCCTTTCTCCTGCGCCGACAAGAACGCCTTCACGAACAAGTATTCCATGATGCCGTTGGGGCTGTCGGTACGACGTCGCATCAAGTCGGCGGTAATTTCCTTGTTGATTGAGAACAGATTGAGGAATGCCAGCACGTTCTCGTCTTTGTCGGCAGCGACCATGATGTCGGTGTCGCGGAGATAGTCGGGGACAAACTGTCCCAACGTGAACGTACGCTCTCGACGGCCGGGAATCTGCAGCCACTCATCAGAAACGGTCTTCAGTTTTGCAATCAGATCATCGGAAGTCGGCGGAGCGTATTCGACAACGTGAATTCCCGTCGCTTCCAGTTGGCGAATCTTGCTCCTGAATTGCTTCATGGACTTGCCAGCTATCGAGAATTCGCGCAAATCGACAAGCGCGTCATCGCCAATCTTCAGCTTCTTCAGCTTCAGCTTCCGATAAAGCGGCAGGAAATCTGGAAGTGTCTGATGGAACCCAAACGCCCAGCCGTTTTCGCGACACATCTCGACAAACTCTCGGACCGTGTTCTCGACTTCTTCTTCCGGACCTACCGGATCGCCAAGCACAAGGGCCACGTTTCCGGCAACGCTATAGGCAATGAAGCACTTGTGCGAGGGAGAAAAGAAGTAGGACTTGTCAGGCCACAGCTTGAAGTAGTCGAGAGTCGTGCGCGCGTGCTTTGCAATCACATCGTGCGCTAGTGCGCGTTCTCGAGGGAGCGTCCGGTATTGGTAAATCACCGGACGGAACAGCGCGAAGCCGGAGTACAACACCGCAACACTGGTCATCAAGTACAGAGAATCCAAAAACCAATGGCCGTAATGAGTGAGCGGCACCAGGCGGGGATCGGGCGTGAGCGTTAGAAACTTGAGTGTGGTCAGGATGGAATCGGCAATATGGAAGTTGATCCCGAAGTGCTTCACGTCCAGAAGCCAGAATCCGGCGATGCCGTAGCCGATCGCGACTGCTGCCGAAATTCCCAACCTTAGCAACCCAGAGCGAATGTCCGGCGCGCTGCTCTTTACAGAAAAGACCTTGTGCGTCAGCAACAGAAGAAGCACCAACGCAAACGAGAGTGCCGCCTCGCCGTAGTCCAAGCCCTTGGTGAGGTTGAAGAGCGCGGAGAAAGAAGCCAAGCCAAGCACAACTGCCCACGCGCGACGCTTACGCCGGAAGACGTTCAAGGAGGAAACAACAAGTGCGAATCCGATCAGCGTAGTGAACGTTCGCGACAACCGGATGAACTCAATTGGGAATATTTCGTCGAAGATTTTCGGGTGTGACGGCCCGCCCATCACCGAGAACAGATTGACGATGCCGCTGCCCAGGGTGGTTGCAGAAAGGAAAAGCGCTATGAACCAGGCGCGCTTTCGGCCCTTCATACTAAGCAAAATGCGGCGACGGTGTTGCCGGTTACGTTCTCCGGAAACGAGAACAGTCCCGGCATTCTCTGGAAGCGTCTTTCGTTGTTCAGGCACTCTAACGTGCATGTGAGCTTGAGTGAGGGGCCCGAACTCTAGTTTAGATTAGATGCCGCTACACTCACGACAAAATCCTATTAGGAAAAGATTGTTGCAGAAAGTGTGCGCACGTTGCCATATTGCGCAACTTCGAGTGTGGAACCAGCATCTTTCATGCTGTAGCATAGGAACAATCGTAGTCGTCGGCGGCATGGATTGTTCCGATGGCACCCTTCTCTCAGCGGGTCCCAGATGATCTCCAAATGTGCAAATCCGGATTGCAAGACTCGTTTCCGCTATCTGCGTAGCGGAAAACTTTTTCACTTCGAAGTGATTACGTTGGAACCGGGGCCGAGGCTGGCGAATGGCAAGCCACCGAAAAAGCCCGTGCGGAAGCTTGAGCATTTCTGGCTATGCGGCGAATGTTGTACTTCGCTAACGCTGAAGCACGAGAGAAATGAAGGCGTGATCGTCATTCCGATCCGGAAACAGCACCGCGCTTCGGCGTGATCAGCGCGTGTTTGCGGTTTCGGCGGCGGCCACCGACATAGTCCCCTTTTTGTATTTGCCCGCCAGTGAGTTCCAACGAATCTGTAACATCTCGGTAAACATCTTCATGCCGTCGACGATGGGGTTGATCTTGGAACGATCATCATGGGCCCATTGCACGCCAACTTCGAGTGTCTTGTAGCCCAGTTTGCGAGCAATGAAAAGGATTTCGGGATCGAATCCCCAGCGCTCGATCCGCTGGCGTGGAAAAATGGCGTGCGCTGCCTCCCGGGTGAATGCCTTCATGCCGCATTGCGTATCTTTGAATTTTAGGCCCAAAATCAATCGGTTCAGCAGGTTGAACACCCGCCCTGCAAATTGGCGGAAAATTGACTGCCGCTCCGTCATCAGTTCCGGATTAAGCCAGCGCGAGCCGATCGCGACGTCACTGCCCGACCGCAATGCCTCAAAGAGTTTGCTGGCCTCGCGAATTGGGGACGAAAGGTCGGAATCCGAGAACAGGATGTAGTCGCCGTTTGCGTGCAGCACACCATTGCGCACACTGTACCCCTTGCCCCGATTGCCTGGATTTTCGATGAGGTTCACGATCGGATGCTGCGCGGCATAACCCCGAACGATGTCCGCAGTATTGTCGCGTGAGCCGTCGTTTACCACGATGACCTCGGCGTCCCAACGCTGGGCGGAAATATGGCTCAATACTTGATCGAGCGAGGCCGTGATTCGCTCGCTCTCGTTGTACGCGGGAAAGACAATGCTGAATCGAGACATGTGCTTGAGAGATGATTCTACAACTTTGATGAGGGAATCGCGCTATGTGCCGTGCGAGTTCAGCCAGCAGTTCTCGGATTATTCCGACGCGCATCCATAAGCGAAGGAAAAGATATGCAGAGACGAGCGTTTATCACAGGAATGGGAGCTATGGGAGTAGTGGGATCTTTATCGAACATGGGCAATGCACAACAGGGACGCTCAGCACAGGGCGGCGGCGACCACGGGGCATCGGGACTCATGAGTGCATCTTCGCCCGGAACGATGAAGGGCGAGATGCTGTACCGACCACTTGGGCGCACCGGAGAAAACGTGTCAGCGATAGGCATGGGCGGAGCTCATCTGGGCCGAAGCAATGTCACGGAGGATCAGGCGATCAAGCTAATTCATGCGGCACTCGACCGCGGGCTCAACTTTATGGACAACTCGTGGGACTATAGCGAGGGCAAAAGCGAAGAACGGATGGGAAAGGCACTGTCGCAGGCAGGGTATCGCCAGAAAGCTTTCCTGATGACGAAGCTCGATGGTCGCACGAAGGATCTCGCGATGCAGCAGATCAACGAGTCGCTCTCACGGCTCAAGACGGACCACATCGATCTCATCCAGCACCACGAAATTATTCGCTACGACGATCCGGACCGCGTCTTCGCACAAGGTGGCGCAATGGAGGCGACTCTGGAAGCGAAGAAGGCAGGAAAGGTGCGCTACATCGGCTTTACCGGGCACAAAGATCCGCGCATTCACCTGTACATGCTCGAAGTTGCTGCCAAGCATGGCTTCCATTTCGATACCGTGCAGATGCCACTCAACGTCATGGACGCGCACTATCGCAGCTTTGCGCACATGGTGGTCCCGAAAGCGGTCGAGCAACAGATCGGTGTTCTGGGAATGAAGTCGATGGGTGACGCGATCATCCTGAAGAGCAAGACCGTGAATGCAATCGAATGTCTTCAGTACGCGATGAATCTGCCCACGTCGGTAGTCATCACGGGGATCGACAAACCAGAGATACTGGAGCAGGCATTCCAGGCGGCGAAGACCTTTAAGCTCATGAACGAACAACAAGTCGCTGCATTGCTCGCGAAAACGCAACAGGCAGCGATGGCAGGGGAATACGAGCTCTTCAAAACGTCAGCGCATTTTGATTCAACGGCGAAGCACCCGGAGTGGCTCGGCGGAGAGTCGCCGGAAGTGCAAAAGCTGGCGTCTTAAAGACAGTGGCCAGTGGTTAGTGATTCGGAGTTCATAAAAGAAAAGCGAGTGATCAAACTGACCACTCGCTACTAGAGACTGATCACATTTGCTAGAACGGGTTCAACTTCCCAAGTCCGGATTTCTTCTTTTTCTTGGAAGAGCTGCTGTTCTTGTCATCCGCTGACGTTTGCGCATGCGGGGAGTCGTTTGCTGAGCTATTTACATCGTTGACCTGCGCTGGGGGAATCGCTGTGGCAGGGTCACTGCCGCCGCTCGCCGATGGCTGATTCGAATTGGCAGGCTGTTGCGTGGCGGCAGGTTGTGCCTGTGCGTTGGAGGGTTGTCCACCAGTAACCGGCAGTTCAGCAATACCGTTGTCAGAAGCCGGAGCGGACTGATTCACCTGTTCGGTAGGCGCCCCGCCAGTGGTCGAAGCGCCAGTGGCAGGCGTTTCTTCCGAACGAGGCGGAGCCTGGTTCTCAGCAGGAGTATCAGTGCCGACTTGAACCGTGACTGACTTCGAGTCCGAACCGGTAGATTCACCCATGACGTTGGCCGCGTGCTTCATAAACTCGGGAGCACTGGTCGGCATCGGGTCAGTCATCGTGGGTTCGCCAACTCGGCTCGTCTGTGCCACGCTCGGCCCCTTGTGAATGATGCTTTTGAACCGAGCCATGAAGGAGTCTTTGCCGCGGCTCTCTTCCTCTGCCTTGTTTTGAGCGATCGCCTCAGGCGTCGCATTCGGGATCGGACGATGCATCCCCTGCAACTCTTGTTTGGCGGCGACGGCGCGTTCAGAAACCGGATAGCGGGTCAAGATTCTCGCATAGGCGTTGGCAGCCTTATCCTGAAGCTCCTTGATCAGTTGTCCCTTCTTTACCTCAGTGACCCTGGTGGCACGGATCAAGTCAACTTCGCGTTCATACGCCTGGCCCAACGTGTACAAGGACTCGTCGGCGCCGCTGAACAGTGGATAGGACTGAACTACCGATTCAAGCCGTGCGATTGCAGCCGGATATGCCTGTCTTACGAAATAGAAGTGCCCGATGAGGAATTCGCGCTGTGCCAGAACTTCCTGCACCTCGCGTAGCCGCGCCTTTGCCTCCGGAACCAGTTTGGAATCCGGGAACTCCTGGATCATGTTACGGTAAGCTTCTTCGGCGCGTTTTGCGTGCGTGAAGTCGCGATCAGCTTTTTCCATCTGGTCATAATGGATCTTGCCGATCTTCATCTGCGCTTCGGCAGCCTCGGGCATGTTCGGGAAGAATGTCCTGAAGTCGTTGTATTCGTTCTCCGCCTGTGCCATCGCCGCCGACCCGCCTTCGGCGTACCACGAATCACCAACGGCCAGTTTGGCGCGAGCCACGAACTCCGAATCCGGATACGTATTGATAAGCGTTTGTAGCGTCATCCGCGCAACTTCAAACTTGTTGTGCTTCATCGCGTCCATCGCTCGATCAAACAGCACCTTATCGGGTTGCTGCGAATTAACGTTGGCGATCGGGTTCTTGACCTTCTTGTTGTGGCAGCCCGCGAGACCGGCGATGACTAGCGCACTGAGGACGATGACAAGTAAACGACGATACATTCCTACCTCTGACCGGTTGGATTGATCAGACCTTCAGCAGCGTGGCTTCCCGAGCTGCTCTTAGGAGATCTTGTGTGTTGCTGGTGGGATTACCGTGACCGAAAACGGCGTTGCCCGACACCAGCACTTCGGCTCCGGCCTGGACGATGTCAGCGATCGTGTCCAGGGCGACGCCACCGTCGATCTCGATGCGGAAATTGGCGCCTTTTGCGTTACGCATCGTGACCAGTTTGCGGATCTTATCCAGAGAAGCACGTATGAACTTCTGTCCACCAAAGCCCGGGTTCACCGACATGATCAGTACGTAATCGACCATGCCGAGTACCTCGCCCAGTGTCTGCACTGGTGTCGCGGGATTCAGCACCACTCCCGGAGATACGCCATGCGACCGGATAAACTCGATTGTCCGGTGCAGGTGGCGACAAGCCTCCTGGTGAACCGAGATCCAGTTTGCCCCGGCATTAGCGAATGCGGGGATATACTCGTCCGGATTCTCGATCATCAGGTGACAATCGATTGGCACCTTCGTGGCCTTGCGCAGGGAGGCTACAACTGGCGGTCCGACAGTAATGTTTGGAACGAAGTGCCCGTCCATGACGTCAACGTGCAGAATCGTACCGCCGCCCTCGACCGCAGCTTGAATCTGCTCTGCCAGATGGGCAAAGTCCGCCGAAAGAATGGAAGGCGCTATTTCGATCAAGGGAGCTTCTCTCGCCTAAATTCTAGCACGTTACCCCGTAATAAACCCCTAGCCGGGCCAATGTCGCGGTGGCCCGGGAATCCTGCCGTTGTTGGTCGCATCTAAATTGGTCATGACAGGCATGCGGCAGCTGGGGAAAATACCTGTTCTGGCTTTGATGGCTGCCTGCCTCTTAGGGCTGCCGGTTCGGAAATCTTACGCTACTCCCATCAAACCGGACGTGCGGGAGGTTCTTTCGAGGCCAGCACCGGCACCCAACGCTTTTCCGTCTGCCCGTGCGGGTTGGGACGGTCCAGAGTTGCCTAGGACCGCCTCCCTGTCGAACGCAACTTACGACCAGTTTGGTCCCGCCGGCACCGCCAGGCAGGTCCACGATTCGCTTTTGGCAGCATTGATCCCAGACTATCGAGCCCTTGCTGGCCTCATGCTTGTAACGATGTTACTGCGGCGCATCGTTGTTACTCGTCGCCGCGCGCTGGCAAAGACAGCCAATGCCAGACCCGTGTCATCAATGCCCGCAAAGCCTCAAGCGCCTGAGCGCGCTGCCTAGACTCTATCCGCGTAGAAGGTCCCCTTGTTCTTTGTTCTACCCTGAATCGGACCGAGGGAGCCTTTCATAATCCCACCTGCTCAGGTTACCTTCGGGATGTAACGCTTTGGTAACTTGCGGCTAGAGCTTCTCGGAACGACACTTAAGCACTATAACCATCAAAGTTTCATTGACTTTGTGGCCCAGTGCAAATTACCTTTCCTGCAACACACGACTAAGGATCGACTGTGGCGCTGAGAATTCTACTGGCCGACGACAGCATGACTGCCCAGAATATGGGCAAGAAGATCCTGACCGACGCCGGTTTTGAGGTGGTTACGGTCAGTAACGGAGCTGCGGCTGTAAAGAAGCTCGCTGAGTCAACACCCGATATTGCCATCCTCGACGTCTACATGCCCGGTTACACAGGCCTTGAAGTCTGTGAGCGCCTCAAGAGCGTGCCCGGAACCGCCCAGGTGCCAGTGCTATTATCGGTCGGCAAGATGGAGCCATTTCGTCCCGAGGACGGAATGAAGGTCAGGGCCGACGGGGTCATCATCAAGCCTTTCGAGGCCACCGATCTCGTTGCGGTCGTCGAAAAGTTGGCGGAGCGCACATACGGAGCTGGCGCGGACGCCGCGGGCGCTGTCCCGCCACCGCCACCGCCCGAAGAAGAACAACCTGCTGCAGAAGGTACCGCAGAAGGTCTGGAGACGTTTACACCGGTTGCCACGGCGCAGCCTGTTCGGCAGGAACCGGGTATCGAGTTTACTTCAGTTAAGGACGCAGAAGCGGCTTCGTTCCAAGCCGCTCCGCAACTCGAGCCCACGGTTTTTCCGGATAGCCAAGACGTAGCGCCCTTTGCGGTAGCCACTGTTGCTCCACCTCCGCCGCCTCCCCCAGCACCCGTTGCGACGCCGATTGAAGAACCCGCATTGATGGAACAAGCGAATGATGTGGAACTGCCGATCGACGAGGCTTCCATTTCGCTTCCGGATGCGCCATTCGAGTTTGAAGAGGCGACGGGTGATGCGTCTACGGTCATCCTGGAAGAAGTCCCAGTTGAGGGGACCGATCTTCCAGACACCGACATTGATATCGACGCAGACGACCTTTCTTTGGAGACTGAGCAGGTGGAGGCATCACCCGAAGCCTCGGTTGTTGACGAAGCAGCAGCTCCCGAAGAAGCGCAAGAAGAAGTTGCCGATTGGGCGCCTGTGGCAGTCGCTGCCGAAGACGAGCCCATTTCGGAAGAGATCGATCTTGATCTCGAGGCCGAAATGCAGGACGAGGCTGCCGTAACGGAAGCTCCGGTTTCAGAACCGCCAGCAGAGCCGGTTGCGCCGCCACCGCCGATTCAGCAGGCCGAGCCGTTCCTTTCTCCGCTGGGCAAGACCAGCTTCGACGAACTCGATGCTGTGATGGAGCAGGCACAAGAACAGCAAGAGGCTGATAGTTTTTCGAACGTGGTAGCGGAAGAAATCCCTGTGCTTGAGCCTATTGCCGAGACTGCGGAAGATGCTCCTGTACTGCTGGAAGAGACAGATTCAGAGGAGTTCGTCATTCACGAGATGATGAACGACCAGCCCGCGGACGTTTCCGGGATTACGCCGGAAGAGCTAGTTTCTGCCTACGAGACGACTTCAGAATCCAGCGTGGCGCCGGTCGAGGGAACGGAAGAGACCATCGACGGTGCGATTGTTGAAGAGCCAGTACTGGAGGAGGCCACTGCTTCCGAGGATGAAGTACTGGAGTTGGGCGCCGACGCTCCCGCACCAGCCGCGCACGATCCCTTAGCGTTTTATGGATTGTCGGATGTGGACCAGGGAGACATCCTGCAGAATCCAGCCGACACCGACGATGAGCCTATGTTCTCGCTCATCGAAGAAACGGACATAGCGCCGATAGCGTCGGCTCCTGCCGACGAACCACTTCTTACCGAGGAATCACCTGCTGAGACTTCGGACATTCTCGAAGAAGAGCCAGTAGAGATTGCTCCGACGCCCGAGGAGGAAATCGTGACAGATGTTCCGCCCCCGGTTGTTCCCGCAGTATCCATGCTGGAAGAAGTGGCAGCGCCCCTTGCCGTTGGTGCCGTAGCGGCAGCCGCAGCGCCGGCGATGGCCATGGCCGCATCTCCCGAGCCGGAGCCTTCAGAGTTGGAACCCGAACCTGAGTTCGCAATCGAACCTATCGATGAGCCGGTCTCAGAAATGGTGCTGGCAGAGGAGCCCGTCGAAGAATCGGTGGCGGAGCCGGTCAGTCCTTTTGAAGAAGATCAGATTGCGCAGACTACTATCGTCGCAGCGCAACCAGCTATCGATTCGGCTATCAAAGAAGAGCTCCTAAACGGTATGGCCGGACGCGTGGTCGACCGTGTCGTCGATCGCCTCAAGCCTATCCTGACCGTTATGGTCGAGGAGATTCTGGCGGAAGTGAAAAAGAAGTAAGACTCTCAGTTTCGAATTGTGAATTCCGAGTTTTGAATGAAGCGTGAAGCTCCGCAGCTGCAAGCTTCATTCAAAACTCAAAACTCACAATTCAATCTCCTCTCGCCACTGGTCACTAACCATTCCCCACTCGTCTCTTCTGCTAAACTGAACAATTCACATCACATAGGTAGTCATAGCTAAACATGTCGCACGAACTTCCCAAGGCATACGATCCCGCTCAAATCGAATCGCGCTGGGCCGAATACTGGGTCAGCAACAAGCTGTTTCACGTTGATACGCCCGCCACGCCGGATCACGACCACACATTCACGCTGCTGCTGCCGCCGCCAAACGTTACCGGACGCCTGCACATGGGCCACATGCTCAACCAGACCGAAATGGACATCATCGTTCGCTGGCACCGCATGAGGGGCTTCCGAACGCTCTGGTTACCCGGCACCGATCACGCTGGCATTGCTACGCAGATGATGGTCGAGCGCCAACTGGCCAAGGAAGGCAAGAAGCGCACCGATTTCGGCCGCGAGAAGTTTATCGAGCGCGTTTGGGAATGGAAGAAGGAGTACGGCGGCGCCATCCTCGAGCAGATGAAGCGCTTGGGCGCCAGTGTCGACTGGTCGCGCGAGTACTTCACCATGGACGAGAACTTATCTCAGTCCGTGCGCGAAGCATTCGTTCGCTGGTGGGAAGAAGGGCTGATCTATCGCGGAGCTTACATCGTCAACTGGTGTCCGCGCTGCGTCACCGCAATCAGCGACCTCGAGACCATCCACGAAGAAACGCCCGGCAAGCTCTGGGAAATTCGCTATCCCGTGATCGGGACGGACGAGTTCATTACGGTGGCAACGACGCGTCCGGAGACGATGCTGGGCGATACGGCGGTAGCGGTGAATCCGCGTGATGAGCGGTATAAACATCTGCACGGCAAGAAGCTGATGCTGCCGCTGATGAACCGCGAGATCCCGCTGATCCTCGACGAACTCGCGCAGCCCGAATTCGGTACCGGCGCGGTGAAGGTCACGCCCGCGCACGATCCCAACGACTTCGAAGCCGGACTCCGGCACAACCTGCCGCAGATCCGCATCATGGACGAGCACGCCATGATGAACGAGAACGCAGGGCCCTACGCGGGACACGACCGGTACGAAGCGCGTGAACGCGTCATTCACGATTTGCAGGAGCAAGGCTTCCTGGTCGGCACGAAAGACTACACCGTGCCGCTCGGCAAGTGCGATCGCTGCAAGACGATCGTCGAGCCACGGCTTTCTACGCAGTGGTTCGTCGCCGTCAACAAGACGCCGAAGTCAGGCGGACCGTCGATCGCGCAGATTGCGCGCGACGTGGTGAAGAATGGCGATATCACGTTCACGCCCGAGAACTACAAGACTATCTACCTGAACTGGATGGAGAATATCCACGACTGGTGCATCTCGCGGCAACTGTGGTGGGGACACCGGATTCCTGCGTGGCACTGCGCCGAGTGCAAAGAGATCATCGTCTCGCGCGAGGAACCGAAGAAGTGTACGAAGTGCGGGTCATCGAAGCTGGAGCAAGATACCGACGTGCTCGATACCTGGTTCTCCTCCGGCTTGCTACCGGCGTCGCCGATGGGATGGCCCGAGAAGACGGCAGATCAGGCGACGTTCTATCCGACGACGCTGCTGATCACCGGCTTCGACATCCTGTTCTTCTGGGTCGCGCGCATGATCATGATGAATACGTTCTTCATGAGAGATGTGAAGTGTGGGGACGGGTCTTTGACCCGTCCGGACGGGGCACAGCCCCGTCCCCACACAGACAAGACCCACATAGACGATTGTCTCAAGCAATCCGTCCCCTTCCAGAACGTCTATATCCACGGTCTGGTGCGCGATGCCGATCGGCAGAAGATGTCGAAGACGAAGGGCAACGTGCTCGATCCGATTCAGGTCATCGAGCAGTACGGGACCGATGCGACGCGGTTTACGCTGGCGTCGATGGCGTCGCCAGGAACGGATATTGCGTTCAACGAGCAGCGGGTCGAAGGCTATCGTGCGTTCGCGAATAAGATTTGGAACGCGGCGCGGTTCATGTTCATGAACGTGGATAAGCTGGCGGAGGCGGGGGTGAAGGTGGGGCCCGCCGGACTGGAGTCCGGCGCTACGAAAACTGGGAACGCCGGACTGGAGTCCGGCGCTACGAAAACCGGGAACACCGGACTGGAGTCCGGCGCTACGAAAACCGGGAACGCCGGACTGGAGTCCGGCGGTACGGGACTGCAGTGCTTCACGGCACAGACGCTCGAAGACCGGTGGCTACTGTCGCGGTTCAATCGTGTGGCGCAGGAAGTAGATGAGTCCCTGAAAGCGTATCGGTTCGATGAGGCGGCGAACCGCGTCTATAGCTTCTTCTGGGGCGAGTTCTGCGACTGGTACGTCGAACTGATCAAGCCGCGCATGTTCGACCTCAATACCGACCAGCAGAAGGAAGCGGCCCGCATCGCCTGCCAGAACATCGTTACGGTGTTTGAGGCCGCGCTGCGGTTGCTGTCGCCGATGATGCCGTTTATCACCGAAGAAGTGTGGCACGCGATGTACGAAGGCAAGCCACCGTACGAATCGATTGCGCTTGCGCCTTATCCGCAGGCTGACCCGCGGCAAATGTCTGCCGATGCCGAAACCGAGATGGCGATCCTGCAAGACCTCATCGTCGCCGTGCGCAACGTGCGCGCCGAACTCAAGGTCGAACCGAAGGTGAAGGTGCCGGTCGAGATTCACGCGCAACCGGGCGTCCGCGAGATGATTGAAGCCAACCGCGGTGCACTGGAACGTCTGGCCAACGTCGAAGGCATCACGTTTACCGACGCGGCGATCGCGCAGGGTGCAGGCGTGCGCAGCACCACGCGCTTCGACGTCCGCGTTGTTTACGAGCAGAAGATCGATGTCGCCGCCGAACGCGAGCGCCTCACAAAAGAACTTGAAAAGCTCGAAAAAGAGCGTTCCAATGCCGAGCGTCAGTTGGGCAACCAAAACTTCCTTGCCAAGGCTCCGGCGCATGTGGTTGAAGGGCTGAAGAAACGCGCAGGCGAAGTGGATGTTTTGTTGGAGAAGGCCAAGGCGGCGTTGAAGGGGTTGGGATGAAAGGTCGTTAGTTTGACTGTTAGCCTTTTATCGATTTCGTAGCACCGGACTCCGGCCCGCCACCGTCACGCAAGGGACGGCCCGAAGTAGCCCGGCACGGTAGTCTCCGTTCAGAATGGTAAGCATGGCCTTCGAAATCAAGTTCTTCATTCGACCCCGGGTCGTGGATGACGACGGAGTCTTCAAGTGGGGACTCATTCGCCTTGGCGACTTGAGCGAGCGCTTTTTATCGACTCTCCACGATTGGCGCGTGGCAAACTACAAGCGACAGTGGAAAGAAGCCATAACCGCCCTCGTGGACGGCGCAGAAAAGGGAGCGCTTGTGACTGATTTTTCGAATCCGGACAAAGGAGGCATTATTACCTGGTGGCCAATGTATCGAGACGGCACCAAAGTCTTCGTCCAGAATCAGCTGCTCTTTCCATGGGTGGCTCCCAAACCGTTCAGTCTCGAGAAGGCAATCACAAACATCGGCCCTTTTGAGACGACCAGCGAAGACTCTGGGCACCCAATTTCCACCTGGCAAGTATCAATCAAAGATCTGGAGACGTTTGCTTCGACATACTGAGTACCGAGTACTGAGTACCATTAACTGACTTTATGGACTGGAATTCTCGCCGCGCAACCGCAATCATCGAACGCGCGCTGATGGAAGATAAAGCCACCAGCGACGCAACCAGCTACGCTTGTGTCGATCCGCGTCAGCAGGCCACGGCCGTCGTGCTGGCCAAGCAGGACTTCGTACTCGCCGGCGTTGGCGTGATCGAACGCGTATTCGAAGTTTTTGCCGCGTTTGATGGCACCGTAATGGACTACCCGAACATCACCATCAACCCGGAGATGTTCGACGGCGCGCGTGTGCGCAATGGCGACCACATCGCCTACATACAGCACAATGCCCGCGTGATTCTCTCCTGCGAACGCGTGCTGCTCAACATTCTTCAGCGCATGGGTGGCATCGCGCTCGAAGCCAGCAAGTACGTCGAAGCCATCGCCGGAACGAAAGCAGTCATCCTGGACACGCGCAAAACCGTGCCCGGCCTGCGCGTGCTCGACAAGTACGCCGTCAAATGCGGCGGCGCGACGAACCATCGCTTTGATTTGGCCGATGGCATTCTCATCAAGAACAACCACATCGCCATCGCCGGAGGCATTGTCAACGCGCTTCAGAACGTACACCACAACCGCCGTGGCGAACTGCAGATTCAGGTCGAAGTCCGCAGCTTGCAGGAATTGGAAGAAGCTCTCGACAACGGCGCCGAGCGAATCCTGCTCGACAACATGACACCCGACCAGTGTGCCCAGGCCGTACGCCGTGTCGCAGCCCATCCGCACCACATTCCGCTGGAAGCAAGCGGCGGCATCACGCTCGAAAACGTTCGTGCCTACGCAGAGTCAGGAGTGGATTTCATCTCGATCGGCGCTCTGACGCACTCTGTGAAGGCGGTGGATATCAGCCTGCGGGTGATGAACCAGTAGATTTGTTGATTTGATGACTTGTTGATTTGTTGAGTTGACGATCGGATGGCCTGATTCAGATCATCCGATCAACCGATCAACTGATCACCCGATTTTTTCAGTGTTCTCTTCCGAAGGCAGCGTTGTAGCCCGCCTCGTACGCTCTCCGGTCATCTTCATTTTTGAAATTCCGGTTGTGGTCGCGGCGGCTGTTCATATCACGGTCGTGCCTGCCGTCCTGATAGCCAAGTTTGTAGAACTTCGAGCTCGTGTAGTCTTCGCTGGATGAAACGCGGCTGTGGTTGTTGTCGCTGTCCTTGCCCCAGCCCTGATCGTCGGCCCGGTTCTGGTCGTCACGATCTTTGCTGCTAGGGTTCTTGTCGCTGCCCTCCCAGGCGCCATTCTGATCGCGATCACGATCGCGGTCCTGTCCGCTCTGAGACGTGCTGTCACGATCCTGCCCGGACTGGCCCTGTCCTGAGGTGTAAGTCCCATGATCGCGGGTCTGCCCTTGCTGGTTTTGGTCTTCCGACCACGGACGCGACTGGTTCTGGTCATCACGATCCTGAGTACGCGACGTGCTGTCCTGCCCCTGGTACGTACCACTTTGCTGCGCCATGACGGGCAAGACGGGAGTAGTGGCCAATCCAGCCGTTAGTGCCAGAACATAGAGTCTATTCGTTCTCATTGCCTACCTCGCTAAACGGCGAACGGATCCAACGCTCTGACCGGATCCGGTCACCTTAGGATTTGGTTTAGACGAAGGGCTCAAGAGTGAGATGCGAGCGACTTCAAGGTGGACAATGTTGCTCGTCAGATTCGAGAGAAGTCAGAGTGAGTGCCCGCGGTGGACCAACGCAGCTACCAAGAAAATCGCACATTGCTGCCCAGTCCCACTGCGTGAACTCCGATGTCCACGAGCGGCGGCACCCACCAGAGACGCTTGCCTTGCTTCTTCCAGCGATAGGCCCAGTACATAACGGCTGCATTGGTGGGAATGTTGACCATGTGCTTGGCCCAGCGCTCGCGCGGGATGGTCGGGTTCATCTCTGTGCAGGTACCTGCGTCCTGGCAGGCCTGCGTGAATTCCATGTCGGCCACAGTTGTCGCCAGAACCAGACTGCCCAGCAATATGAACTTCTTATCGATTACCTTCCCCTGCTCGGCCGCGACATTTGCAACCGGTTTCGGCGAGACGGCAGGACTCCCCAAGGTCGTGAGCGCCGGTGCAGCAGCATCTTCGGTCACCGCACGAACTGCTGCACTCGGCGCATCGGGTAGTATCTGCGCGTTGACACTGATCGCGCAGAACACTACCAGCAGCATTGAAGGGAGGTAAGTGGCGCGCATAGGGGACTGTTCGGGCAGAGTACAAATCACGCGTCTCGCGCGCACTCGGGGATTGCAGCTACTTGGCCAACGTTATTGCCTTAGTCCACGCACGGGAGCACCGTCCCGGCGACTGTTGTGGGGGCGTCTCGCCCACACCGACCCGGAATAGGCGTCCTCAAGCCGCAGCAGGCGGTGTCCCCACACAATGTTTCCTTTGCGTTTGCGCCCGCTTGCTTCATAATCTCTCTGCAACAGAGGCTTAGCCGCATGCTCACGCAAAGCAAGACGGGCATCGGACGCACCGCCGCGCATGACGCGCAGAACGACACGCGCATGGCTCGCATCATACGTGTGCTGGCCGACAACTCCATGCTGGTCGTCAGCGGCACCAAGCTCGCCATCGAGATCGGCAGCAATCGCTCCGAGGTCTGGCGGCTCGTGCAGCACTTGCGCAACCTCGGCGTCAACATCGCCGGACACCCCACGGAGGGTTATCGTTTGCAGACTGTCCCGGACCTGCTATTGCCCGAGTCTATCGCCCCCCTCGTGAGAGGAACGATCTTCGACCGGCACATCCATCACTTCTTCACCATCAATTCGACCAACATCGTCGCACTCGAAGCAGCGCAGGGAGGATCGCCCGAAGGGTCGGTCTTCCTCGCTGAAGAGCAGACCGCAGGCAAAGGCCGCGGCGGGCACTCCTGGCACTCCGAGCCATCGACGGGCGTTTATTGTTCTGTCGTGTTACGACCTGAAATGGCTCCCGTCGATTCTCTCGTGCTCTCGCTTGCAACTGGACTCGCCGCCGCAGCGGCAGTAGAGGAAGTCACCGGATTGAAGCCCGACCTTCGCTGGCCCAACGATCTATTGCTTGTACGCGCACCATCCCCCGATGTTGAAGGGTGCGGCACCCGTCAGAGCAGAAAGTTCTGTGGCGTTCTGACCGAACTGAGCGCGGAAGCAACTCGCGTGCGCCACGTCGTCGTCGGCGTCGGGATTAACGTTAATCACGCCAGCTTTCCCGAAGAGATCGAGCCCATCGCTACATCTCTTCGCATCGAGACCGGACGAACTTGGTCACGCGTCGAAGTCGCCGCCGCATTGCTTCGTGCTCTCGATCGCGAATATCGTGCGCTGACAGGAAGACCCCACGTTAGCTCCGCGAACGTGGGGCACCAAAATGTGGACGATGCTCGCAAGAGCATCTTCCGGCGCTTCGAAGAGCACTCGTCCTACGCACGGGGATGCCGCGTCACCGTTGAGGAAGATAACGGCTACAGCGGCATCACTGACGGACTTGATGAGCGCGGGTTCCTGAAGGTTCGCACCGAAAACGGCGTCCGCACCGTCCTGCACGGCGGCGTGCGCGCGGACCAGGATGCCGACGCAGCAAAGTTCTGAAACGGGCTTGGGGAATTAGGTTTTAGGTTTTAGGCGTTTGGTTTTAGATTGTTACTTGTACTGTTTGGTAGGAGCGACCCAAAACCTAAGTCCCAGCGACCCAAAACCTTTATGCTTCTCGTCATCGACGTAGGCAACACAAATACAGTTCTCGGCGTGTACGCGCGGATCGCCGGTTCCGATCCGGTACGCTATGACCGTCTCATCGCCAATTGGCGCGTAGCCACCATCAAAACGCAGACCGTCGACGAATACGGTGTGCTGTTCCGCAATCTGTTCGCCATGAACGACGTGCAATCGCAGGAGATCCGCGGCATCATCATCTCCTCGGTCGTGCCGCCCATGGACGGCATGTTGCGCGAGGTCTGCGAGAAGTACTTCCACGTGCTTCCGCTCTTTATCGAGCCCGGCGTTAAGACCGGCATGCCCGTGCACTACGATAATCCGGCCGAGGTGGGTGCGGATCGTGTTGTCAACGCGGTGGCCGCATTTGACAAGTATGGCGGCCCTTGCGTCGTCGTGGATTTCGGCACCGCCACCACCTTCGACGCGGTGTCAGTCAAGGGCGAGTACCTCGGCGGAATCATCACGCCCGGGATCGGAATCTCGGCCGACGCGCTCTTCAGTCGTACAGCGCGATTGCCGCGCGTGGACTTCCGCAAGCCGTCGCGCATCGTCGGTACCAATACCATCGCATCCATGCAGTCAGGCATTTACTACGGTTATCTCGGCTTGGTCGACGGCATCATCGAGCGCATGCTGGGCGAAATGGGCAACGACACTAATGTCGTCGCCACCGGAGGCTTCGGCGAACTGATTGGGCCCGACTCGAAATACATCAAGGCGGTCGACCAAACCCTGACGCTGGAAGGCCTGCGCATCATCTGGGAACGCAACGCTGCGGCGAAGAAGAAGACCGAGCTGAAGAATCGAGCAATAGGCTAATCGGACCGCCTGGCTATTTCAGCGGAAGAGCCGCCGCCTGCGGCCCTTCGGGCTCAAACCACAAGTGCGTTGATCATTGACTCAGTTGGGCCATTTCCGCGGCCTTCGACTTCAGTGCACGTAAGTCGATCTTGCCGGTGCCGAGGTAGGGTAGGGCGTCGATGTGGAAGAACTGGTTCGGCTTGGGTTTCCATAGCGACGGTAGATCGCATTGGGCGAGTTTCTCCAACACTGGCGCGAGCTTTTCGTCGGTGAGCGTGTGCAAGACGACGATCCGTTCGCCTTTCTTCTCGTCGGGAACGGCTGAGACCGCGAATACTTGCTCAGTGACTCCGGCCAGTTCGTGTAGCTTGTCTTCGATCTTCACGTGCGGGACCATCTCGCCGCCAATCTTGCTGAAGCGCGTGAGTCGGTCGGTGATTATCAGGAAGCCGTCTTCTTCCATGGTTGCGACGTCGCCGGTCATGTACCAGCCGTCCTTCAGCACTTCGGCTGTCTTCTCGGGACGACCAAGATAGCCCTTCATCACGTTTGGACCTTTGACTAAGAGTAGGCCGGACTTGCCGGCGTCGACTGGCTCGCCGGTGTCGATGTCCACGATGCGGACGGAGACACCGGGGAGAGGATGTCCGATGCGGCCACGGCGGGCAGCAACTTGCCGAAACCCCGGAGCGCGGAAATCGCGGCCGTTCACGGTTACGACGGGCGAGCACTCGGTGCAGCCATAGCCTTCCAGCGGACGGATGCCGAAGGTGTCTTCGAAGGCAAGTGCTACACGCTCAGGCAATTTCTCGGCTCCGACCAGGACATACTGCAGGCTGCCAAAATGCTCCGGAGAGCAGCGGCGCATGTAGGCTTGCAGGAACGTCGGCGTGGCGATCAGAAGCGTGACACGATACTTGTCGACTAGCGCGCTGATGGCACTGGCGTCCAGTGGATTCGGATGGAAGACTACGCCGACACCGTTGATGGCCGGCAGCCATAGCGTGGCCATGAAGCCGAAGGAGTGGAAGAACGGCAGGATGCCCATCACCTTGTCGCGACGGCCGAGCATGAAGACCTGCGACACTTGGCGGACATTGGAGGCGATGTTGAAATGCGTCAGCATTACACCCTTAGGATCGCCGGTGCTGCCGCTGGAGAAGATGATGGTTGCGAGATCGTCGAGGGACTGACGTTTAGCGCCCAGCGCGGCTTTCAGCAACGGGTAGGGTAGCGCAAAAGCAATAAACATGGCGATCAGCTTCTCGCCCAGGCCCGGCTTTGCTGCGATGTCCTCGAGCAGCAGCGTCTTGCCGGGGATTTCCATCTTCGGGAAGCGGTCGAGGAATGCTTGTGACGTCACAACCGTCTGGAGGTTGCACTGCTTCGCGCATGAGGCCAGTACTTCGTTGCTTGCGGTGTAGTTGAGGTTGACCGGAATGACGCCAAGCAGTGAGGCCGCGTAGTTGACGAGCGCACCGCCGACGGACGGCGGTAACAGCATGCCGACCATGTCTTGTCCGGCCCAGTGCTTCTTGAGTCGCCGGGCGAGGAAGATGCTCTTGACGAGGGCGCCGCCGAAGCGCAGCTTCGGTACGCGACCATCGGCCATCATGAAGCGCGTGGCACTGAGGCGAGCACTGCGCACGAAGGCGGCGTCGAGTGTCTTCATGCGCCTGCGCCGCAAGTGGAAGGCCTCTGATTGAAGCTCCTGCACGGCACGGCGCACTTGCGTAGAGGTAGAAGTTGCAGGGAGCGGCGATCCGTAGCTGACAGTTACCGGATATGGAATTCGGCGCGGGACCTTCCACAAGAAACGCCCGCGCTCGAAGCTGAAGATGCTGCCCCAGACGCCGTCGAGGTTGACGGGAATGATCGGCACATCGACGTCTTTCATGATGCGCTCGAAGCCGCGGCGGAAGGGAAGGAGTTGTCCGGTGCGTGTGATCTGGCCTTCGGCGAAGATGCAGACGACTTCGCCTTCACGAAGATAGTCGCTGGCACGGCGCAGCGAGCGAATCATTTCTCTTGGCTGCTGCTCGGAGGAGATCGGGATGGCGCCCATCATTTTTGCCCACGGCCTGATGATCGGCATTTCATAGATGCCCTTGTACATGAGGAAGCGAATGGGCCGGTCGGTCGAGGCGATGAGCAGCAACGCATCGACGAACGACATGTGGTTGCAGACGAAGAGTGCGCCGCCCTTCTCGGGGATGTTGTCGCGGCCAAGGATCGCAATGCGATACACGGTGTTCGTCAGCAGCCAGAGCATCAGCCGCATGAACCATTCAGGCAGCAAGATAAGGACGTAAACAGTGCCGGCGGCGGTCACGATGGAAGAGACCAGGAAGACGCCACGCGGATCGAGATGACCGATGCGGGTCAGAACGAAATACACTCCAGCCGAGATGGCGATTCCCACGAACGAGAGCAGGTTCGACGCGGCGATCACGCCGCCTTTGACGTCTTCATCGGGGCGATGCTGAATGAGGGCGTTTACCGGAACGGCGAAGAATCCGGCAAAGAATCCGAGAACTGCTAGAAGTGCCGCCGAGCCAGCGAATCCGACGTGACTAAGGCCGAGAGCCAGCGCGAGGGCGGTCATGCCGATCGAGCCGAGCGGGATCAGTCCGTATTCGATCTTGTTGGCCGAGAGATATCCGGCGGCGAGACTGCCGATGCCGATGCCGATGGAGAGTGCGGCGTTAAGGTAAGCGGCCTTTTGTGGGCCGACGTGCAGGATGTCGCTGCCGTAGACGAGTACGGTGGAAAGCAGCAGCGAGCCCAGAAACCAGAAGTACGCGTTGCCAATGACGGCGAGGAACAGTGCGCGGTCGCGCCGCATGATGGCGATGTTGTGCCAGAGGTCGGCGACGAAGTTTGCCCGGAATTTCTTGGACGGTGCCGCGGCTGGGACGCGATCGACGAAAACGCTTGTGAGTAATCCGACCAGAGCAAGGCCCATGAGGAGGAATCCAGCGTGAACTTCGTGGCCATGCCAGCGCTCGGCGAGGACGCCGCCCGTTACGGTGCCGGTGATAATCGCGAGGAAGGTGCCGAGTTCGATGACGCCGTTACCCCAGGAGAGGCGCTTCTGGGGAAGAAGTTCGGGAAGGAGGCCATACTTCGAGGGTCCGAACAGAGCAGCCTGAGTTCCCACGAGGAACAGAGCGGCGAGTTCAATCGGAACCGAGTGCAGCGCGAGGCCGACGGTCGCAAGCGCCATCGAGGCAATCTCAAGGAACTTGGTCGCGATGGTGACGTTGCGTTTGCTGAAGCGGTCGGCGAAGAAGCCTCCGGCCATGCTGAACAGAACAAATGGCGCGGAGAAGAGACACATCACGATGGGCACGAGCCGGTCGCGCTCGGACTTCGGCAGTCCCATACCGACGATCATTCCGAGCAGGAGATACTGCAACAGGTTGTTGCTGTACGCGCCCTGGAATTGAGTGGCGATCAGCGCCCAGAATCCGCGCTCGCTGCGAGGTGCATGTGATGACGACATGCCTGGCTGTTCGCTGGTCTCAACCGACACGGCTGGAGTTGCACTCATTTGATTAGGCCCTTCCCATGGGTCTGAAAAGTGGATCGAGCAATTCTGACACGAGGGGCGGGCTGAGGCTATCCCGGAATGAAGGAGAACGTTACGAGGAGGGAATGGTGGGCCCGGAGGGATTTGAACCCCCAACCAACGGATTATGAGTCCGCTGCTCTAACCGTTGAGCTACAGGCCCGCACCAACATAACCTTAGCATAATCAAGAACTGCGGCGAGACAAAGAGATGGCCGGGAGCGCTTAACTCCCGGCCGTTTTAACTGCGGTGATTACTTCGGCAGAGTCACTGAGCCGGTGACGTTGAAGGTTCCGGTCAGGCCTCCGGGCGTTTCACCCGGCTGCGTGCTTCCAACGGCAACCGAGTATGCCCCAGGGACGATCACTCGTTCGCCATTCTCGTTCACTTGGCCGAGCGTGCGGGGATCCAACTGCAATCCAACGTGCGCCGTCTTTCCGGCTTCAATGTGGACGCGTGTGAAACCACCCAGCGTTCGAACCGGAGTGAGTGCCGACTTCGGCTGCGTCAGGTAGAGTTCCACGACCTCGTCTCCGGCGCGGTTGCTCGCGTTCTTCACGTCAACTTCAACCGTAACGGGATCGCCGGCTTTGATCGAGTCTCCGCCGGAGATCTTCAGGTTGCTGTATTCGAAACGAGAGTAGCTCAGTCCGTAGCCGAATCCGTAGAGCGGCTTGCCTTCGAAGTACCGGTAGGTGCGGTTCTTCATCGAGTACTCTTCGAACGGCGGCAGCTGATCGACGGAGGTGTAGAACGTGAGCGGCAAGCGTCCAGCAGGATTGTTGTCACCGGCGAGCGTTTCAGCGATGGCATTGCCACCCTCGGCTCCCGGATACCAGGCTTCGAGAATGGCGGCCGCATTCTGCTGTTCTTCGTTAACGGCCAACGCACTACCGTTCGTGAGGACCACAACGACGGGAACGCCGGTCGCATAGAGCGCACTGAGCAAGTCGCGTTGCGTCTTTGGCAGGCGGATGTCGGTGCGGTCTCCACCTGTGAAGCCCTCAAGCTTCACACGCATTTCTTCGCCTTCGAGGTTCGGAGAGAGGCCCACGACGGCGACGATGACATTGGCGCCTTTCGCGGCCGCAACGGCTTCGTCACGAAGCGCTGCCGCGGGTGGCTGCCAGGTCAGGTCGATACCGGCGCTGTCCGTGCGGTGAATGTACTCAAGTCGGATGGCGTGCGGCTTGGTGTCGTCGAAATGGATAGCGGCCTCGCGTGCCGCTCCCTGTTTCGTTCCGTCGACGAATAACTTGTCATCGACGAACAGGCGGAATTGCTCGCGGCTCTCGCAGGCATAGCAGTCGTTGATGCGTGCGCCAAGCTTGTAGTCGCCGGGCGCTGGTGGAACGACGGTGCCAGTCCAGCGCACGGAGAAGTTGTTGCGCTGCACACCCTTTACCGGAACGACCTTGTCCCAGTTGAAGTTGACGGTTCGATCAGTACGGACGAGAACCGGCGTGCCGGTGAAATCAGGATTGCTGAAGTACTCGCCGGTCAGGCCTTCGCCCGAGCCCTTGGCTGGACGCAACGCGGTGTGCGCGATGGGAACGGCCATTCCATCAACAAGAACCGATCCCTGGGCATAAACAACGTTGGCCTTGCCCTTGAACTGCTTTTCGATTCCAGTGATCGGAAAGACCGGCTCCGGTGGCGGTCCGTTGTAGTTGCCCTGAAGAGCCTGAACGAGTTCGGCGGTTGGACCGACGACGGCGATCTTCTTGATCTTGCTCGAAAGCGGCAGGAAGCCGTCTTTGTTCTTCAGCAGGACCATCGCTTCACGCGCGGCCTGGAGCGACATCTTGCGGTTCTCGGCGGAGTTGACGACGGAGTACGGAATCTTGCCGTAAGCGAATGACTCTGGCGGATCGAACATGCCCAGCTTGAAGCGCGCGGTGAAAAGCCGCTTCACTGCCGTGTTGATCTCGGCTTCCGTAATCAGTCCTTGCTTTACGGCATCGACCAACGCCGGATATGCCTGTGCCGGTCCGTATCCGCACTCGAGGTCGGTTCCGGCCTTCACGGCAACAGCGGCGGCGTGGGCGAAGTCCGGCGCGAACTTGTGCCCCATTGAAATATCAGCGACTGCTGCACAGTCAGAGACGACATAGCCGTCGAACTTCCAGGAGTTGCGCAGATGATTGCCTAGCAGGTTCGTGTTGGCGCAAGCGGGCGCGCCATCAATCGCGTTGTAAGCGCACATCACGGACTGTGCGTGCGCTTCGGTCACGGCTGTCCGGAATGCCGGAAGGTAGGTGTCTTCGAGATCGTGCGGCGAGACGTTGACGTTGAACTGATGTCGCAGCGGTTCAGGGCCACTGTGCACCGCGTAATGCTTCGGAGTGGAAACGACACGGAAGTACTTGGGATCGTCACCCTGCATTCCGCTGACGAACGCAACGGCCATGCGTCCGGTCAGGAAGGGATCTTCGCCGTAGGTCTCCTGCCCGCGTCCCCAGCGCGGATCACGGAAGATGTTCACGTTTGGCGCCCAGAACGTAAGTCCGAAGAACATCTCGTGCTGATCGTCGCGCATGGCCTGGTTGTACTTTGCGCGCGCTTCGGTCGAGATGATCTGGCCCATGCGGTGCACCAGCGGGGTGTCCCATGTGGCGGCCATGCCGATCACCTGTGGAAAGTTGGTGGCGTAACCGGCGAAGGCTACTCCGTGCAGGCTTTCGTTCCACCAGTCATATTTCGGGACTTTCAAGCGTGGAATAGCAACGGCGTGGTCCCGCATCTGCGAGACCTTCTCCTCCAGAGTCATGCGTGAGACCAGATCATCCACACGCTTGTCAATCGGCAGGGTCGGATCAAGATACGGCAATTTGTCTTGCGGGGTCGCGGTTTGCGCCTGGACGGGCGATACCATCGCCGCAATCAGGAGTATCACCACAAGAGCGCACGCAGAAAGAGCAACTCTGAAATGTTGCTGCACGATTCCTCCAATGAGTCACAAATGCTTCATAAATTAGCAAGTGCCGTGGTTGACAGCTACTTCTGGCTCGCTTTTGGCGTAACCGAAGCTTTCCAATTGACCACGTGATAAGCGGCCGACGTGTGCCGACGTTTTTCACTCCGTGTAATACGTGAGCACCTGTAGCCTTGCACGCAGTTGACTGTCGCCATTATGAAAACACCAAGACGGCTTTTTGGGAAGCAAGTTCCTACTACGCCCGGAATGTCAAAAAGAGTGAAATGAAACCGAGACGATTGCTTGCCGCCGACTTGGACGTCAACAGCTATTTCGAGAGCTCGCTTGACAAAGCGGAACGGGAATTCGTGGAAGACTGCGCGGCGATCGTTGGCGACTACCTGGGGGAAAAACGACCGTTTCAGCCGAGCAGTCTGGCTACGTCTTTGGCGAAATAGGTAAGGATGATCTCGGCGCCGGCGCGTTGAATCGACGTGAGCGACTCCAGCATGATGCGCTGGCGGTCGATCCAGCCATTGCGCGAAGCGGCCTCGATCATCGCGTATTCACCAGACACCTGGTAGGCGGCCAGCGGCAGATCGAAACGCTGTCGGGCCTCGTGAATTACGTCGAGATAGGGCATGGCGGGCTTGACCATGATCATGTCCGCGCCCTCTTCGATATCAAGTTCGATTTCGTGCATGGCTTCGCGCAGGTTTGCGGGATCCATCTGGTAGGCACGGCGATCACCGAAGGCGGGAGCGGAATCGGCGGCTTCGCGGAAAGGTCCGTAGAAGCCCGAGGCGAACTTGGCGGCGTAGGAGAGGATTGGCGTGTTGATGAATCCTGCATCGTCGAGGGCGTCGCGAATAGCGGCGACGCGGCCGTCCATCATGTCGGACGGGGCGATGATGTCCATGCCGGCGCGGGCCTGAGAAACCGCAGTCTTGGCCAGTATCTCAAGCGTTGGGTCATTGACAATTTCGTATTCGGTAGCGGCGGCCACGGCCGCAACGGCAGACCTCCCCACGTTAGCTGCGCGAACGTGGGGCACCGAGGTTTCAACAGACTCGGGCTTGGAGACTGGCTTAACGATGCCGCAGTGGCCGTGCGACATGTACTCGCACAGGCAGACGTCGCCAACCACAAGCAATCCGGGCACTTCGCGCTTGATGGCGCGCGTAGCCTTCTGGACGATGCCATCGTCGGCCCAAGCGCCCGAGGCCTGCTCGTCTTTGTTTTCGGGAAGGCCGAAGAGAATCACGGCGGGGATTCCGAGTGACTTCACTTCACGGCATTCTTTGACGGCTTCATCGACGCTCAGATTGAATACTCCGGGCATCGAACGAACTTCCTTTCGAACGCCCTCGCCGGGGCACACGAACAGAGGATAGATAAAGCCCTCTGGCGTCAGCCGGGTTTCGCGCACAAAAGAGCGCATGGCTTCACTTTGGCGCAGGCGGCGAAGACGGGTTACCGGAAAGTTCATAACTAAATTCTACCAAAGTCAGTACACCTAACTGGTGCGAGGAGTATGCTGGTTTAGATTTCCAAGCACCGTAATCATTGACTTTGGAGAACTTTAGTAATTTTCGCGGTGAGTTTACCAGCCATACAATCCTTCAGTCAGATGAAAGCCTTGTGTACAAATCGGTGCCTTGCCGCGATGGCCACCGTTCCTGTGTCTATGTGCCTGGTTGCGCACTTTGTTCCCCATCCGCGCTTCGCCGCAGAACTAGGTGCGTTTGGTAACGGGATTCAAGCAGTAGTGTTGCTACTGACTACGTTGCTGATGATAAGGAATGGCCTTCTTAGCCATGCCAAGACTAAGTACTTCTGGTACTGCATGGCGCTAGGATGCGGGCTCTGGTTGTCGATGACAGTACTCTGGATGTGGTTTGTCACTATTCTGCGACGACCAGCCCCCCAGCCATTCATTGGGGACGTGTTGTTGTTCATGCACATCGTGCCCATGATGGCGGCTCTGTCGATCAGGCCTCATCGAGCCCACTCGATGAGACGGCTTGATTTCGGCAGCATAGACTTTGCCATGCTGCTGCTGTGGTGGTTGTACTTGTACGCCTTCATGGTACTGCCCTGGCAATACGTTAAGCCTGACGTCGAAAAATACCTGACGAGCTTCAATCTGCTGTATACGACCGAAAATGGGGCGTTTCTGGTAGGACTGCTCATTCTGTCAATCCGCGTTCGAGGAACTTGGCGGAAGGTGTATGTCCGGTGTCTTGCCGGAGCCGCTATTTACCTAGTGGCAGCTCACCTCATCTATCTGGCGATTGGCAGTCAAAAGTACTACAACGGTTCGATCTACGATGTGCCGAAGGTACTATCGATGTGCGTGTTTTTATTCTTGGCGATTGATGCACATCGACTGACTCTTCAGCCCATGTCTCAGCCTTCTCCGCAGTTCGAAACGGCCTTCGTTTCAACCGTCGCAATGCTCTCCGTGCTATCGATACCGGTGATTGCGGCATTCGGCACCTTCATGTCGAATGCACCGGCCCCCATTGTGATGTTCCGGCTGAAGATCACGACGTTGGCGCTGGTTGTGTTGCCGGCTTGCGTCTTCTTGAAACAGCAATTGCTCGATCACGAACTCGTCAAATCGCTAGGCGCGTCGCAGCGCAATTTGGGGAACCTCAAGCGCCTGCAAGGTCAACTGGTGCAAGCGGAGAAGCTGAGCTCACTTGGAGAACTGGTCGCGGGAGCGGCGCACCAGATTAGTAATCCGCTTACGGCGATCATTGGATACTCCGACCTGCTTGAGCAGGATTTTCCTGCCGATGACGAACACGGTTCATGGATACGCAAGATCGGGCAACAGGCAAGGCGGACACAGGAGCTACTTAAGCAGATGCTGAAGTTCTCCAAACAAGAACCGTCGGAGAAGTTGCTCATTGATCTGAATCGCGTGATTGCGGATGCGGTTGAATTGCGTGAGCTGGATCTTGAAGACGACAATGTACGCATTGTCAAAAGGATGGATTGGAAGCTTCCGCATCTGTGGGGCGACAGCAACCAACTGCTACAGGTCTTTTTCCATATCATCGGCAATGCAGTTGACGCGATGCAAGTAGTTGGCGGGGGCACACTCACGGTGACAACTCGTTTCGAGGGCGGCATGGCTGTCGCCGAATTCTCTGACACAGGCACGGGGGTTGCTGATCCGCAAAAGATCTTCGATCCGTTTTACACGACAAAGCCAGTTGGCAAGGGCGCAGGGCTCGGACTGAGTGCTGCGTACGGCATTGTGACCAACCACGGCGGGACGATCGTCTGTCACAACCGTCCTGAGGGCGGCGCGAGTTTCATCCTTCGCTTTCCGATCACTTACCCAGAAAATGAGGAGCGGGCGGTGGAGTCCGCCCAAGCATAGGCAGCGCGTTGTACCATTGAAGACGATGTCCTCGATTCCTTTTCCCTTGGAACATACCAGCGCGCGCGCGTTGGAATACGATCAGGTACGCGACCTGCTGCGCGGATACACGAGTTCCGATCTGGGACGTGCGCGTGTGAATGCGCTAGCGCCTTCCACGGACCGCGCATGGATAGAACGCCAGCAGCAGTTGACCGCTGAGATACGCGAGTATCTGCGCGCCGGTGGGAGATTCGATCTTTCCGGACTGCACGATCCGACGAAACTAGTTGAGAAGTCGCGCATAAGAGGCGCGGCACTAGAGCCGACTGAGATACGAGACGTGATTGCCGTTGTGGACCGCGCGGCTGAGTGGCTTGAAATTGCATTGCATCCACCGTCAGCGATGAAGGCGCCGACGCTCAGTGGTGGAGAGGATCCCACGTTAGCTTCGCGAACATGGGGTGCCGATGGGAAGATTAATCCGCACCAGGGGGACTGGGCTGAGCGGGCGCAGGAAACGCAATCGGGTGGCACGCCCTGGCCCACGGTCGCAGCGCTTTCGTTCGCGATCGTGGACTTCACGGATTTTTTGAGGGCATTTCGCAACAAGCTCAATCCGGACGGCACGCTTGACGATAAGGCTTCGTCAGAACTGGCGCGCATCCGCCGGGAAATTGATCGCCAAAAACGCAACATACAGGAATCGCTTCGCGGCTATCTCAAACGGCTGTCCGAAGCCGACGTCGCGCAGGAAGAGCTGGTAACGATACGTGGCGAGCGTTTCGTTATTCCTATCAAGGCCGAACAGAAGCGGCGTGTTGATGGCGTCGTGCACGGCGTCAGTTCCAGCGGACAGACGGTGTTCGTTGAACCGCTGGAAACCATCGAGCAGAATAACGATCTTGTCCGGCTGATGGAAGAAGAGCAGATCGAGATCCACCGCATTCTGCGCGAAATGACGGAGCGGCTGGCCCAGCAGGCTGACGCGATCCTAGTCGCCGCCGATGTGCTGGCGGAAGTTGAGCTGCAGTTCGCAAAAGCTCGGTATGCGCAGGACTACAACTGTGCGGCCGTGAAGCTAACCGACTCGAGTCTGTTTCTGCATGAAGCGCGGCATCCACTGCTCGAACGAAATCTGCGGCCCAAGAATATTCGAGTGGTGCCGATCAGCGTGGAGTTGGGAAGCGCGTGTAGGGAAGGGGCTGTGCTCTGCGCAAATCAAGGGGATCAGACGCAGCAGGACGGGGCGCAGCCCCGTCCCTACACTGGCGAGCAAGGGCGTCAGCTGATCATCTCCGGACCGAACACAGGCGGGAAAACCGTAACGCTGAAGACCATCGGCATTCTTGCGTTGATGGGTCAGTCGGGAGTCCCGGTGCCGGCGGGTCGTGCCGAGATGCCGGTGTTTGATGGGGTGCTGGCGGACATTGGCGACTACCAGTCGATCGAACAGAACCTATCCACGTTTTCAGCGCACGTGACGAACATTGATCGCATCTCGCGGACGGCGACTGCGAACTCGCTGGTACTGCTCGACGAGCTTGGCTCCGCGACCGATCCCGAGGAAGGTGCGGCGCTGGCGGTTGCAATAGCGGATCACTTCCGGCGTGTAGGCGCGATGAGCATCATCTCGACGCACCTGACGTCGCTGAAGGTTTATGCGACGAACGCGCAGGGAGTTCTGAACGCGGCGGTCGGCTTTGATGAACAGACACTGCAACCGACGTATGAATTGCGCGTCGGCGTTCCGGGAGCGTCGGCCGGTATCAACATTGCGCAGCGGCTTGGACTCAATCCGCTGATCGTTGAAGCAGCTCGCGGGCGGCTTGGTGTGCAGACACAAGACATCACGCATTTCCTCGACAAGTTGCACGCTGACCTGCGCGAGATAGAAGGAGAGCGCGGGAGGCTGCGCACGGCAGAGCAGGAGGTGCAGCGGGAAAAGGGGCGGCTGGAAGCTGAAGGCCTGCGCGAACAGCGCGCGAAGATCCGTGACATGGAGAAGAAGCTGGAGAGCGTGCTCAAGGAATTCGAGTTTCGGGCGCGCGAGACAGTCTCCGCGGTGCAGGACCGCGCGGCCGCGCTGAAGCTGACCAAAGAGGCCGATCGGCGCATTGCCAAGCTGAGGCGCGAGTTTCGCGAGCAGTTCGATCAGACGGTGGTGGCGCATCATACCGGCGCCGATAAGGACGACAAGCATGCGCAGCCGCACGTGATAAAGAACGTAACCATAGGAGACACGGTGAAACTGAAGTCGCTCGGGCGCACCGGTGTTGTCACACGGCACAACGATGACGACTCGTTTGAAGTTCAGGTCGGCATCATGAAGACGAAGGTTGCGCGCGACGACATAGCCGAAGTCTTTGCGCGGCCATCAGAGACGCCCGTTGCTGCGGCGCGAGCCAGGGGGATTTCGGTGTCGCTGGCAAGAGAGGATGAGTCGGCACCGACAGAGCTCAACGTGATCGGCTTCACGGTCGACGATGCCACACGAGAGGTCGAGAAATTTATCGACCGGGCATTTCTTTCGGGAATGACACGCGTGCGCGTCGTTCATGGCAGCGGCATGGGAGTATTGCGCAAAGCGATCAGGCAATACCTGCAGAAGCATCCTCAAGTTTCCAATGTGACCGAGCCGCCGCAGAATCAGGGGGGCGCGGGCGCTACGGAAGTGGAATTGAAGAGCTAGGCCGATTCCACGACCGTACGCTCGCGAGTGGCGGTTGCGGGTTTCGGTTCGACTACGAAGCCGTATTCGGCACAGCCTTTACTGTGGTGTAAGAGGTAGCGACCGGCCAGCTTAGCTGCGTAGATCTTCCCGAAATCTCGATAGCCCATTCGGTAGCACGACTTGAGCGAACTGAAGTTGTTTGAAGCCACGACGGACACAATTCCCCTAGAACCGCGCCGCAGGAATTCCTGCAAAGCCAAGGTCATGCCGATGGCGTGCAGCCGTTGCCCACGATAGTCGTTGTGCGTGAAACCCTTGTACATGTAGACATGCTCGCCGCTGAAACGAAGGCGCAGCTCTTCGGTAAGATCAGTCGGCTGGTTGGAATACCAGCCGTACGAGGCCAGCCTGTTGCCGTCGAAGATGGCCATGCAGTGGTCACCGTTGTCGGTTGCCCGATCGATGAGTTCGTTGTCGAGGTCATTTTCTGGGGAGACGTAAACCCGCATTTTGTCGGCATCGAGCAATTGGCCTTGGAAATCCTCCGGCAGGCTAGAGTAAGCAGAATTGGGTTTGTCGATTGTTAGGGCGTTCCAGACTGTACACGGCAAGAGGTGGTTTGCAGCCCTGAAGGAGAGGTCATAAAGCGTCGCCGCAAAACCAAAATCACGTAAGTCCCTGGAGATAACATTCCGCGCAGAACGAATATCCACGAGTCCTTCCTTTGATGAACTAGACCATCGTTATGGCGGCCAGAGTTGTGACTGCTTGTACTCAATCTGATGGCAAACAACCGGATATAGATGTACGAACACCTTAAACGCAATGCACGTTTCAACTTTCTCGAGCTTCGCGTATGATGTTCGGCAACTATGAGCATCGATCGACGCGAACAATGGCGAAGCCTGCAGGAAACATATCGGCAGATGAGCGAAGAGGAACTCGCTCACGTTGCCGAAGAGGCTTATCAACTCACCGACATCGCGAAAGAAGTGCTTCAGTACGAGATCACTAACCGCAAGCTCGATGTGAGGCTGCAACTCGAACCGCCGAAGGAAGAAGAGCCTGAGTCGCCTAGCGTCGCCGAGGAAGAAGACCGGTGCGTTGATGAGGACGATTGTGATGAAGACGGGGATGGGGAGTTCGACGCCAATTCGCTTGATCTGATGGTCGTGCGCCGAGTGTGGGACATGGAAGAGGCCCGAACTGTGCATAGGATTCTCACTGATGCTTGCGTCCCTTGTTACCTCGGCGACGACAATATCGAAGATCCATCGTTCTACGAGGGTAGCTTCGAAGGCGGCATCGACATGAAGATATGCGAGGCCGATGGAAACCGTGCCATTCCGGCACTGGCAATGAATTGGCCCGAGCCATCGCTCAAAGAAGAAGCAGCCGAAGAGGAAACACCCGAAGAAGAAACAGCCGAATCCGCCGAAGAACCTGAGTATGCCATCTGCTGTCCGAAGTGCCAGTCAAACGAAGTGGTGTTCGAGGGCCGCGACGGTGTGATGACCGGCAACGAGGCCTTCAACGCGAAGTTTGAATGGCACTGCGATGCGTGCGGTCACCGTTGGGAAGACGACGGTGTCGAGCAGTCGATGTCTGCGCCGATCGAATAGACATCGCGGATGTGCAAAACCACCCCGGGATGCAGTAGCATCTCACGAAGCGGACCTTCAGTTCTGGGCAGATCACCCGGGCATCTCCGATCGTCGGCTCAAGCAAAGAAGTTCAGCTTCGCTTCGCAGAAGGAGTTGTCATGCGCAGAATCATCGTTCCCGGACTTGTGCTCTCCGCTGCTCTATTTGCGATCGTGTTCGTTTTGAACCCGGGTTGCGAAGCGCCGGCTGTCGTACATGCCGCCGGGGTGCAGGCGGCAGCGCCGCAGCAGGCCCCGGCTATGGCGGCGAATCCGCAAAAGGCTGCGCCTGGGCCGGCGATCGGGTCACCGGCGAATCCGCCGGATATTGCCGCCGTGGCAAAGAACGCGTCGAAGCAGAGCCAGGCCTGTATCGCATGCCACACGAAGCAGGCGACGCCGCTAGTGGTGCAGCAGTGGGCTGTGAGCAAGCACGCTCAGGCAGGAATCGGCTGCTACGAATGCCATCAGGCGGCACAGAGTCGTCCTGACAAGTTCCAGCACAACGGGTACACGATTTCGGTGATGGTTACGCCGAAGACGTGCGCAAATTGCCATGATTCTGAAGTGCGTGAGTTCGAGGCCAGTCATCACGCCGATGCCGGACAGATACTGGGCTCGCTCGACAACGTGCTGGGCGATGTTGTCGAAGGACCCGCGGCGGCGCAGAACGGTTGCGTCAAGTGCCACGGATCGATCGTGAAGGTTGTAGGCAATGGCAAGTTCGATCCGACCACGTGGCCGAACGAGGGCATCGGGCGCGTGAATCCTGACGGTTCGAAGGGGTCCTGCTCCGTTTGTCATAGCCGGCACACGTTTAGTGTCGCGATCGCGCGTCAACCGGAGAGCTGCGGGTATTGCCATCTTGGTCCTGACCATCCGCAGGCGGAAATCTATAACGAGAGCAAGCACGGCGTGACGTATCGTACGCTGATTGACCAGATGAATCTGAACTCCGAGTCGTGGGTGCTGGGCAAGGACTACAACGTTGCGCCGACATGCCATACGTGTCACATGGGTGCGACGACGAAGCTACCTTCGACACACGATGTAGGCACGCGGCTCAGCTGGAACCTGCGTCCGGAGATTGCACTGCGTCAGCCGAACTGGCAAGCGCGTCAGCAGGCGATGAAGAGCGTCTGCCTGAACTGCCATGCCTCCGACTGGGTGAACAATTTCTACACGCAGTTCGACAGCGTTGTCGTGATGGGCAATGACAAGTTCTTCGGTCCGGCCAAAGACATCATGGCCGCGCTGACGAAGGCCGGCAAGCTCACTACCACGCCCTTCGACGCGAAGATCAAGTGGACCTACTTCGAACTCTGGCATCACCAGGGACGCAGCGCGCGAATGGGCGCCAGCATGAACGGTCCTGACTACGTACAGTGGCATGGCTTCTACGATGTAGCCAAGATCTTCTACAGCGAGTTCCTGCCGGAGGCCGAGGAACTTATGCCCGGAGTCACGAAGCAGGTCAAGGCGATGCCCGAGCACTCGTGGCTCAAGGGGCTGTCGCCTGAAGAGCGGAAACGCATCCAGGAGTTCTACCAGAAACGATATCAGCAGACGCCGACCCAATGAATGATCGGGCCATCGGGTGATCGAGCCATCTGGCCACAGAAAAACCGGGGGTATCCCCATACCGGGTGTCACAAGCCAAGTCTTTGAAAAGCAAAGACTTAGGGCATCGATATACCCCTGAGGCCGAAGCTAAGTCTTTGATATTGCGCGACTTAAGGCGTCGATATCCCCTGCTTCGATTCCGCACGGTTTTCAAAGATCAAGGCGGAGGCGAACTCCGCCGGGCGCACTTCGACCCACTACCAAGATAAGGTTGATTCGAGAGATCTAGACAAAGGCTGGCGAAGATTTACGAAATCAGAACAAGGCAGGAGCGGAGTATTAGCTTTGGGGACATGAACAAGCCCACATCTGCCAAAACCGGGCAGATATGGGGCACCAGCAAATATCGCTTCCTACCCATCTATCTTCCTGATGACGGACATGGCCGTGTCGCTGAGTAGTTTGCGCATTCCGCTCAGCATCAGTTCCGACGGAAACAAAGTCAAAAGCCCACCCTCGCTGCGCGAGAATGGGGCACCCTAGAGATTCTCGTGAACTCCAAAAATGCTTGAGTGCAAGTTTGAAAAGGGCACGGATGCCCCTTGTCGGCCGAGACGCGACGGAAGAGAATAAGAAGAGTTCAAAATCCAGAATCGCTAAGGCGTACTTAAGACATGATCTCTGCACGTCGGTGTGTCTGTAGCCTATTCGCATTCATCAGCATTCTCTTTGCATCCTTCACTAGCGCCGCGCAGACCGTGAGCGCGCAACCCGCGGGTCCCAGAACTCAAGCTGTTCAAGTAACAGACAAGCAGTTGGCCGGACTCCTTGCCGCAGAGATGAAAACACTCGTCGACAAGGACGAATTTTCGGGCGTAGTGCTGGTGGCGCGAGACGGTAAGTCCATTTACAGTGGCGCGTTCGGAATGGCCAGCAAGAGCTTCGAGGTGCCGAACCGCGTGGATACGCAATTCAATCTTGCTTCTGTCGGGAAGATGTTCACGGCGGTAGCGGTGCTTCAACTGGTGCAGGAAGGGAAACTCAGTCTAGAAGATCCGGCCAGCAAGTACGTCCCGGAAGAGTGGTTGGCGCCGGAGTATGGCTCAAAGATCAAGATCAAACACCTGCTCACCCATACGTCGGGCTATGGCACGTATTTCGAGAACCTGAATAAACAGTCGGATGTCGTCTTCTTCCGCGATCTTGGGGACTACAAGAAGCTAATCCGAAGCGAGGTGCCGTCGTTCGAGCCAGGCACGAAATGGAATTACAGCAACACGGGAATGGTCCTGCTCGGGATCATTGTGGAGAAAGTGTCGGGAGAAGAGTACTTCGAGTATCTCAATAAACACATCTTTTGGCCTGCAGGAATGACAAAGACGGTCGCTCTGGACAAAGACTCGGCTATTCCTGGACGCAGCACCGGTTACGCGAAAGTTAAGGTTGGAGACACAACCATCTTTCGCGAGAACACCGTGTCTCGCGTGTTGAAAGGCAATCCTTCGGGTGGAATCTACTCGACTGCCGACGACTTGCTGCGCTTTGACCAGGCTCTGCGGAGTCACAAGCTTCTTTCCGCCGAGCTAACCGAAACCGCGCTTTCTGCGAAGCCCGAGTTGAATTCGCCGGGCTATGGTTACGGTTTCTTCGTGTCCAACGACAAAGAATTGGGCAGGCTGGCTGGCCATGGCGGCGACGGAACGGGAATCAATTGCCAGTTCAAAATGTATCTCGACAAGGGGTATACCGTCGCAGTGCTAGCGAATTACGGTGCGCCATCGGCCAACGCGGTTGAGAAGATGATTCAAGGCATGATTGCGCGTGCAAAGTAGCAGGACCTAGTCAGCGTCCTCGGAAGCGCACCCTCCCCGAAGGGGAAGGGTGCGGCACCCCGGCCGTCCGCAAAACGCCGCCGAGAAGATGATTCAAGGCTCATTGTTCGAGTGAGGTGGTTGGGCCCACATCCCCACGGTTCTAGAGTTTGGCCTTCACACGAGCCGGGTGTACCCTGTCCTAATCGATGAGCAGAGATGCGCAAACCACCGGTCGGAAGATATTTGGTGCGCTGGTTCTTGTTCTAAGCGCTCCCCTGTGGCTTCCGCTCGTGATCCTCGGTATCGTTTTGTCGGCGGCACACAGGGCAGTTGTGTTTTCGCTCTTGTGGTTACGCGTAGTTCTTACAGGCAAGGACATTCTGTTTGTTTCTTCGGACAGTCGCATCTGGCGCGATTACATGAGCGATGAGATTCTGCCCCTGGTACGAGAGCGGGCTATCATTCTGAATTGGTCGGAAAGAAGGACATGGACCTTCTTCTCGCTTGCCGCTCATGCATTCCACGTTTACGGAGGCGTGCGCGATTTCAATCCGATGGTAGTCATCATTCGCCCGTTCCGTCGCGCGGCAATTTTCCGCTTCTTGCCTGCGTTCAAGGACTACAAACATGGGCATTCGGAATCCGTTTCAGCATTACGGGAGAAACTGCTTTTGTCTTTAGGCTTGCTAGCTCCTGCAAATCGCTAACTCGCCTTTGCCAATCTGGTTTTCACTAACTCTGTCGAAGTGGCGGGCCCCGAGTCAAACAATGCACTGAGGAGATTTCTAAAAATGGAAAAAGCACCGTGCAGTAGAATGCGCTTCCTGCTCATGGCATTGTTGCTGTTGCTTATTCCCGCTAGCGCCGTAGCTTGCTCATGCGGTGCCCCTGGGCCGGCTTGCTCCTACATCTCAGACAGCAAAGTTATCTTTCTTGGAACGCCGGTTTTTACGGATGATGATGGGAGTGGCACTTTTGTTCAAAGAACTTTGTACAAGTTCCAGGTTAAAGAAGCTTTCAAGGGCCTTGCCGCTGATACAAAAGAGGTATGGGTCGACCCCGGAAGTTTCACCAGCTGCTATGCGGTTTACAGGATAGGGAAAGATTATCTGGTCTTTGCAGGAGAGGCCTGGGGCGGTATGGGATCATCGCCTGCAATGACGGTTGCTGCTCCGGGCAAGAAAGCTAAGCCGCTGCCTGCAGGCTTCACTCCTGACACTCCCGTTTATTACGCGCCCGAGTGTAACGGTACGCGATGGGCGGACTCCGCCAACGACGAGATCGGATGGCTCCGTCTCTGGCGCGATGGCAAGACGAGCACTCGGGCGTATGGGACCGTTACAGCCTTCGACCTTCCAGTCTCTGGTGCAATCGTAGAGATCACCTCGGAACACGGAGTGCAGAAGACAACCTCGTCCGAGAAGGGCGAGTGGTCGTTCGAGAACATTACTCCTGGTCATTACACGGTTACTGCTGCTTTGCCCGACTACACTCTGGACTGGAAGCGGGAGGCTGTGATACCGGCTGGGGCCTGCGGTTACTTCGATAATCTTTGGCTTTCTACTGAATCCGCAATAACAGGCAAGATCGTCGATGCAAAAGGAAAGCCAGTTCCCGATATCCACGTGCAAATGGCGAAGATGATGCCCGATGGAAATGCAACAGTGCTTGAGGGGTTTGTCCCAGCAGAAAAGGATGGTTCATTTCGTTTCGAGGGCGCGGCCGGTGACTTTGTGGTCGGCATCAATCTCGACACGCCCCCCAATAGTGACGTGCCGTATCCGCCCACATATGCTCCCGGGGTCTCGGACCTCAAGCAGGCGAGAATCATCCACATTGCGCCGAAGCAACAGGTAACGAACGTCGAGCTAAGACTTTCGCCTCCACTGCCGATTCGCAGAGTAGACGTGAAGGTCACGTTGCCTGATGGCCGACCGGCGCCGCGCAGAACGTGGGTTGAAGCCCACACCTCGGAACACGGCGGCAGAGAAATCGGAGAGGTCGAACACAACGGGGTAGCACACCTCAAGTGTCTTGCTGGCCAGAGTTACCAGATTTCCGCAAGAACAACTCCAGCGTGGAAATCTGACATTCCTCTTAGGTCCCAGCACATTCAGGTCTCAAGCAAGGTGGATTTGCCCGCAGGAGTAACTCCGGCAACAATCAAGCTAGTTCTTGACAAGACAAAGAAGGCGATCGAGGAGGATTGAACCCGCCTCTGCTGATGCATATCGCAGATGCGGGTAACAACGTCTTAAGCTGCACTCGCTGCGAGACGTGAATCCTTGACTCCTTCCACCGCCATCTCGGCATAGATCAGTGGTGCGATCGCTGGTAGGCAGACGGAGAGGCCCATCAGGATCACGGCGAGTCTGGGGGCTATCCAGAGAAATGGCAGATGCAGCAGGAAGACAGCCACGCATCCGACCAGTACGTACGCAAGTAAACGATGCGTGCGCCAGAAGACTCCGGCGTAGATCAGTCCGGCGATGAAGATGAGGGTGAAGGCCGCGACGTCGAGCGAGGCAAAGCGAATCCAATTCGCCTGACGAAGGTAGGGTGCCAAATCCGGCGGAGGCGCGAGGATATGTCCGGGATACAGCCACTGCGCCACGGAGGGCAGGCTGTTCATGATCTGCATGATGAGGCCGAGGCAGGTTGCGCACGCGCCGAGCACGATCGCCGCTGGGCTGACGCGATATTGCCTGATGGAAAACAGCACGTTCAGCGGCAAAGATGCGAACGCATAGACGGCAACGGCCCAGATCTGTAGTCCCATGGCGAGGCGTCCGACTTTCAGCGATTCGAAGGAACCAGACATCAGCATTGCCGGTGTGACTGCCGGGATCGCGAACACGTAAACGAGTCCATAGGTGATCAGGGCAAGTGAAGCCAGTGCGCCGAGGGTGAACACGACGGCCCGTGAGGGTGCTGGTGACACTGTGGTTGCAACGTGCGGCGCCATTGCTCGACTGCTAGAAATGACATTAGGCATGACGACATCCTCTGTGCTAGTGCTGTCATTTAGTACGGTGCCTTCTGGGTGATTGTTCCGCAGGAGTATGGAATTCACAGCATCTTTCACCTGTGTGTGCTGCGCGCTCTGTGTTAGGTTCTACTTAAAACAGCAACATAGGATTGGAGTATTTCGTGAATCCGCGCTGGGCGGCATGGTCGGCGAACGTCTTTAGGGGTAGTGACTGGTGGGTAAGTCGTAACCGGATGTCCGAGATTATAGGACTGCCCACCAGCTTCATCTTGTGCAAGATCGGTGTAATCGTCGTTCAGGAATCGAGTAACAAGCTGGCCGCACTGCCGGTGCTGTTGTTGCTGGGGGCGGCGCTTCCTGCATATCTTCTACTGCTCTGGGGAGGATATTTCGCGAAGTATCCGCATCTGGTGATCATCGAACAAGGGAAGGGGATCTGGCTGTTCGGCAGTTTTACGCAGATGTATGTCCCACTGGAGAACGTGCGGGAAGTGAGAAAAAAAGCGGGCTGTATTGTGCGCCTTAAAAGGCGCCAGCGTTTGCTGGGAGAATTCGTCGTGCCGATCACATTCGGGGCGCAAGCCATGCAGTTGGTGGAAGCAATCGAGAAGCAGATTGAGGAACGGGATTCGCAAGGGAAGCGGTTGTTGAGCGAGGCGAGTGAGCTGGGGGCATACACCGCGATCCATTAGCTGCCGATCCCTGACCGACTTAATCTCAGACCAAATCTTTTCCCATCCACACGCGTTTGTTGGTGCATCTGAGTAGCAATCCAGGAACCTCGGAGGGCTCTCGATGACCCTGCAAGCCGGCGCCGAACAGAAGCAGGAATTCCGCAAAGAACTGGGACTGCGCAATCTGGTGATGAGCCAGATACTGAACATCGTGGGCCTGTTTTGGGTGGGAACTGCGGCGCGGCTCGGGCCGTCGCACGTAATTTTCTGGCTGCTGGGGATCGTTCTCTTTTACCTGCCGTCGGCGGCAGTTGTGATCTATCTGACTCGCGTACACACAGTGGAGGGCGGGCTTTACGAGTGGGCGCGACTGGGGTTCAACGACTTTGCCGGTTTCCTTGTGGCATGGAACATGTGGCTGAACATGGTCGCGATCCTCTCCTATTCGGGACTCCAAAGCACGACGATGTACTCCTATATTCTCGGGCCGCGGGGTGCGTGGATGGTCGAAAGCAAGTGGGTGAATCTCGGGATCACCCTTGGATTGATGTTGCTTCTTATCGTGGTCACCTCTCTTGGGCTAGGCGTAGCGAAGTGGATACAAGATGCCGGCGGCATCATCATGCTGGTAGTCTTCGCCGCGCTGATTGCGTTGCCATTTCGCAATCAACTGCTCGGCCGTACGGCGCAGTATCCGCCGTTTACGCTGACACTGCCGGCAATTTCGCTGCTCAGTTTGAACTTGCTGGGCAAGATGAGTTTCGGCGCGATGAGCGGTTTCGATTCTGTCTCGATCCTTGCGGGTGAGTCTCGCAATGCGGGCAAGTCCATTGGACGCTCGGTGATGATTGCCACGCCTATCATTTGCATGATGATGGTGCTCGGTACGAGCTCCGTAGTGGCACTGGTTCCGAGAGACAAGATCGACCTGATCAGCCCGATTTCGCAGGCGCTGACCTTGGGAACGCGCCCGAGCGATCCTGGCGCGAATCTTATTCCCGCCGTGATTGCTGCGTTGTTGTTCTCGTTTCTGGCGGCGATGCTCTTGACGTTCATCTTCACCACGCGACTGCCGCTGGTGGCTGGTTGGGACAACCTGCTGCCGCGGTGGTTTGGGCACATGCATCCACGGCGCAAAACTCCAACGAACGCGATCATGTTTGTTGGAGCGGTCGCGACCGCGATGGCCATCGCGGGGGTCACGGGATCGGGCCAGCAGGAGGCATTTCAGCTGTTGCAGAATTCAGCGGGAATCTTCTATGCCCTCGCCTACATTGCAATGTTCGCTCTGCCGCTGATTGGACGCCAATCCCAGATCGAAAGACCGCCGTGGTGGCTGAAGGCCGCCGCACTCTCTGGCCTGGTGATGACCACGATGTACCTGGTACTGTCGTTGTTCCCGATCATTGAAGTCGCCAAGCCGTGGCTTTTCACGCTAAAGGTCGGCGGCTTTATTCTGGCGTGCCAGACCTTGGCAATTGCCTTGTTCTACTTCAATCGGCACAAGAACAAGGCGCTTCGTCGCGATGCCTTGGCGGCGGCAGAGTAGATGAACGTCAGTACCCACGTCCGCTCGAACTTCGTCCCGTATTGCTGAGCTCGCTGTAGAAGCCAAGATCCTGGTCGCGCAACATCTTCGTGATGTAGAGGATCTGGCCGTAGTGCAATCCGAAATGCTCGACGACCTGGTAAACGGCTTTCAGTCCAGTAACGCCGTATCCCTGGATGTTCATAGGCGCGACTAAGTCGGCGTCGGTAAGGCGAGAGAGGACGTCGGAGGCTTCCTTCATGGTGGCCGCGAATGTTTCGATTAGCGCTGTCTTCGGAATGGCGTCGCGCTGGCCAAATTCCGCTGGCCTGTTGCGATCGTCATTCAGGTTATTGAACGATGCGACCAGCCACTGCCGCACGTTGCCGTTCAGATGCAGCACGAGATTTCCCACGCTGTTGCTGGAGTTGTTTGGACGCCACCAGACCTGGTCGTCGGTGAGCGATTCGACACACTGACGCAGGCGTGGCCAGTACTGATCGAGAAGCTTGGTTCGCGAATGCTCCAAGAAGATCGTAGAAACACTGCTCTCGTTTGACATGCTCGTTTCTTCCTCCGCAGTCTCTCAATGCTCACGTACGATTTTCACCGCTGAGGTCTGAGTGCGCAACTCGCTGTCCCGGAATTCAGCCCCTGTGCTGAACAACTGGTTCATAAATGTCTGCACAGGTAGAGGCAGCTCCCTCAGGGGCTAAAGCCCAGTATTTTTGTTTCGTAGTGGCACGGCTGAAGCCGTGCCCTACCCAAGCCACTTATAAAGCCAGTTCGAAACTCACTTCGAGGCGGCGGTAGCGCTTGCAGGTGCGATAGAGGCCGCGAACTCGGTCATCGACTGCAAGTACAGCTTGCCGGCAATCAGGAATGTATTGTTGTGTCCGGCGTTGTCGATCCACAGAGCGCGCTTGGGTTGGTTCGCGCGTTGGTAGATGAGTTGGCCGTGCCGCCAGGGAATGACGTTGTCGGCCTTGCCATGTATGACGAGCACGGGACAATGCACGCGGCGAATGTAGTACGAGTTTGTGAATTCGTCCCACGGGAGCATCCGCACGCTGGTGAGGACGCGGAACGCAGAGACAAATGGAGCGTCGGCGATCAATCCGGCGACGGGCTTTGCGGACGCGAGTTCGATTGCGGCGGCGGCGCCGAGAGAGTGTCCGTGGGAGATGATGGCGGACGGAGCGACCTGCAGCGTCTGGGTCAGATAGTCGTAGGCAGCGTGGGCGTCAGAGTAAGTGCCTTTCTCCGAGGGCTGGCCTGTGCTGGTGCCATAGCCGCGATAATCGTAGGAGAAGACGGCGAATCCGGCGCGGCGGAACTCCTGAAGGAGAGGCAGGATGTCGCCGATGTCCTCGGCGTTGCCATGGGAGTAGAGGAGAGTGTACCTGGCATTCGGATTGGCTAGATAGACGGCGGAGATGGTTTCGGAGCCGGAGCTGAGACGGAAGTACTCGATGCCCTCGGCGTCGGCGCGGCGGAGTTGTGCGTCGGTGTAGCTGGTGGGGTGCGGCTGGAAGATGAGCTTGTCTGCGACGAGAGCGAGGAGGACGAGGCCCAAGTAGGCCAGGCCAATGAGGATCAGAAGGACGCGCATGAGTCGTTTCATGATTGAGGTACGTGTGGGGGAGGCGGTTGGTTCACGTGACCTCAGAACCCAAAAGGCTCAGTATATTTCGGTTTTCTTGCCGCGGCTGAAGAGGTTGCGGAAAAGATGATTGTCGATCCTAAAGGGCTAACCTCAGCGGCTGAAGCCGCAGTGATTCGATGCCATTTAGCGGCACGACTGAAGTCGTGCCCTTGCCGAGAAGGCCCATCCTTTCGCTACGCGAAAGGATGGGACACCTGTGAGATTTATCTGAAACAACAAAGGACGGCCGAAGCCGCCCTCTGCTGATGGTGGAATTGCGACTATTCGGTGGCGATTTGCCAGCCGTTTTTGCCGCGAATCATGTTTACGGTTTCGGTCTTCGTCTGCTTGTAGAAGTCGACGCCGTAGTTCTTGATGAGCGTGGTGCGATCCCACTGACTGAACTTCTGCACGGCGTCGCTGGTGGTATCGAACTGCTCTCCGACTTTGTTGGTCGCCCACTTCCACTCATACGTCACGGTTGCATTGCCGGGACTAGTGCTAGTAACGCTCTTGATGGCTACCAACTCGCGAGTGGCAAGCGGAACCAGAAGAGACTCGGTTCCGTCGGACCTTGCTGTCTTCTTGAATTCGGGCAATTCCTTGAACGTACTTTCACCCAAGGGCGTCAACGTCACCTGAACGGCGTCGTTCTTGGCATTGGCCAGTTTCAGGTATCCAAGTTTCTCAAGCAGTTTGTAGTGCGGGTCGCGTGGCTTTTCGGTAACACTTGGCTTCATCGTACCAACAGTGAAACGCACAGACGCGGGACCGCGCATTTTGAGAGCGCTGGTGATGACAGGTTTAGCGTCCTCAGCAGTGAGAGCTTTGTCGGACCTGTAAACAAAGTAGCCGATAGCTCCAAGGACCAGCAGCAGGAGCAAGAAGATATACAGAAAGGGACTTTTGAGCGACAGAGACTTTGATTCGTTTTCTAGCTGAACTTCCTCTTCGAACATCGGCGCCCTCCAAAAGGATCACGAACGCCAGATCCCAGAATTGAATATAGCGGCATCATGATAGTCCAAATTCCAGAAGTTGGCTCACAATTTGTTGACACGGAACCAGCCGTACCTTGTTGATAACAGGGTTGTTGCGGGAACGGGCAAGGGACGGTGACGGACATCACAAAGACTTCGACGGCCCGGGCACCGGCAACTCACGTTGCCAACCTGCGTAAGTGAAGGCGCGTCCTAGTAGTTCAAGCGGAGCCCCTGAATGCAGATTAACGACATCGCCAACATCATCGTCATCGTTGGACTGGTGCTATACGGTTTCAATCTTCTGGCGGAGTACTTCACGCGCGGACGCTGGGCGAAGAACGTAACGGGCTTTGTTGCCGGACTTGGAATGCTGACGCTGGCGGCTGCACTGATCCTAACGCCAGACAATGCTGAGGTCATCAGTCGCATAGCTCGAACGCAAATATCGGTTGTGCTGGTCTGGATCAGTACTGGATTGTTGTTGGCCGCCATTGCGGCGTTCGGAATCATCACGTATTCAAAGCCGTTGCGACTCTGGCATGAACGCCGCATCGAGCGAGACCTCAATCGTGAACTCCCAAAAATCCCGTAAAGGCAGTCCGGCTGATCGCGGCAAGTTGGTGCGGTTTCCGGCGCCGGCAGGGGTCACATCCCGGAGTTGGTGGACGAGGCTAGGGCACTTGGCTCCTGGAATCGTGACGGGGGCTGCGAACGTCGATCCATCGCTGGTGATCACGGCGACCGTGGTGGGTGCTGCCTATCACTTCTCGATGCTATGGATCGTGCTGCTCTGCGTGCCGTTCCTGGTGGCTGTTTTCAATGTCTCGGGACGGATCGGGTACGAGACGCAACAAGGGTTGGTCGATCTGTTGCGGGAGCACTATGGCCGCAAGTGGGCGCTGGTGTGCGCAGGGACGGTGATGGTCATCAACATTGCGATGATCATTGCGGATCTGATGGCGGTGTCGGACGCACTCTCGATCATCTTGCAGCAGAATCGAGTGTACTTCGTAGCGGCGACCGCGTTTTCGATCTGGTACATCTTGATCTTCCGAGACTATCGCAAGATCACACATGCGCTGTTGTGGCTGTCGTTGCCACTGTTCGTATACGTGGCGGCTGCGGTGGTCGCGGCGCCGTCGCTTCGCGAGGTGCTGGTGCGAACGCTGGTGCCGCGGATCACGCCGACGACGGACTACATTGCGGGAGTGGTGGGATTGTTTGGATCATTGCTGACGCCTTACGTGCTGGTCTGGCAGACGAGTTCGCGGAGAGAGCAGGCTGTGATTGGGCAGCATACGCCGCATGAAGCGCAATCACGGGCAGGAACGGTGGTCACGACGGTGCTGTCGTTTTCGATAGTGGTGGCGGCGGGGTCGGTGCTGCGCATTGCGCATCCGGAGGACATGACAACGGTGCAAGCGGCTGAAGCACTGAGGCCGGCGGTGGGGAATATGGGCACGCTGCTGTTTGCACTAGGGATCGTGGGGGCGGGGATGGTGGCTCTGCCGGTTCTGGTGGCTTCGATGTGCTACAGCATCTCAGAGGCAATGGAGTGGAAAGCGGGGCTGAGCGAGCATCCGTGGGAAGCGAAGCGGTTCTACGTGCTGATTTCGATGGTGGTATTCCTGGCGGCTGCGGCGAACTTCCTGCCGATTAATCCTGTGAAGGCGCTCTACTGGTCGCAGATATTAGCAGGAGTCCTGACCGTGCCGATATTGGTGTTCATTCTTACGATTTCGCGCGACCGGCGGATCATGATCACGACGAATTCTCGCGCGCAGAATTTCTGGATCGGAGCGGCGATCGGAGGGTTGATCGCGGCGGGATTCGTGTATGCGTGGTGGGCGATCTGAGAGCAGCAGGCAGCAATCAGCAGACAGCAATCAGAGACTAGCAGGGGCTCTTAGCGACGGGCATTCGCCGGGTCAGACATCCATCTGTCGCAAGGCGATGCCATCAGCAGCCAGCGGATCAAGGCTGACTGCTGAGGCTGAAGCTGAGTGCTGTCCCTCACGCGGCTTTCTGGCTAGCTTGGCTGAGGCAACGATGCAGGTGTCCCTGTAGTTGTGTAATGTGGTGGTGGTCTTCGTTGCGGATTTGTTCGAGGATCTGGCGGACCTGCTGATCGGCCTGAGCGTCACGGAGCGTGCGAACGGAGGTGGAACCAGAGTAGATAACAGCTGCGAGGGGTTGTGGCCGGAGCAGGGTTGACTCTGAGGGAGGCCGTCTGTATAGTCAGAAATTCGCGCTAACAAGCCAGACAACGATCCGGGTGGTTCAGTGGCGAGCGTTTTGAGTCGAAGAAGGCGGAGGTTCAATCCTTCAGCTTGGTTCGACATCTAGACTGAACGAGATTTCAAACTTGAGAGTAAAACAGCCGGTTGACAATGAGTCGTTCCGGTCTGTATATTCAAAACTTCGCGCCAACGAGCTAGACAGCGATCAGAGCGGTTGGCGATAATGAAGGCGTCAGCAAATCACCAGGCTAATCGGGCAGGGACGAGCCCTCGGTTCCCGCAGCCAAACGGTGGGTTGTACGACGTTAGACAGTTCGAGTGAGTTGGGAAAAGAAGTTTGAAAATCTTGTAAAACAGGGGTTGCGCAACGGGCGCAACGCTGATATAACAAGAGAGTCGAGAGACGAGATAAGCGTTAGCGATGCGGCGATAAAAGGTTGAATCCTTTAGCGTAGGCTGGCATCAAAAGTAGTACGACGCTAATTGACCTCGGCCACGAGGTCAGCATTCGCGGACTGAGAGCTGCGAAGGGTTAAGCGTAATCGCTTTAAACCTCCAAGAGATCTTTAACTAAGTTCTATAAAGCTTGCGGCGAGCTATTGCCAAAAACGCCGTAAGCCATTCATGCCGCGTCTTTGCAGTTGAGAAACTGACGAAGGAAGCTAAGCAGCGCTTCTCCCAAGGCGAACCACTGGAGCAAACAGTGGGCGAAATTGAGAGTTGACAGCGCGCAGCGATTCGCGGTATGTTTGAAAGGTTTTCGAGGACAGACGAAATCAGCTGAAAGGTTGAGGTCGTCGCTCGATTGAAACGGCCCGCCCAGTGCGGAGAACCGATTCGATCATTGACAACAGGTTGAACGTGCCAGTCGTGAGAAATTGATTGGACTCAAGTCTAAACGATTCTCACAATATAACGGTCAGTCGCCACTTTCGAGCGCGACTGACAAGTCCCGCTGACTCCGTCGCGGGGCGAATTCAGGTTTCAAACGAGAGTTTGATCCTGGCTCAGAATCAACGCTGGCGGCGTGCCTAACACATGCAAGTCGAACGAGAAAGTGGGGGCAACTCCATGAGTAAAGTGGCGACCGGGTGAGTAACACGTGACTAACCTACCTTCGAGTGGGGAATATCCT
>JAEYQK010000042.1 GCA_023410055.1 Acidobacteriota bacterium
TTCCAGATGTGACCTGTCCGCCCGCACGATCGCAGGTATCTCAGTGAGAATAACCTCTATGTGGATATCCTTGCCTACGATACGACTAAGCATCGGCTGCAGTTCCGACACCAGTGAGTTTATGTCAATAAACGCCGGCTTAACTGGATGTTTGCGGCTGAACGTGAGCAATTGGCGCGTTAATCGCGCGCCTCGCTCGCCGGCTTTCAGTATCTCGGAAAGAGTCTTCTTGTGTACCGGATCGATGTCTTCCAGCATCAGCAACTCGGCATAACCTGTCATGGCCATCAGGATGTTATTGAAGTCGTGAGCTATTCCGCCGGCCAACTGGTTCAAGACTTCCATCTTCTGGGCCTGTTGCAGTTGCTGTTCTGTCTCTTGAATCTCTGTGGTGCGTTTCCGAATGGTCCGTTTCAGTAGCACGATCCAAGCGACGCAGATGCCGACGAGCAGGACGACAACACTCGCGAGCACAAGAACTCTCGTCAAAGTGAACCATGAACTAGGCTGAATAACAGCCACGTCCGTTGGTGTCCGCAACCGAATCCCGAACTCCTGCGCACTGCTGCTGAACGTCAGCATTCCGTTCAGTTCCACTTCGCTACCGGGCACCGCCCTTTCGCTCACCCATGGTGGATCCGAGCGCCGTCTTCGAAATACCGCCAGCAGTTCCGGTTCCGGGCCGATGACAACATAGTCAGATGTGTCACCCGGTTGTTGATCGCTGTCCCCGATCATGAAACGCATCACCTTGCCTCGAACCCGAACCAGTTCGACCGGGTAAAGCCCATGGCGCACATCGGAACGAGTCAGCAATCTGCCTGGAATTTGAGTGCCAGCGCCAAGCGACGTAATCGAATCCGCAGTCATGCTCAAATAGCCGACTTCGTCGAGAGATTCTTCCTTAGGCTTCACCTTATTCCACGCAAGTGTGCCACGCAGCTCAACTATTTCCCAGATGGTCAGCGGAAGTACCTTCGAAGTCCTGACAATCATTGCGCCAGCGTTGTCCTGCACCGTGAAGTTTCCGGGTGCAACGGGGTTGCTGCCCGGAACCGTGGTGACAGTCGCTCGAATTATGCAATAGGGGTGCTCGGGAGCGCTGCTGCGCGCGAGTTCCTTCGCTGCGGCAATTGAGATGGGAGTTGTTGAAGCTGTTTGGCCCTGCCCAAGGCAAGCAATTGCCAGGAGTCCAACAATCAGTACTGAGAGGGACAGAGTGCGCCAATTCCCGCCCATCGGAACCAACGATAGCCGAAGCCCATTGCTCCTTTTCCGCATGTGGCCGCACCTACCGAGAGCACCTGCCGTGGATCCGGTGCCTATTTAACACAGCATCAGCATCTCACGATGCGCTACGATAGCCATTTCGTCAATCTTACGACAGTAACATTGAGGGTTTGGGGCTCATATTAAAGCGCTCCCGTTGTAGGTCCGACCATAAGTTCCTCTACCGTAGCCTCTGGAGGAAGTGCCAGCAGACTCACAACCGCTTTGGCCACTGTTTCTGCGGACATCATGCGTTTACGCGGAGCTTCCGGCCAGAAGATGTTCCAAATGTCAGTGTCAGTCGCACCTGGTAACAGCGATACAACTCGAATCCCGCGCGGTCGAAGCTCCTCCCGCAACACATCTGTCAGGCCTTTGGCTCCGTGCTTCGACGCTATGTAGGCGGCTTGACCCGGAAATGCCCTTGTGGCTGCCACAGACAGGTTGTTCACGATGGCTCCGCCGCGGTTAATCAGCGGCAGTGCAGCCCGTACGCAAAGAAAGGTGCCCGTGAGATTCGTCTCAATCACGTCCCGCCAATCATCCAGTGGTAGGCTCTCGATGTTCGCCGTCGGATGCGCCGTGCCCGCGTTGTTGATCAGATAGTCGATGGTCCCAAAACGCTCGCGCACTGCGCCGAAAAAGTGTTCCACCGACGACGGACTCTTAACGTCGCACTCACCCACGAGGACTGGCACTTCGTTCTGTTCGGCGATTTGCTCATCCGGAAGGAACTTCGGATTCCGAGCGCAAAGTGCCAGCCTGCACCCCGCCGCAGCCAAAGCCTGCGCGACAGCCAGGCCGATCCCACGGCTGGCACCTGTGACCACAGCCGTCTTTCCAAGCAAAGGTCGTTCGTTCATGCTATGGGTACTTAGAATCCGTTTGGCACTTTCGTACGGATAAGCTGCAGAAACTCTTCGCGCGTCTTCTGAGACGTTTTGAACACACCCTGCATTGACGAAGTGACCGCCGCAGAGTGCTGCTTTTCGACCCCGCGCATCATCATGCAGAGATGTCGCGCTTCGATCACCACGCCTACTCCCTGGGGCTGTACCGCATTCTGTATTGTCTCCGCGATCTGGGTGGTAAGCCGCTCCTGGACCTGTAAACGCCTAGAAAACACTTCAACTACTCTCGGTATCTTGCTGAGCCCAAGCACCTTACCATTTGGAATATAGGCGACGTGCACCTTGCCAAAGAACGGTAGCATGTGGTGCTCGCACATGCTGAACATCTCGATATCCTTGACGATCACCATCTCGTCGTAGTCAACCGTGAACAGTGCTCCGTTGATGGCTTCCTTAACACTCTGTGTATAGCCCTTCGTAAGGTCTTGCATTGCCCGCGCAACACGCCTGGGCGTCAATGCCAAACCTTCGCGTGTGGGATCCTCCCCCACTCGCACTAACATTTCCCGAACCAACTCCTCGAAACTCGCACTTGTTAATGTAATCGGCTCAGCCGCACTCTTCATTTCTGTCCTTTTTCTTACGCGATCCTCGTTCGGCGAATTCTTCACCGTCGCAGCTCCAAATCGCCGGCGTATTCGAACGAGTTCTGGCTAGTTTCATCCAGCTTCACTCTATCTAGAGTGACATCCTCCATCTCCCGTTTCAGTTTCTCGAATATTATCTTCGCCAGGTTTTCACTCGTAGGCGCAACTCCACGAAAATCCTGCAAACAATTCAAATTCTCATGACCAAACTGCTCGACAACGCACCGCTTCACCGCCGAGTCCAGCGCTACCAGGTCGTAAACCATCCCCGTTCGCGGATCGACCTGCCCACTAACAGTAACTTCCAGCGCATAGTTGTGCCCGTGTCCATACTCGTTATTGCACTTCCCATACGTCGCCCGGTTCTGCTCGTCCGATAGTTCATCACTATGCAGCCTGTGCGAAGACGAAAACCGATATCGTTTTGTCAGGTACGCCTTCATTCTTCTCCGTAGTAGTCCGCAAACAAATCCGGCGTCTCGTACACCCGCACCCTGTGCAGTTGCGCAACCTTCAGCTTCGGTCCGACCCGATTCCATATACTGATCGCGATATTCTCCGTCGTCGGAATCTCCTTCGCGAACTCCGGCACTTCCTTGTTCAAGAACCGATGATCCATCACGTCCAGCACTTCGCGATTGAGTATCTCCTTAAGTTCCTTCAGGTCCATCACGAACCCGGTCTTCGCATCGACCTCGCCTTTTATCGTCAACTCGAGGGTGTAGTTGTGCCCATGCCCGTGCGGATTATTGCATTTCCCGAAGCGCCGCTGGTTCTCTTCCGCCGTAAATTCCGGATTGTGATAATAGTGTGAAGCCGAAAACTCACATTTCCGAGTCAAATAGACCATTAGCTATTCCTGTGCACTCCCTGATTATGCCGCCCGCTGAATAACCATCATCGTTAAATCGTCCGACAATTCCGCTTCCGCCAAGAACCGTTTCAGGTCCCCTAGACATCGTTTTGCGACGTCCTGAGGACGCAGCTTATGACACCCCTTCAGCGCCGCCAGCAGCCGCTCACTCCCGAACTCCTCATCGTTTGCATCACGAGCTTCCGTCAACCCGTCCGTATAGAACACCAATACATCCCCTGGATCCATACGCACGCTGCACGCCGAATAATGCGCATCACAGAACATTCCCAGCGGCAATCCTGTCGCCGACAGTGTCGATATGTCGCCGCCGCGCAGAATCACGGGCGGCAAATGTCCAGCGTTCACTATCTGCACGTTCCCTTTGGTATCTGCCAGCCCAGACAGCAGCGTCGCATAGAATCCGCTCAGCGTGTTTTCGCAGAAAACGTGATTCGCACGCGTCACCAAGTCGGTCAGCGGCATTCCGGCATTGTGTAATGAACGGAAAATCGCGTGCAGATTCGACATCAGCAACGAAGCAGCGACGCCCTTGCCCGAAACGTCCCCAGCCAAAAACAATATGCCGCCACCGTCATTTTCTATCGGAATCAGGTCGCAGTAATCACCACTCACCGGCCCCGCCGGCTGATAGTGATAGAACGCCTCCCAGCCATAGCGACTGATTTCACGTTCCGGCAGCAATCGCGTCTGAATCTGCGTTGCCAGATCGAGGTCCCTTTGCAGCGCCCGCCGCTGCGCCTCGTTCAGGTGATCGAGACAATAGCACATCAGCGGATCGGCCATTAACCTCTCGGCCTCTACTGGATCGTGGCACGTCGCGCACAGACCATAGGTCCCCTGCTCGATCCGCTCCAGCGCACTATCCACCTGCTCCAGCAAGCTCTCGAGTTCCGTCGACTCAGGCGCTGTCGACATTGCCATCTCAAGCTTGTGCCGCCTGTTCAGCAGCTGCGATCGAAACACTTCATTCGGAACGCTGGCCATCGCTTTACCTCACGTGCTTTGTCATTCCGAGGAGCGGAGTGACGAGGAATCCCTATTGCCACGGCAATCGCATAGCGCAGTGGCGGCATATTCTCTTTGCTTCCACTCGACTCGTCCCTTCCTATGAGAGATTCGCGAACGCAGCAAAAGATACGAAAACAACGGCAGCCCCATCGGCGCTAACGACGTCGAGACAATATCGAAGTGCGCCTTCCGCACCCGGCGGAGAAAGTTCAATCATGTCGGGACCGCGATGATCGCCGCACCTATCACAATCCGATTCATTCCCAATCCGAACGCCGCAAGCGCCGTCGTGAACGCTCCCACGCTGGCCACGAACTCAACTCCCCGCAGCGCAGCCAGCTTTGCCGGGGCCGCAAACAACAGCGCCAGGTTCTTCGTCCACCCCTCGCACATCTGCCGCCACGAACGGTACATGCGCGTACGCACCGCATCCCCGCCAAATCTGAATCGAAGTTTGCGCCCCGACTGCTTCACCAGCTTCGCTAGGGCAACGTCTTCGAGCAGATCGCGCGCGACCGCCACATGTCCGCCGACCGCATCGTAGGCCTCTCGCGTGATCAACAGATACTGTCCATTCGCTGCGGCCGCCGCCGAGGCCCGGTCGCTCACTTCCTTTGGCTTATACGTCGCCGCAAGCTCCGCGAAGACTACGGGCATCAACGCCCGCTCGGCGATCCCGTGAACCTCCTGCTCCGGCGAATACGACAGCAGATCAACACCGCTTGCCGCCCCCTCCGCCACACTCCGCGCCAGTGATCCCGGCTTGTGATCCGTGTCGGCGTCGGTAAACAGCAACCACTTACCTAGCGCGATCTTCGCGCCCGCCACACAGGCATTCGACTTCCCAGACCAGCCAGTCGGCAGGGTTCCCGCATCTATTACCCTCACTGACATCAACAACTCGGGTGTTGCATCCTTCACCTGCATGGGAGGTTGTACCAACGATGATTCGAACTCCTCCGCAATCTCTCTCGTCCTGTCCGTCGAACCATCATCCACGACGATGATCTCGAACGGCACACCCGTCTGCTCGACCAACGACTCCAGACAGCGCCCGATACAGGCCTCTTCGTTCCGCGCCGGAATGATGACGGACACTGTCGGTACCGCACCATCGTCTTTACGAGTCAGAGTCATAGTCCAGAATGTATTATATGGACGTGAAGCGCTGTTTACTTCTTCTTCTTGCCGTGAGCGTCATTCTCGCCGCCTGCAACAGCGGTTCGCGCCCGCCGCGTATCAACAAGCCCGCGCCGGACTTCACTGTCAAGGACGCAGACCGCACCCTCAGCCTTTCGCAATACAAGGGTAAGCCCGTTTTGCTGAACTTCTGGGCCACCTGGTGTGCGCCTTGTGTCGAAGAGATGCCATCACTCGTTCAGCTTCAGCAGAAGATGCAAGGCCGCGTCACCGTCATCGCAGTCAGCGTCGACGTGGACAACGATGCCTACCACCACTTTCTGAAGGCCAACGGCATCAACCTGCTCACCGTCCGCGACGGCGACCAGAAGAGCAGTGCTCTGTACGGCACCTTCAAGTATCCCGAAACCTACGCTATCGATTCCAAAGGCGTCATCCGTCGCAAATTCATCGGCGCCGTCAATTGGAACGATCCGGAGATCCAGTCATACTTGAGCGGTCTATAGAATCGTAGCGCCGCCGGTTGCTTCGGATTTGATGGATGGGATCAAGGCCCGGAGAAACTGCATGTTATGTGGATAGATCGAGGTGCAACATGCGACTGGCGGTCAAAATCGGCGGTGTGGCGGTCACGGTCATCTCCGTTATCTGGGCGCGTCAGGCTGCTACAGCGCAGGTCTGGAGCACCATACTGATTTGGGGCGTGCCGCTGTTGTGCTATCCGGTAGCGCTGCTGGGGCGGTGGGCGTTGCGAGGTGCGGACGCCAAGAGGGCTGAGTGGGCAAATGTCTTCGTCCATTATGCGATTGGGATTGCGCTCGGGTGCAGCATCTTTCCTGCTTTTGGGGTCGTGGGGCTACGGCCGGGTACGGCAATTCCCTTCCCGCGTCAGATCAGTTCGTGGATTCTTATGGTCAGCGGAACGGCCGCAGTGCTGTCGGTGGCCAATTTTGCGATTCGCGGGATGGGAGCGCCGTGGGCGATAAAGCTGTCGAGCCGGCTGGCAAGTGATTACATGTATCGTTGGACGAGGAATCCGATGGGGTTCTCCTCGCTGGTATTCCTAGTCTTTTACGGACTCCATGCGGGGTCGCTGTGGTTTGTTCTTTGGGCGGGCCTGATTATCTCCCCGGCGTGGATGTTCTTCGCGCATTTATATGAAGAGCGCGAGTTGGAGATACGGTTTGGGCAGTCGTACCGCGAGTATCGGTCAAGGACATCGTTCATGATTCCGTGGAGGCAGAAGGGGAAGGAACGGGCGAAGGAGGCGGGAGTGGCGGCGTCAGACTGAGGACTCAGAATTTCCACCCCTGCTGCAAGCATGGGATACCGCCTTGTCCTCAACTACTCCTTGTTGCTCCACTTCTTGACAGCCAATATACCTTCCGAGGAAAACAGCAATGGATCTCGAAACAAGCGTATCGACTGCTGCCGTTACAGAAGAGAGAGTTCCTGCCCGTAAATACATCAGTTACGCAATACTCTCTGCCATGGTGCCCGGCTTAGGGTAGTTCATTAAGGGCCATGCACGTAAGGCGACAGTTCTTGTTGCTGCGGTCGCGATGTACGTTTCAATCCAGTGGGTTTTCAGACTTCCGTCTTCCTTCTTGGGCCTGTTTGCCATTAGCGTTACTGGTGTTCTGCTAGCCACGTTTTCATCGGTGGATGCGTTTGTTTCTCGCGTACGTCGTAATGCACCCCGTCCGTCGCTGCTGTTTCTGCTGATTGTTGTTCCTGTAGCCTTGCTCATCTGCCAGATCGAAGTATCCATGCTCTGCCGTGCACAAGGACTGAAGCCGTTCAAAGTTCCTTCAACGTCAATGGAACCAACTATCGGCCTGAATGAGTCAATTGTCACCGATGCTCGCTATTATCGTGATCGTACCCCTCAGCGAGGAGACGTCATAGTCTTTCGGCATGACGGATTGTTCATTGTCAAGCGAGTGGTTGCTATTGCTGGGGATTCGATAGAAGGCACCCCCGAGAACATCATCCTCAACGGGGAACTTTTGCCGCCCTCGTTGGAACGACCGGATCCGACGTTCGAGTTCCCCCGAATCGTCATTCCGGCGGGAAGGCTCTTTGTCGTCGGCGACAATAGGCCCGTAAGCCTTGACAGTCGCGTTTCAGGATACGGCCTTGTGGACGCGAAGGATCTCGTTGGAAAAGCTCTTTACATCACTCGATCGAAGACAAGCGAGCGGATCGGGACGAAGATTGAGTAGCGTGGTGCATTGCACCTAGTGGTGCTCGGCGAAAGAGGTGATCCGGGGCAGGTGGGTAACGCTGAGCACCTAGTTGTTGCGAGCGGATGAGGGTGCGGACTGGGGATGGGAATATCCCACGTTAGCTGCGCGAACGTGGGGCACCTGGCATGAAGCTTCCAGATCTGCAAGAACGAGCAGTTCCCTTTTCTGTCGACTACCACTCCCGCAGTGAGTAGTTCATCATCGTATAAGAGCCTTTCCGCTGAAAACGCATCACGATCACTGGGACGGCGGGATCGCCCAGCCATGATGCCGCTGTGACCGCCTCGGCTGCTGCTTTGATTTCTAAATCGGGAATCATATTTGCGACCGATTTAACATAGGCCGGAGAAACGGCTCCGGCAGCGCGCACAGCGGCGACATAGGCTTGAGTTGATGGCCAAAAGGGTTTGACGGCTCGGTTCGTGTCGTTAGGATCGGTATCGGTTTCGAACGCGGCGCGTGCGATTTCCATTACGTGCTGAATTGTCTTTTTCGCGTCGTCCGTATTGCCGGTCTGTGCGTAGGTTGCAGCCACGCTCGACAACAAGTTCCAGTCTTCTCCGCCAGGTCTCTTTGCTGCGGCGCGCACAGCCTCGTCGAGCGCTTTATGCGCGATGGCAGGATCATTTTTGGCATTCTTCATAGCAATGCGCATCAGAGTCGCCGATCTTCGCGCGGGATCATCGATGGCGAGTGCCTGAGCAAGAGCCTTTTGCGGATCACTCGCGGATTGATCGGCCAGACTGCCTGCCTGCGCCGTGCGAGAGAGCATGTCCAGCACTTTGTCTTGTCGCTCCTTAGGGGCATCGGCGGATAACATCATGGATACGGGCGGCCGTGGCGGTTGTCCGGGGAGTGGATCGGGAATCAGGGAGCGCATGCCGTCAGGATATTTCTTCAACATCAGTTGAATATCCTGATGCCCCTCGAGCAGTCGTTCGGCGCGTGGCGGATCGAGTTCGTTTAGGGCGGGGATCAATTGGAACAGCCGCAGTTCGTATGCCGAGCCAAGCGAAACAGCGCCCTTAGAGGATGCCACCAGAAAACGCCAATCATGAAGATCAGTATTGGTGGAGGGATCGGCCTGACTCAGCAGTTCATTGATTGCAGCCCTCACCTGGGCAGGCGGCAGCTTCCTCCAACAGCACGTGACTAAGCTGCTCAGGTCGTTGACGACGCCACGGCTGCCATTGATCACCACAGAGTTATGCTTGTGTTCGCGATAGCTTGTAAGCGCGGTTGCAAATACGTCAGCCGCCTTGTTTGCCGGGAGCGTTTGGATTAGTTCGCTGAAGGCTTCGTAGGGGACTTCGCGCTCCTTGGCGATCGCGCCCACGACTTCGGCGGCCTTTTCTGGCTGGTCGTTGTTGCCATAGTAGGCCAACAGAGCGTAGAGGGTATCGGCGCGGGAGTCATGGTCGATGTCGGGCAGCAGTTCGATGACGCGCTGCGGGGACGCGTCCAGCATCGCCTCCATGATCTGCGACTGCAACCGGCGGCGGGAGCTGTATGGGTCGTCGATTGTGCGGGTGCTGATGTAGGCGTCGTCGAGCAGAGCGCCGGCTTTCGCTTTGTCGAGCGACACGTAACCGCGCGCGAGACGCAGCAGCACATATGCGCGCATTGGGCCTTGGAATCCGGCGGCTTCGACCGTCGCGGCGCCTAGAAGCTCGCGGGCGGAGTCGCGGAGGTTGTCGGGAGATTTCTGCGATTGAGCAGTGCCTGCCTTCGGGTCGCTCGTCTTTGTTGGAGATGAGTTTTGCTGCGCGTGGCAGATGAAGGAGAATATTGAGATAAGAGCGATAGCAAATGACTTCCACATAGGCGTCCGCCTTCGACGTGCAGCGTTCCCGGGCAGAAACTTAGATGCGTAATGGGGACACTGTAAGGAGGCTAGCTGGAAGGTCGACCAGAGGAATTCAAAATCACCACCGGCATCCGGCATGTTGATAAGTAGATAAAAAGTGAGGTGCAAGATGCACCTCGTTTACAGGCAGCCCTTCGGGACGTCCACCGGTCGAAGTGGAGGGCCAGTTCTGCGGAGCGTCTGAATGACGCGGTTCACATCGGCTTGAGATATGGACAGCTTGCCTTCCTGTTGACGAAACACTAGTTCAACTGATCCGTCGTCGCTGTACAGGTCAACAATTACCTTTTGCGGATGCATCTCAGGGTTTCCGATCTGGAATCCCTTGAACCGTTCATTTGAAATGCTGAAGATTCCGGATTCCGCATCTTTGGAGAGAGTTGATATCTTCAGGATGAGGAGCATCGAGTTCCGAATGACATCGCGTCGACTTGAAAACAGGTTCACCTTTCCTGGAGTGGTTTCAAGCATAACCCGCTTCAGATCGTAATCTGACCTAACTGCATCGTCACCGTACAACAGTCTTACCGTTCCCGGTTTTGCTTTAACAGCTTCTTCGCACAGGGAGCTCACGAGCTCTTTCGGAGGGCTCGTTAAGAAAAGCAATCCCATCCCGGACTTGAACCGCAGTGCCGCCCCGTTTGTCAGAACACGAGGTTCGTTCTCCAAGTCACTCCAGGGCACTTCAAAGTCGTAGCCAGCGTAGGAGAGCTTTGATACTGGGGCGGCGGAAGCACTCGTCGTAAGTAGCGACTGTGGAACCTGCCTAATGACGGGGTTCTCGCGGCTCACTTTTCGAGTCTGAAAGAGCATCAGCGCTTGAAACCAGAAGAGCCATGCGAAACAACGCTCACGGCGAAAAGAGTAGCGAGCGCTATGACGACTTTCTTCATGAATGAAGTAGCCTCGGGAATCAAGTCAAACGATTGTATAGGCAGAGCTCGGTTTGGAAAAGACAAACCGCTGTGCCGTCCCTTTCGGGACTCGCGTTGTTCTTGCTGCGCAATAACCCAGCCCTCACGGGCTGGGCTATTTAGCTTCCGGCCCTTCGGGCCTGTGATTGAGTAAGCGGCGATCCTTTTCCACAGGCCACGAGAACGTGAGGGAAAATTGCGGACGGGGCGCGGCCCCGTCCCTACAACGATCTCTTTCGCCGGACTGGAGTCCGGCGCTACGTTGTCGTTTGTGTTTCTAATTCCCTGCGGCGCGGATCATGGCTTCGGCGTTCTTGAGGGATTCCTGGGTGAGTTTGGCGCCGGAGAGCATGCGGGCGACTTCTTCGGTGCGTTCGGCGGCGGCGAGGAGGGCGACGCTGGTGCGGGTGCGTCCGTTGGACTCGCGCTTGGAGATGAGGTAGTGGTGCTCGGCGAAGGAAGCGATCTGCGGCAGGTGGGTCACGCAGATGACCTGGTTATTGCGGGCGAGCGAGCGGAGTTTGCGTCCGACGGCTTCGGCTGCGCGACCTCCGATTCCAGTGTCGATTTCGTCGAAGATGAGGGTTTTCTGAACTGCCGGGTTAGAATCCCGCATTGTTGTTTTCGCCGAACTGGAGTTCGGCGCTACGTTCTTTGCGGAGTTCGAACTCAGCGCTACATTCCTCGCCGGACTGGAGTCCGGCGCTACGTTCTTTGCCGAGTTGCAACTCAGCGCTACATTCCTCGCCGAACTGGAGTTCGGCGCTACGTTGCTCGGAGCTACCACTGCTTTCAATGCCAGCATGACGCGGGAGAGTTCGCCGCCGGAGGCGATGTGTTCGATGGGGCCGAGGGGTTCGCCGGGATTGGCCGAGATGAGGTACTGGACGGCATCGAAGCCGGCGGCGGTCCAGTTGGCTTCGTCGTCAGAACCTGAGACCTCGATCTTGAAGCGAACTTTCATTGCGAGGTCGTTGATCTCGGCTTCGACTAGTTTTTCAAGACGCTTGGCGGCTTCGTAGCGGTGTTTCGAAATTGTGCGGGCGGCCTTGAGATAGGCTTCGGCGGCACGAGCCAGGTCGGCGCGGAGCTGCTTCAGGAGTTCGTCTTTGTTCTCGACCTGATCGAGCTTGCGGGAGACGTCTTCGGCGAAGGCAATGATCTCGTCGACGGTCTGGCCGTACTTGCGCTTGAGGCGTTCGATAAGGGCGAGACGGTCTTCGACTTCGGCGAGGCGTTCGGGCGAGGCGTCGATCCCATCGGCGTAGTCGCGCAATGTGATGCCGGCGTCTTCGACGGTGATGCGTGCGGAGTCGAGGGTGGCTTTCAGTTCGTCGAACTTGGAGTCGTAACGCGCGAGTTCTTCGATCTGTTTACAGGCCGCGCGCATGAGGACGACGGCAGAGGTTTCGCCGTCGTAGAGCGAATCGAAGGCGCTGGTGGCCGCGCCGTAGATCTTTTCGGAGTTGGACAGGACACGTTTTTCGGCGGTGAGCTTTTCGTCTTCGCCGGGCTGAAGACCTGCGATCTCGATCTCTTTCTTTTGGAAGCGCCAGAGGTCGAGGAGGCGTTCGCGGTCGCGTTCGTCGCGTTGAAGTTCGCTTATCTGGGTGCGAATCTTGTTCCATTGCGCAAAGGCTTCGGCGACTGGTTCGCGATCGGTTGCGGCGTAGGAATCGAGAAGCGCGAGTCGTGCGAGGACGTCGAAGGCTAGGATTGATTCGTTCTGCGCATGGATAGCGGTTAGCTTTGGCGCGATCTGTTTCAGGGCCTGCACGGTGGCGGGCTGGTTGTTGATGAAGACGCGTCCTTTACCGTTGGCGGCGATTTCGCGACGGAGAATCAGTTCGGAGCCGTTGGCGTCGATGCCATTGGATTCGAGCGCTTCGGCGACGGACTTGGGATCGACGTCAAAAACCGCCGCGACGATTGCCTTCTCGGCACCATGCCTTACTAGTTCAGCGGAAGCCTTTTCGCCCATGAGGAGCGCGAGTGCGTCGATGAGAATGGACTTGCCCGCTCCGGTTTCGCCCGTCAGGAGGTTGAGCCCGGGAGAGAACTCGACCACGACGTTGTCGATGACAGCGTAATTCTCGACGCGCAGTTCAGTCAGCATAGGTGGCGAGCGCAGAATATCATGAAATCTATTTCTTCGCGCCCTGCGGAGTGTCCAACAATTCTTCTAACTTCTTTCGGAGTTCGGAGGGCTTGAACGGTTTCTGGATGAAGGCGGGCGGCACACCGTTTTGGGAGTGGCGCGAGATGAGTTCGTCGGAATATCCGGACATGTAGAGCACCTTGATTTCGGGACGAATTGCACTCACTTTACTGGCCAATTCGAAGCCGTCCATCTTGGGCATAACAACGTCTGTGAGGAGGACGTCGATATTTGCGTCTTCCCGGGCGATATTGAGCGCGTCTTCGCCGGTCAGGGCATCAATTACGGTGCAACCCATGGACGCCACAAGACGATGGATCAACTCGCGAAGCGGTTCCTCATCCTCTACGAGCAGAATGGTTTCTTTTCTCGGCTGTGCGGATGGCTGCTCGTGCGCAACGGTGGAGGTGAGTTTCTTTTTGGATTTCACCATAGGCAGCACTATGTGAATATCGGTTCCCTTTCCAACTTCGCTCTCCGCCCAAATGTGGCCGTTACTCTGAACTACAATGCCGTAGACGGTGGCCAAGCCAAGCCCGGTCCCCTTGCCCTTTTCTTTGGTGGTAAAGAATGGCTCGAAGATGTGAGTCCTTGTGGCGGCGTCCATACCGTGGCCGGTATCGCTGACAGTGAGCATTACGTACTCACCTGGGGCGATCTTGCCGGAATAGCCACCGGGAGTTTTGCGGCAACTGAAGCGAGTGGTTCTGATGCGCAACTCGCCGCCGTTAGGCATCGCGTCTCGCGAATTGACAGCGAGATTCATGATGACCTGGTCCATCTGACCGGGATCGGCTTTGACCATCGGTAGTGGCGTCTGAAGGTCGGCCACGATGTGGATCTCCTCGCCGATGAGGCGATGAAGCATCGGCTCCAAGTCGGTAACGACGCGATTCAGATCCAGTTCCTCGGGGCGTAGTACTTGCCGACGGCTGAAGGCCAGCAGCTGAGACGTGAGAGTTGCTGCGCGACCGGCGGCTTTTGAGATGGGTTCGATCTTGGAACGCAGTGGATGATCTTCGCTCAATTCACCTAGTGCGAGTTCTGTGTAGCCAAGGATTACGCCGAGCAAATTGTTGAAGTCATGCGCGACGCCGCCAGCGAGACGTCCCACGGCTTCCATCTTCTGAGCCTGACGCAACTGCTCTTCGATGCGCCGACGATCGGTCATGTCCATTACGGTACCGAAGGCGATCGTCTGCTTGGT
>JAEYQK010000028.1 GCA_023410055.1 Acidobacteriota bacterium
ACTTCACGCTGCTTTGCATGAAACGGTGCTCCTTTTGTAGGCTGAGCTGCGATGCTCATAACCTACTCCAGAGGGGCGCCCTTCCATAATGCGTGATTTGTCGCCAACTAATCCGCTTCGCTGCGGAAGATGGCCTTGCATGAGCTTGGGTCAAAAACGGTCTTGCGAATTAATCGTTGGTCATCTTCTGGCAGAGTCCGGAATGCGTTGTTGAACGCCACGCGTTGGCTTCTGCAAACTCTCTCTGCATTCCCTGTGAAATCACTGTGGATGTCGTTTGCTGCGAGTCGCAGGTACTTGACGTAATGCGACATCATGTCGGGGCGCATCAACGCAGCCTTTCCAACCACCTTTGGCCAATCGAAATAGATTTGCCCTAATACGTCCATGTCGTGGTCGGATTCCGAATTCCCGTCCTGCCAAGAAGCGAAATTCGCGAGGGTTATTTGTGCCGCTTCATCGGTGGGCACAGTCTGCAAGACTCCGGCGGCAGAAGCGCGGGTTGGATGAATCACCATCTCCTTGTTGAAGAAGACAAGGTTGGCTAAGGCATCGTCGTTCTGAAGTCGGTTCCGCTGCTCGGTTAAACATGTCAGCGATTTGCACTCTGCCATTGCGACAAGAACCCTGTATTTGGCGTGCGGAATGGCGGTCGCGGTGGATTCTAATCCCTCTTGAGCCGATACAGCCATCGTCAGCACCAGTATCAAAACACCTGTCGTTAATCTTGGCATCACTCGTAACTGTACGCCAAAACTACCCCATTCGACAGATAGTTGACGATAACAGGGCATCTATTAACCTATCTGATTACCTAACACGTGGGGTTTGCTTGAGTGGGGGCGTTTCGGGATGTCGTCGTCAAAACCTTTCGGGTGCCCATCCCGCGTCTGTCAATACCCCAATCCTGTTGAGAATCCGCAACCCGCTGCAATCAAACACAAAATACTCTCCCCGCACATGTCGGGTTTACCCCCTCCAAAATGCTACGCTGAAGTTGGGGACATGTGCCCTTGCGCCGAATCCTCCTCCTGCGAATCGGGATCGACGCTTTGGCTTTTCAAAACTGTGCAGAAGTGCGTGTCGCCCGAACTGTTTACCCTCAGGTTATCAATGACTCGATGAGCTCATTGTGTCGTGCCCTGATCGGGTGTCAGTCGGGTCGAAGCCTAACTCCTTTAGATCATCAGTCATGACAGACACACAGGGGGGAGGGGCCTCTCAGTCATAGGTAGTGTCTAATGGGTTAACGTTCGTCAGCCTCGCTACACGCCGCCCACAAGCTACGTCGGCACCATTTCGAGAATGCTCGCGTGAACTGCGGTATACTTCGCATCACCGCGACGTTACGCGATGAAGTTTTGCTGGTAACACTCTCTGAATGGAGTTTGCAGCTTATGAAACGAGTGTTCTTGTCATTATCCGCGGTCATTCTGGCCGCCGGAGTTTGTCTGGCTCAGGCAAGTCCTGCACCCGCCGCAAGGCTGGAGATGGTTCCCGCACCGTTGGGGAACGCTTCAGCGACGTTTGCGGCGCATCCTTCGCCGTACAACTTTCCTAATGTTCAATTCCCGCGAATCGAGTCCGACTCGCGAGTGACTTTTAAGTTCAAGGCCCCCGATGCGCAGAAGGTTCAGGTCTCAATCGCCAACATTCCGTACGACATGGTAAAGGGCGAGGACGGCGTCTGGACTTACACCAGCGCGCCGCAAGCCCCCGGTTATCACAATTACTGGATGGTCGTGGACGGCGCGATCGTGCTTGATCCCGGCACCAACGCCTACATCGGCTACGGGCACATGTGCAACGGCTTCGAGATCCCCGAGCCGGGCGTTGACTACTACGACATGAAGGACGTGCCGCACGGCGCTGTGCAGATACGGAATTACTTCGCCAAGAAGTCGAACTCGTGGCGCCACATCTTTGTTTACACTCCGCCGGGATATGACGCCGACCTGAAGGCGCGCTACCCTGTGCTGTACTTGCAACACGGTGGCGGCGAAGATGAGCGCGTATGGATCGAGATGGGCCGTACGAACCTGATCCTCGATAACCTGATTGCCGAGCGCAAGGTCAGACCCTTCATCGTAGTGATGGAAACCAGTGCAGTCGGCCCGATGCCGCCGCGTCCCCCGGCTGGCGCAGCCGCAGGTTCAGGCCCCGGCCGCTTTGGAATGGGTGGTCCGATGGGCGGTCCCTATGGCGAACTGATGGTCAACGATCTGATTCCGTGGGTGGACGCCAACTACCGCACCATCGCCGATAGAGATCACCGCGCCATGGCGGGATTGTCGATGGGCGGCATGCAGACCGCTGCCGTCACCATGAACAACCTCGACAAGTTCTCCTACATTGGCTTGTTCAGTGGCGGCACTGCGGCCGGGTTCGGGCGCGCTGCAGCCGGCAGTCCGGTAGGGGCAGGCGTTCTTCCTTCTGAGCCGCCGTCGCTTGATTTCAAGACGATCTACAGCGGAGCGATGGCCGACCCCGCGGCTTTCAACAAGAAGGTCCACGTCTTCTTCTTTAGCGCCGGCACCGAGCTGCCGCTGGAGAATCCGGAGGCGTTGAAGAGACATCAGCAACAGCTCGTTGCTGGCGGGATCACCAATAGCTATATGTATATTTCTCCGGGCACGTCGCACGAATGGCAGACCTGGCGCAGAAGCTTGTACGTCTTCGCTCCGCTGCTGTTCAAGGCGGACGGAAGTGCTAAGAGCGGCAAGTAACAGTTGCATTCAAAAAACAGGCTGCCGGAGTATCTGGCAGCCTGTTTTCTTTTGCGCGAATTTATACCACAGACTTCGGGCGGCTTACCCGGCCGTGAGACCGCCGTCCACGGGAATCGCGGCTCCATTGATGAATGAGGCCTCGTCGCTGGCAAGATAGGCCAGCATGTTTGCGACGTCTGCGACGGTGGCGAGTCTTCCGAGCGGTACTTCGCCGAGCCGTTCGCGACGGCGCTCTGGATCCTGAAGCATAGCCTGGACAAGCGCCGTTTCAACCGTGCTCGGGTGGATGGAGTTGCAGCGGATGTTGTCCTTCGCGTATCTCACGGCGATCGACTTCGTGAGCATGGTCAGGGCACCCTTGGTCGTCGTGTAGGTTTCGTTCGTGAACTGGTGGCCGACCAAGCCGCAGATCGAGGACATGTTGAGAATGACTCCGCCACCTGCAGCCCGCATGATGGGCAGGCAATGCTTGATGCCAATAAACGGCCCGCGAACGTTCACCGCAAGCATGGCGTCGAAGGACTCAACGGGCATTTCCTCGATGTTCTTGCGGATGTTAATGCCCGCGTTGTTCACGAGGATGTCGAGGCGCCCGGCTTGCTTGACCACAGCGGAGAGTGCGGCCGTCCAGCTTGCTTCCGAAGTGACGTCAAGCGGGAGGAAGATCGCGCCCAAAGATGCGGCCGTCTTCTCGCCTTGTTCTTTGCTGACGTCCGCAACGAATACCGAGGCGCCTTCCTCGCAAAACCTTCGGGCAATTTCCTCGCCGATCCCTCCGGCGGCACCGGTGATCAGCGCGGTCTTGCCTGAGAGGCGTGGCCCGCTCATTGCGCTGCTCCCTTAGCAAGCGCCGCTCCCTTGCGAACCTGGACACCGGCGAGCTTCTCATAGAACTGGATGAGGCCGCCGTGGTCCTGACTCTGCTTGCCGTCAACCTTGAGGGCTTGCATCATCTCCATGACCTGGCTGGTGAGCGGGATGGGAGTGGCGGTTTCGTGCGCTGTATCGAGAGCGTTTTGCAGGTCCTTGATGTGGAGCTCGATACGGAAGCCGGGCTTGTAGTTCCCCTCGAGGACCATGGGTGACTTAGCGTTGAGCACGGTGCTCCCGGCGAGGCCGCCCTTGATGGCGTTGAAGACCAGTTCGGGATCGACGCCCGCCTTGGTCGCGAGCACGTATGCCTCAGACATGGCGGCGATGTTGAGCGCGACGATGATCTGGTTGGCAAGCTTGGTGACGTTGCCGGCTCCGATGTCTCCGCAATGAACGGCACTGGCGCCCATCTTGAGCAGCACGTCTTTGACCTGTTCGAAGATGGCGAGCTTTCCGCCAACCATGATCGCCAAAGTTCCGTCGATGGCTTTGGGCTCTCCGCCGGAAACGGGAGCATCGATCATCTCGATCCCTTTTGCAGCGAGTTCGGTCGCAATCTCTCGGCTGGCAAGCGGTGCGATGGAACTCATGTCGATCAGAATGCTACCCGGCTTCGCGCCTTCGATGACGCCGTTCTTGCCCAGCACCGCCGTCTTCACGTGCGGCGAGTTCGGCAGCATGGTGATGATGAGTTGGCAGCGCGAGGCTACGTCCTTGGGAGACGAACCTGCGACGGCACCAGCTGCAACGAGTTCCTTCAGTGGTGCTTCGACAATGTCGTACACGACGAGGCTATGGCCCGCCTTGAGTAGATTCTTTGCCATGGGCTTGCCCATGATGCCTAGTCCTATGAAGCCGATTTGCATTTCGCCCTCCCTCGCAACAGCGTATTAGCAGTATTGAAAATAGCGTCCGCGGTCAGACCGAAGTGCGTGAGCAACTGGTCGTAACCCTCCGCCGAAATGCCGAAACTATCTTGAATACCTACGAACTCAACGGGCGCATGTGAAACGCCGCGAAGCGCTTCCATCACCGCAGAACCAACGCCGCCGATGACGGAATGCTCTTCGGCCGTGACGATGGCGTCCACGCCGTCTGCATAACGGATTACCGCTTCACGATCGAGTGGCTTAATCGTGCTGACATTGAGCACTCGTGCCGAAATCCCTTCTAACTCCAAAGCCTTTGCGGCTTGCAGAGCACGGGACACCATAACCCCGGAGGCGAAGATCGCGACGTGTTTGCCGTCCCGAAGCATCGTCATCTTGCCGATTGAGTACAACTCGTCCTGCGGATAAACAAACGGAAGATCGTTGCGGTTGATCCGGAGGTAGACTGGTCCGCGCCAGTCGAGCAAGCAGTCCATCATCTTTTCAAGCTCGATGGAGTCGGCAGGGCAAAGCACGGTCATGTTGGGGAGCGCCCGCATGATGGCGGCATCCTCCACACCCTGATGAGTCTTGCCATCGCCGAAGTCTGAGAGCCCCGCGCTGGAGCCGCAGATACGGACCGGCAGGTTTGGAATACAAATCGAATTGCGCAGCTGATCGTAGTCCCTGCCGGAGGCGAACACGGCAAACGAATGGATGAACGGAATCATTCCGGCAAGTGCGAAGCCGGCGGCGGTTGAGGCCATGTTCTGTTCCGCAATGCCCATTTGGAAGTACCGGTCCGGGAACTCGGACTGAAACATGATGGACTGGGTGGTTTTGCCCAAGTCGGCTTCGAGGGCCACGACACGCGAATCTTTTTTCCCCAGCCGGACAAGGCTGGCGCCATACGCACTTCTCGGGTTCGGTGGTGTCATTGCAGCCTCCTTCCGGCTTCGGCAAATTCAAGGAGCGCCTGGTCGTATTGCTCCTGGGTCAACGGGGCATTGTGGAAGGTGGCGGTGTTTTCGGCGAAGGAAACGCCTTTGCCTTTGACGGTATTGGCCACGATCATGGTCGGAGCGCCTTTCGTTGCGGCCGCCTGATCAAGCGCATCTAGGATTGCCCCTACGTCGTGGCCGTCGATGCTCAGCGTGTTCCAACCGAAGGCGCGCCACTTATCGGCAATGTTGGGGATCTCGAAGATTTCTTTGGTCGGTCCTGTCGCCTGGATGCAGTTGCAATCAACGATGGCCGTGAGCGAATCAAGCTGGAAACGTGAGGCGGCCATGGCGGCTTCCCAGAGCTGGCCTTCAGCGAGTTCACCGTCGCCCATGACGACGTAGACGCGAGCAGGACTCTTCTGGAGCCGCAGGGCGAGAGCCATGCCCACGCCGATGGAAAGTCCCTGACCGAGAGATCCTGTGACGGCTTCCATGCCGGGGGTCATCATGTCGGGATGGCCTTGCAGCTTGCCCGCGAGGGTCTTCACGGTCTTCATCTCTTCTCGCGGGATGACGCCCAACTCCACTAACGCCGCGTACTGAATGAGAACCGAGTGTCCCTTGCTCAGAAGAAAGCGATCCCGAGTTGGGTCTTTCACGGCTTGGGGATCGAAGTGCATCCTTCCGAAATACAGGGCCGCCACGATCTCGGCGAGCGAGCACGATCCACCTAGGTGCCCCGCCTTTCCGACGCCGATCATGTTCACGACGTTCGCCCGAAGTCTCCAGGCGATCTTCTGTATCCTTTGAATCTCGTCAGACTTTGCCACGCGTTTTTCTCCCGGCCGGAGATTTTCGAGCTCCGACCTTCTTGCCTTTCAACCTCTGAATGGTGCGCTCGACGTGCTCCGCCATGAGGGATTCCGCACGGGAGCCTTTTCGAGCCTTGATCGCGTCCAGAATTTTTCGGTGATAGTACAGGCCGTCTTTGGTGCCGAGCGAATCGACGATGCCATACATCGAGACTTTCAGTATGTCGGTGATGACCGCGTTCACCTTGATGACAACTGGGTTCGCAGTCGCTTTTGCCAATGCGAGATGGAAACTGAGATCCGCTTGAGCGAAGGCGCGAGGGTCGTTCTTATGTTCGACCATGGCCTGAAAGGCGGATTCCAGTTCGTCGATCTCCGCGCTGCCCGCACGGTCGACCACTAACGACACGATCCCCTTCTCGACCATCTTCCTGTATTCGAGGACGTGCAGGATGTCGGGTGTGTCGAGGGCGAGCATGGGAAGGAGCGGGTTGAGAAAGACATCGCCGGAGTATTCGCGAACGTATGTACCGCCGCCGTGCGTGGTTTCCAACAGCCCGAGAGATGAGAGCATCTGCAAGGCTTCGCGGACGGAAACGCGGCTCACTCCGAGCGATTCAGAGAGAGCTTTCTCTGAAGGAATCTTCGTGCCGGGCGGCCAAGTGCGCTCCGTGATGCGGTCGCGCAGTTGTTCGAAGACCTGGTTCTTCACGCTGGCGCGCGACACGCGGGTGAGAGTCTCTGGCATGGAACTTGTATGTTGTCCTACAACTTTGGTTTCGTCAAGGACAGTCTCACCTTGGCTGGTACGGAGAAGAAGCAGTGGTCCTTCACCACGCAGCCGCAACTACCCCCTGTCGTCCCTGGCGGGACTCGTTTGGCTTTCCCATTTTGTACCGGGGGCTTACGCACCCCGGCTAGCTACTAACGCCGCTGCGCGGCTGAAACGAGCATCTTGTTCCACTTACCGATTCCAATTCGCGTTTCGTAACAGTCTCTGTAGCGCCGACCTCCAGGTCGGCACGTGCCGGACTGGAGTCCGGCGCTACGCGGAGTGGGCTTTCGCTTTCAGAGCCGGTTCCGGCGTTGTCGGTGCCGCTGTGTGCCTGCGCAGGCAGAGTATCAGGATTCCCGCGAGGAACACATTGACCACCAGCCATACGAATCCGTACACAAATGAATTGGTGCGAGACGACAGATAACCGATAATCGCTGGCCCCACGAAGCCGCCCAAACCGCCGACGGAATTGATGAAGCCTACGGAAGCAGCCGCTGCGGATTCACCAAGAAAGCTAGTTGGTAATGCCCAGAAGCTGGGCATGTACGAATGGATACACGCGCCGAAGGCGACCAGGCAGGCGAACTGCAGCCAGATGTGCGATCCCGCGGCCATCATCAGAATCAGAAAGGCTCCAGCACCGAAGAGCAAGACCGCACTATGCCAGCGGCGCTCCTGGGTTTTGTCGGAGTGCCATCCATTGAGCAGCACGGCCGTCAACGCCACGGCGTAGGCCACGGATGAGAGCAGCGTAACGTTCGTCGTAGAGAGACCGGATGCGCGCTTCAGAATCGTCGGAAGCCACATGACGAAGCCGTAGAAGCCGGTGCTTCCCATGAAGTAAATCGCGGCCAGCAGCAACACGTCGCGGTTCCGCAGTGCTTGCCATATCGTGAAATGCTGCAGGGCATTCTTGCGACGCTTCTCTTGCTCGACTTCGGCGGTGATCCAGTCGCATTCCTGTTTCGGCAGCCACGACGCTTGGTGCGGCCAGTCAGTGAGATAGAAGATGGTGACTACGCCAAAGATGACCGCAGGCACACCTTCAAGGATGAACAGCCAGCGCCATCCAGCGAGTCCGAGCCAATGCACTTTCAGAATCTGTCCCGCCAATGGGGAGCCGAAAACGTTTGAGAAACTCGTGGCGGTCATGAACAGGGCGACGGCCTTGGCGCGGTCCTGCTGCGTGAACCAATGGGTGAGATAGATGATGATGCCGGGATAGAAGCCCGCCTCCGCCGCTCCCAGCAGAAAACGCGTCAGATAGAACTGGTTTGCCGTGTGCACGAAGCCAACCAGGACGGTCACGAGTCCCCACGAGATCATGATGCGGGCGATCCACTTGCGCGCGCTCCAGCGTTCGACCAGGATGGCCCCGGGAATCTCAAGCAGGAAGTAGCCGATGAAGAAGATTCCTGCGCCGAGTCCAAACACGCGATCACTGAATCCCAGATCGCGAGGCATCTCCAACGCGGCATAGGCTACATTGGCGCGGTCGAGAAACGCGATGATATAGAGAAACCAGACAAATGGAAGCAGGCGGAGCGCTATGCGGCGTCTCGCGCTGTGTATGACTGCCGGGGAGAACTCGTTGGTGTACTGGTTCATGGATGCACAGACCAGCACCGCCCTCGCGGGACTCAATTCTAGTAGGCGAAGCTGTGGAGAGAGTGTACACCGAACAGCAGAAACGCCGGCTGGGAAATATGTCCCGATTTGTAGATCCGGTTATTACCAGACGGCAGATTCAACGACTGAAGGCGGACCGGCTACTCCATCTGTGACTTTCGTGCTGATGACGAATTCGACGTTGCGGTTCTGCCAGTCTTGCGGCAAATTGGCGAGAGCCGTTTTTAACTCGGGCGAGTTGGTAACGAACTCGGTAGCGGCCTGGGTACCGCTGGCACCGATGCCGCCGATGATTATGACGGGTTGTCCAGTTTCGGTATTCAACAGTCTGGCGACGATGGCGTAGTCCTGCTGGCGTCTGCTTTCCAGGCTAGAGGACCTCCACTGGCGTTTGGTTCCGCCGCTCTCCTCGATACCAATTCCGGTACCATCTTCGATGAAGCGATAGGGCAAGCTGGCGCCGATGAGCATCGTCCACTTATTGTTGAATGCTCCGACAAGCACGGAGGGCGAACTTCTCAGGTCTTCAAACTGATAGCCGTTGCCCACCCGAAGCTGACTATCTTTATTCATGCGAGAGAAAGCGAGGGACAACTGCACGGCCGAGTACACGTCGCCGGTCGCCACTCCAAATTCTTGCATCTCGTCCAAATCGCCCCAGCGCAGCGGTTCATCAGGAGGCAAGCTAAACGGTTTTCCCATTTTCTGCCATTCCGTGTGGAACTCGCCCGAGCGTGTCGCACCGTGTTCGATAAGGAATCGGCGAGATGGATAGTAGGGAACTGCCCTGGCGATGCAAAGAAGGACAGGCTGCCGGGCGCGCGTGATCGGCGCCCAGAAATCCTGAAAGGCGCTGGAGTTGCGACGGTGCATCGTCCACCAACCTAGTGGCGTGAGACACAGCACGATCACAATCGCAGATACGACTATTCGCTTCGAATGAGCCCAGGATCGGGCCGAACTCTCCTGCTCCTTGGGATGTGCAACTTCCTGATCAGCCGAACCGGCGGTTCTTAGTAAAGAATCTCGCGTATGCGATTCAGGCGCGACCGGGTGATTCGGCGCCTGTTCGTTCGACGAACTTGCCGGCTCTCGAAAAAGGAATTCAGGGCAGTACGTTCCAAGCGGAAGGGAGATTTCCACCGGAAGCTGGCTCGCTTCGGGCTTCGAGAAGAAACGTTCCAGGCGTTTGCGAACATCTCCGGCTTGCACCCGTACAACGGCATCGTCACCCGTCGAATACTCGGGATCGCGACCGAAGACCGCAACTCCAATCGTGCGCTCCTTCAGATCGTCCCTGTTGCCTCTCAGAGCTTGTTCGACGACGTAGCGCAGGAAAAGCTGACCGCGGTGGGCACTGGCGAAGAGTGAGGACCGTAACAAGGCTTCCAGCACGCCCATGACCTGCTGCTGCTGAGCCTCACTCAGCCTGTCTGCCAAGTGCGGGCCGTCTTTATGAGGTCCCATAATGCCCCAGATTATAGCAGTCGCGCCGGTTGCCTGATCTAGTGGGTTTCAGCATAACTGGAGCAAACAAAAGACTTAGTGCCTTCCTAACGGTTAGGAACCGTTTCTGACCTATGCAATGGTGATGTTCGGGCCTGATTCTTGACTGTCCAATGGACCAAAACAGCAAATGTAAAGAGGAACAGTCGTGAGCAATTTAAAGACTGTACTGTTTGTCCTACTCAGCCTGATCGTTCTTGGAAGTTGCATCTGCGCCGCACAGTCGGAGCCAGCGGTTGTCATCGGGCATAAGGATTACGTTGACTCGAAGATACTTGGGGAAAAGCGCCCGATTATGGTCCAAATGCCGGACGTCCCTCAAGGCAACAAGGTGCCCGTTCTGGTGATGCTCGATGCCGAATACTCGTTTCAACAGGCCACCACAATCGCCAAGCACTTGACCTCCGCCGGACGCCTGCCACCAATGGCAATCGTTGGCGTGGTAAATACGAATCGCGGGCGGGATATGAACCCGGGCTTCGAGGGCAACGAATTGGCGAGTCACGATGCCACGGCGCGATTTCTGAATTTCCTCTGCGATGAACTCCTGCCCTACCTGGAACAGAAGTATTCCATCTCCGGTTACAGGACGATTTTTGGAGGCTCCCAAGCTGGGCTCTTTCTGACGTATGCATTGGCCAAGCGACCCGAGGCTTTTCAGGGATACGTAATAGTCAGCCCAGCATCGGGAGACGACCGTTTACAACTCCATGTCGCTCGCGCTCTCTCCAAGCCAGGCTTTGCCCCCCACTTTCTATTCGTGAGCATGGGGGATGAGGAAGCCGCTATCGCACTTGGAGCGACTCGTCTTGCCAAGACGATTGAAGAAAGTGCACAACCCACGTTGAGTTTCCACTATGAGTACTTTCCTGGTGAGACACATCTCTCGGGCGGACTGAAAGCCATGTACCGCGGATTGGAATTGCTTGGTGAAGCAGACCCGATAGACCCGAACGGCGCCGCCAAGTACCTCACCGAAAAGCAGCGGCGCGAGCGCGCGTGGACACGTCGTTTCGGAAACTCCTACATGCCCCCGAACGCCTTAGGCGCTCCGCCGCTTTCTGCAGCGCGTCCACTTCTTGATTCGCTTGCAGGATCAGGTAAAGCAGAGCTTCCCGGTCTGTGGGCGAGCCTTCGTGGACAATACGCTCCTTACTTCCGATTCGATCCTCTTGATCTCAAGAACCTGCTGGCCTATCTGGAAGCCAGTGGTCGTAAGGACGACGCCGCAGCCCTTCTCGGATTGCCCGGATTCCCATCGGAGGTGAAGAAAGACGACGCCCTGAACAATTACGGCTCGGCAATCGACCTGAAGGCCGGACTGGCGGCCCATATCGTGATGGACGGAGGTCTGCGAGACCTCGCCGCTCCGGAAGCGCAGTTCAAAGCTCAAGGCGCTGTGCCAACCACCGACCGTCATGGCAAGGAGAACAAAGCATATACCTTCGACGGCAAGGCAAGCTTCATTAGCGAGACCGGTAACGCTGCCCTGCAGGCGAGCGGGTCGCTGACGGTCAGCACATGGATTCGTCCCCGCGTACCGACTGCCTATGCTGGATGGATTTCTCAGCCGCGCGGTGCCGGATGGGGTTCGAAGTGGAGATTGGGATTCGGCGCGTCGCCAGACTCCCAGTGGGGGGCCACCATTCTCGTCGCTCGCTGGACCGATTGCTGGACGAACGGAAACGGTATTCCAGCGAACACATGGGTGCACGTCGTATCCGTATTCGACCAAATGCTCGGGACGTTAAGACTCTATCAGGACGGAAAATTCGTGAAGGAGTTCTACGGGATTCCCAACTGGGCTGCAAGTGCGGGGCCTTTGCTGATCGGCGTTCAACGAGATGACGGCATCTTCTTCAACGGCGATGTCGGAGAGATCAGGATCTACAACCGGACGTTGAACGACGCGGAGGTGGCCAGACTTTACCAGGCCGAATAGCGACAAGTTCGGACCTTGGCAAGTAACGGAAGGGAGCCTAATTCAATGTTAGGGACCGTTTCTGACTGCGAAAAGAAAGCAGAATGGCCTAACATAGCAATGCTGATTCTTAGCCCGATGATGAGAGGACAAATGCGTCGCCTAAATCTTTGCCTTCTAGTAATGATGATCGCAGGCGTTACCGCCCAGTTGGTCGCGCAAGCCAATCTGGCCCGCTTCAAAGATCCCAAGCTGGCGCCGGAAGTGCGTGCCGCAGATCTCGTTTCGCAAATGACGCTAGAAGAAAAGGCGTCGCAGATGGTGAATCAGTCGCGTGCCATTCCGCGCCTTGGTGTGCCGGCATACGACTGGTGGAATGAAGCCCTACACGGCGTCGTAACGAACGGCATCACGCAGTTCCCCGAACCGATCGCCCTCGCCGCGACCTTCAATCCGTCGGTCATTCAGGACATGGCGCACGTCATCGGCATTGAAGGCCGCATCAAGCATGCGCGTGCCGTCCGCGACGGGCACAGCAACATGCTCGAAGGCCTGGACTTCTGGGCGCCGAACGTGAACATCTTCCGCGATCCGCGCTGGGGCCGTGGACAAGAAACCTACGGCGAAGATCCTTTCCTTTCTGGCCGTATGGCCGTGGCATATGTTACCGGCCTCCAGGGAAACGATCCGAAGTACTACATGGCGATCTCCACGCCGAAGCATTATGCGGTGCACAGCGGACCGGAGCCGTCGCGCCATCGCGACAACTTCAACGTAAGCAAGCACGACCAACTCGATACCTACCTGCCTGCGTTCCGCGCGGCCGTGACCGAAGCGAAAGCGGGTTCCGTGATGTGCGCTTACAACAGCATCAATGGCGAGCCAGCCTGCGCAAATCGTTTCCTGCTCGAAGACCAGTTGCGCGGAAAGTGGGGATTCAAAGGCTACGTCGTATCCGACTGCGACGCGGTGATCAACATTTCACGTGACCATCAATACGTGAAGACGCGTGCCGAAGGCTCGGCCGTTGCCGTCCAGCGCGGCATGGACAACGAATGCAATACCTACCAGAAGCAGAAGGATGACAGCGACTATCACTCCTACATCGACGCCGTTCAGCAAGGCTTCCTGAAAGAAAGCGAGCTCGATCGCGCTCTGGTTCGCCTGTTCACCGCACGAATCAAGCTCGGCATGTTCGATCCGCCCGAGATGGTCTCGTACAACAAGATTGACGAAAACCTTCTTGATAGTCCTGAGCACCGCGCCTTGGCGCGCAAGATTGCCAATCAGACGATGGTGCTGCTCAAGAACGACGGAGTGCTGCCCATCGCAAAAGGCAAGAAGATTGCCTTAGTCGGCCCGCTGGCTGAGCAGACCAAAGTCTTGTGGGGCAACTACAACGGAAAGCCAAGCCGCACGGTTTCCATCCTGGATGGAATGAACGAGGAGTTCGGTAGGCAGAACGTTAGCTTCGCGCCCGGAACCACCTTCCTTGAGCAGCGCACGGAGCCGGTTCCGGCTGAGGCGTTCCGCACTCCGGAACAAAACGGATTGCGCGTGACCTATCGTTACGCAGTCGAATCCGCGGACAAGAGCACGAGTTTCTCATCTATCGACGCTGGATTTGCCGACGTGGTGAATGCCGACGAGTTGCCGGAGCCGAGGGAACAGTCCAAAGGACGGCTGGTTTCAATCAAGTGGAACGGCCGATTGACCGTCCCCGAGACTGGCTACTACAACCTTGGCATTGAGTCGCAGGGCACAGGTTCCGTGCGTCTTAACGGCAAAGAAGTGGCAGGCACGCCCGGTTGGGATCCCACGCTGGTACGACTGGGTCGTATCTACTTCGAGGCCGGAAAGCCAGAGGAGATTGAAGTTGAATACACGTTGCTCGACAACGGCAAGAAACGCGCCCAACTAATGTGGACCAGGCCGCAACCGGAGCGCTTACAGCAGGCGGTCGAAGCTGCGAAGAACGCGGATGTCGTCGTCGCCGTCGTGGGCATCACCAGTCAGCTTGAAGGCGAAGAGATGGCGGTGGACGAGCCTGGGTTCAAGGGCGGCGACCGCACCACGCTCGATCTCCCCAAGGCGGAGCAGGAGCTTGTCGAAGCATTGGCAAAGACCGGCAAGCCGCTGGTGTTGGTTCTGACGAACGGAAGCGCGCTGGCCATCAACAAAGAGTCGAAGCTGGCGAACGCGGTACTCGACGCGTTCTATCCGGGCGAAGAAGGCGGAGCGGCGGTTGCAGAAACGCTTTCGGGAAAGAACAATCCGGCCGGACGCTTGCCGGTCACGTTCTATACCGGAGTCGAACAACTGCCGCCGTTCGAAGACTACGCGATGAAAGGTCGTACGTATCGCTACTTCGAAGGCAAGCCGCTGTATCCGTTTGGCTACGGCCTGAGCTACACAACATTCTCTTACAGCAATCTGGTGCTTCCGAAGAAGGCGACCGCCGCTGGCATGCCCGTCGCCGCGGAAGTGACGGTGACGAATACCGGCAAGGTCGACGGCGATGAAGTGGCGCAGGTCTACCTCAGTTTCCCCAAGGTGAATGGAGCTCCACTGCGCGCTCTACGCGCCTTCCAGCGCATTCACCTGAAAGCGGGCGAATCGCAGAAGGTGCGCTTCGAGCTGAAGGATCGCGATCTGAGCATGATCAGCGAAGCCGGCGATCCGATTGTTGCCGAGGGGAACTATTCGGTATCAATCGGTGGCGGTCAGCCGGATACAGGCGCGCCGACCGTCGCGGGAACGTTTCAAGTGAAAGGGACGAAGACGCTGCCTGAGTAACGGCAACGATTCTTCAAGGAGATGCTATTTTGAGATACACACGACTACTGATTGCTTTCTTGGTGATAGCTCTAGGCACGTCGTTCGCTCAGCAGGCGAGCAACGCTCCTTATCTTGACCCCAAACTGCCTCCGGAAGCTCGAGCGAAGGACATCGTTTCGAGAATGACGCTGGAAGAGAAGGTGCTCCAGATGCAGAGCACTGCTCCGGCGATCCCGCGCCTTAACATCCCTGTCTACAATTGGTGGAACGAGGCTCTGCACGGTGTAGCGCAAGGACGCGCGACCGTTTTCCCGCAGGCCATCGGAATCGGCGCAACTTGGGATACGGAGCTAATGTCCCGCATCGCCGACACAATTTCGACTGAGGCGCGCGCGAAATATAACGAGGCCCATCGGCACCCTCTGCCCGAGGAAAAAGGAGTCATTCCGGGCCGCACGGCAGGGCTGACGTATTGGTCGCCTAACATCAATATTTTCCGCGATCCCCGTTGGGGACGTGGTCAGGAGACCTACGGAGAAGATCCGTATCTGACCAGCCGCATGGGCGTCGAGTTCGTGAAAGGCCTGCAGGGGAACGACCCTCGCTATCTGAAGGTGGTCGCTACTCCTAAGCACTACGCGGTTCACAGCGGACCGGAACCACTGCGCCACACTTTCGACGCGAAGTCGAGCGAATACGACAAGCTCAATACTTATCTGCCGGCTTTCCGCGCTACGGTCATGGAAGCAAAGGCAGAGTCGATCATGTGCGTGTACAACCGCGTTGAAGGTGCACCCGGTTGCGCGAGCACCGATCTGTTGCAGAAGCGTCTGCGCGATCAGTGGGGATTCAAAGGCTACGTGGTCAGCGATTGCGGTGCAATCGGCGACATTTTCCGCAATCACAAGTATTCGCCCACACAGGGAGCAGCATCGGTCGCTGCCGTGAAAGCGGGTACGGACCTGACTTGCGGCGAAGAATATAAAACCCTGGTCGACGAAGTAAAAGCGGGAAACATAAAGGAATCCGAACTTGATCGTGCGCTAGTACGGCTCTTCACAGCGCGATTCAAACTGGGTATGTTCGACCCGGCGGAGATGGTTCCGTTCAACAAGATCCCGTTCTCCGAGAACGATTCGAACGAGCACCGGCAGCTGGCGCTCGAAGCCGCAAAGAAGTCGATGGTGCTCCTAAAGAACGACGGCGGGATTCTGCCGCTCAAGGATTCAGTCAAGAAGATCGCCGTGATCGGTCCTTCGGCTGACGATCCGGTCGGGTTGCTTGGAAACTACAACGGCATCTCGTCGAAGCAGGTAACGCCGCTCGAAGGTATCAAGAGCCAGTTCGCGAATGCTGACGTTCGCTACGCGCTGGGTGCGACTTATACGTCCACCAACATGGCCCTCGTGAACTCTTCTGTTCTCACGGCTCCGGACGGAGCACAGGGAATTCTCGCCGAGTACTTCGATAATCCCGATTTCCAGGGAGAGCCGAAGCTTCGACGCGTCGAGTCTCGAGTTAACTTCGACATGGGCATGGAAGACCCTGCGATTGTTGCAGCCGTTGGAAGCGGCAAGTATTCCGTGCGCTGGACCGGCACGCTGACGCCGCCGGCGTCGGGCGAGTACGGACTCATCGCTCGCACGGGTATGTGGAACCGAGACGGCAAGGTTCGGTTCTTTATCGACGACAAGGAGTTGCAGATTCCACGGCCTCCGATGCGTCCTCCTCAGCCGCCCGCGGCTCCCGCAGCGCCGGCGCCAACCGCCAGCCCTGCTCCTGCGGCACAAGCTGGCACCACTGCTCGCCCAGCGGGCGCCGTTGCTCCTCCGCCCAACGATGGGATATTCCCGGGATTGGGACCGGGCGGATGGCGAAATCCGCAAGTGAGAGTGCCGTTCGAAGGCGGACGCAAGTACGCCGTCAAAATCGAACTCGTCCAGAACGCTCCTGGCGGCAGCGCCGAGTTCAGCTGGATTCCACCGGCTGACGTGCTTCTTGCTGAAGCTGAGAAGGTCGCAAAGGACTCCGATGTGGCAATCGTCTTCGTCGGTGTCAATGGGCAACTCGAAGGCGAAGGTCATGACCGAAGCACGATTGAACTTCCTGAACCTCAGGAGAAGTTGGTTAAGTCCGTCATCGAAACCGGCAAACCGGTCATCGTTGTACTGACTGGCGGTAGCGCAATTAGCGCGAACTATGCTGCGGAACATGCGAAGGCAATGCTCGAAGCATGGTACGGCGGTGAAGAAGCCGGAACGGCAGTAGCCCAGACGCTGGCAGGAGTTAACAATCCCGCTGGCCGTCTCCCGGTGACGTTCTACAAGGGCGATTCGCAACTTCCCGAATTCACTGACTACTCAATGAAGGACCGCACTTATCGCTACTTCAAGGGCGATCCTCTTTATAGCTTTGGCTACGGACTGAGCTATTCGACGTTTGAATACTCGGGCCTTACGGCAAAGCGCACCGCGAAGGGCGCTGAAGTCCAAGCCACCGTGAAGAACACTTCATCGCGCGATGGCGAAGAGGTTGTTCAGTTGTACGTTGCCGGCGGTAAGGGCGGAGAAGTCCGGCAGCTCCGAGGCTTCAAGCGCATCCACCTTCGTGCAGGAGAGAGCCAGAAGGTAAGCTTCACGCTTGCTTCCGATGATCTTCCGAAATCGAAAGCGGAGATCAGCGTTGGTGGCGGACAGCCCTTGGGCAGCACGCCGCACGTGAAGGCAACACTGTAGTAACTGTCACTGTAAATTGCTGTACTTCCGGGGGGCCGAAAGGTCCCCCCTTTTTTAGGTATACCGACCGTCACAGTTGCGAAGATTGCCATTGCGCGTCGTTGCGGCGGTCTTTATGATTCGTGCTCAGGAATCGATTACTTAAAGGTATTTGAGCGTATTTTGGCCCGGTTGATTCTCACATCCCGAGCTTTAATTCGCAGTGAATGCCGTTAAGTCGGTCGTTGTACCGATCACAGGAGACTCGCATGACTATTACTCGCCGTAATCTGCTCGGTTCGGGATTGGCTCTCTCTGCTACTTGTCTTTTGGAACGCTCAGGATGGGCGCGCAACGTAGCAATGCTCTCAGATATGCTGGGCGGATCCGCAGCGGCCATTCCCGCACTGGCTCCTCGCGAGCAACTCCTATTTGACTTCGGATGGAAATTCACTTTCGGCCATGGCACCGATCCGGCGAAGGATCTGGGATATGGCTTCGGCCAGGGTGACTTCGCCAAAACTGGCGAGTTCAAGTTTGCGAAGGCCGACTTTGACGATTCCAAGTGGCGGCCGGTTAATCTTCCTCACGACTGGGCGCCGGAGTTGCCCTTTGTGCGCGATCAAGAATTGAATTCGCACGGCTTCAAACCGCTCGGCCGCCGTTATCCGGAGACCAGCGTGGGTTGGTATCGCCGTGCGTTCGATATCCCGGCAACCGACCAGGGGCGCCGTATCTGGATTGAGTTCGATGGAGCGCTAAGGGATACGCTGGTCTTTGTGAACGGCGCTTTCATCGGTCGCAACGATCACGGGTACACACCGTTCCGATTCGATATCAGTGACTTCTTGGTTTACGGCGGTCGCAATTACATCGTAGTTCGCGCCGATGCAAGCTTCGGCGACGGCTGGTTCTACGAGGGCGCCGGAATCTATCGTCACGTCTGGCTTACCAAGACTGAGGCAGTCCATCTCGGGAAGTGGGAAAGCGTGGTTCGCACGACGTTGAACGGCAATTCGGCCACGCTGTCACTCTCGACTCTGGTGCAGAACGAAGGCAAGCAGGCCGCAAACGCCAAGGTGAGCTGGAAAATTCTCGACGCCAAAGGGGCGACCGTTGCGACAGCGGTGGCACCGGCGCAGACGATCGCCGTTGACGGATCGGCCAGCTATAGCGCCACTGCGAAGATTGCGAATCCGGCACTGTGGTCGGTAGATGACCCTAACCTCTACTCGGCGATTGTGACCGTTGAATCGGATGGCAAGGTCAGCGATGCGGAGCGCGTTTCGTTCGGCGTGCGTACTGTGGTATTCGACGCAGACAAAGGCTTCCTCCTGAACGGCAAGCCTCTGAAGATCAAAGGCACGTGTAACCACCATGATCACGCCGGTGTGGGCGCGGCATTGCCCGATCGCCTGCAGTGGTTCCGGCTCGCCATTATGCGCGAGATGGGATGCAACGCCGTTCGCACCTCGCACAACCAGCCGACGCCCGAGTGGGTCGAAGCCTGCGACCGCATGGGCATGATGATGATGTGCGAGACGCGCCAGATGAGCTCGAATCCCGAGGGCATGAAGCAACTCGAGCTGATGGTGAAGCGCTTCCGCAATTCGCCGTCCATCATTCTCTGGTCGGTAGGAAATGAGGAGTGGCTGCTGCAAGACGCCATGGCCGACCAGGGAGCCAAGATTGCTGCCAGCATGGTGCGTTTGTGCCACGAACTTGATCCGACGCGTGTCGTGACAGGCGCGGTCAATGGCAACAACGAGAAAGGCGTGTCGGAAGCGTTCGACATCATAGGCTTCAACTACCAGCTCGGATTCCCCGATGGATTCCACAAGAAGTATCCGAAGCGCCCGATTTTCGGATCCGAGACCTCGAGCGCGATCAGCACGCGCGGCGAATACGCGAGCGATCCGATGCGTAACACCGTCAGCAGCTACGACGGCGTGGTGCCGTGGGGCGAATCGCCGGAAGAGTGGTGGAAGTTTTATGCCACGCGCGATTGGGCCACGGGCGGCTTCGCCTGGACAGGCTTCGATTATCGGGGCGAACCGACGCCATACGGCTGGCCTTCGATCAATTCACAGTTCGGCATCGTCGACATGTGCGGCTTCCCGAAGGACTACTTCTACTACTACACAGCGTGGTGGAAGGACGAGCCGTCGCTGCACCTGTTCCCGCACTGGAATTGGCAGGGACGCGAGGGAATTGAAATTGCCGTGTGGGCTTATTCGAATCTCGATGAAGTGGAGTTGTTCCTGAACGGCAAGAGCCTAGGCAGTCAAAAGGTCCCGCAGTTCGGACACGTTGCCTGGAAAGTGAAGTACGAGCCGGGCGTGATTGAGGCCCGTGGCTCGAAGAATGGCAAGGTGGTCCTCACCGAGAAACGCGAAACGACGGGACAGACTGTCGCGATCAAGTTGACGGCCGACCGTACCGAAATCAGCGCTGATGGCGAGGACATAGCGATCCTCAAAGTCGAGGCGCTCGACAAAGAAGGTCGGCCAGTGCCGACCGCGAACAACAAGATCGCCTTCAAAATTTCCGGTGTCGGCACGCTCCTCGGCGTGGGCAACGGCGATCCGAATTGCCAGGAGAGCGACAAGGAGCCAAAGCGTTCGCTGTTCAACGGCCTGGCTCAAGTGATCGTGCAGTCGACTAAGCGCCCCGGAGAGATTCGCATCGAGGCAGTGAAAGACGGCTGGGAGGGTCCCGAGCTGATGCCGGCGAAGCTGGTGGTCAATGCTAAGGCAGTGCAGAATCGGCCTGCTGTCCCGGTTATCCGGGAGCAATGAAGGGCCTTAGGGAATTGGTCGCAAAGGGCGGGCCGGATGCAAAACTGCATCCGGCTTTTTTATGCGAATATCTCTGCCGAGACTTCAACACTAGCGTTCGAAAGCAAGGATCAGAACAAACGCATTGTAGGTGGTGGTCGAGAAGGGGCACTGCGGAGGCATGAATATAAAACGGGCGGCCTGGTTTGGCCGCCCATGGCCTGGTCGCGAACTCACTCAGGCCGCAAATCGTTTTGTGGGAGATTTCGGTTGATGCTCGACGGCTTCGATCCTGAGTCTTCGGGTGCCAGAGGGTACTGTCCAGTCGATCTCAGTCCCTGCGCGATAGCCGAGTACAGCGGTCCCAATCGGCGCAAGCACAGAGATCTTCTTTTCCGCGTAATTCGCTTCATGGGGATACACGATCTGGTAGACCAACTGTTCCCCGGTTCGCATGTCAACGATGCGAACTCGCGATTGCATCGTGACCACATCCGGCGGGATTTGGTCGGTGGGCACGATTCGCGCACGCTCAATTTCCTCTTCGAGGGCCCTCCATTGAGGGACATCGCGCTCATTCGGAACAACGTGCGCCAACATTTGTCTCAACTGACGTACGTCGGTGTCGGTTATCAAGACGTTCGGCTGCGTGCTCATCGCCACTTCTTCCTTTCTTTGGTCCTGCTACCCGGCGTTATCAAGCCGAGCGGGGAATTCGAATGGTCGTGCGGTTATCGGTGCGCGGGCGAGCGCATTTCGACTCGCAGCGCCGGGCGAGCCGGCCTGCACAGCGGTCTATCGCTGTGTAAACGTCTGCATCGGTGGCCTCCGTCATTACCGTCCCAAATGGATGCAGGTCGGCGATCATCCGGCATGTGACTCCGGGGGAATGGGCATCTTCAGATTCGCCTATTCTTGTGGTTACCGTGCCGATCCGGTCGCCGAAGCGGCTGAAACCGAAGCTCAACCGGCGTTCGATGTAGTTGAGAATGAATTCGTCCGAATTTACGTGATGCAGCTTCAGTTCGACGCGCATATCATTCGCTCCCAAGCCGAACTTAACTCCACGTGAGACTTAAGAAAATGACATAATAATGTCGTTATCGTTAAGATCTGGTTAAGTGTGCAATGGAATGGCTTAATTACCATCACCTCTATTACTTCTGGCGCGTGGTTCGGAGTGGCGGGATATCCGGCGCTGCTCGTGAGCTTCAAGTATCAAGCCCTGCCGTGAGCGCGCAGATCAAGGAACTGGAAGGCTTTCTGGGAGAACCCCTGTTTGCGAGGTCCGGCCGAACCCTGGTGATGACCAACATGGGCCGCATCGTTTACGACTACGCCGAAGACATCTTCTCTCTCGGCAGGGAGTTGCTGGACACGGTGCGGAACCGGCCGACGGGTCGTCCAATACGCATCGACATCGGTGTGGCCGACGTCCTCCCGAAAATGATCGCGCAATGGCTGATTGAGCCTGCGCTAAAGCTGCGCGAGTCGGTGCGGATCGTCTGCCGTGAGGCGAGCTCGGACCAGCTTGTCGCCAAGCTCGCGTCACTGGAACTCGATGTCGTACTATCGGATTCGCCGGCCGATCCTGACCGAAGCCCGCGGGCCTTCAATCACTTGCTGGGCGAATCCGGCGTCACCTTTGTCGGTATGGGGCGTGGGTTCAAGCGGACGAAACAGGAATTTCCCGAATGTCTTTCCGGCATCCCCATGCTGCTTCCTACGGACAACACTACTCTGGGCCGGGACCTGCAATATTGGTTCAGCGCAAAGAACGTGTACCCGCAGATCGTTGGAGAATTCGAGGACTACGCTCTGCTGCAAGCGTTCGCGCAATCGGGTTCGGCGGCATTTCCGGTACCGTCGGTGTTCGTCAACGAGCTGCGTAAGCAGCATAGGCTTGTCCAGCTCGGTTCATCAGATGACGTGAAGCTCAGGTTTTACGCAATTTCCAGCGAACGCAAGATCAAACACCCGGCCGTAGCAGCAATATGCGAGTCGGCGCGCCGCCAACTTTTTAACGAGTGAGGCGCGTGGCGCGGAAATCCTCTGCTGAGCTTGCTGCTCGCCAGGAAGGAAGGTTGTCGTCGCGCTGTCCAAGGCAAGATGTGCGCCGTGGATGTAGGTTAACGAATCTGCTCCTCGCATTTACAATGAGCGTATGAAAATTGCCATCGGGGCGGACCACGCCGGATTCGAACTTAAGGAAAAAGTAAAGCAACACCTGATCGCCGCTGGGCACCAGGTGGATGACAACGGAACCAGCTCTCTTGACTCGGTCGACTATCCCGACTTTGCTCGCAAAGTGGGCGAGGAGATCGTCAGCAAGAAGGCCGAGCTTGGCGTTCTCGTCTGCGGAACTGGCATTGGTATGGCGCTCGCGGCCAACAAGATACACGGCATTCGCGCTGCCAACGTGACGTCCGAATTCGAAGCGCAGATGCTGCGCGAACACAACAACGGCAACATCTTGACCCTCGGCGCGCGTGTTGTGGATGAAGAGCAGGCCCTCAAGCTGGTCGATACGTTCGTGAAGACCGAGTTTGCCGGCGGACGCCACCAGAAGCGCGTCGACAAGATAATGGCCATCGAGAGCGAAGAAGAACGGGCTAATAAGTAGTCTTTACTTCGCACCCCTTCGGGAAGGGTGCGGCACCCTGTCACTGATGTTTTCACCCCGCTCAAGCCAAAGGCGGGCTTGAACGGGGCACCGCCGCCGCGAGACGCGATGATTAAGAAGTTCACGATCCAGTTCGTCATTCTCTGTGCCGCTGTTGCGATGTCGCAGACGTCCCCGCAGAAGCCTGCTTTCAACAGCCAGGAAGCAATCGCGCGCGTTAAGAACACGATGGTCTCGCAGCTTCAGCCGGGCATGCAGAAGGTAACGCTTGAGTACTACCTGAAAACGCAGTCCGGCACCGGCGCGAGGATCACATGGGAAGTGAACGATTGTGGCGAGCAGACGGGTGATCCAGCGAACCGAGATGTAAACGATCCGCCAATCTGCGTAGAGGCGGACGTGACGAACGAGCACGGCGAGACGGCGACCCTGTTTGTCGCCGTAGGAACGGTGAAGACCGGCATTAAAGGCAAGCCCAAGGTGTTCTTCATTTCATTCAAGCATTCGAGCGGCGAGGTCAAGGAATTGCGGAGGATCGGCCAGATTCCGCTGGAATTTAGCAACGAGTCAGGCTCGTAAAACTTCTGCCACATCACATCGCAAGTTCCCTCCCAAGTTGTATCATTTATCCATCGGCTAACTATCGGCGTAAATCTTGCTTGGAGCTCATGATGCAGAACAACCGAATGTCTCTACCCTTGTCCGAAGTCGATCCCGAAGTTGCACTGGCGATAGCCAATGAAGAGCGCCGCCAGCATGAGGGACTTGAACTGATCGCCTCCGAGAATTTTGTCAGCGAGGCTGTGCTTGAAGCGATGGGCTCCGTGTTCACGAACAAGTATGCCGAGGGCTATCCCGGTAAGCGCTATTACGGTGGTTGCGTGTTCACCGACGTTGTCGAAAACCTCGCGCGCGACCGTGCGAAGAAGTTGTTCGGCGCCGACCACGCCAACGTTCAGCCCCACTCTGGCTCGACCGCCAACATGGAAGCCTACGAAGCCGTGCTCAAGCCGGGCGACACGATCCTCGGGCTGAACCTTGCGCACGGTGGTCACCTCACCCATGGGCATCCGCTCAACTTCTCGGGCAAGACCTACAAGATCGTTCCTTACGGCGTAACCAAGGATACCGAGACCCTCGACTACGACGAAATCGAGCGCCTCGCCATGGAGCACCATCCGAAAATCATCGTGGGTGGCGGCAGCGCGTATCCGCGCATCATCGACTTTGCCCGCATGCGTCAGATCGCCGATAAGGCCGGCGCGCTCTATATGGTCGACATGGCGCACTTCGCCGGACTCGTTGCTGGTGGCGTGCATCCGTCACCGGTGCCGCACGCGCACATCGTCACGACCACGACGCACAAGACTCTGCGCGGACCACGCGCCGGAATGATCCTGTGCAAAGAGCAGTTTGCGAAGGACGTGGACAAGGTCGTGTTCCCTGGCGATCAGGGTGGACCGCTGGTTCACATCATCGCCGCCAAGGCCGTGTGCTTCCTGGAAGCGATGCAGCCAAGCTTCAAGGACTACGCCGCGCAAATCGTGAAGAATGCGCAGGCACTTGCGGACACGCTGGCGAAGAACGGCTTCCGCGTTGTGTCGGGCGGAACCGACACGCACCTGATGCTGATCGACGTGTTCGCCAAGGGCATGCTGGGCAGCGAAGCCGAGAAGGCGCTGGGCGAAGCCGGCATTACGGTCAACAAGAACACGATCCCCTTCGACACCAATCCGCCGATGAAGCCGAGCGGCATTCGCCTCGGTTCGCCTGCGTGTACGACGCGCGGCATGAAGGAACCCGAGTTCCGCCAGATCGGCAACTGGATCGCCGATGCGCTTGATCACCGCAGCGAACCCGACCGCCTCGCTCGCATCCGCAAGCAGGTCTTTGAACTCGCCGAAGTCTTCCCGCTTTACAAGGGACGACGAGACAAGAATGCGGCTGGAGCGAAAGCGTAAAAGCATTTCTGATTGTTGATTTCTGATTTCTGATTTGGAGCACTGTCAATCGGAAATCAGAAATCGAAAATCAGAAATATTCGTTGTAACTGCAAGAAGGGGTTACCCCCATGATCGGACGCTGCGAGGACAGCGACTTCGAAACTATCTGGACGATCATCAATGACGGCGCGCAGGCTTATCGCGGCGTCATACCTGCCGATCGCTGGACCGAACCCTACATGTCACGAGAAGAGCTGCGCCAACAGATCGAAGACGGCGTCGAGTTCTGGGGATACGAAGAAGGCGGAACGCTCGTGGCCGTCATGGGCATTCAACACGTGCAGGATGTCACCCTCATCCGCCACGCTTACGTGCGAACGGCTTACCAGAAACAAGGTATAGGTGCGAAGTTGCTTTCAAAGCTGCGCCTGCTTGCGCGTGGGCCTGTGTTGATCGGCGCCTGGGCGGATGCGATCTGGGCGATAGAGTTTTACGAGAAGCACGGCTTCCGCCAGGTTGACACCGAGGAAAAGAACCGCCTACTCAGGAAGTACTGGACGATACCCGAGCGTCAGATCGAGACCTCGGTCGTGTTGTCGGACGGGAACTTTGCGCACGCGACAACTGCCTAGCTCGCCGTGCCTAGCAAAGTTCTGTGTGACTATACCGTTGCGATCCTGCGCAGCAGGTCTTCCTGTTCATTTTTGTTTTCGGCGCCGATGGTGAAGGCATCGAGCAGGCCAAGGCCGAGGGCGTAGCGTAAGGCTTCGTCTTGACGATTGCGCAGCTTGCCCGCGCCGAGAATCTTCATTCCGATCAGGCCCTTTCCGGCGGCCTTCATTTCCTTCATAACGCTGACCACGGTCTCGGGAGAAGCGTCCATCGCGACGCCTGCCGGGTTAATGCGTACGAGGTCGACTTCCACCCAGGGCGATTTGGCCGCCGCCCGCAGCGCTTCGATGCTGTGGCAGGAACAGCCATGAGCGCGGATGATCCCCTTCATCTTGGCTTCGGAAAGGACGTCCATTACGCCACGGAACCTATCGGTCCAGTCGCCCTCGGTGATGAAGTGCATGAGCACGACGTCAATGTAGTCGGTGCCGAGCTCGCGTCTGAAACGATCAAGGTCGGCACGGACCGACTTAGGGTCGCGCGAAAGCGTTTTGGTCAGGACGGTCACCTTGTCGCGCTGGACATGCTTGAGCGCTTCGGCCATATGGGCGTGACTTCCATATGCGTCGGCACCCTCGAAGAAGCGCAATCCGCGGTCATAACCGTTTAGCATCAGATCGGAGAGACCCTTGATGCCGAGGCTCGTCTGATTCGAGTGATGGTTCCAGCCGTTCGTGCCGGTGCCCATTGCCAAGCGACTCGTCTTGATGCCGGTCTTTCCCAGAGTCACAACGTCGGCGGCCGAGAACTTCTGCGCGCCTAAGGCAGGAAGCTCCGCCAGACGTGACGCCAGACAACCTGCTGCTGCGAGTGAAGCTGAACGGATCAGAAAATCCCTTCGATTCATGAACCCTCCTGGGGCCCGTCCCGTGATCGGTACATACTAGCCAAAACAAGGGCGAAGTACAAACCCCGGGGATGCTCGCCTGCTCTCCTAGGTAGCGAAACGTATTGGTTGGGGCCAGCGGTTCCCGTACAATGCAAGCGTGAGAATCGCCTTCGACATTCGGAACATCACGGACTTCGGTGTCGGCACGTACATCCGAAACGTCGCCCGGACGTTATTGCGGCTTGACCACGAAAACGAGTACTTCTTAATCGGCGATCCTCAGCGCGTGCAGGAGTTGGGTGCTCTGCCACCGAACTTCCACGCCGTGCCCTTTACGAAAAAACCGAAATCCCTGGCGGGATACTTCGAGTTCCGCCGCATCGTGAAGCAGAATCGCTGCGACTTGGTGCACATCCCCCATCTGGTCGGAACGCCGCAGTTTTTACCCTGCCCCTATGTCATCACCGTTCACGACCTGCTGGATTACATTTACCGCTCGCACAACGGATCGTCGTCGATGCAACGTGCACTGCATCTTTATTGCACGCGCAACGTCCTGAAGCGTGCCGCGCGCATCCTGGCGGTTTCGAACTCGACCAAGAAAGACATCGAGCGCTTTTTCAGCATTCCGCCGTCTTCGATCGAAGTCGTTTACAACGCAATTGACGAGCGGTTCAAGCTCGGACACGCGACCGATGCCGACCGCGATTTCATCTCCGAGCGCTACCAGGTCAATCATCCATTCATCCTCTATACCGGACGCATCAGCCCTCACAAAAACGTCGTGCGCATTATTGAAGCCTTTTCTGCGTTGAAGGCTGAGCTCGAAAAAGAGGACAGATTTCCCGACCTGAAGCTGATCATCATTGGCGACGAAGTCTCACGTCACCCCGATCTGCGCCGCACGGTCATCCGCAGTGGTGTTCAACACGATGTCCGTTTCCTCGGGTTCCTGCCGATTGACGTTCTGCGCATTTTCTACGATGCCGCAAAGGTCTTCGTCTTCCCGTCGCTCTACGAAGGCTTCGGCCTGCCTCCGCTTGAGGCCATGTCGCACGGCACGCCTGTCGTCACGTCGAATACTTCGTCGTTGCCGGAGGTAGTCGGAAACGCCGCCGTTCTGGTGAATCCCGAGAACGTTTTTGAACTGATGCGCGCCATCCATCGTGTGCTCGTAGATCAGGGCCTGCGTGACCGACTCAAGCAGAGAGGCTACGAACAGGCCGCCCGCTATTCCTGGGAAGCCTCGGTCGAGCGCACGCTCGAGATCTACCGCGAAGTGGCCGGATCCAAGAACAATCCCTCTCCCAAAGCTGATCCCGCGAAGATGTCCTGAGTCAGCCTGGTTCTTTCCCTGTAGTCCGTGTACTTTTTGCCTGACTCCGGGTTTGCTGGACGTTGCCGCCTCTGAATCGTCCTCAGGAAAAGGGGGCGTCCTCTTGGCACACCATTTGCTTCTAATTGGAAGCGAGTGCGGTTGAGTGGAGGTTCTAGTGCGGTTCAGGGCTGCTTGGTCGTTCGTTCTCTTGGGTTTATTGGCGGGGGCATTTCCTGCCTACCCGCAATCACAGCTGCCGGCCGGTGTTGCCGCTGCCCACGCTCCCGATTCCGTTGATCAGGTTGTCAGCAGCATGGAGCAGGCTCAGATCAGGAACCGTGAGAACCTGAAGTCATACACTGTGACCCGCGAGTACAAGATTTTCGACGACGAGACCAAGGCCCAAGATCCAGGGCAGAAACCCAGTTCACAAGTCCTTGCCAGCGTGGCGTTTGTTCCGCCCAACCACAAGACCTTCCACATCGACAGCTCCGAAGGCAGCGATCGCGGCAAAAACATCGTGCAGCACATTCTCGAAAACGAGTCCGGCAGCAAGGGCAAAGGACCCGCTCCGCTTACCCGCGAGAACTACGATTTCGAGCTGCTGGGCGACGATAACATCAACGGACAGTCTTGCTGGGTGCTGGGACTCAAACCGAAGAGCGACGAGAAAACAAAGATTCGTGGCAAAGCGTGGGTCGACAAGAACACGTATCTTGTTCAGCAGGTTCAAGGCGAGATGAGCAAAACACCGTCCTGGTGGCTGAAGAAGGTTAATACTACCGTGCGCTTCGGAAATGCCGGGGGAATGTGGTTACCGGTCACGACCTACTCCGTTGCCGACGTGCGCCTATTCGGAAAACACGTGCTGACCTCCCAGGCCGTCGAGATCAAGACGGAAGAGCAGGTTGCGCGAACCGGTCAGTCCCATCCGCAGCCACGTAGCCAGCGAAGTAGCGCCGGAGTCCAGTCCGGCACCTTCTACGCTCCCCTTCTCGGCGCAGGAGTCTACGTTCGGCACTAAGTCTTCGCCCGTCGCTGACATGTAGCGCCGGACTCCAGTCCGGCGTATTAATTGCTCTTCCCATTGGTGCCCCACGTTCCCGAAGCTAACGTGGGATTGTCGTGACTACGGCGTCGGTGCCCCACGCTCGCGAAGCTAACGTGGGATGGTCCGTGACTACGGCGTCGCTGCCGTGTGCTCTATTCCAGCTTCGGTGCAACTGAACGCCCGCCGCGTTCCTCCCCATTCCTTGAACGCCTGTTCAGCGGTACGCCGAATCTCATCTGCATCGGCCGGCGTGCCATCTCCCGATCCCGGAAATATCACATACAGGATATTGCCCTCGGCACCGCCCCGGCGTGCGTCCGGATCGATGTCCAACTCGCGCGCTAAAGCAATCGAGCCCTCGCCGATCTTTCTGCGCGGACCGACATCGGCAATGATCGCCCCAGCCGACTTGCCGTTGGTCAGGTTGATCACCATCGCAATATCACCCAGATGCGCGAATCTCAGCGCCTGCGGCGGAAGGGAGATGTAGGGGATCGTGGTCGAATCGACATAACGATCGGGATCGCGAATGTCGCTGACCGAGAAATCTTCAAGCGCCGTGGTCGAAACGAAATATCCAGGCGCGGGATCGAAGTCGCGTTGAATGACCGGATCGCCGTCGTCATCTGTCACCAGCGCCCACCAGTGACCGGGGCCACCCGCGTTGCGCAGTGCGTCCAGCCCGGTGTCGTCCGGATGGTAGGCATTCGGAGCACCATCGGCGTCCACCGCGAAGTGGGACACAAAGAAAAAGGGCGAGTCCAAATCTTGCTCACCGATCGTAAACACAGGCACGTTGCCTACCCTCAACAACTCGTTTTGTTCGCAAGCCTCCGAAGCGTGAAGCGCAGGTGACAAACCTATTGTCAAAACAACCACAAAGAGGGAACCAAGGGACCGTCGCATAACGGCTATTAGACGCACCGGGAATAGCTTTCGTTGGGGAGCGGAGTGTAAAGAATTGATGTACCTGACCATCACAGTCGAGAACGTTGCAGTCAGTCTGATCAACCCAACCGCCGATATGTAACGCGCAGGAAAATATATCCGGCAGCTCCAGAGAGGCCAGAAACCAGCAAGACGGCGGCCTTTGCGTTGTTGACGTTGGTTGCGTTCGTGAAGGCCAGGTCGGTAATGAATAGCGACACGGTAAAGCCGATGCCGCCGAGCAGTGCGACGCCCGCCATCTGACTCCAGCGCACGCCCGAGAGCATGGAGGCCATTCGCGTCTTCACGGCAAGGTAGCCGAAAAGGGCGATGCCGATAAGTTTGCCGACTCCCAGTCCAACGATCACGCCGCGTGCCTCTGGGCTAGCGAAGGCTTTCCATGCTGAAGCCGCGGTGATTGTCACGCCGGCATTGGCGAGCGCGAAAATCGGCAGCACAAAATAGCCAGACCAGGGGTGCAATAGGCGGAGCAGGCGATCCGCTGGAGACTCGGTCCCTGAGGTGAGCTCTTCGACTTGACCGAGGATGGAATCCGAACGTTCCCTCTCGCCCGCATGAACGGCGGCCTTGAGGTTCTTCATCAGCGGTTCGGCGTCATCGACGTACCTGCGGCGGCTCAACTGGGCGGACGTCGGTACCATCAGTCCAAGCACGACACCGGCAATCGTCGCATGAATACCGGAAGAGAACACGGCAAACCAGAACACCGTCGCGAAGGGCAAGTAGTACATGAGTCGATGTATGCCGATGCGCCACATGCCGAACATGACAAGCAAGAGAGCAGCGGCGGCGACAAGTGCGCCCAGGCTGAGCTGTCCACTGTAGAAAAGTGCAATTACCAGGATGGCGCCGATGTCATCCACGGTCGCGAGTGCAAGCAGGAAGATGCGCAATTGAGCCGGTACACGGTCCCCCAATAGTGCCAGCACTCCGAGCGCGAACGCGATGTCGGTTGCCATCGGAATACCCCAGCCATGTTGCGTGGGGGTGCCGGCGTTCAAAACCGCATAGAGTGCGGCCGGTACGACCATGCCTCCGAGCGCGGCTGCGACCGGCAGCGAAGCGCGTTTTCGATCAGACAGCTCACCGTGAACGAATTCGCGCTTCACCTCGATACCGACAACGAAGAAGAAAAGGACCATCAGCGCGTCGTTGACCCACTCGCGCAAGGTATGCGACAGCCCGAATGGACCGACGCCAACCAGCGCGCCGAGGTTCCAGAAGTGCTCGTAAGTGACCGACCACCGCGAATTCGCCCACAACAATGCGATCGCTGCCGCCGCGAGCAGGACGATGCCGCTGCTCGTTTCCGTATGAATGAACTTCTGGACGGGCAGGAGGATGTGCTTTGCGGCGTAAGATCCTCGCGCCCGCGCCAGTGCCGATCCGCGGCTCCGTGCCGGTATGCTCATGCTGTCGGCCCGTCCATCTGTGTATCGGATAAGACGCAAGTATCCATCCGCCAGACAAAGGGTTCCTCGTTTTTATGAGTGTTCGTGCACCGGAATTCGGTCATGCATTCCTGAAACTTCTCGCAGACCTGCCGGGCCGAGATGGGCCAGCCCCAACGTTCGTAGTTTACGGTGCCCTCGTGTGGAGGCCGCGAATAGTCGTAGTGCGGCTGCGGCCGGAAGGATTCAACGTTCGAACGAATGAAGGCGCCAAGATCCAGTTGAGAACTGTAGCCGGCGATCATGAGGCTGCGATTCGCGATCTCGGTTGCGCTCAACCTGATTTTCACTTCGGTGCCGTTGAGTTCCCGAAACCGCCGGCACTCTAGTTTGTCGCTCAGATTTCTATGGTATAGCGGCATCTCCCAAACGGGCAGAGAGGTCATCTCTCCCGCGAGCGCGCCGATGAAGCTGCATGCATCGTGATCGGGATGACCACCCTCATACGCGGGCACAAGGATCGCTGCAGGTCTGTAAAGGCAAATGGGCGTAAGAAGCGCCGCCAGAGCAAACGCTAATCGTTCGTGCAACTGCTGGTCGTCGAATGTTGCATCCGTGAATTCATCGAGAAAGTGGACGCGACGTATACCGAGTGCGTCAAGATTTCGGCGTGCTTCCTGCCTCCTGATCTCGCCGTAAGCCTGTCGTGAACCGTACTGCGCCCAGAAGTAGGAGTCCTTCGGTGCGCCGTCCGTCGCGAACACCACGACGGGATCACGCATGCGTTGTAACAGTGCGGCACAGCCACCTACCTCATCATCGGGATGAGCTACCAGCACCAGTGTGCGGCCCATTAGCGGTTCCATTTCGCGCCGGTACCGAGGTCGTTTCTTCTCGCGACGAAAGGAGCAGAGTTCTTCCGGTTCGAGAACATAAGTTCCGTAACTCCGAAACCAGCGCCACACGAAGCTGTATCCGGGATGCGGCACCACGACAGCCACACGAACGCGGAAATCGGCGGAATCCGCAGCCACGGACCTGAAAGCGTCAACTCGGTGATTCCCGTCATGTACGTAATAAGTTCCGTGTCCGGTTTCGCTCACCACCAATGGCGACAATGCTCTGCTAAAGGCGATCTTGGTTCCGTAGTCCTCGACAGTTTGCAGATTCCTTGGGCTTGACGCCTGCTGAAGCCGGTTCAGCGGAACTTCACGAAATTCCACGTCGATTCTTCCATTCCAATTGCACGGTGCCTTTGCCCGCAACCATTCCAGGACACCTTGGTCGCTATAACGGATCTTGCGGGTCTCTTTAGCCAAACCAACAGCGGTAGCAGTCACATCAGTTCTCCCAGACACTTCGCCAGTGAATGTTGCGCCAAAAATAGGCGTTCCAATTGCGCTTACATCAGAACGCAATTGCAAGCGGAGTCAAGTGAGAGAATCTCAGCAACGGTGAATGCAGATTGATTCGAGCCGCTCAGAACCAGGTGAGGCGATCTCGACTGTGCGGCGCAGGGTGATGTGATAGTCGAGCAGAATGGCAATGCTTGGAAACAGCAGGGCTGCGACAAGCAGAACCGCAAGAGGCGCAAACTGCTTTGCCTGTGGCGCCGGCATCAGGTCGATCATGGGCGCGAGAAACACCACGGCAACCGCCACCATGGCGAGAAGCGCAGCGAAAGTGAAGCCCTTTCCCATAGCAAGATCATCGTGCGTGAGATTTGGGATTTCAAGCGAATTCGAGAGTAGATGTGGGGCTTGGTTGGAGCAGGTTTTCCCGCAAGGCGCTCACGACGAAAGCGCATTTTGTTCTGAATTCGTAAATTTTCGAGCCTGCATGTTTCATATGCTCAAACAAGACGTATTTTGATAATAGGTCGCGGTCTGTTCGCGAAGAATGGCCGCGCCCTCGGTCTTTGAAACCACCGACAGTGACTGAGCCCTTTCATCACTCACTGACTGAACCTAAGTGCTTTAAATCATCAGTGATACGGACTAGGGGTGGGGGAGGGGGGGACCTCTACAAAACGGGCATGGGTCTTCCTCAGAACGGGACTATCCCTTTGCCTTCCGTGCACTGGTAGCTGACTCCCGTTCGCAGGTCTTTGTACTCTTCGTTGCGTCCGCTGGGCCAGGAGATGAAGACGCGCTCGATCTTGTCGCGACGAGCCACGCCGAAACTGGCCGTCAGCTCGGATTGCGACAGATAACTCGAACCGCTGTGGATCATTCGCGTCTGAAAAGTGCCGCCGTGGAAGATGCGTACGACGGCGCCTATGGCATCCCGGTTTGACTTCGTGCCGACCAGGCGGAAACGGATGCTGCGATTGCCGGCAAACTGGTCGTTGCGATAAAGGAATGCGGGGCCGTTGTTCGTCGTCATCAAAACGTCGAGATCGCCGTCGCGGTCGAAGTCGCCGAAAGCAAGACCGCGGCCAACGCGCGGAGTCGAGAACCCCGCGCCAACAAGTCCGGCAACATCGTGGAAGCCGCCCCGGCCGTTGTTCATAAAGAGTTGTGGCGGCATGGCGTAAGCCGCGTCGCGGCGCACGTTGCGCACAGTATCGTCGATGTGGCCGTTGACCGCGATCAGGTCAAGAGACCCGTCGAGGTCGAGATCGGCGAAGCCGCAGCCAAAACCGAGCGTGCGCATCGAAGCTCCGCCGACGCCCGAAGGAATCGCCACGTCCGCGTATTCACCTATGGCTGTGGCGCGATAGAGACCGATCATCTCGTTATCGAAATTTGTGATCGCGATCCCGGCGTGACCGGAGTTCTCGAAGTCTGCGACGTCAACGCCCATTCCGGCGCGTGCTTTGCCGTCGTTGCTGAAGGCCAAGCCTGACTCAACTGCGGCGTCTTCGAAGCGGCCGTTCTTGAGGTTGCGATAGAGCTTGTTCGGCTGCGTGTCGTTGGCCACCACGATGTCGGGCCAGCCGTCTTCATTGCTGTCGATCATTGCGACGCCGAGCGACTTCGAACTCGTATCGAAGATGCCGCTCTTCGCCGTCACGTCTTCGAAGGTGCCGTTGCCGCGATTGTGAAACAGCCAGCAGGTCTCGCCGCGATAGGTTTCGGGCGTGCAATAGGACTTGTGCTTGCCATCGACGCTACAGAAAATGTCGCGATCGGCCGACCACTTTACGTAGTTGCAGACGATCAGGTCGAGGTGCCCATCACGGTCGTAGTCGACCCACATGGCGGAAGTGCTCAGCGAGCGACGATTGCCGAGGCCGCTCGACTGCGTGACGTCAACAAACGTGCCTTTGCCCGTGTTGCGAAACAGTCGGCTCTGGCCGACGCAGGAGATGTAGATGTCCGGGAATCCGTCGTTGTTGTAGTCGCCGACAGCCACGCCCATCCCGTACATCTCGATGTCGAGCCCGGCGCGACGAGTGACGTCAGTGAACGTGCCGTTGCGATTGTTGCGGTATAGCTTGAGCGTGGAGCGTTGGCGCTTGTGGCCGGGCCAGTCCATGCTGTTGATCAGCAGAATGTCGAGCCAGCCGTCGCCGTCGTAGTCGAGAAATGCACAGCCGGGGCCTAGGGTTTCGGGCAAAAGCTTTCCACCGAAGCCGCCGTTATTGTGGCGGAACGCGATTCCCGCCTGCTTGGTCAAATCCACGAAACGGAATCCCAATTGTTCGCCCGCGGCAAAACTGGGAAGCGGAAGCGATGAGGCGAGTGCGAGACCACCGAGCCCGTAAAGAAATTCCCGTCGGTTCACGATAGAATCACCAGCCCATTTTTGATGGCGTAAACGACGAGCTCAGCCGTGTTGTGGATTCCGAGGCTGTCCATGATATTGGCGCGATGCACCGCCACGGTGTTGACGCTCAAGCCGAGATCCGCCGCGATTTCCTTGTTCGACTTGCCGCTCACAACCATGCGCAGGACTTCCAACTCGCGCTTGGACAGTCCGAGCGCCTTCTCGCCCTTCAGCGCCGACAAGGGCGCAACAGTGGGGTCGAGCACAGTGTCGCCTGCCGCGACGCGCTTGATTGAGTCCGCCAGGTCGAGGTCGGCACTCTTCAGGATGTAGCCGTTTGCCCCAGCTTCGAGCGCGCGACGTACCCACGCGTCTTCCGAGTACATGCTCAGCATGAGAATGAAAGTTTCGGGGAACTGCTGCCGGATCGCCCGCGTCGCGTCCATGCCGTTCATGCCAGGCAGCGCACAGTCCATCACGACCACAGCCGGCCGCAACGTGCTCGCTAGCTGTACGGCTTCGTCGCCGCTGCTTGCTTCACCAATCACGTCGATGGATGCATCGTCCTCAAGCATCATGCGAAACCCGCGCCGTACAAGCGCATGATCGTCGACCAGCATGACTGTGATCTTCTTCGGCATCAGTTCAATTG
>JAEYQK010000032.1 GCA_023410055.1 Acidobacteriota bacterium
CCACCACGCGATCGCCCACCTTCAACTTGTCGCGATTGATGCCCGGCCCAACCTCGACCACTTCGCCCATGAACTCGTGTCCGACGATGTCACCCTGCTCCATCGTCGGCATAAATCCGTCATAGAGGTGCAGGTCCGAACCGCAAATTGCAGTGCTCGTGATGCGGACGATTGCATCGCGTGGGTTCAATATCTTCGGATCGGGTACCGTCTCCACGCTCATCTTCTCGACCCCCATCCAGCAGACTGCTTTCATGACACCCTCCTGTGCTCTTCCACGAGCTCACGCATTGTCTCATCGCGACGCAGCGGGCGGTCCGGATCAATGATTCGCGCCACTGCCGTCATCACATCGCGTGGCCCATGGGATTGTCCATCAGTAGTTGGAATTTCACCCGTCTCCACCAGCGCCTTAAAACGCCGGAGGTCCTGCCGCATAAGGAAGCTCGGGTCTTTTCCCATCAGCTTCGCGAAAACGGAGCCGATATTTCCACGCATGGAGTGGAATCGCATAGTTGCCCTGACCAGCGTTCCTCGATTGGCGGGAGCAGGCCGGAATTCGACGGATCCATCAACGTCCACGTCCGAGCCTTCGATTGATCGCCAAGATATAAACTGGTTGTCGCGTTCCCCCGTGATCTCCGCGTCCCAGGAAACCCGTGCGCCCATTGGCCCAAGCGCGACCCAGCGCCAGCGGTTATCGCCCGTTTTCGAAACCGAATCCAGGTGCCGCATGAATCGCGGAAGGTTCTCGAAGTCGCGCCAGAACCGGTACGCCTCTTCCGGGAAGCTATTGATCAGAACCGTGCTTCGGGCGACCGACTCGCGTTCGGCTTGCGTGCGGCTGCCTGCAAAAGCAAGCGCTCCGCCCCCCGCAGCCACTGCATAGCCCCAAGGAGATCTTCTGGTAACTCCGTAAACGGCGAGCGCGCCACCGCCCAGCACCGTGCCCCATCGCCTGAAATTGAACGAACGGATACGGCCGCGCGCAGCATCACTCGACTGAATGACTGCACCTTCTGTCATAGTCCTACCTTTGCGTGGATTTTGTGTTTCGGATTGCACGGACGCTCTAGGGGATGCCCGATGCGCCCTGCGTTTCAGTCGGGTCTTCTCTTCAGCGTCGGACGATTCTGGTCTTCGTCATCGCCCTTCTGTGTTGTGCGGCTGTCGGTTGATCTTTCTTCAGACTGGCGCCTTCGCAACGTCGGCCGCTCTGAATCGGGAACCTGAATTCTGCTCTGGTTCGAGATTCCCGCCAGTCGCGCCTTGACCGAGTCGAACTCGCTCGTACTGACGATGTACTGCTCCTTCGGCGGGAGCATCGTCTCGATCTCCTTTTGCGCGCGTTTGATCCGGTCATCCGTCATCGGGTGAGTTGAGAATGCCTTCGCGATGAACGACTTCATTCCGTGCTTCATTTCTTTGTCTCGTGACTTGAGCGTCTCGAAGAAGTGCACGAACTCAGCAGGATCGTATCCGGCCACGTACTGGTATTCCAGTCCCAGCAGGTCTGCCTCGCGCTCCTCATCGCGCGTGAACTTCAGGAATCCCATCGGCACCGCGATTCCCATCACCTGCCGCACTGCAAATCCCGCAGGACCTCCGACGAAGATCAGCGGAATCGACGCGAGGTTCATGATCTGGACCTTCGTCTGCGTCTTCGTCGCGTGGCGCGCAGCAACATGTGCGATTTCGTGCGCCATCACTCCAGCCAGTTCCGCTTCGTTTTCCGCGGCCATTATCAGCCCTGAGTTGACGTAGAAATATCCACCGGGTAGCGCGAACGCGTTCACTTGATCGTCATCGATAACCTTGATCGTGAACGGCACCTTCGCGTCCGAATTGCGCACGATGGTCTGCCCAATCCGATTCACATACTCCGTTATGACGGGATCGTTGACCAAGCGAGCCGAACTCTCAACTTCCGCCGCCATCTCTTTGCCCATGGCACGTTCGCGCTCGAGGGAGTAGAGATTCAGGCCGCCGCCAATGCTACGATTCCCGACCTTCGTAACGTCGTACTTCCCGCCCGTCTTTATGCGCGACGGTTGTGCTGTTCTCTGAGCTGGCGATGTAGAAATGGCCGGTCCGGCGATCGCCGGCGCGTCAGGTGCTTTCGAACCAGCATTTGCGGGATCGTCCTGCACTTGAGCGGTTAGCGGAACCACACATAGCACGGCGACCATGGCAAATGTGAAAACAGTAGCTTTCAGACGATGGAAAACCAGAGGAACTACAGAGAGAGGGGCACCCGAAGACCACACTGATCACCGCCCGTGCGAAGCTATTCGCTCCGCCACTGATGAGAGCCTGTACAGACGACTCGCCCTCAACTTGAGCAGGTGTCGATGGCGAGCATTGACTATGGAGTTAATGGATGACCCGGAATCCGTTTCGTGATTCCTCGCCTACTCTGCAATCTTGGACATTCGGCGCAATTCGCTGTGCAATTCACAATCTTAGTGTCCTACACTCAACTTTGGTATTGACAAGCCTCCGCCAAATTCGATAAATTGGCACTCGTTATGGTCGAGTGCTAACAGGGCTGCTGGTTCTTGTTGCTACTCCGCCGCTTTTGTTTGAGTGCTAAAGACTTACAGGCTCATCCGTGCCGAAATGCATGGTCTGGATTCGCAACGAATCACAACGAGAAACACAATCTGAAAGGAGTCAGATACATGTCAACGAAGCTTACACCCCTGCATGACCGGATTCTGGTCCGTCGCGTAGAGGAAGCCGAGACCACCCGTGGCGGACTTATCATCCCCGATAGCGCCAAGGACAAGCCGCAGGAAGGCGAAGTCATTTCTGTAGGTAAAGGCAAAGTCAATGAAGAGGGCAAGGTTCGCCCCCTCGACGTCAAAGAAGGCGACCGCATCCTGTTCGGCAAGTACTCCGGAACCGAAATCAAGCTTGACGGCGAAGATTTCCTGATCATGCGCGAGGAAGAAGTGCTCGGCATAATCAGTGGCGCCAAGAAGGCAGCTGGCAAGTAGTCCAAAGCCCACCCTTCGCTTCGCGAAGAATGGGGCACCCGGGATCAAGTTGATCACGCCGGACTGGAGTCCGGCGCTACAAATCTTAGGAGATTGAAGAAATGGCAAAGCAGATTGTTCACGGTGAGGAGTCGCGTCAGGCCATCCTGCGCGGTGTTAATGCACTGGCGGACGCCGTTAAGGTGACCCTCGGCCCCAAGGGCCGCAATGTGGTCATCGAGAAGAAGTTCGGTTCGCCCAGCATCACCAAAGACGGCGTGACCGTCGCCAAGGAAGTCGAACTGAAGGACCCCCTTGAGAACATGGGCGCCCAAATGGTTCGTGAAGTCGCCAGCAAGACCAGCGACGTCGCCGGTGACGGCACCACGACCGCTACCGTTCTGGCCCAAGCCATCTATCGCGAGGGCGTCCGCACCGTCGCAGCCGGCGCAAATCCGATGGCTCTGAAGCGCGGCATCGAGAAGGCCATTTCGGCCATTTGCGGCACCGTCGACAACGATGGAAACCGCACTCCCGGCGCACTCGACAACTTCAGCAAGCCCGTTGCCGGTGACATGACCGCTATCGCTCAGGTCGGCACGATCTCCGCCAACAACGACGAGACCATCGGCAAGATCATTGCCGAGGCCATGAAGAAGGTCGGCAAGGACGGAGTCATCACGGTCGAAGAATCCAAGACCATGGAGACCCAACTCGAAGTCGTCGAAGGTATGCAGTTCGACCGCGGCTACCTGAGCCCCTACTTCGTAACCGATCCCGAGCGCATGGAAGCCGCGCTTGAGAACGCCCTGATCCTTATCCACGAAAAGAAGATCTCGTCGATGAAGGACCTGCTCCCCTTGCTTGAGCAGATCGCGAAGGGCGGCAAGCCCCTCCTGATCATCGCTGAGGACGTCGAAGGCGAAGCACTCGCTACGCTGGTCGTCAACAAGCTGCGTGGCACCCTGCAGGTTTGCGCCGTTAAGGCTCCTGGCTTCGGCGATCGCCGCAAAGCCATGTTGCAGGACATCGCCATCCTGACCGGCGGCAAGGCCATCACCGAAGACCTCGGCATCAAGCTGGAAAGCGTTCAGCTCGCCGATCTTGGCCAAGCCAAGAAGATCACCGTCGACAAGGACAACACCACCATCGTCGAAGGCAACGGCGCTGCGAAGGACATCGAAGGCCGCGTGAAGGAAATTCGCGCGCAGGTCGACAAGACCACCAGCGACTATGACCGCGAGAAGCTCCAGGAACGTCTGGCAAAGCTCGTCGGTGGCGTTGCTGTGATCAAGGTTGGCGCCGCGACTGAAACCGAAATGAAGGAAAAGAAGGCTCGTGTCGAAGACGCGATGCACGCAACCCGCGCGGCTGTCGAAGAAGGCATCGTCCCGGGCGGCGGCGTAGCGCTGATTCGCTGCATCGATGCCGTCGAAAAGCTCAAGCTGGAAGGCGATGAGCAGATCGGCGCCAACATCGTTCGTCGCGCACTCGAAGAGCCTCTGCGCCAGATCGTCGGCAACGCCGGTGAAGAAGGCGCCATCGTGGTCGGACGCATCCGCGACTCCAAGGATGCAGCGTTCGGCTACAACGCTCAGACCAACACCTTCGAGGATCTGGTCAAGGCTGGCGTCATCGACCCGACCAAGGTAACCCGCACCGCGCTTCAGAACGCCGGATCGATCTCGGCCCTGATGCTCACCACCGAAGCCCTCATCTCGGAGATTCCTGAAGAGAAGAAGGAACCCGCGATGCCTGGCGGCCACGGCGGCGGCATGGGCGGAATGTACTAGGACTCGCCGTCCAGGCAGACGCGCCTTCGGCGCAAAATCAAAAGCCCCGTTCGCGAGAGCGGGGCTTTTCTTATGGTTCAAGTTCTGCTTTTCCGCTTATGTCTGCTTCCTTCGCGCCCTTTGCGTCGTTTCCGTTGAAATGAAGGTTTGACGCATCAAGCGTATCGTCGTCTCTGGCGGCTACGACTGAGACGCCGCCTTGTTCTTCACCTTCAGTTGACCGTGCGTCTCGAACGGCAGGAACACCGAGAAGCATGTGCCTGACTTCCCTTTTCGCGTGCTCGTCCAAAGACGAAGAACGCCTTCATGCTTTTCGACCAGGCCTGAGGTGATCCAGAGCCCGAGTCCGGTGCCGGAGTCGCCTTTAGTCGTATAGAAAGGATCGAAAATCTTGTCGCGAATCTCTCGCGGGATGCCATGCCCGTTGTCAGCAACAACAACGCGCAATCCGGAGCGGTCTCCCGTCCAATCACGTGAGGCATAAGCATGCACGATGATGCTGCCATTATTCCCGACGGCCTCGATCGCATTGCCAACTAGATTCGCAAGAATCTGTCGCAATTCGGACGGGAAAGCCTGAATCTCATCGGTGAACTCGATTCGCTGCTCGATACTTACGCCCGACATATTGATCTTGCGCGCGTAAAGCTCCATGACCGTGGACATAACCTCAGCAACGCGCACCGGCGCTGGCTTATGCGTCTCGCGATTGAACGCCAGCATGTGCTTGGTCATCTGCACAACGCGCGTCAGTTCTTCACCGGCCATTGCCGCGTATTTCTTCGCAGCGGTCGGATCGGAGTCGTTCTGAATCATGTAAAGGAGGTTTCCGACAGCATCCAGCGGGTTATGAATCTCGTGAGCAATGCTTGCTGCCATTCGACCGGTAATCGCCAGCCGCTCGCTGTTCCTAAGCAGTTCCTCGGCTTTCTTGCGATCGGAAACGTCACGGAAGACCAGCACAACGCCTTCGATGTTCCCGCTGCGGTCGCGTATCGGCGCAGCGCTGTCGTCAATGGGAATCTCGGCGCCGTTTCTCTTGATCAGCAGTGTGTGATTAGCAAGCCCGACAACCTGATTCATCCGGATGACCTTTGCGACAGGGCTCTCGGACTTCTTGCGCGTAACCTCGCTGACGATGTTGAAGACAGCCTCCAGATCTTGCCCCGCAGCCGCATCCATCATCCATCCCGTCAGTTCCTCGGCCACCCGGTTCATAAACACGATTCTTCCGCCTGCGTCAGTCGAGATCACTGCGTCGCCAATGCTGCTCAGCGTCGTCGCCCAGCGTTGTTCGCTCTCGCGCAACGTATCCTCAGCATGCTTTCGCTCCGTGATGTCCATGTTCACGCCGATAAAGCGTACGGCCTTTCGGGCCCCGCCTTCACCCTCGAAGTACGCGCGACCATGAGACGCCACCCAGTGCACCGAACCATCTGGCCAGACAACTCGAAATTCGTGATGGTAGGCGCCCCCATTTACTCCGGCTATCGCCCGCTGCACGGCTTCATCCGTCGCGCCTCGATCTTCATCATGAATACGGGCAATCGCCTCTTCGTACGAAATCGTATCTCCGGCGAACACGCCAAACCTGTTGCGGCAGCGTTCATCCCAGAAAACCTCACCCGTGTCGAGGCGCACTTCCCACGCGCCCATTTCTGCGCCCTCCAATGCGAGACGCCGCTGTTCCGATGCCTTCTTGCCTGCCGCCTCGGCAGCTGCATGCGCAACCCGTGCACGGAGACTGCGAATTCCGAAAGAAAGGTCGCCGGCAAGTTCGGACAGCAATTTGAACTCGTCAGGCGAAAATGCATGGGTCTGCTTCGAATACATCGTCATCGCACCAAATGCTTTTCCGGTCTCATCCAGAAGTGGGACGACTGCCGAGGACGCAAAACCTCGCTTCAGAGCCTCCGCTCTCCAAGGCGCAAACTTCAAGTCGCTCAGCATGTCCGCGCACATGGCTGGTTGACCTGTGCGAATTGCCGTTCCCGTCGGCCCATTGCCGCGCTCGGTTTCAGCCCACGTTATCTGCAGAGAATCCAGATAGCCCTGTTCGAACCCCGAATACGCAACGGGACGCACCGACTTGCCTTCATCGTTCTCGGCGTAGCCGATCCAGACCATCGGATGCCCACAATCTTCGGTCACGATTTCGCACACGGAGCGCAAGAGCTGAGTCTCATCACTCGCACGGAGCAGTGCTTGGTTGCTGTTATTCAGCGCTTTGAGGGTGCGCGTAACTCGTTGCAGCACGTCTTCTCGTTGAGCGCGATCAATCGCCAGAGCAACGCGATCAGCCACCACCTGAAGCAATTTCGCTTCATCTTCCGTAAATTTCCGTGCCTTTGAGGAGTCAATGTGAATCACGCCGATCACTCGATCCTCAACGACAAGAGGCGCAGCGATTAGCGAAGCTACTCTCTCCTTCAAAATCGGGCTACAGACCTCTTCGGTTGAGAGATCGTCGATAATGCGCCCTTGGCCAGAGCTAGCGACTTTGCCAGCCATTCCGGCGCCAAACGGAATTCTCACTCTCGCCTGAAGCTCTCCGTCCAGCCCGCGAGCGGCGCGTACATGAAGACTTCGGTCCTGTTCTTCAAGCAACAGGATAACGGCCATATCAGCCTGTAGTGCTTCGCAACTACGCTCCAACAGTTGCTCTAGCAAGGCGTCCAGTGCCACGTGCGCCAGCGCCGCATCCGTCACGGCCTGCACACGGCTGAGCTTGAGCGCAGCATTCTCAGCCAGTTCTCGCGCGATCTGCTCATTGGCAAGTGCCTGATCGCGTTCACGCTCTCTTCGGCGCCTCTCGGTGACGTCGCGAAAGACGAGAACCGCACCTATGATTTCGTTTTGAGCGTTAATGATCGGCGCGGCACTGTCTTCGACGGGAGTTCTTTCGCCGTTTCTGCCTAGCAACAATGCATGGTTGGCAAGTTCGACGACTTTGTTCTGCTGAATGGCAAGGGTGACCGGATTCTCGATCGTCTCGCCGGTTTCTTCATGTAGTACCCGGAAGATCTCGGCAGATGGCTTGCCTGCCGCTTCGGCGAGCTTCCATCCGGACAACTTCTGCGCCAGTGCGTTCATGAACTTCACCTCGCCTTTCACATCAGTCGCGATCACCGCGTCTCCGATGCTGGCAAGTGTGGTCGCCCAGCGTTGTTCGCTTTCCGCAAGCGCTTTCGCCCGGTTCTCGGCGTCTTCGATCGCCTCTTGAAATTGTGCGGCCAGCGAAGCGAGTTGGCGGCGGGTAAAGAATGCCAGGAATAGACCGATGCCCAAGCTGAGCACGACAGAGGTGAAAACCACCAACCGCGACGCAACGCTACCGGCATGTACACGCTGCTCTCGCAGATGCTCTTCAACTGAAAGGAACTCATCCCGGTGCTGGCGGACAGAGTCCATCAACTCCTTGCCGCGGAGGTTCAAGACAACGTCAGCGTAATTGCCTCCTCCTCGCCGAATTTGAATCATGCTCGCGGCGTACTGATTCCAGTCATCAGAAGCGGCCTCAAGCTGCTTGAGGCGGTCTAGTTGCGATGGATTGTCGGAGATCTGTTGGCTTAGTTCAGCAGCTCTCGTGTGAAAAGTTCTACTAGACTCGTAGTATGGCTGAAGAAAGCGCTCATCGCCGGTAACAAGATATCCGCGAACACCTGTCTCGGCGTCGACCGCAAGGCGCAGGAGTTGTCCACTGGAACTAATCACCTGGTCGGTGTGATCAATCCAATGCATGGCCCGTCTGAGATGCTGGACTTCCCACAACAGCACAGTCGCAAGAACAGCAAGAAGAAGCACCGGAACCGTGAGCGTACGATATAGCAGTCTGTGGAATGCTCTCTGATTCATCAACCAACCCTTTGTTCCCAATTTCAGGTAGAGCGCTGAGCACTGCACTTATTGTCAAAGAGCAGTCTTTCCAATTCCGACAATAATGCAACTGGAGATTCTCCCTTTACTGAGCGCGCATCCACGAACTGAAGCGCATCGTCTGGAAGATCAACATACGCCGAAAGCATCAAGATAGGGATCTCTGGCTTTCGACGTTTCATCTCCGCGGCTACTTCTCCGCCGTTCATCTCCGGCATCGCGTAGTCGAGAACTACGGCACGAACTGACTCTTGCGAGAAGACACTCAGTCCTTCGAGACCGCTCGACGCAGTAAGGACCTCGTAGCCCGCGTGTTCGAGCATCAGCTTGCGGACACGCAGCCCGATCGGTTCGTCATCCACACACAGGATCATCGGTATCTCCGGTCCCCCTTAAGCATTGCACGCCTATGGAGTGATTGTAAGGGGCAAACTAGCGGTCCGCCATCACCTACTTTCCACTTTTCACCTTAGCCCACATTCTTGGTATCTTCGTCGCTGATGCTGTGTTTCCAGGAGTAGGACCATTAACAACCTAGTTTGCGTCCCCTAGAGCGCAGCTAAAAACAGACCGGAGTAAGGAAAATGAAATTCCATACCGAGTACTTGACCTTTCATACCCGCCAGCACCGCGAGTACGTACACATAACGCCTCAAGTCGAATCGATTGTTAAGAAGAGTGGCATCAATGAGGGAATGGTGCTCGTCTCGGCAATGCACATTACGGCCGGAGTCTACATCAACGACAATGAATCCGGCCTAATTGAGGACATCGATAAATGGCTGGAAAAGCTCGCACCCTACAACCGCAGCTATCACCACCATGAGACCGGAGAAGATAACGGCGATTCACACCTGAAGGCCCTGCTGATTCATCACGAAGTTATAGTCCCGATCACAAAAGGACGCCTCGACTTCGGTCCGTGGCAGCGCATCTTCTATGCGGAATTTGACGGCCAGCGCGACAAACGCCTGATTGTCAAAGTGATGGGGGAGTAAATCGGCTGGAATGCCGCCTCGCTGAATTTGTAGCACGCCGGGTTCATACATCATCAAAATGTTCGACTCGGATCTACTGTCCCGGAGGAAATATGGGTTCAGCGCCAGATGAACTACAGGAACTCAAAGAACACGCCGAAGAGGCAGCCCAGGACCGGCAGTTAGCGCCGGTTTCTTTCACGATGGCAGTACTGGCGGTTCTTCTGGCCATCTGCGGCACGCTAGGCCACCGCGCCCATACTGAAGAGGGTGTTCTTCAATCCAAGCGCGTAGATGCATGGGCGTACTATCAGTTCAAGAATGAACGCCGTTTCATCTCAGAGGCGCTGCTGGATGAGTTATCCTTGTCGGATTCCCGGAACAAGGAGGCGGCTGCCAAAATCCGCGAGAAATACCAGAAGGATGCCGAGCGCTACTCGGAGGAGTTGAAGGAACTCCAAGCGGAGGCTCGAAAGCTGGAAGATGAGTCTTCCATAATCTCACGCAAAGCTACCCGCTTTGATCTTGGAGATACTTTTCTGGAGATTGCGCTTGTCATCACCTCGATAACGCTGCTAACCCGAAAGCGGCATTTCTGGCTGTTCGGAATGGCAATGGGCTTGATCGGGGTACTTGCCGCAGCCAGTTCGCTGCTGCTGCACTAGAGTCGTCGCTGAACTTCACAACACCTTCCTGCAAGTATTTTCAACAGCTGGAGACTGGCTCCGAATGGTCAGTTTCGGCGCATCTCTTTTGCGCACAAGGTCATACGCCCTGCGTCACCCCCAAAAGTGAGCAAAATCACATCCTTTCCGCTTCCAAAGCAGCACACTCACGCTGAGAGCAATGTCTTTTAGCTGTTGGATTTCTCATCAGGAGAACGGGGCGCCACCCGAGCGTCTTGTCCAGGCTGATCGGCGCTGCTCGAAGCGGTGATAAAGGAAAAGGAGACCTATCCTGTTATGAAGACGACGAAGATTGCCGCCCTGGTGGCAATGATCGCACTGGTTCTGTTCCTCGCTCTCCCGAATATGTCATGGGCCGCCGAAGATGGCGCAGCTCTCTACAAAGCAAAATGCTCTGCATGCCACGGCGTTGATGGTGCCGGCAAGCCGCCCAGACCGGGCGTTAAGGGCGCAGACGAAGCCAAGGTGAAGGCTGCTTTGGCGAAATCGCCCCATCCGGGTATCGCCAAGAGCCTGAACGACGAGCAGGTAAAGGCCATCGCGACTTACGTGAAGGGGTTGAAGTAGTCTTCTTCGCTGAATTCAAGGCCGGAACTGGTACCCCCGGTTCCGGCCATTACCCGGGGTGAACGTGAGCAGGAACGACAAATCCCTGAAATTGAGACCTTCAGGGGGGCGTCGGTTCTCGTGTTCCGATCCCCGGCGTCCGTGTTTGAAATAACAGTCCCTTAGTACCAGATCTTTCATATAGCTGTCTTATTACAAACAGAAGGCGGACTACTTGCCAGGTTTGGAGTCTTCCCGGAGAACTCTATGAGCAAGGCCATCTTATATGACGCGACGCTCTGCATCGGCTGCAAGATGTGCGAGCAGGCGTGTGCGGATAAGAACAAACTTCCTTATAACGACACCGTAGCCGCTGAAGAGGTTCAGTCGGCACACAAGTTCACGGTCGTGCTGACCAAGAACATCAACAGTGAAGATAAGTACATGCGCCGCATGTGCATGAACTGTCAGGAACCGGCGTGCGCCTCCGTATGCCCTGTCGGCGCGCTCGTGAAGACTCCGCTCGGCCCCGTCGCCTACGATGCTTACAAATGCATGGGCTGCCGCTACTGCATGGCGGCCTGTCCCTTTAGCGTACCCAAGTACGAATGGAACAACAGTCTCACCCCGAAGGTTCAGAAGTGCACGATGTGTTCTGACCGTGTCGCCTCCGGCCAGCAGACCGCATGCGCTGAGATTTGTCCTCAACAGGCGACGATCTTCGGCGAACGCGACCAGCTGCTGGAAGAGGCGAAGAAGCGTATCCGCGAGAATCCGGGCAAGTACGTAAACCACATCTTTGGCGAGACCGAGGTCGGTGGTACATCAGTACTGCTGCTTTCGTCCACTGATTTCAGCAACTTCGGCTATCGTGCCGATCTCGTACGCGATCCGTTACCCCTTTACACCTACCGCGTTCTTTCCCGTATTCCTGATTTTCTGCCGCTGGGCTTTGTCACATTGGGCGGCGTTTGGTGGATCACGCATCGCCGCGAAGAAGTCGCCGCTGCCGAAGCCAAGGAGAAGGAAGAGAATAAGAACAGAGGAACGCGATGAAGATTAAATTCACCTTCTGGAAACTCGTGTTCCTCGCCATCATGGCCGTTGGCGCTTACGGAACATACGTACGCTTCTTCCACGGTCTCGGTGCGTCCACCAACCTGAATGACCAGTTTCCCTGGGGCATCTGGATCGGTTTCGACGTTCTTTGTGGCGTCATGTTGGCCGCTGGCGGATTCACTCTGACCGCAGCCGTTCACATCTTCAACATCAAGAAGCTTGAACCGATCGTTCGCCCGACTGTGTTGACGGCATTCCTCGGCTACGCGCTGGTCAGCATCGCGCTGATCTTCGACCTTGGTCGCTGGTACAACATCTGGCATCCACTCGTCATGCGCAACCCGCACTCGGTGATGTTCGAGGTCGCCATGTGCGTGATGCTTTACAGCACTGTGCTTTCGCTGGAGTTTTCGCCCATCGTGCTTGAGCGCTTCGGGATGCACAAGGCTGCCCGTATCGTGCACGGCGTTCTGGTTCCGCTGGTCATTGTCGGCGTACTTCTCTCGACCTTGCATCAGTCGTCGCTCGGCACGATGTACCTCATCATGCCGAACAAGCTGCATCCGTTCTGGTATTCGCCGCTGCTGCCGGCGTTCTTCTTCATCTCGGCAATCGCGGTCGGCCTGGCGATGACGATCTTCGAGTCGTCACTCAGCGCGAAATACTTCCGGAAGCAGCTTGAACTGCCGATCTTGCAGTTGCTGGGGCGCGTACTGGTTGTTGTCATGGCGGTGTATCTGATCCTGCGTTTCGAGGATCTGCTGCACCGCGGCATGTTGAGTCAGATCGTTCATCCCGGGGCACATGCCTACGAACGCAATCTATTCCTCGTCGAAATAGGCTTACTGCTCGCGGGTTTCGTCCTCCTCTGTTTACGGAAAGTGCGAATCACAGCCGGCGGTCTCTACCTCTCTGCCGTTCTGGTGCTGCTCGGATTCGTGACCAATCGCCTGAACGTGAGCATCACCGGTATGGAGGCTCAGGCGGGAATGAGGTATCTGCCCAGGTGGACCGAAATCGGGATCACGGCTGCCTTCATAGCCGCTGGTTTTGCCATTTTCGGACTTGCAGCGAAGTATCTCCCGATCTTCGAAGAGGAACACGGCCATGCTGTTTCAGCGCTAGCTGAGAACGTTCAAGCTGAGAGCGTGATGGGCCATGCCGCAGGAGATTAAGAATACGACTACCGCTTCCGGCCGCAGCTGGGAGCGGTTCACACATAGCATCAGCGCCAAGCTCATCGCCATGTTGCTTGGCGCTATGCTCATTACTTTTGGCCTGCTCGGCTACCTGAATATTCGGCTTCATCGCAAGCACCTTGAAGCGGCGACACTCGGGGCGGCTGAGCGCGTTAGTGACACGATCAAGCGCAGCACCAACTATCACATGATGCGCAACGATCGCGACGCCATCTACAACATCATCAACACAATGGGTGGTGAACCTGGCATCGTCCGCGTGCGCATTCTCGACAAGGAAGGCCGGATCAATTACTCGAGCGATCCCGCCGAGATGAATCGCCTTGTCGACAAGAGCGCCGAAGCCTGCTACGGCTGTCACGCGCAGGCGCAACCGCTCACGCGCCTGAACCGTCCAGATCGATTCCGTATTTATAAGCCGAACGGCAGCCGCGTTCTCGGCGTGATTAATCCGATCGAAAACCAGCCGTCATGCTCGAACGCCGAATGCCATTACCACCCGGCCAGCCAGCAGATTCTCGGCGTTTTGGACACGAACCTCTCGCTCGCGCAAGCCGACGCCAGTCTGGCCGAGAGCACGCGCTGGATGTTCCTTTACACAAGCATTGCTGCACTCGGAATCGCACTTGTCTCCTGGGCATTCATTTGGCGTGTTGTGCACCATCCAATAAGAGCGCTGAAGTCAGGAACCGAACAACTCAGTCAGGGCGTATTGGGTTACCAAACTCAATTTGCATCTCACGATGAATTCGGGGATCTGGCAAACTCGTTCAACCAGATGAGCCTGCAACTCAGGGCAGCAAACGAAGAGATCACGGCTTGGGCGCGGACGCTGGAAGAGCGTGTTGATCAGAAGACCGCCGAACTGAAGCGTGCGCATGAAACCATGCTTCACGTGGAGAAGATGGCTTCGATTGGTAAGATGGCGGCCGTCGTGGCCCACGAGGTTAACAATCCACTGTCAGGCATACTTACGTACGCCAAGCTCACTCACAGGCAAATTGAGAAAGGTGAACTGAGCACGGAGCGCCGCAAAGAGGTTCTCGAATCCCTTGATCTTATCGCTAGCGAGAGTCGGCGTTGCGGCGAACTGGTTAAGAATCTCCTTACGTTCTCGCGTTCGGGACCCATGAACATAGTCTGGGCGGATTTAAACCAGACGTTCGAGCGCTGCATTCGCCTCATCCAGCACAAGGCGGAAATGACGGGAATACATTTGATCGTGGAACTCGCCGCCGACCTGCCGCTTGTGCATTGCGATCCGGCGCAAATCGAGCAAGTCGTGCTTGCTCTGACAATGAACGCAATCGACGCGATGCCCCGCGGCGGCAATCTGTGGCTGCGAACCCGTTCACTCCCCGCTAGCAAGCAGGTGGAATTGCAGGTTCGGGATGATGGCACCGGTATTGCGCCCGACGTTCTGAGCAAGCTTTTCGAGCCTTTCACCACGACGAAAGAATTGGGCAAGGGAGTCGGCCTGGGACTGGCGATCAGTCACAGCATCGTCGAACGCCACAACGGACAAATATGCGTCGAGTCCGAACTCGGACGCGGAACCACGTTCTATATCTTTTTACCCCTGGATGCCAACGCGGTATCCACCACCGCCAAAGACGGCGCTACGAGCGCCTCCTCGGCGAAGTGAGGTGATCGATAGTGGCACTTAAAGGAAAACTTCTCATCGTTGACGATGAGTTCAGCGTGCGCGACTCGCTCGGAAAATGGTTTCGAGAAGAAGGGTACGACATCAGCACGGCTGAGAACGCAAGCGACGCCCTGACGCGACTCGCCGAGCAGAAGTACGATCTCGCGCTGCTCGACATCAAGATGCGCGGCACCGACGGGATTGAGTTGCAACGCCGCATTCGCGACATCGACCCGAGCGTCATCACCATCATGATGACCGGTTACGCCTCCGTGGACACCGCTGTCACGGCGATGAAGAACGGCGCGTACGACTACTTGACCAAGCCGCTCGATCCAGACGAGGTCGCTCACAAAGTCTCAAAGGCGCTCTCCCATAAACGTGCCGAAGAGGAGAACGTTCGGCTGCGCGAAGCTGTAGCTGAAGTCCACCGACCGCCAGACCTCATCGGGCAAAGCTCCGCCATGCAGCGCGTGTTCGAGGCCATCGAGACCGTTGGCCCGACAGATGCGACGGTGCTGGTCACCGGCGAAAGCGGGACTGGCAAAGAGCTCGTCAGCCGCGCCATCCATGCATGCAGCCCGCGTCAGTTTCACCCGTTAGTGGTGATTCACTGCGGCGCTTTGACGGAAACGCTGCTAGAGAGCGAACTTTTCGGCCACGAGAAAGGTGCGTTCACCGGTGCTCAGTATCGAAAGAAAGGAAAGTTTGAGATTGCTGAAGGTGGCACGGTGTTTCTTGACGAAATCGGAGACATCTCGCTCAAGACTCAAACCGATCTGCTGCGCGTTCTCCAAGAGCGCGAGATCGTGCGCGTCGGCGGCAATGATCCGATCAAGGTCGATTTCCGCATTGTAGCCGCCACCAACAAAGACCTGGAGCAACTGATCGAAGAAGGCAAGTTCAGGCCAGACCTTTACTATCGGCTGAACGTCTTCCATATCGAATTGCCTGCATTGCGCGATCGTAAGGAAGACATACCTGCCCTAGTCGATCACTTCGTTCGCAAGTTCTCTATGCAGATGAACAAGAAGATCACGCGCGTGCAGCCATCCGCGATGAACCAATTGCAGCAGTACCCATGGCCGGGCAACGTACGCGAACTGGAGAACGCGGTGGAGCGTGCCATGGTCGTGGCGCAAGAACCTGAATTACGGGAGCAGGATTTCATACTGAAATCGCGCAATGGCGCGGGGCCTGAGGGCAAGACACTGGACGACATCGAGCGCGCACACATTCTTCATGTACTAGAAGAATGTGGCGGCAATCAGACCCGAGCCGCCGAGGTCCTCGACATTGACCGGGTCACGTTGCACAACAAGCTGAAGAAGTACGGCTGGACTAAGGCCGCCGTCGAGAGCAAGTAAGGAGCGACGTGATTCACCTGCTGCCCATCGGCGAAGTAGACCGACGCCTGCTCGAAACGCTACGCGTGAGGCTGGCGAAGCAGGCGCGTGTCCCTTGTGAGATTCTGGCGAAGGGCTTTTCACCAAATTTCACCTACCACGCCGAGCGTCAGCAGTATCATTCATCAGAGCTGCTCGCCCGCATGCAAGACCACATAAAGCCGGGCTGCTGGCGGTTGATGGGCATAACGTCAGTCGATCTATTCATTCCGATTCTGACGTTCGTCTTCGGCGAAGCCCAACTAGGCGGCAAATGCGCATTGGTTTCAACTCATCGCCTCAGGCAGGAATTCTATGGTTTGCCGGCAGATGAGGGGCTTCTGATGGAACGTGCGGTTAAGGAATGCATTCACGAACTCGGGCACACGGTCGAACTTACGCATTGTGACGATTACCGCTGCGTCATGGCATCGTCGCACTCGGTGGAATGGATCGATCTGAAGGACAGCTTCTTTTGTCCAGATTGCGAAGCACAGGCGATGGGATCGTCACGGTAGGGGATTCTCTTTGCGCTGTGAGCTTGCTCAGTTTAGATTGGCGAAAGGGATACTGTCAGGAGCAATTAATGTCTTTGATCCAGTTCACAGAAAACTACGACGATCTTTCGACCGATACGGGATATCAATTCAAGTTCTATTGTGATCGATGCGGCAACGGATATATGAGCAGCTTCCAACCATCGGCAATGGGAACGGCCGGTAGCCTGCTCCGTGCCGCAGGCAACATGTTCGGCGGCGTTCTGGGTTCAGCCGGAGATGGTTCATATGAAGTGCAGCGCGCTGTGGGAGGCAAAGCTCATGACAATGCCTTGCGAAGCGCTGTAGCTGAAGTGCGTGGTAGCTTTCGGCAGTGCAAGCGCTGTGGCAAGTGGGTCTGCCCGGAGAACTGCTGGAACGAAAAGCGAGGCATGTGTGTCGAGTGTGCACCCGATATTCAGGCTGAACTGGCGGCAGCTCAGGTGCAGGCCACAATCGAGCAGATTAACGAAGGTGTTCGGAAAGTCGACTTCACGAAAACTCTTGACCTCGCAGGAGAAACGGTCGCTACGTGCCCACAGTGCGGGTCCAGGGCCACAGGCAAGTTCTGCCCTGAATGTGGCGGGCAGCTCGCTCCGAAGGTGAAATGCAGTAAATGCTCAGCCCTCGTTGATAACAGTGTGAAGTTCTGTCCCGAGTGTGGCTCTCCGATCAAAGCCGCGAAACCGCAATGCAAGGCGTGTGGCAAAGCGTATGATGTCGCGCCGAAGTTTTGTTCCGATTGCGGCGCCAAGATGTAGCGATAACCGAAATGAACATGCGCGAACTATCACCAGAACGTGGCCTTGGCATCTATCGCCAGGCACGCATCCGCACAACGCTGGCAGCAGCCGTTGTAATGCTGGTTCCGTTCGCGCTGTTCTATTTCCTCGTGGACCGTGGCGTTCTCAACGTCGAACCGCGACTACATCATCCGTTTCTCGAATATCTCTTCGGCTGCGTTGTCTTCGGTGTCATTCTTGCCATCGGATTCGGCCGGTTCGTTTCCAGCCACATTCTCAAGCTCGCCCGAGAACTCGAGCGGTCGATGTACGCCGTCGAACAGCGCGAGCA
>JAEYQK010000078.1 GCA_023410055.1 Acidobacteriota bacterium
CTCTGAGTGACGCTGCGGATCGCATACCGAGCACTCGGCAGATAGACTCGGTAGGAAATCAACTCGGGTCTCCTTGCTCTCACACGCCGAACGCAGGCAGATTCAACTGCGCCATAGTCCGGTTCTAGCCAATGTCTGCTCAGAAACCGAGAGCAACACTCCCACTCAATACTCCTCTTTTAGTATCCTTTCTTCCTTCGTCTCGCTGTCTCTTCCACCAATCGCTTCGGCGCAGGAAGATCGTTAAAAAGGTTGATCGCATGACGATCTCGGTCTTCTCTACGCTACATGCTAGTCACCATCACTGAATCGCTGGCAATTACAGTGAACATCCTGCACCCCTTGTCCACATCTTCACCGAGCGTTACGGTGACGAGTCTTGGCCCCCTCTTGCGAACTACAGGAGACGTCGCATTAACATGGTTTTGAGTGGCAGTGGAGCGATTTGCTTGGGATAGTAACTGATAAATGCCACGGGCGACGACAAACACTTGGAAGAAGGAGATCATCGTGTCTTCTCGACGAACGAGACTAGCACAAGGTTAAGAGAACGCAGATCCAAACGGATGAAAGCAATCGAAGAAGAAGGCTGGTCGGTCGATAGCGTAAGGCCGAGGCACTCATTGCACCCCGCCCCGAGTAGCGCGATAATGTCGTCTTAGTTTTTTCGGCCGCTAAAGATGCTGCCAATGGAGGCTGCATGTTGGGCTTGGTCGAGATGTCCGAGAAGTTCTACGGCTTCGGTCGGTGGGATGCGCCCTACTGGTTCATCGGCCCAGAGCAAGGAATGAAGGACGTTGGCGACGGCCTAGATGCCCGATGTAGATGTTGGCAGAGACTCGGCTCGCAAGAACTGGCTGACTGCATCGCATACCACAGATGCTTGGGCTACACGCTGTATCACCAGCCCCCATTCTGCTTACAGCCAACTTGGAAGAGACTCATTCTTCTGCTGCTTGTCCTCAAGGGCGAAGTTCCACACAAGGCTGCTATCCGTGCATATCAAGCAACCAAGTGGGGTACCACCGCCAGAGACGGCGAAACCTGCGTAATCGATCTTTCGGCTTTAGCTGCCCCAAACCTCTCGGTGCCGCGTGATCGGAGAGCTTTTCGTGAACATCGCATTTCGGTTCTGCGGGAGCGAATTAGCCAGAACAAGCCAAAAGCCGTCGTGATGTACGGGATTAGAAATAAGCCTGACTTCATGCAAATCGCTGGCGGCCCGTTCGACGAACAAGGTATAGGACAGCTTGGTTCGACCGTCGTGATGCACACCCCTGCGCCTATTGCGTTCGGCTATACGGACGAGGACTGGATCATGTTTGGGCTGCAACTGCGCCAGCTTTGTGCCGAGGTTCGCAATGAAGAGAATCACATGCCCTTTGTCGCAGGCGAGTGATGCGGCTGTAGGGACGACCGTGGCTGCCCTCGTCATTGCCGTCGTTCTCGGCTTTTGGTTCTTTCTGCTGTTGGTTGCCGTGGGTGTCGGATTTGTTTTGATCCTCAATTCTCAGAAGGACTGAACATGATCGAAAAAGACATGGAAGACCTGATTGCCGCCTTCCCTGACGATTTCTTCCCCCGAAAACATTTGGTTCTTGTCGGGCGTCAACAGTCCTTCTCCGGGGTCGGGCGCTTCGACCTTCTGTTTGAGGACGAATTCAAGAGCACCATCCTGATGGAACTTAAAGCTCGAACGCTCAAGTACGAAGATGCGACTCAGGTGGCGAAATACCGTGACGAACTGAAACGGAATGGTTGCCGGAACGTGATCATGTGGCTCGTCGCGCCACAGGTGCCGTCTTCGGTCAGAGAATTTCTGGACGACAAGGGCATCGAGTACAGCGAGATTCACGTTCCTGAGTTCCGGCGAGTCGCAGAACGCCACAACTTCAACATCCGAAATGAAGCGGCTGTGGAGCAGGTGAGTGCAGTGGCGGCCGCAGCTTTTGAAAGTGGCGGCAGCTTTTCACGTCCAGAGTTGCGAAACCACGCACGAATCGCTCCCGCGAATTCCATTGCGCCCACGGGAGGGGTGGTGACTTCCCCATCATCACTGCGCTGGAGAGCGATCGGACACGATCTTCAATTGGAAAACCCGGAAGCTTTCGATCCCAAGAAGTTCCTTGGTTCAGTGGACACGTTTGGCTCGTCGGTTCGCAGCGGCAAAAACAAATCATTGGTGAACGACCTTAAATCGTGGGCAGAGAATCCACGTTACGCCCGGCTGAGTTCATCAACAATCGAGTCCCTATTGCGCTGGACGACGACGGAAACACCGACGTGGAAGGCAGCCGTGCCGTACGCCTACGACGTTTGGTCGTACCTGTTCGGAACACCCGCGCCGACGTGGAAAAAATGGAAGCACAGCGAACGCCGCTACGAGTTCGACGCGGAAGGCTGGCGAAAGTGGTTCGAGAGTTTGAATCGACAACGTGGAGTTCAAGCAACGGATCAGGGCACTAGGATATCGAATGAGCCCCGGTCTCGGTAAATCGTTGCCTTAAGTTGCCGTGAACAGCATCATCGTTTGTAGTAAAATGTCGCGAATTCACTCTGGAGGCGGTTAATATGCAAAGACTGAGGGGTGTTACCGTCATCGGCATTTTGGGCATAGTGATCCCTGTGATCTTTGTAGTGTTCTCTTTTTTTAAGTCCATTCGGTTGCTCCACGACACGCCGAATACGACTGCTACAGTTATTGGTCTTGCTATTGGACTAGTAATTCTAGTGATATTCATCGGGCCTGTGTTCATAGCGGGGATAGGTCTATTACGAGCTAAGTCATGGGGACGAATTCTGGCGATCATAGTGGCGGGGTTCTACTCACTCGTGAGCGTGGCAGGTATGCTTAGTCGTAACCATAGCCAAGCATCCTTCTTCATGTCTGAGGGCGATCTGACACTCTTCTATATGGGACAGTTGTTGATCTTGGGATTTTGCGTATTTGTCATCTGGTACCTGTTCCGCTCGGAAGTTAAGGCCACATTCCAAACAGCAAGAGCGATTCCGGCACCTCAGCAACAACAGTAGGATAATACCAGCAACCCATGTCGGAGTGGGTTGTTGGTATTCAGTTGAAGATTTGTGCTGTCGGGCACTTATTCGCCGACCCATGAGAGACCTACGAGAATCCCCTGCTTTGGAATGATAGTTAATGATCCAGCAGCTATCTCGTCTTTTAACTCAAGAATTTCGTTCCACGTATCTCCGCGATCCGACGAGCGGAACAGACCTACTCTGTAGATAGGGCAACATTCTCCGATTGAAGCAAAGATGTCACCGTTCGTGGCTGCACCAAGGGAGTAAGTAGAACTCTTTCGCCCAACGCTCAAAACTACAGTCCATGTGAGCCCACGATCGTTTGAACGAACGATTCCGATACCTTTAACAGAGGCAAAGATGCTGTTTTTTGAGTCAGCCATCAGTGAGGAAACCCAAACACCGGGGAAACTCCTGACCTTTTCCCAGTGCCGTCCGCCATCGAGTGACCGGAATAGTCCTTTGCCTCCTGTCCCTGCATACAATTCACTGGTTGACATCGGAAGCAAGGCGAGAATCGGGGTGGTACTGAGGCCTAAGGTCTCCCAACGTCTGCTAGTGCCATCGAAGCTGACGATTCCATCGTAAGTGCCTGCTAGAATCCGTCCTTGTGAGTCTCGCGCCACTATCTGCACGTTCCGCTGCGCCCCATTCTTTAGCCCGGCGTTCATTTCGTTCCAAGTGGTACCGTTGTCATTGGAGCGAAAAACACCGTATCCCCCAGCAGCAAGAATCGTACCCGCGGGGCCAATGGCAAAGCTTCTGATGTCCGTGAGATTGATCGCATTACAGGAAACTCTACGCCAACTCAGCCCTTGATCTGCGGATTCAAGAAGCCCCGCACGCGCTGTTCCTTTTGCCGTGTAACCGTTCGTTCCGGCGAATATATGCCCCGCGCTGCTTACTACAAGTGCATTCACTTCACCGGAATCCGAAACGACTTTTGTCCACGTCCTACCATTGTCCGTAGATCGCATTATCCCAAAGCTGCTCTTACCTCCACTAGTCACAACTGGCTCTGAGAAGCATCGAGCATTTGGAAGAGTACTAACAGAACTTGCCGTGCAGTCAACAGTAGATGCAACCAAGTCGGAGATTTGCCGTTCCTCGGCATCTCTAAGCTTCAGGCCCAAATTCATATTCGCCTGTGCCCGATTCAGTGCCCCCGAAGTCTTGCCAGCATTGGCGAGACCTAGCGCGAACCCCATCCAAGCCTTGGGGGTCATAACAGATGCGACATCGGTGGAAATACCTGCTGTTACCTCGCTCAATACGCTATCAAAACCTTCCTTCACCAAATCTGAAGTCTGCTGCGGCATCAGATCGACCGCAATCGACTCGTTGATAAGCTCAAGGCTTCGCGCTGAGAAATATAGGTCTTTGGCTCGAAGTAAGTCGGTAATAGCTACTTGCTGCCGGTCAAGACCGGGCATCATTCCTTCAAGTTGTTCATAGTAACTGAGACTTTGCAGCAAACCATAACGCGCTGACAAGCTGAGAACAATCTTTGCTGAATTGGGGCTGAGGAATTGTGATTTAACATATCGAGACGGAAAGCTCTGGACTTCTTCAGCCAAGTACGCGCCCCCCGAAATGTAGCTTGCGACTGCTCCTGCCAGCGCACGCGCAAGTAAGTCCTGAGCAGCCTCGTACTGCTCGATCTTCTGTGAAGTCTCGACTATCCCTTGAAGTTGATTGCGCTTGTTGCGGAGATCGGAGCGAAAACTGTTCGATCCGACAACATTCTCTCGAATCCACGCTGCGGCAGCTAGTTGTTGGAGTGTGGCGGGTTCGGTGACGAGAGCCCCCTCTTCGGTCAAGAAGAGGATTTTTGTCCTAGTGCTTGGACTAGGTACAGCCTTTACCTGATAGTTCTTACCTTTGTCATCGACTAGTGAATACCACTGGCTTTCGAGTTCACTGCACTTTACAACTGTTACGTTCTTCGAGTCGGGCTGTGCGGGAGCTACGCTTCCGGCTGAGAGAAGTTTGAGGGGCTCTTGCGACTGCAACTGTGCGCACCAGAAGATTGTCAAGAGAAGTGGGATGGGCGCGATTCTGGAAATGTGGCGAGTTGCAGGCTGCATCGTTGGCGTGCTCACTTTCCGTTCCTAAGTGTCTTTCAAAGGGCCCGATGTTCGAGTAAGGCAGTATTTATAAAGGCAGCAGTGCCGTCAACTACTATTTGCAGCCAGTCGTACACTCGAATCCTCGCCTCGTGTTTGGTTCAGAAATACATATCTGGCCCATAGCGTAAAGTATTTGACACCGTCGATTTTTCCAGTTTTGTTGAGATTTCTGCCCCCTGAAATCAGTGGTTTGGCGTCCCGCATTTTCATGGTCTGTTGGCCGGGGCCGCAGACCATGGGGCGCGCAGCCCCCTTCCTTTTACCGTTGACCCGACAAACCTAAGTACCTGAAAATGAGTGAGCTTTCATACTGCTCTCTCAGGATTGCGCTTATGAACTTCGGCATAACGAAGCTGTGGAGTCGTGTGGCACTGGTCACGGCGGTTGCAGGTCTCGTGCTGTCGAGCGGGTGTGGTGGTGGAGGGAGCAACGGCGGCACGCAACCGCCACCGCCTCCGACGACTTACACTCTGACCGTCAACTCAGCCAAGCCCAACAGCGGCGTTGCTGTCACCGTCAGTCCCAACGACAACAACCTCGCCAGCAGCGGCAGCACGAGCTTCACCCGAACGTACAACTCCGGCACAACGGTGACGCTTACTGCGTTGACCACTGTCACCAGCAGCGGGGCAGATTACGACTTCACTTCGTGGAGCGGGTGCGACAGCACAACGGGAACGAGCAACAGCATTTGCACGGTGGCAATGAATGCCACCAAGACAGTTACGGCGAACTACAACTCACAACCGCCGCAGTTCGTGGAGATGGACTTTCTCGACAGCGACGGAAGTGTGACGGGTACCAGTCCAGTACTCACAGATGGACGCCTCAGAGATACCATCGCACTCACCGTGACCTCGCCGATAACCGGAGTCCCGACTTTCCGAGCCAAGCTCGTTCTTAAGAATGGCGAGGGAGCCATTACATGCGTTCAGGGTGGAGAAGTCCCGGCAGGAATGTCCTTCGATGGGGCAACTAAGATACTCACCTATGCAGCACCGGACTCAAGGGACGCCGGAGCAACATTGCTTACCATCTACGATTGCACAGACAGTCTAGGCAGGGCAACTTCCCCTGATATGAAGGTTACTTACACGCCTCGTTAGGGAGTCTCAAAAGAGAGTCGTCCACCATAGCCGCCAGGAACTGGCGTCATGCTATTGGGGTCTTAATCTGTATCGGGCCTGTGATGTAAATGTGACGTAACCCGAACGAAAACGCCCCAAGCGTCACGAACGGCCACTCGCAACTCAACAAAACGCACGAGAGTCACTTTTGAGATCTTGGCTCTAAGGACTTTTACGCCCGGCGCTCTGCAAGCCTCTTCTGTGCAGATTCCTTCAGTCCGTCTGGCGCATTAGGACAGTGGTGGGCAAAGTGGTCGTCTTCAGTCTGAGGGTTGTAGTCCACGTAGACGTGATCGCACCACATGCAAAAGCCGATGACTTTCTCTGGATCGTCGGCGCAGCCACACTCGCAGTGTAGTGCCTCGACTTGCCCCGACTCGCCGTCTGGAGCAGGGCCGAAGACGTGGTTCATGATCTCGGTAGCGAGAGCGTCCTTTTGGGGATCGTCGTCTACAAGGGACAACATCCTCTCGTATCTTTCTTGCCAGCCAAAGTCAGCATCCCGCGGTTCAGATGCTTCCCGGGCTTCTTCCAACTGGCGATCCTGTTCCTCTTTATGTTCAGAGCATGGGCGAAGCTCGATCCGGCACTTGCTGTAGTCGTGATCCTCCATCGGCAGACCGCATTCGCAAATACAGTCCTCGCCGCAATCGTAGGCGTGCCACGTCACTTCACACCAATGATGGTGCATCGGCTTCCTCCAAAAGTTCAGTAGGACTCACCGTGTGAGAATCCATTGAAGGATTTCGTTTGCAAGGACACCCTTGTTCGGGTCGGTGTCGGGTAGCGACTGCATGTATCGGAGCTTCCGGTTGATTTCCCTTTCACTGGCACGCCGCTCCGGCTTCAGACTGGACTCTTCTTTCCTTGCGAACTCGAAGCACTCCTGCTTGTCCATGTCGCCCCCCAACCTAGTGCAAGATCACATCCCCGAAGAGCACCAGCACCCGCCTGTAGATAACGAATGCCACAAACCGCACCCACTTGCCCCTGCACCCGTTTGGCGTAAAGACTTCGTGGAGCGCCACCGTCGCCTCCACATGTCGGGCGAATCCCCGTATGGTCGGTGCTATGTTGAACCCGATTCTTGTCCTTAAAAACAGAGCGGAGGCAGACTTGATCGCCTCGAACTTCATGCTGCATCGGGCGGGACTGCTGCCGTGTGAATCAGCAACGGATGCCCGTCCGCTGCGGAGTGGAAGACCTCGACCACGACGATCCGGTTTCGGGCGCTGGCTTCGGACACGAACTCTCGCATCTCGTCCGACTGGCTCAGGCGTTCCAGAGCCTCCGTCATCGCACGACTTGGTTGCTTCTTGGGCACGCCTCCGGGGCGACGAAACTTGAACACGACCTGTGACTTGCTCTGCATCTGATCTCCTCTAATCAGGCAATGCACTCGACTGCCGCAGCCTGCTCCGGCACCGGCATGAATCCGCTCGTGGAAGCGGACTCTCGGCGCTGAAATTCACGCACGAATCGAATGACACTGGCACGCGACACGCCGTAACGAGCGGCGGTCTTACTCAAGCTAAGTCCATTAAGGCGGTCACGAACGAGGGCGGCGTGATCCACTGCGAGGGGTCTGCGCCCTAATCTCTGCCCGTCCAACTTCGCCCGATGAAGTCCCTGCCGGACTCGCTCCGCGATGATTGAACGCTCCAACTCTGAGATCGAGCCGATCAGCGTGACGAACATTCTTCCCATTGCACTGGACGTGTCGATAGCTTCCCTCGCTGATACGAACTCGATATTCAGGTCTTCAAGCTCGTCCAGCACTTGAAGGAAATGCCGGGTGCTCCGTGCAATCCGGTCGAAGGCCGCCACTAGGACAACGTTGAACTTGCGCCGACGAGCGTCTGCCAACATGGCGTCCAAAGCAGGTCGGCGTGCTTTTGCGCCGGAGAACCCCCTGTCGCAATATTCATTCACGATCTCGAAACCACGAGCAGCAGCCGTTTCACGTAACGAGTAGAGTTGCGACTCGATCTTCTGATCGGCGGTCGAAACACGGCAGTAAATCGCACATTTCTTCATCGAAGATGTCCTTTCACACTATTCAGCAAGATCGTGGATGGACTGATCGAACGCACCTTCCTAATCTCAGCCAGAGCGGCGTCTACGTTCAGGTAGCCAACTGACGCCATGTACCCTGCTACCATGATCGGCGCACGGCTAACGCCCACTCCGCAATGGACAAGCACTTTGCCCCATCGAATGTTCTCAGCAATGGCGTCCATCACGGCATCGAACTGACCCACCTTAACGTGTTGCTCGTCCTCGATTGGGATGTGCAGGTAATTGATGCCGGGTCGGCGATGTGCCACCGGGACATCGCACAGCGAAACGACTGTCGAAATGCCGAGCGGGTTCGCTTTTGCGAGATTCTCCGCATCGTCCTTTGCCCCTACGTACAACCGCTCCCATATTTTCGTGATGTCGTTCACCGTGCTCCCTCGTTGCTGACGACGATCTCTTTGTATTCGCACGCCAGAGAAATGCATTGCCAGTGATTCGGCTCATCGATCCCGTAGTGGAGCAACATTTCAATGCCGCACCGTGGGCAGGATCGGCGCTCGTACTGCTGCTCGATCTCTTCTGCGCTTATGCGTCCGACTGTCGAACGAGTCAGTCTGACCACCGCGTGGTGGCAGATGGTCATTTCGGGAGTGCCCATCACCAGATCACGTAGGACGAAATCGAACACCAACTGCCCGATCTGCTTGTCCCTGAGTTCAGTCAATCGCTTGTCGAGCACGCCTGCCACGACCAATGCTCCGAAGCGCCTCAGTGTGTTCTTGGACTGAAACAGCCGACTTTGCGTTTCGATCAGGGTTCGGATCGTCGGCTGTTGGGAATCGCCCATGTGATAGGTATACAAACCCACCGCCGAAATTCGCTAAGAATCAGGCCAAAAACCTGCTGAAAATATCGAATTTCCGATCCTCGTTTGTATATTTCCGGTATGGCGACAGACGATCAGACCATGACAGAGGCTATGGACGCATGGATCACAGCACGGAAGAGATTTGTGGCAGATGGACGGGACGGACTCGACGCCTACTTCACTGCCAACCTGCGGCTGTTGGCGGCGTTTGCGTGGGACTGGATAGCCGATGATCCGATCATGTTCGCCACGGCATTCAAAGCATTTAGGGCGAGATTGACTTCAGATGTGAATCGGCAGCCTGCGAACACACAACGGGATCGTAAGAGGACATGTGATGAAGCCTGAGTTCCGGTTCCGATTGAACGGCGTTTACCTCCCGGAAATCCACATTCGGCGCGTCTGCCATGCCGAAGGTGGTGTCGATCTTGAGATCGCAGTGAATGTGCCGGGCATAGGCTGGTTTGCCATCGATGACAACGGCGGCTTGCCGGACAAAGACCTGCCGCGTTTCGATCTGGAGTACCGGAACGAGAGTGATTGGGACAAAGTCGATCCGGTGCTGCGCCAGATCAGCAAAGACAAGGGCTGGAGAACCGTAACGCCGGACGAACTCATTCGTGTCTTGATCAGTGCAGGCGTGATCGACGTCTGCTGAATGAAACCGACATGGAGACGTCTCGAAAATGCTGATTGAGCCGCCAGACTGTTCGACATTCGAGTGGTGCCCGTGCTTCGAGGAGGACTGGCATCGTTGCAAACGTTGCGGGAAACTCATCTGTGCGATCCACGATGTGCTTTACCCGGTGCGGCATTCCGGCACGGACGAATATCGGGGCAGCGATCAGATGTGCAGCGAGTGCATCGAGACAGCGTGGCGAATGGGCGAGATTTCAGGGGGCGATGAGTATCAGTACATCAATCGGCGGTGAGCCGTGCCTGTCACAGAAGTGGAGACACACCAAGCTTAAAATCACCTCGAACGGCAGATCGGGGTGCTGCAGGAGAGCGTGAATTCACTGAAACGAGCTTGATTTTGGCTGTAACAGGCTTCAGGAAGATGCGGCGAGTACTATTTCGCCGCCTTGACCGCTGTTCCGATTATCTCGGCGGTCTCCTTGAATGTCTTCTTGGTGAAGCTCGGTTTCGTTTCGCTTTCGAACACTCTCTCAGTAGGAGAAGTAAAGACGTTGTTCACTGAACTGATGACGAAATCAGTGTATTTGCTCGGGTCTACTTGACCATCCTTCTCCAGTATTGAATGCACTAAGTCTCGATATGGGTTAAGCGAAACAGAAATGCTGGACTTGAACGCATATTCTTCCTCCAGCCTCCGTTCCTTGCTGTATTGAACAGTGCAAAACGTGATTGCAAACCCGAGCGGAATTGTCATAGACAACTTCACCCAAAATGCCAAGCTATGCGCGCTGTAAGATTGCGCCTCGTACGCAATCCAAATTGTGACTCCTACTGAAATGCCCACTAGAGCGGCAATTGCATACACCCACATCTTCTTCGACTTAGCAATGTCGTTTTGCCTTGCCTGAAAAGCGCCGAACAGAGCGAATCCAGTGGCTTGCTGAATCTGTTCCCGGACTTGCTCTTTTAAGTTCGAAAGTTCTTTGATTAACTGCTCCGTCCTCTCTTGGTTCGCGCCGATTGTCTCATCCGAGCGATGTGCGAGTTGCTGTTCGAGCGCAGCCACTTTCCGCTCTGCACCCGTGATCAAATCCTTCGAGGACGCATCGAGTCCCTGAAGCGCAGTTGCAAGCTTTCCCTCGACGCCAGTTTGAAACTGCGCGATGCCGCCCTGCGTATTAGATACGAGCTTTGAAAACGATTCGGTGGACTCTTTGATGTTGGCAGAAACCTTAGCCGTCAAATCGTCGAAAGTAGTCTTCCCGGTGTTCTGCACAGTTTGAAGCGCCACTTCAATCTTAGCGGTACTATCTTCGACAAATTTCTTGTGGGCGGCCTCGGAGGTCGTGATTAGTTTGCTGGCATCATCGCTGGTCTGGTTGATCTTCCTTCTATACTCATCGACCTCTGCGTAAAACTTCTTGATACTGGCATCGAGCGATGTCAGTTCGTTGCTAGATGTCCGAATGTTCGACGTAAGTTCGCCGCTCTGTTTCTCGTTCTGCTGAACAGTTGCGAACAAAGCGGCCGCTTGTGTCTGAGCGCCCTTGACCTCTTCCAGCAAGGTCGCTGAATTTCTGGCAGCTTGATCGACCTGCTCCAATAGGCGAAACGTCTCGGCTCGTGTTTGCTCGGTGTCTAGGGCGGCGGCAGCAACCTTCTCAGCGGTGCGCTGCACGTCCTTCAGTTGATCCATGATCTTGGAAACCTGAACCTCGTGGTTCTTTAGTTGATTCAGCTTCTTTTGGTATCCAAGAACCTGATCTGAGAGATTGTGCAGACCGTACGTCCAGACCGAGGTATTCAACGTCTCGATGGCATTGGTAAGGTTCACGATTTCATCGACGCCCGACGCCAGTCCTTGCAGAGACCTCTGTATGGTTTCCAGATTCGAAAGCAAAGCCTTCTGTACTGTGATTGGAAGCTGTACGAGCTTCTGCTTTTCAATAGCGTCTTCAAGAACCGCGCGAGCAGATGAGAGATTGATAAAGCTTTCCGACAGAGGAATCAATCCACGATTTGTGTCAAAGCCAAGTTCCTTGGCTTTTGCGGACGCAGAAGTCAACGCTTCTTCGGTTAGCGTCGTGGATGTAGACCAAATTTGTCCAAGCAAAGAATCCTTCGAAAATGCTGGGCCGGTGCTCATCGTCGCCTCGTCTGAAAGAAGTAACTACTGTGTGCAACCAGAGTCATTTTCTGTGAATGGGAAATTGTGCTCTGAACTGCTTGAAAAGGCAAGGATTTAGGAGTGTCCACCTGTCAACTCGCGCAGCATTGCGGGCTGGAAATCCGTGGTCGCTGGTTCTGGTCTGATCTACTTAGCTCCGGCTGCGGTGCTCTGCATTCTCACAATACTGCCGTGTATGGTCTTTGATGGGTGTAACTGCCTCGCATGAATTCACGTTGTTCGATGGGAGCAGAGTTCCAGATAAGGGCAGCTTTGGTTTCGGCAAAGCTCCCGGCTCATCCCGTGCGTGCCGTGACAGTCACGTTTGATCGCAGGGTCAGAGCACACGGCCCGTTTACGAGCGCCATCGTGAAGTCGTTCTGTTCCCGCCGTCTCAGGGCATTCTCCGATTGGATTATCCCTTTTCGCTTGTTATAGTTGCCTATCTTATCAGTACTGATTTTTACCGTTCAGCGAAATTCGTCAGAGGGGAAGATCTTGTCTGGCCGAACCGCACGGAAGATGCTGCTGGATCGATCCAAATCGATGGGAATTCTGCGCGTCCCTACCTCTCGTGATCCTCGTCTGCGGGACGGAGGATTTCCCCTGCCATGAACGCTGGCACTGCGAGACCACGTTCTGAAGGCGTCGAGGCAGGGACGACCGGCTATCACGCCAAGTATTTCGCTCACGAGCTGACCAAAAGATGCAGCTCCGATAGCGTGGAAAAATTGGCGACTGCGCTGTCAGATGCTCAGGTTGATCTCAATCCCCACCAGATCGAAGCGGCTCTGTTTGCGTTCTCGTCTCCCTTATCAAAAGGGGCGATCTTGGCCGACGAGGTCGGGCTTGGAAAGACCATTGAAGCCGGAATTTTGCTGGCGCAGCAGTGGGCTGAACGGCGGCGGCGATTGCTCGTAATTTGCCCTGCGAACCTGCGAAAGCAGTGGAGTCAGGAACTCGCAGACAAGTTCTTTCTGCCCTCATCCATTCTTGAAACTCGCACGTTCAACGAAGCCATCCGCGCAGGGAATCTGAATCCGTTCCGACAAGAAAGCGTCGTCATCTGCTCGTTCCAGTTTGCCCGGACAAAGGAACCGTACATCCGGCAGACGGAGTGGGATTTGATCGTGGTGGACGAGGCGCACCGTCTGCGGAACGTCTACAAACCGAACAACAAGATTAGCCATGCGATCAAGCAGGCAATCGCCCCTTATCAGAAGCTTTTGCTAACAGCGACCCCGCTTCAGAATTCGCTTCTTGAGCTATACGGGCTTGTAAGCATCATCGACGAGTTCACGTTTGGCGACTTCAAGAGTTTTCGTGCTCAATTCGTTCGTCTCAATGGCGATGATGATTTCAACGGTTTGAAGGAACGACTTCGGCCGATCTGCAAGCGAACTCTCCGCAAACAGGTTCTCGAATATGTGCCGTACACCACCCGGCACGCTTTGGTTCAAGAGTTCGTGCCGACACAGGAAGAACAGCGCCTCTACGATTTGGTTTCTGAGTATCTCCGTCGCCCAAACCTGTACGCCTTACCCGCCAGCCAGCGCCAACTGATGACGCTCATTCTGCGGAAGCTCCTTGCGTCTTCCACCTACGCAATTTCCAACACGCTGGAGGGATTGGCGAACCGCCTTCAGGCTGCAACGGAGGAGGCAGAGGCGATTCAGTCCACCCCGGACGGAATCACGGATGATGTTGACGACTTGCCGGAGTTCGAGGACGAGTGGCTGTCGGACGATGAGGAATCCGAAGAAGGGGAAAGAAGCGAGAAGAAGAAGCTTTCGCCAGAGCAGTTAAAAGAGATGCGCGAGGAGATGGCATCTCTTCGTGAGTTCCACAAATTGGCGACCTCAATTGCCAAGAACTCCAAGGGCGAGGTTCTCCTAACGGCTTTGCGGCGCGGGTTTGCGGCGGCTAAGAAGGTGCAGAAGAATCAGCAATCGGCACTGCAACAAAAAGCCCTGATCTTTACTGAGTCACGCAGAACTCAGGACTACCTCTATCGCATTCTCGAAAACACGGAGTTCGCCGGGAAGATCGTCCTCTTCAATGGGTCGAATACCGACCCGAAGTCGCAAGAGATTTATCGTCGCTGGCTTGAGCGGCACGCCGGAACGGATCGCATCACAGGCTCCCCAACCGCCGACAAGCGTGCAGCTCTGGTCGAGTATTTCCGTGATGAAGCCGCGATCATGATTGCCACCGAGGCTGCCGCTGAGGGCATTAATCTCCAGTTCTGCAATCTCGTCGTCAACTACGATCTGCCGTGGAATCCGCAGCGGGTTGAGCAGCGCATCGGGCGGTGCCACCGCTACGGTCAGAAGCATGATGTCGTTGTCGTGAATTTCTTGAACAAGAGCAACGCCGCCGATCTGCGCGTGTATCAGCTTCTCGACCAGAAGTTCCGGCTCTTTGACGGCGTGTTTGGGGCAAGTGATGAGGTCTTGGGTGCTATCGAGTCGGGGGTGGACTTCGAGAAGCGCATTGTCAGCATTTATCAACGGTGTCGGACGCCTGAGCAGATTTGTTTCGAGTTCGACCAACTTCAGCGGGAGTTGGAAACCGACATCGATGACAAGCGCCGTGAGGCCCGTGAGCAACTGCTGAACAATTTTGATCAGGAAGTAATCGAGCGTGTCCGCGTCAGTAGCGTCGATTACCTTGACCGTTTCGAGGACTGGCTTTGGCAGATCACACGCTACTACCTCGCCCCGTATGCGCGGTTCGAGAGGAGCGGTTACAGCTTTGTTTTGGAACGGAATCCGTTCGAGCCTGAGCATATAAACCGTGGCCCGTATCGACTTGGCAAGCGGGTAGAGGATGCGAACACGTACCGCATCGGGCACCCGCTGGCACAGCGAATTCTTGCAAAATGCAAGGAGATAGAGACCGCTCCGGCTGAACTGAGGTTTAACTACACAGATAGTGGGAAGCGTATCGCGGTGCTCGATCCGCTGGTGGGGAAATCGGGTTGGCTGACCTGCATCAAGCTGTCCCTGAAGGCATTTGAGACTGAGGATCACATCCTCTTCGCCGGACAGACTGACGCTGGTGATGCTCTCGATAACAACCAATGCCGTCGCCTTTTCGACCTAACCGCCAACGAAAGTGGTCATATCGCAATCAGTGGCGGCGTCCTCTCCGATCTTGAAGAGCGAATCGCATCTGAGCGTCAGCATATTGCGGAGCGGCTCAATGACAAGAACGGGCGTTGGTTCGATGCCGAAATGGACAAGCTCGACCATTGGGCAGAAGACCAGCGGAAATCGCTGAAGTCAGAACTGGATGAGCTTGACCTCAAGATCAAGGAGACTCGCAAGGAGGCACGGAGCGCCCCAAACCTCCCCACCAAACTTGAGCTTCAGCGCCAGCTCCGGCAGCTTGAAGAGAAGCGCAACGTGGCATGGCGGGAGTACGATGAGAGTTCTCGAAATATCGAGGCGAAGAAAGACGCTCTGTTGGATGAGATCAGCCAACGGCTCAATCAACAGACCACGCAGGAAGAGCTATTTGTAATTCGTTGGCAATTGAAATAGGTGAGTTACCGATGACCGATTCCCATAATGACGGCGCAGCCGTGCAGACTGCCACTGATCAGCCAGAGCGCATGGACTTGCGTTCACACGATATTGCCGCAGAGAAAAGGCAGGAGCTACTGAGTCTGTTCCCTGAGGTTCGCACGGAAGGCGGCAAGATCGATTTTGATCGCCTGAAGCGAGTGGTTGGAGAGATTGTCGATCCGGGCAAAGAGCGTTATGGGATGAACTGGCCGGGAAAGGCCGATTGCTACAAGGCAATCCAGCGGCCCAGTCTCGGCACATTGCTGCCGTGCCGCGAAGAAAGCGTGGAGTTCGACACGACTGAGAACCTGATCATCGAAGGGGACAATCTCGAAGTCCTGAAGCTGCTGCAAAAGGCGTACCTTGGCAAGGTCAAGATGATCTGCATTGATCCACCGTACAACACAGGCAACGATTTCATTTATCCCGACGATTTCGCAGACAGTATTAAGAACTACTTGGAGCTGACGGGCCAAGTTGATGGTAGTGGTCGCAGAATATCGACGAACACGGATACTGACGGACGCTTTCACTCCAAGTGGCTCAATTTGATGTATCCGCGTCTCTATCTCGCTCGGAACCTGCTTCGTGACGATGGGGTGATCTTCATCCACATTGACGATGTTGAGCTGGAGAACCTAAAGAAGCTCTGCTGCGAGGTATTTGGAGAAGAGAACTTCGTTGAGCTGATCATCTGGCGAAAGAGAAGCACGCCGCCAAACGACAAGATAATAGGTGCAAATCACGACTACATTCTGATATTTGCGAAGAACATTGATTGTGTTCGCCTGAACCTGCGCGCACGTTCCGAAGAACGCCTTCAGCAATACAAGAATCCCGACAATCATCCCAAAGGCACGTGGGTGGCAGGAGACTTGAGCGCAAATGTGAAAGGGGGGCGTTACGTCGAATCGCTCAACTTCCCGATTCGCAATCCCAATACGGGTGAAGACCATTACCCTCCTGCGGGTGGAAACTGGCGCTACAACCGCGAGAAAATTGCCTTCTTACTTGCCAATAATGAGATTTATTTCGGAGATGATGGCAGAGGTAGGCCAAAGCTCAAGCGTTTTTTGCAAGACGTTAAGGACGGCATCACCTACCCAACTATATGGGACTTTGTGCCGTTGAATAATGCTGGCTCCCTAGAAATGTCCGAGCTTTTGGGCGACGCAACGATCTTTGAAAACCCTAAACCGTCAGGATTGATAGCAGAGCTTTTGAAGCTAGGCTGTGATTCTGATGGGATAGTTCTGGATTTCTTTGCTGGAAGCGGCACCACGGCTCATGCTGTTCTGAAACTTAACCGTGAGGACAACGGCAAACGAAGGTTCATTCTTGTCCAGCTTCCAGAACCTACCGAAAAGAGCGATTTTCCGACGATTGCTCACCTTACGAGAGAGCGCGTTCGCCGGGTCGCAGCGTCGATGTCGAACCAAAGTCAGCTTTCGCTTGCGCCAGCCGAGACGGATGATCATGGTTTTCGTGCTTTCCGACTTGCGGAATCTAACTTCTCCGCGTGGAGCGGCACTGACGGGGCAAGCGAAGAGAACATCGTCCATCAACTGGAACTTCACATACAGCACATACTGCCGGATCGAACGAGCGAGGACGTTCTGTTCGAGCTGTTGCTCAAGAGTGGATTTCCACTTTCGACGAAGGTAGAGAAATTGGCCCTGAGCGGCACAACCGTTTACAGCGTTGCTGAGGGTGCGATGCTCATCTGCCTCGAAAAGGAACTGACGATAGACCTGATCAGGCATATGGCAGACCGCAAGCCACAGCGCGTGATTTGCCTTGATGAAGGCTTTGCCGGAAACGACCAACTCAAGACGAATGCCGTTCAGATCATGAAGAGCAAGTGCGTCACGAGCTTCAGGACGGTTTAGCGATGAAAATCCAGTTTGACGCTCAACAGCAGTATCAACTCGATGCCATCGCTTCCGTCGTGGGAATTTTTGACGGGCAGCCGGAGGAGCAGCCGGAGTTTGCAGTCATCCAAGGGCGAGACGGGGTCGGACTGTTCCAAGGGCAGGCTCAGACGGAGCTAGGAGTCGGCAATAAGATCACAATCAGTGCCGACGAAATCCGCAAGAACGTCAGGGCGATTCAGGATCGCAACGACATCGAGGTCAGCGATCCAAACGCCCCGCTCGAAGCTTGGCCGATTCTTGGCTCTGAAGGGGGATTTGTCCGCGACTGCTTCCATTTCTCCGTCGAGATGGAAACCGGAACGGGCAAGACGTACGTCTACCTGCGAACCATCTTCGAGCTGTCACGGTGCTACGGCTTCAAGAAGTTCATCATCGTCGTGCCAAGCGTGGCGATCCGAGAGGGTGTGCTCAAGAACATTGAGATTACCCGTGACCACTTCAGGGCGCTCTATAACAACATTGAGTTCGAGTCGTTCGTCTACGACGCCAAGAAGGCGAACCGTCTGCGGCAGTTTGCTTCCAGCAACACGATCCAGATTCTAGTTATCAACATCGACGCTTTCCGCAAGAATTTCACCGGAACTGACGAGGAACATAAGAGCAACGTCATCTATCAGGATCGAGACCAGACCAACGGTGTGCGCCCGATTGAGTTCATCCAGTCCACCAATCCAATTGTGATCATCGACGAGCCGCAGAGCGTGGATAGCACGGAGAAGTCGCAGGAAGCTATCAAGGCGCTGAATCCGCTCTGCACTCTCCGATATTCGGCAACGCACCGCAATCAGTACAACTTGGTGTATCGGCTCGATCCGATCCGTGCTTTCGGGTTACATCTCGTGAAGCAGATTATCGTGGACAGCGCCCTCACGTCGGGGGCAATGAACGACGCCTTCGTCCGTATCGAGAAGATCGACATCAAGAACGGGATCAAAGCGAAGTTGCGGATTCACGCCCAGACCGCCAGCGGCCCAAAAGAGAAGTCCGTTCCTGTGAAGAACGGGCACGACCTGTACGAGTTATCAGAGAATCGGGCACAGTACCGGAACGGTTTCGTGGTGACGGAGATCGACGGCACTCCGGGAGCTGAGTTCGTGCGCTTCGACAGTGGATTGGTGCTCAGGTTAGGTGAAGAGCACGGCGGTATGCGGGACGATGTCTGGAAAGCGCAGATTCAGAAAACAGTCGAAAAGCATTTGATCAAAGAGCTTCAGGTTCGAGACCTTGGGCTGAAGGTGTTGAGCCTGTTCTTCATCGACCGGGTCGCGAATTACCGTAGCTACGATGATTCAGGGCAGCCCGTCGCGGGAAAGTTCGCACAGGAGTTCGAGGAAGCACTGGCGAGTTTCGCCAAAGACCCCCGATTCACCGCGCTGGAGTGGCTGAAGCTCCCGATCAAGAGTCTGCACAACGGCTACTTCGCCCAAGATAAGAAAGGAATTCTGAAGGACACGAAGGGCGACACGCAGGCAGACGACGACGTTTACAACCTGATCATGAAGGACAAGGAACGGCTTCTCTCGACTGAAGAACCGCTGCGCTTCATCTTCAGCCATTCGGCACTGCGAGAAGGTTGGGACAATCCGAACGTCTTCCAGATTTGCACGCTTAACGAGACGCAGAGCGTTATGAAGAAGCGGCAGGAGATTGGTCGTGGACTCCGACTTCCAGTCAATCAAGACGGCGTGCGCGTGTTCGACGAGTCAGTGAACAAGCTCTTCGTGGTCGCCAACGAAAGCTACGACGATTTCGCCCGGAAGCTCCAGACCGAGTACGAAGAAGACTGCGGCGTCACGTTCGGACAAGTTCCAGCCAACGCGTTTGCCAAGATGCTGCGAGTCGTGGACGGCAAAGAACAGGTGCTTGGGAAAGATGTCTCCGGTGCGATTTGGAAAACGTTGATCGCCAATGGCATCCTCGCCGCCGATGGAAAGATTCAGCCTGCCTTCGATCCGAAGAAGGAGGGCTTCTCACTGAACCTGCCGGAGGCGAACAAGGAATTGGAAAGCCAAGTAATCGACGTGCTCTCCAGCTACCAGATCGAGCGGCACATTCGGGACAACCGCAGCGAAGGGCCGAACAGGCTGAAAAAGGCAGTCCAGCTCAGTCCAGAGTTCAAGGCGCTGTGGGACAAGATCAAGCCTAGAACCACCTATCAGGTCGAGTTCAGTACGGACGACCTCGTCGCTCGCGCCGTGCAGGCGCTCCGCAAGATGGAAAAGGTGGAGGCTGCGAAGGTCAACTTCACCACGGCAGAACTCTCGGTCACAAAAGCGGGAGTGGAAACACGGGCAGTCGCCGCCAAGACTGAAACGGTCAAGTATCGGGGTTCATTGCCGGACATTCTGGCATACCTGCAAAACGAAACGGAGCTTACCCGCTCCACTCTGGTTCGCATTCTGAAAGAATCGGGACGGCTTTCTGAGTTCTTCATCAACCCGCAACGGTTCATGGATTCTGTTGCCGCGATTCTGAAATACGAACTTCACCAGTTGATCGTGGACGGGATCAAATACGAGCGCATTCCGTCCACCGAACCCGACTCAGAGTGGCGGCAGGAACTGTTCAAGAATGAAGAGCTTATCAACTATCTAACGGCGCTTCAGGTGAACCATTCGGTTTACGAGTACGTCGTTTACGACTCTGAGGTCGAGCGAGAATTCGCCCGAAAACTAGACGACAGGGACGACATCAAGCTCTTCGTTAAGCTCCCCCGCTGGTTTGAAATCGACACGCCAATAGGCAAATACAACCCGGATTGGGCGATCCTCAAACACGACGACACGACGCTGTATCTCGTCAGGGAGACGAAAGGAACGAAGGACTTCCTGAAGCTCCGCACCACCGAAGCGGAAAAGTTGCGCTGTGGTCAGCGACACTTCGATGCGCTTGGCGTGCCCTTTGCCGTTGTGGTGTCGGCAGATGAAGTCTAGGTAACCATCGGTGAACGGGGACATACGTCAGGTGATCGGCACTGATGTCGAATTGCCGAAACCGGACTCGACCTCCTGAATCGCCATCGGCACGCTGTCCCCATTCAAGTAAGCAAACGCCAATTTCGCCAACGCCTGCTTGTGCTGGTCGGTGTCGTGCGTCAGCCACGGCAGATCGAACGCCTGAGCAAGCTGCGGCCAATCCGCTGTCCTGCCAGCAACGACTTCATCCTTCGACGAGTAAGAGGCAATCCGGTTCGGCATCCTCTTTTCGAGCCGCACGCCGTCAGCCCACGTTGGCGAACTGATGCAGATCACATGCAGGTCGTCCCGCCCTTGCTCCTGCAACTTCGCCGCGACCAGTCCACCCAAACTGACGCCGATCACCACCGCGTTCTGCGGCAGGTTTCGTACCGCAAGGTCAGCCAGCGAATCCTCAGCAAGCACATTGGGATCGGAATGAAGCAGCCGTGGTCTATAGAACAGTTCGCCAGAGGCGGTGGGCAAGTAGCGCCGTATTTCCTCCTCAAGCTGCTTCACGCTTCCTTCGGGGCTGCCGCCTTTGCCGTGGAGGAGCACGATGTTATCAAGTCTCACGAGCCGGTGTCCTGTAGGAGCGAGGCGGTTTGCATCACGCCCTTCGCTCAGTCGAATCCAGCTACCCTCGTCAGCCAATTGACCTGAGTGCGTTCAGGAGTGACACTGCGTTGCCGAGTAATTCTGCATAGACAACTCTTGGGTCTCGATCCGTCAGCCCTAGCTTTTGGGCAGCTCTGTCGTAGTTACTGCCTTTACGATGAGCCGCGCCCGTTGATCGGAGCGATTGCAGATCACGAAGGAACTGGATGTGTTTGTCTTGATCTGGCCCCCCCTTGATCTTCAGATATTCCTCTAACTTGCTGATTCCTTTTTGATTCGGTGCCGGAGGTATCTGTTTTGCGATTTCGGCTTCGTTCAGTGAATCGACCAAGACCTTGGTCAGATACATGACTTGGGTATCGAATTCGTTCTGTTCGTCAGTTGCGGGAATTCGGAGTGATGAGAAGCAATGCTCATCGCCCTCGGTCAGTGGCTTGAAAAGCTGCCAGCCGTGCTTTTTCTTCCAGTTTTCTTGAAATTTCGTAAACTCGTGCTTGAACGCAAGGTCAGCTTTGTTCGGATCAGCAAATTCCGCAAGGAAGCTGCGTCTGAATGCCGTTTCGCTTAAGGTTCTTCCAGCGGGAGCAATGTTGAAGCTACGCCAGTAGCCATGTTCCGCTTCGGGAATATCGCGCCCGATGTCGCCTAGAAACACCGTCACGTATTCCGGGTTGTCGTTGTCGATCTGCACGCCCCAAAGTGCAGCGCAGCGGAGGTAACCGTCCTCAACGGAATATTTCGACGGATTTTCATGGTATCGGTTTAGTACATCCGGACGAAAGAACACCGGCCTTAGGTAGTTGCCGCCATTAGGATCACAGGGCAACTGGATTTCCTTGCCTCGCTCGTCCAAGCCGACGATAAACTTCATGTATTCGCGGGGTTCGTCGTCGTGCTCGTTGTATGGCCAAAAATCACTATCCCTCTTCTCGAAGCCGACGATTAACTTTTTTCCGTACACACGGACGAACGACCGATTGTCTGAGTCTAGGTCGGCAATCACAGACGTGTAAGAGAAATCAGGCCCATCGGTGTGTAGGGCTTCTCGGGATAAACCGTACTTCTGGAGAGGGTCGGGAAAGAACCGACGAATATCGAAAAGAATCGCTAGGCGCATTTCCTTGATCGCGAGGAACTGCTTAATTTCGGGTGCCCGAACAGAAATGCACCCATCACTCGTTCGGATAACGTTATGCTCCGAGCCATCATCCGTGATCTTGATGTGTTTGTTGTTCTTGCGGTCAAAGTACAAGTTGTGGAACAGCCTGAATTCCTCCGAGACTTCCTCGTACGGAGGTTTGATCCCGTGAAAACTCCGCTCAAGAATTAGGGGTTCGTAGCCTTGGTCATCGCCAAACCGATTGTAAACAACGTTCCCGTCCGCGTATTTGGTGCATCCGGGCCTCATGCGGGACGGCTCAAAGGGCCAACTGTCCGTCTTTGAAATCTGTCCTACCTTGCCCTCTGGCACAAGTCCCGCATATACGACGAAGCTGCCCGTCTCCGTTCTCGCATTTTGGTACACGTCAATCCAGTCGCCATTCCCTGCGGCAGCGATGTATTTGTGTGTTTCAGCAACGAATGATTTCGGCATACCGGAGAGTCTAGCAAACGCCGATCTAGTTTCAGGCTTTCGCAGTCCAACCGCTCAGTCTAAATGCTAGTTTCCACACTGAATAACCCCTCTGAAGGATTTTGGGCCGCCGGATCAGGGCATTGTGCGTCGGCGGTCGGCGGGACGGCTGAGATCGAAACTGGCGAACTTTGGAGTCAGCCGTCGAATCCCGTTTAGCTAGATTTAGCTGGAAAAATTGGGAGAAGGGGGCACAAAACGGGTACTTGGAGAGAGAATTGAGACCTCTCCGCAAACCTACAAAGCTCTTGTTTTGTGGAGTTTATCAGTCTTGATAGGATTCTTGTTGCATTCTGGCGGAGAGGGGGGGATTCGAACCCCCGATACAGCTTTTGACCGTATAACGGTTTAGCAAACCGCCGCCTTCAGCCACTCGGCCACCTCTCCGCGGCGTGTATTCGCTAGTTTAGCACATGCCCTTGAGTTCATCTGCCTGCAAAAGCGGCCGTCGCGAGGTACATGTATCCAAGTGGTCGTGTTCCGGTATTTCAGCCAGGGAAGGGTTTCGTGTGTTCTTCTGGCAAAAATACGAGTATCCGTCTCATTAGTCATTGGAACAATCGCAGGTCGTGGAGAGACGTAGATAGCTTAGGGGCACGACTGACAATAACCACAGTAGAGGAACAGGCCCCCAAGGTGTAGGCTGCCTTTCGATTGACCCGAGAATCTTTTCCATAAAGCGCTCATCTGCGTGCGAGGTATTCCATGGCTCCCACCAAGTACTTTCGAATCGTGAGTGTGACTGTCTGCTCATTTGTAGTTGCTTTGTGTGTTTTGGCACAGGCTCAAAATGCGGCAACAAGCTCAAAAACTCCGAATCCCGGGTTGGTTAATCAGCTCACAGAGCAGCTGAATATTGCGCCCGAGCAGGCAGTGGGAGGAACTGGCGCAATCTTTAGTCAAGCAAAGAGCCGCCTGAACCCAGCGCAGTTCAGCCAGCTAGCAGCGGCAGTACCTGGAATGGATTCATCGTTTCTTTTGTCGCCGAGGTGAGGGTGCCGCAATGTTCTCAATCCGTGGAATTTTTCTGAATTTCGTCAGCAGCACTTGGACCGCGCGCTGCCGCGAATTTTGTCCTCAACATAGATTTCAGCGGAGGAGGATAGCTAAATGCAGAAGCTTCTGATCACAATCGTCCTGTTCCTGTTTGCGGCCTTTGGAATAGCGCAGACAGCGAACGACCAGACACAGAGCAGCACCAGCTCAAGTGGAAACAGTCAAGCACAAGGAACCTCAGCACAAGATAACGGTGGCGTGAAGGGCGCCGTCTCTGGTGCAACCGGAGCAGTGAAGAAAGGAGCTGAGACTGGATACAGCGAGACAAAGAAGGGAGCCCAAACTGGGTACGAGGAGACAAAGAAGGGTGTGAAGAGCGTATTTGGGGGAGCCAAGAACGCCGTGACCGGCTCTTCAAATGACCAAACCTCAGACCACAATGCCGAGCAGCAACAGACGACGTCCAGCCAGGGCCAGACTGACAGCAGCTCCGCACAACAAGGGACCACGACTACGGCAAGCAAGCGTCATCTGCCGCAAACGGCATCCCCACTTCCCCTTCTTGGGTTGTTAGGAATGGGAAGTGTTGCATTGGGCATGTGGAAGTCGCGGATCTTTCGATGAATCTCACTCACCACTTGAGAGAAGCAGTAACCGCTAACCCGATTTAGTTTGGGCAGCTCCAAGACTATGTCCAAAGAGAGAGGAGGCCCGAAGACGGCCTCCCTGCTTTGAGGTTGTCTTGCAGCTGCCTCTGTGAGCTGGCCAACCCGGGATTCGGAGTTTTTGGCCTTGGGCGGCGCGCAAGCCAGACGGCGTTCAACCCGAACAGCAAGCAAGAGGCGGACTTTAGAATCGGAACGTAACGCCGCCGGTGACATCGAATTGGTTCAGATAATGGTCGTTTCCGACGATCCAGCACCCGCCCCAGATTGGGTCGCACCAGTATCCGCCACTGCTCGTTGACCCGAGATAAGTCGGAACATATCTAAACTGCCCTCGCAGCCCAAAATGCTGCCCAAGGTTGTACTTTGCGCCGGCACCCACGGCAAAGGTAAAGCGGGTCGATCCGCTGACACCGCTCCGGTCAGTAGAGAGTGCGCTCGCTCCCAAGCCGGCCAACAGATAGGGACGCAATTTCGCCTCTCGATTCGTCAAATGAAAGAGGAAATTGCCCATGTATTGGTTATTGGTCAAATTGAACACCTTCAGGCTGGAAGCACCCGTTCGGGGTTGTGCCAACGTGCCAGAACTATTGTGGTTCCATTGGAACTCGACTGCGTAGTGCTCACCAAGCAAAGGGCCTGCTGTGACGCCATAGTTGACGCCGTTCTGGACCTCAAGACGCTTGAACAGTGTAGTTGAGAAATCCACTCCGCCATTTATTTGTCCCCCGACGTAACCGCCGACTTCGAAGTTGTGCTGCGCGAAGCCGAATTGAGAGGTGAGGAGAAAGCTGACTAAAGCAAGGAGGAGAATCGTACCTTTCTTCATTGGCAGTGGCTCCTGAGGTTGGTTTGCATGCTGTGAAGTTACATTCGGCTCTATATCAGCAGACCTAGCAAGATTTCCAGTGTGGTTCACCTATTAGCTCAGTGCGAACGAGCCCGGTCGCCCCCGAACTGCTGCGCGGGTTCTCAGACGAGCAAAGTCGTTTCAGAGTTTCCACGTGTGAAGACGCCGATATTTAAATCCGTTTGCTAAGGGACTGATACTTCTCTCAGTTCCCTTCTCCGATTAACCGCTGATAAATTGCACTACATCAGTTCGCATGGTTTCGCTTGCCGGGACAGGTAGAACCAAGTTCCAAAGGAGTTTACCGATGAATCGAAGAGTATTTTTCGCAGGTGTAGTTTTGCTGGCACTTTCATTCGCGACTGGTTGCGCGACAAAGAAGTACGTCAAGAACGAAACTGCTCCGACGATCAACAAGGTCAACGAACTGGACCAACTGACTGCGAAGAACACGAACTCGATTAGGGAAGTCGATTCACGTGCTCAGCAGGGCATCCAGGCAGTGAACCAGAAAGCTGAGGCCGCCGACCAGAAGGCGTTAGCGGCGGGTCAGGCCGCAGATCAAGCACAGCAGGCGGCTACGAGTGCCCTGAATGGCGCGACTGGTCTTGCGAACACCGCCGCCAATCTGGACAATTATCATTCGATTGTCGACGCGTCAGTTCATTTCGGTATCGACAAGTCCAGCCTGACCTCCAAGGCAAAAGACGCACTGGATCAGCTCGGCGGCGAAATACAGAACGCGAAGAACTACATACTTGTTGTGGATGGCAACACCGATTCAGGTGGGAATGCCAACTACAATTACCAGCTCAGTCAGCGCCGCGCAGATACGGTGATTCGGTACCTGGCGTCGAAGTACAACGTGCCGGCGTACAAGATCCACGTGATCGGTCTGGGCAAGGATAAGCCGGTTGAGCCGAACAAAACCTCTGCGGGCCGGGCAATGAACCGCCGCGTTGACGTACACCTAATGACCAATAGCGTGAATCAAGGTCCGGCGTCGGCGCAAGCGGCACAGCCCACCAGCGGCGCGCCCCCTCAGCAGTAAGTACCTTTAGCAGTAGCTCCTCCCTACTCTCTCCAGGCCGCTCTCAGTAGAGCGGCCTCTTTTTGCTCACATAGCCAGGGTGTTTTTCCCGAAGGTGAAGAAACACAATGTAAGTCCTTTTCTGGAAGCGCAGTTTGGGGGGCGCACCTTAACAGCAAGGTTCAGGAAGTTGGCACAAACACGGAGGTGTCTACTGCCGACGATGTGTTTTCTTGGCAGATCGGTGGTCAGAACGTAATTGTCACGCATCGCGGAAGGCCGCAGTCGCCGGAACCGTGAAACTGTCGTACAGTTCTGAGGCGAGTCCAGCCAGCAACGTTGCTGTTTTCCCGGTGACACTATCGTGGTATCACGGGCTGGCGTTGTCTATATGTGGTGGGAGACGTTAAGCTGCCCAGTGGAATCGTCATGCAGCAACAGCGACTCACAGCGTTGCAGGCGCTCGCGATGGCTCAAGGAGGCATTTCTCTTTCGCTGCGCGGCTAGCAGGAGCAGATTCCTGCGGGACGAAACGGGGTGCCCAGAATCACTTACTTAAGCGGCTTTTCGCTCCGAGTCGTTGATCGTCTCTATCCGAGTTCTGCGGACTGAGATCTGGCGGCGATGCGTAACGTAATAGAAAACGTCAAGCACACCGGAGCCTATGACCGCCAGCACCATGGCGAGCCAGCTCATGTCGTCAATGCCGGCTGTCCCGCGAATGCGCGCGCCGATCCAACCACCAACAACGGCGCCAGCGATGCCCACGAGGATGGGCTCGAGCCAGTAAGAAGCGACGTAGCGGATTGCCAGTAGACGAGAGATGAATCCTACCGCTGCACCTACCGCGATCCAAACATAGAGGCCCATAATGATCCGATCCAGTCGCAGCAGAAGCTATATCGCTCCGACGAGTGACGTCCTTTCCGTAAGAATGCAACGCTCTCGTCAGGGATGGCTGGCGATCGGGAGGGTCCTACTGGCGCGACAAAAGTGTCTGGTGTGGATCAACCAGAATCTTCTTGGTCCCGGCGGGGACTCTAAGCCGAAAGTATGTTTCAGGACCTTCAACAAATACCCGACCGGCAAGCACTGGATTGCCGTGGCCCACGGCATAGATGGGAACAGACGTAACCAGCCCCTCCGCCGCATCCTTCAAAAGGATCTTTCCTGTGACCATCGTTCCGGCTGGCTTGGAGGTGACTTTGACATCTCCAAGCGTGAATCGCGGAATAGATGTTCCATTGACCCATCCATCAAAGAACCAGTCGAGAGACTTTCGATTCTCAAAATAGAGCTGCGGCGGCAGTTCCTCTTCGAAGACGCGTTGCAGATCGCGAGTCGTTATTTCCTTTCCCTCAAATCGCTCGCGCAACTTTCTGAGGGCTCTGAAGAAGAGCTCATCAGCGCTTGCATGTGTTGCCGCAAGCGTGCCCGACTCAGTCGGGCCGGGGCTCAGCAACATTGTCCTGAGCATGTGGAAGAGCCATGTTCCGCGGCCATAACTGATGGTTTCGTAGGCGTTGGGGAATCGCGAGGAGTTCAGCCGGACCCCGAGCGTCACCGGGCCGGCGTCCGTAAACTCAGTACCGGCATTATTCTTGGTCAGGAGATCCTGCCGGTACTGGTTCATTATCTCGCGGAACTTAAGTTCGTCTTCGCTCTCCAGCTTGACCAGAGCGCAATAGTTCGAAAGCGCTTCTACGATCCACTGTTCGCGATAGCTTTTCCAGATCAGTAGGTCGCCCCACCATTGATGACCGGTCTCGTGCTGGACCATAACCCGCTGGTACATCAGGTTCCCGAACTTTGAAATGCGAGCTGTGGATCTCTCTTCAGGTGTAAGGAAGACGTAGCTTGAAAGATAAATGAGCCCAGGCCAACTCTGACTATCTGGTCCCGGCATCTGCGTCAGCGAAAGTGAGCTGTACGGGTACGACCCGATCCGCTGCGTATAGAATTCGATCGTTCGTGCAGCTTCTTTTGCGACTCTCTCGGCGTTGCTGGCTGGCGAAGGAGCCGGAGCATCTATTATCTCGGCTTGGCTGCGTCCTCCGGGGCGCACACTCGGGAACACAAGCACTGTCTGTTGCTGCTTCATCTCGGACTCGACGCCGTGAGAAGCATAGGCCTCCACGAGCACGTCGCCGGCTTTGGCTGCGGCCTTGTCGTATCGCCCAAGATTGAAGCCGGCAAATGGGATGGGGCGTTCAGATATCCAACGTGAAACCTGCTCTGCCTGTGCTTCCCTTTCCGGCTGCTCTGTACTGGTCGTCCGTTTCCCAGTTGCTATCAGTGTCCAGCTCGGAGGGTAGCGAAACTCGAGGTCGAAGTTGGACATTGCGAGACCGCGGCAAGGATACCAATCCCCGTGTGCGCCGACGTACATCAGCCCGCCACCGGCGTCTTTCAGTACGTCTCCCTTGTAAAGGAAGTGAAGTTCAATCCGCTGCCCAGCTTGAAGTGCCGCAGGCAGGATGACAGTGACTACGTCGTTGCCTCGCTTCGACAGGCCACTGCCCTTCAGCGCCTCATTCTGAATAAACTCGACAGGCTTATCGCCCATGGTGACTTGGCTTACGCGTAAGAAGCGGGACAGCTCGAAATTGAGAACGCGGCCACTCGGAGCATTCGTTTGCAGCCTAAGAACAGCATCCACTTCGAGAGTAGTCGGAAGGGAAACCTGTACGCGCATTTTGTACTGCTCTATTTGTACGGGATCAGATGGAAACGACTCTGCCCCAGTCTGGGTCGTGATTGTCGTGCTGTTGGTTCGATTCTCTCTTTTTGCCAGGGCAGCATTGCGGCGCGAACGGGCCGGGAAAGAGGTCCACAAGTCGAAGTGCCAGTTGCCCTGCGCCTGTGCCAGTCGACCCGCAATTATCTGCTCGTGTGCTTTTGAGTCGTAGACGATGTCGAAGACGCCGGAGCGAATGCCCGTTACGCGCGCCGCCAACACTCGATCGCTTGGATCTCGCGTGTACGTCGCAGCTGCATCAGCCGAAAACGTTGTGCCGTTGACGATAGTTTGTCCAACCCGCAACGAGATCAGATGGGCCAGGGATACCGCTACTGGTTCCCATCTGCTGATGAACGGGGTGACCTCGTCCGCAGGCTGCAAGGCAGACTTAAGTTCATCAAAGGTCTCATCGTTGAAACGGAAGTAAGCCGAAGTAAAGCGTTCCTCGAGAATGGCGGAGCCAGTGAAGCTGTTGAGGGACCAGCGTTCCACGCGATCAGGGGGGATGAGTAATACTTCGCCTTCGCCTTGGAATATAGCCCCTGTGATGTGTCCGTTCACCGCGCGGGTGAATCCGATCGTGCCATCCTGCAGATTGATGTGGAGGTCTTCCCGGTCAAGCGAGACGTCACGAATCTGGAAAACGAGGTTCGGATCAAGGCCAACCGAGTCCAGTTCGCGGTAGAGCCGAGTCGCCCACCCGTCTATCGGCTGCTGCTGCGCAGCCAGAGAACTCGCGATTGCAAACAACACTGCAATCGTCAGCATACCCACGCTACGCGCGAAGCGTCTCGTTCCAAGTACTTGGGGCATATGGGCTCAGTCGAGCGTTGCACGACATTGTACCCCAACCTCGGCGCCTCCTTCAGATACGGAGGCGCTGGGTTGGCCACACACTTCGGTCCTCAGGGTAGTTTTACGGTCTGGTCGCCTTGGCGATCGGGGCCAGTTCATCCGCAGTCACAAACAGCGGCTCGATGTCCGTCGGGATGTCCTGCAACTTGTTGAGCGCCTGCTGCACTTGCGGCCGGATAACTCCCAGAGTATCGAGCATCTTTTTCGCCCCGGCGTAGTCGCCGTTGGCTTCTACCGTCAACAGATCATGGGTCAGATCGCGCACCGCATTCTTAACCTTCGATTCATCCACGGCAAATGTACCATCCGGTTGTGCTACGAACGCGCCTTTGTCCACCAAGTAGTTGAATTGCAGGGCCATACCTTTGCCATGCGCCTCAGAGATGCCGAAGCGTAGGGTGCGAAAACTTGACGCGAGGAACGTCGTGTAGAGCTCGCGTTGAGCTTTTTCGCCGGAGGGCAAGACTGCCGGGTCGATGTTCATCTCCTTCGCGTGCTCCATCATGTAGCCTAGGGCCCATAGTCCGGTCGCGTCTGCCTTTGCCTCTTCGATGGCGCTGTAAATTTCTTTCAGCTCCAGCCGCGGATTGGTTTCCCGACCGTTCAATGTGATCTGGTGCGGACCGAGTCCGTGCATCAGCTCGTGCGCCAATATGTGCGTGAAGAACATCTCGAAGCTCAACTCGTTCTGCTGGTTTTTGCTGAGCATTTGTGCAGCAATCGGCTTGAGCACCTTCTCAAACTTCGCTTCCTGTATGTTGCGCAACATCACGCGCTTGGCGCCCTTCTGCTGGACGACCTTGTCGTCGTTGGGCAGGTTGTAGGCGGCAGTCTGAACACCGTGCGCGCCGTCGCCAGACGCGAGGATCTCGTTCACCACGCGAATCGGTGCCGCAGCACCCAACTTCGCATTTCGGTACTGCGGGTCTTCGGGGAGATTGTTTTCGAGCTCTTGCAAGTGTTTCGAGAACGTGCTCAGCTTCGCAGTTTCGGCGTCGTCGCGAAGATTGATGTAGGCCTCAAACGCCGCCTTGTATCCGAACAACTCGTCGTTGTACGTCTCGTAAGGACCGATGGTGATATCGAGCGGCGCATCCAGGTCCATCCAGTCCATGTCGCTCTGATAGTAGTCATTTGAGAGGAACGCATTCGCACGCGAAGTTAGGAATGTCTTCAGACTCGCGTTGTCGGTGAGTGCGGCAGCTTCCTTTAGGAGAGCGGAGCACTTCTCGAGATCGGGCTTATAGGCAATACTGTATGGCACAATATGAAACCCAAATGGAGAGTGAATGCTCGGAAACTCATCAGGAACACCGGGAGGCATCTTTCCAGTCCTGATGACGGTGAAAAAGCTTACAGCTCTTTCTCTGAGTTCCGGATCGAGCGTCTTCACCCAAGCTTCGAACTCCTGCTTCGTCATATTCTCCGGATAGAAGTTCGCACCGGCGGGTTTGCGCGGAGGGACGCCAGGCATGAATGCCTTGTAGTCGTCGAGGCTGTCCCACGGCCCTTTGTTGATCCAGAAGTAGCGCAGCCGCGCTTTGCCCAGAGGAGTCTTGTCCTGCTGCAGCTTGGTGTAGAGCGCTTTATCGCCGCTCCAGAATTGCTGCATGAAGATGTCGTTGATAATGCGACCGGCTTCGATCAGTTTCACCAGCGCCTTTCTATCGCCTTGCGATAGTGCGCTTGTGTCTACCTTGATCGGTGTCGGCGCGAAGCGTGCGGCCATCTTCTCTAGTTCCGCGGCGTTTGGGAACTGCTCTTTCGGCTTGGCGGGCTTTTCTGTCTGGCTTAGTGTCATAGCAGTGAAGGTAAGCAGCAATGCAAGTACTGCGAGAGATTTCGACATTTTCTGGTGCCTCGCGGCGGAGATCAACGAACTGAAAATTGTCGCAGAAATGTCAGCAAAACGCTAAGCGGGCAAAATAAGAGGCGGCCATCGGGGCCGCCTCTGCTCCTTCGGGACGGAGAAAATGAACTCTATTGTTGGTCTTGTTTAGACTGGTCCGCGGTGTTCTCGCCCGCGTCTTTTGTCTTTTCGCCAGCGCCGGTCACTTTCTTGCCGGCAGCGGAAATGCCCGATCCGACCTCATCTTTGGCCTTTATGGCCAGTGACTTCGAGCCTTCACCAACCTTCTTGCCGAAATTCTTGCCGCCTTCTGCGCCAGCCTTGGCGGCTTCTACAGGGTGGCCTCCCTTCACGTTATGGCCGATGGCTTTGCCGCCGCGGCCCAAGTCACGAGGCGCCGAAGCGACTGCGTTCACGCCGCCCACCTTCAGTGCTGCCATGGTCTTTTGATCCAGTTGGCCTGACTGCGGCAGCTGTTGGTCTGCCTGGAACTTCTTCAGTGCCGCTTTTGTCTTCGGCCCCATGACCCCGTCTGCCGGTCCTGCCGAGTACCCCCCCTGGTCCAGCTTCTGCTGGGCGTCTTTCACTACCGATGGTGTCACCTTGATCGGCGCGTTCTTCGGCTGGACGATCTTGTCGGTCGACTGGCCGCTGACCGT
>JAEYQK010000008.1 GCA_023410055.1 Acidobacteriota bacterium
TGAACGTGTAACCAGTCTTGGTCACCGTCACCGTATAGCTGCCATCGCTCAGTCCGCTAAAGCTGAAGTTTCCCGAAGCATCGGCCGTCGTACTGGCAGTCGACGCCCCGCTCATCGCCACCGTCGCTCCGTTGCCTCCCGCTCCTCTGATGGTGCCCGAGATCGTGTACAACGATGCGAAGCTTACCGTTTGGTTGCAGCCACTCAGCGTAACCGGAGCACTGGCCGGTGTGAACGTGTAACCAGTCTTGGTCACCGTCACCGTGTAGCTACCATCGCTCAGTCCGCTGAAGCTGAACTTGCCTGAAGCGTCTGCCGTCGTATTCGCAGTCGACGCCCCGCTCAGCGCCACCGTCGCTCCGTTCCCACCCGCTCCACTGATCGTGCCCGAGATCGTGTACAACGATGCGAAGCTTACCGTTTGGTTGCCGCCACTCAGCGTCACCGGAGCACTGGCCGGCGTGAACGTGTAACCAGTCTTGGTCACCGTCACCGTGTAGCTGCCGTTGCTCAGTCCGCTGAAGCTGAAGTTACCCAAAGCGTCTGCCATCGTATTCGCAGTCGACGTTCCGCTCAACGCCACCGTCGCGCCGTTGCCACCCGCTCCACTGATGCTGCCCGAGATCGTGTAGGTTTGAAGCGCCGAAGTGAAGTTTACAGTCTGGTTGCTGCCACTCAGCGTCACCGGAGCACTGGCCGGTGTGAATGTGTAACCAGTCTTGGTCACGGTCACCGTGTAGCTGCCATCGCTCAGTCCGCTGAAGCTGAAGTTACCCGAAGCGTCTGCCGTCGTATTCGCAGTCGACGCCCCGCTCAACGCCACCGTCGCGCCGTTTCCGCCCGCACCACTGATCGTGCCCGAGATCGTGTAGGTCTGCACGACCGCAGCGCTGGTGAAGCTTACAGTCTGGTTGCTGCCGCTCAGGTTCACCGCAGCACTGGCCGGCGTGAAGGTGTAACCAGTCTTCGTCACCGTTACCGTGTAGCCGCCATCGGTGAGTCCGCTGAAGCTGAAGTTGCCCGAAGCATCGGCGGTCGTGCTCACGGTCGCCCCCCCGCTCAACCTCACCGTCGCGCCGTTGCCGCCCGCACCGTCTATCTTGCCGGTAATCGAATAAGTCGTGCCTGCATAGTAGCTCGCTGTGTACGACCCTGAGTCAGCCGGAAACACGGCGTACTGAATGCCTTTCACAACATCCGTTGTGTAATTAACCTGAGCTCCGTCTCGCGTCAACGACTGTAAGGTAACCCCATTGGCATTGGTCGGCAGCATGGCTCGAAGATTGTGAGCGCCCGTGCCCTGTGTGATGGTAAAGCTGAGTTTGTTGGCGGCCCATGACAACGACCCAAATGAGCTTGAGTCCTTCCCATCCAGCCAAGTCAGCATTTGCAGCGACGAGATGATTGGTACCCCGCGCGCCTGAGCGGAGGTGACGATTGCATCCGAACCGGCCGAGTCTACCTGGTCTGTATGCATATTCGCCGTAAATACCCCGTAGTAGCCCTTGACCCCTATTGCGTTGTCCAAGAGCGCATTGATCGTGTCCGGGAAGGGCAGAAGGGACTCATCCGGCATCTGGGTTGTGGCCTGGTAAACGTCAATTGGCTCTCCCGTACTGTCGGCGAAGCGCATTGGCATGCCTGATCCGGTAAACATCCCGGGCCGGTCAAGAATCCATTGTTGCGGCCAGTAGTAATAACTGGTGTCCAGACGAATACCGTGTTTCAGCAGCACCTTCGGCCCCGAATCCCAATCGGACCAAACGACACAGTGCGTGCGATTTGTCTTGGAGGCAGGCAGTCCTGGATAATTCTGGGCCATCTGCGCCAACTGCGCTGTAATCGCGCTATCCAGCGAGTCAAAAGTGAAGTTCGTACATGAAGTGACGTTGTCTCCGTGATTCGCAATTTCGAATCCGTCGGAGACGTAGCTCTGGTAGTTGAAAACTGGTGTATCCGGGTACACATACGAGGTCGCGCGGACGCAAGTCCAGTCGGCAACTGAACATCCGTCAGGGCTGTCCGCAATGTACTGATCGAAGCGACCGGACGTACCGCCGATATTGTGGTCGTCGCCAGTCATGATCACCGCAGCCTTGTAATCCCCAGGCAAATACCAGAATCGCGGCAGGGGTTTCTTGTTGCGATTCATGAGTTCGATCAGGTTGACCAGTAGTCGCTGCTGTTCGTCGGCCTGAGGAATCTGAATCTTGTTGAAGTCAATCCAGTCGGGCTGGGGATCGAACGGGGCATCCCCGAAGAACATGTCCGCCGCACGAATGATGGTCGTGTCACAGCCAGGGCAGGTACCATCATTGTACGGAATTCGCTGCACTCCAACCCACGCCGGATTACCCTGTCGCGTATAGACAATAGAACGGGCCAAGTCGTAGGTGAACGCGGCCGCCTGTCCATTCCCTGCGCTTGCTAGCGTCACCGCAGGAGAACCAGTCGCTGTCGTTGAATCGGAGAAAAGTGTTGCTATGGTGGACGCGCCATTGAGAGGAAGGGTGTATAGATCCGCAGTTCCGTGGAACTGGATCGTCTGATCGACAATTCCGAAACCCGGCACCGATGCCGTATTCACCTGGAGGTACGCGTTGGCAAGTGTGCCCGGGGTGCTGGTCAGCCCCAGCAGTCCCGCTAACTGCTTATCGGGACGCATCGCGATCAGGTTTCCGCCACTATTCACCCATGACGTCAAAAACGCGGCCTGATTACTCGTCAGTTGGAAATCGCCGAGAATAGCGATGTCGTAGTTTGAGAGGGTATCGGCAGTAACCGTTGATATGTCTTGCACGGTGAACTCGTTCAGCCCTTCTGCCAGCAGGATCTCACCGATATAGCGCGAGAACGGATTACGTGCGCTAGAGATCACCAGAATCGGGCCTCCGGGACCACTGTTCGGGGGCGGAGGCGCGCTTGTGAACGACCACGAGTAATCCGCGCCCAGCGTGGTGCCGATTACACTCGACACCGATCCCTGCAATGTCGCCGTGTACACCGTTCCTGGTTGCAAAGCCATGTTGGGAGTGAATACTGCCGTCGCGGTCGCACTCTCGTACGTTACCGAACCTGAAACTACGTTGTTTGCTGAGTCACGCAGCGACAGTGCGCTAGCCGACAATGACAACGGATCTATGGGTACATTGAAGGCCACACGAAGCGTCGCGCCCAGGTCGACTCCGGTCGAACCACTCCCCGGAAAAACTGATTTCACGGCTGGCACCGTCGTATTCGTGACATAGACAACGTCAACCCAGTAGTTGGGACTCTGATACGTAGATGACGGGAAACTGCTCGATGGGCCGTAGGTATAAACACCGTTGGACCCGTCCACGCCTTCCATCAATGCATGAAGAGGAGCACTGTCCACTCCAGCATAGGTAAACGCGTTCAGGTCCATCGAATAGTGGCCCTTAGGAGTGAAGTACGATGCGATATAGGTCACTCCCGTAAACACTTGAACGGGCGCTGGGAGCACGACCTCTTGCCATCCCGAGGACGTTTCATTGACGAAAGTGGCGGACGCAAGAAGAGTTCCGTTCGTCGTCCAAAGGTGCCCTATGTGAGGGCCGATATTAGCCGTGCTCTTATAGAAGCGAAGACCGATGATGTAGCCATCGGCATCGGCGCGGAACTTCACGCCCAACTCGACACTTCCGTTGTCTCCGGAATCGGCCAACCCGGGCGCGCTATCCGAGTTCCAAATCGAGCATGGGCACGTTTGCGCAGCTCCGAGATAGGTCATCGCAAACAAGAACACAAATAATAAGACAATGAATCGGACACTATTAGACATCAGAGTTCTCCATTCGTGAACGGAACTCATGCACCTGTGTTTTCTTCGGCATGAAGAGTTTCAAAGTTGTATGTATGACAGAAAGCAATATCAACCGCGTGACGCGGTCATTGGGTGCTCAGGAACCCACATCCATCCACGCTACGTTCGCTGTGGACGCGCACGATGATCGGGAATCGCTAGTCAGTGGGCCGTATAGATAGACGGCTCCCGATGCTGTGCACAACACGTAATTCTTAGAAATCGCGGCCTCGACGGCCGAATCCAAATGGGGATAACGGGGATAATGGCCGCCTTTGAAATAAAGCTCCTCAACCGGCGCACTGAGAATTATAAGGTCGTATTTCTTCTGTGCAAAGGCATTTGCGAGGTCAGCGGACCACGCAGCTTGGGTGCCTGGGCGCTCCGCATAGACCAGGGACGCAGTATCGAGAAACTCGGGCGAAGAAGCTCTCGCAGCCAAGTAAGGAATATCAGTAAAGACCTGCATCTTTTCAACTATCGGCACGAACGACCGCAGATCATCAGGTCGGTTATGCATGACATTCCACCTCTGCACGTCCAGCGTCGGCAGAAGAACCACCGCAATCAGTGTGAACGCGAAGATCGCGGCGGGGGAGTCATCCTGCCAAGAAGACTCCATTCGTTCTAGCCCGAGCGGGGCCATAAGGGTCAAAGCAAAAGCCGGTTCGAGCAGGTGATTAACGGCCGCACCAGCCGCCGCTGCGCCTAGAAATGAGAAACCACAAGCGACGACAAAGTAGATTGTAGCTAGGCGCATCCGCGCGTCCCCCGCCCGCAAAGCCTGAAGCAATCCCAAAAGACCGAGAGCGAGCAATACAATCGCAAATCCATTCCCCGGGGATTCGAGCAGGCGGCCAATGACATCCCTGACATAGGTAAGGGCGAAGCTCCCGAATTTAGCGCCGGAGAGATTCAGGCCCAAAAGACCATCGCTCGCCTTTTGGACTGCAACGAACACACTTGCCACAACAATGCCCCATACCGCGCAAAAGGCTACGGCACGCTTCCACTTTCGTGACCACATCAGCCAAAGAACAATTGCCGTCGGAACCGCGACGGCGTTGTGCCTTGTAAGAAATGCCGATGCTGCCAGCACAGCACCAAGAACAACGGACGTGCGGCTGGTTCGTGTGGCCACGCAATACAGAGCCGCCAAAGCCAGCAGAAGCCCGGGGAAATCGGGCCGAGCAGCAATCGCCCATGGGGTCAGAACAGGAAACGAGAGCAACAGCAGCGGAGCCACTATTGCCAAATGCCGCTTCACACCGACATGACGACTCCAGAAGTAAGACAACATCAACATTCCACCCAAGCACACAAGCGAGAAAATCCGACCGAACAAGGTCAGGGAATCCAAATTGGAGAAACCCAGCTTGGCTGCGCCGGCTAATGCGCTGTACCAGAAAGGTGGAAACGCTGTAACGATGTAAGGAGAACGGCGGTAATCCGCGTAAAGCCCATGTCCCTGCGCCAACCTGTGCGCCGAGACGACACCAGCTGCCTCAGGATAGACATTGTCACCTACTACAGGAAGGTACCTGACGACGCTCACGCAAAACAGAAGGCACATCAATCCTGTCAAGACGATTAAGAGCAGGTGAAAGCGTTTGAACGTGAAGTATCGGCGTTCCATCAGCCACGGTTCCTCTTCAGCCCATTTACGGGGGCCTTTGCCAGTGCCGCGATTGTCGACATGATTGCGACCGACATCTTCTCGGCCATAATCTGCACAGAGTCCCATCCGTGCCGGTAGTACTTCTCTGCAAGGAGACGCCCCACACGAGATTTCGTCAGGTAGAGGTCCCGCACATCGGAAAGGCGCCGTAACACGGCTGCATGAAGGTTCTTCTTCGAGATGTCCTGAGTAGCCAAGTTCAGGTCATTCGCGAACGAGACCTTCACGTTCCTGCGTTCCCCGGCGGGAACTTCGATCCGTAGGATTCCATCGGGACTTGTGCTTGTGTCCACATCATCTATGGTGATCACATTTACGCCTGAGAATAGGTCGTCTCGCACAATATGGAACGCTGCGGCGTCCGACGTTGTGTTGCGGAGAACAATCTCGCTACCGAGCATCCTGACCTCAAACACCCCGTCAATTCGGCGGCGCACTAGGTATGTTTGGCGCGCGACTTCACCCAAGTTTCCCCAAACTGTGTCCGGCCGTAACGCATTCACCTGGTCTGCAACAGGGTTGAACGCGCCGATGCCGGATGCAAACATCTGCTGGTGCCCGTAGAACAGCACGGGGTTCCCTAAGAACGAGTGAATGGCAATCTCATTCCACGGGACAGGCGCCTCTGCAGAATAACGATAGAAGCTGAGTAATCCAGCGTAGTCAGCAGTGAAAGGCCGCAAAAGGAAAGTTGCTGATGTCGGAAACGGCGTTCCCAGCGGAACGTTGAGCGAATTCGCAGTCCCGATAAAATTGTAGGTCCTGAGCGCAGCCAGTGTGGGCTCCGGGGCGGTACCATGCGGGAATACCATAAAGTGGTCCGCCGAAATGCCCGTGAGCGCCGTGAAGTGGAACATCCTCCCAATCCCCTGCTTGATGTTTGCGATTTGCCTTTCCACGGGGTTGTCGTCGTACTCGCCAAACTCGCGGTGAAGGTGATCGTTCCCGTGCATGCAGATGGAAAAACGGTCGCTGTGCACGCGAAATAGTTCTGCTGTCTGCGATTCGCTCCGATCGTAGTTCCACGGCACGAAGGCGATTGTTGTATGGAAGTTGTGACGCTCCATCTCGTCCAAGAGCGACGGATAGCTGATGTGACCGTACGGTTCGGTCAGCCACGGATCATCGATTGTGAAGTTCGCGTACTGTCTATTCAGGTGCCAGCCGTACTCGCCCGCGATGTGCTTGATGAACAGAACATACGGCGCAAGCAGAGAGAACGCTTTCGCCATCGAGTCCGGACGTCCGACCCAGCTTGAGTCGCACAACTGCATCCCGGCCGAAAGGAATAGTTCGCCCGCGTCGCAAGACGAGTGAACGAATACGGGCTCGAGCACACCACTCCTTACTGCACTAAGCACGGTATCCGGCCCGTCCGCCCGCAGTCCTAGCCTGCAAACGGGTTTAGCAACACACGGCAATTCTCGCCCGCTCAGAACCCCCGTGATTGTCCCAACATCTCCAAACTTGAGAGTGGCTGGTGCCTCGTGTTCCGTCGCTGCTTCGCAACTTACAATTGCGCCACCTGACCAGTCGCGAACCGACTCGCTGTCACAATCGGGGGAGATTCCGAAGATCATCGTCGCGAACGTCGTCCCGACACGACTGCTGATGGCCGAGCAGTAACGTGCTCTGTCAATCGCCTTCAGTGCATCGTGCGCAATCAGAGTGGCGAGGACGCTCTGGTCTTCGAGTTTGGTCAAGGCGCGATCAACTTCGGTCGACGACATCGCATCGACAATCCATGCGCGCAGCCCGAAGAACTCCAGCACGTGCTGTAAGTTGAGCAACTCCGTCGCACTGGTGCGCTCCGTTCGGAACACGATGATGCAGCCCGTCTTGGTATCGGATTCGAACATTGTCAGTCAGCAGAGATCGAGTGAGCCGTGACCACCTTCTCTTGTGGTGCTCCTACCAACAAATCTACAATCGCAAAATAACGTACCTTCATCACGTCCCAGTTGTTCAACTCGACAAATCGCAGGGCATTTCGCGACAACTTTTGTCGAAGTTGCTCGTCGCGGTACAGAGCTAGAATCGACTGGGCGAGATCTCGCTCATCTCCGCTCCGAAAGAACCTAACCAGGCTGTCGTCAAAGTAGTATCGATCTACGTCGGTGTCCGAGACGATGACGGGCACTCCCGTACTCATGAACTCCATGATCTTGGTGCTGAATGCCTCATTTCCGAATCCCTCTCTGCGTTTGGGCACGATGCCCAGGTCGGCATTCTCCATGACCCGCACCACGGATCGAATCGGGAGAAAGCCCCTAAGGAATACTCGTTCCTGAAGGTTCAGGTCTTCGATCAGTTGAACGAGAAGGCTATGGCATTGCCCTTCTCCGTAAATATGAAACTCTGCATTAGGAATTTCGTCCTTGATCATCGCAAATGCGCGTATTGCAAGATCGAGGCCTTGGTGCCAGTTAAGCGTGCCCGGATACAGCATGATGAACTTACCGTCAGAACGAGTGCGTCCTTCGCGCTTAAATATCGCCGGATTTGGCACGTTCACCAGTGCGGTACAGCTGCCGCTTCGAGCGGAACGCGACTCAAGTCTCTGCTGCCACAAGTCGCACGCCGCGATCACGTGATCCGCAAACCGCGCCGACAGACGTTCGACTCGAGCAAGACATTTAAACTTGAAAGACTGTTGGCTCCCCGAATACTTTCCTGCATACAACTCTGGGAGCAGATCGTGCACGTCAAGAATGATCTTGGCTCCGAGGAGCTTGGGCACCCACGCGGCAAACACCAAAAAGTCGGGAACAGAGTGCACGTGCACCAATTTGTATGGCTGACGCAAGTGCTGCTCGGTCATTGCGAACATCACGCGAAAAAGAAAGCGCAGCACGCCGAAAACGTATGCGATTTGCCCGCCCCTGTTCCTGCTTCTCGATTGCACGCGGCGCACATGCACGCCGTTGATCACATCCTCGGCCGGCGACCCTTCTCTCCTGAGTGCGAAGACATCAACCCGGTCACCACGTGCGGCGAGCGCCTCGGCGTAACGCAATACGCGACCGTCGCTCTCGTAGAACGAGTAGGTCACCATGCAGACCGAAAGGTTATCGCCTGAAGTGTGCACAGGCTTTGCTGTAGTCATTTCAAGAAAGCTCATCGAGGGAAACGATTAGAGGATTGAACGGGTGCTACTCGCGGCCGCCGTGGTACTCTTCTGCTGCTTCACACTAGTGGCCAACTGGATTTGCCCTTCAAAGCTATGTACGTTTGGTTCGCGCTGCACTTGGGGGATCGTCTCTCTGCGCTTCTCCGCTAACTTCGTCCACGTTCGAACCCCAAACTGGCCAAACAGTCCCGCCAACAAGAACGCGGCTCCTTTCAGCGAAAAGCCTCCAAACCGAAACTGCTGAAAGGCCAATCCGCGCCTAAATTCACCTGATGTCGCGAGAAGCTTGCAAAGGTCCCTCACTTCTGAGGCGTATCGTTTGTTCCATGGCTCCCGCCCTCTTCCGCTTTCGATAACGCGAGCAAACGCAAGCATTCGTGAGCGGTAGTGGTCTCTGCCGTGTACTCCATTCACAACCACGGAAGTAGCTGACAAGTCGGACGTGCGGTAATACTTTCCGACAACGCGAGGAACCGCTGCGACGCGGTATTTGCACGCTATCTGAAAGCCGGCCAGCAAATCGTCGTCACTTCGAAGTCCTTCACTGAAGCAACCCAACTCCAGCAAAGCCCCGCGCCGGATCAAGCTACCCTGAAGCAGCCCAAACTGGAAGGGATATTGCACACTCAAGGAGTCCTCAAACACATGAGGTGAGTTGCTGACGTGAAGCCCAAACTCCTCGAAAAGCGTTCTGCCTTCTCCCGCGTCAGTGACCAACCTCAAGTCACCGAAAATCCAGGCGACATCGTCTGGCACCGAAGTGGCAGCACCGAGTAGGGCCTCATTCCTGTCGACGACCCAGCAATCGTCACTGTCAAGGAAAGCTATCCATTCGCCTTTCGCTTCACGGATTCCACGCAACCTCGCTCCAGCGACTCCGGCGTTCTTCTGTCTGATCACCCGAAGTGCGCTTCCGTACTTTTCAGTCAGCATCTCCGCCGTTCCGTCGCTTGATCCGTCATCAACGACGATCACTTCATCGACCGGAAGCGTCTGCGCGAGGGCACTATCCACGGCACGACAGATGTATTCTCGGCGATTGTAAGCCGGAATGACTGCTGACACTCTGACGTGATTCATTATCGCCGCTCCTGCCAGTTCATTGTCCATTAACTGTTTCTCTCTAGGCTGTCTGATTTCCTACGATACGAACCACGCCAAGACGCCGGCAACGAGAAGTAGCCCCAGCAAGGAACAGTAGTACCGAAGCTCAGCCGAAGTCACTTCCGGCAACAATCGTCGAACCCCGAGGACTAGTGGGAAGTACGAGATGACCTGAGCTATGACAAGGGCGAGAACAGCCTCGTGAATACCCAGTCGGGCGAAGGCGATAGATATGCCGGCAACCATGAAGATCAGTCTGGTTGTATTCGCCGCGGCTGAGTATTTGGTCCGGCCAAAGGCCATAACCAAGCTGGAGGCGGGCGCCGCAAATACATCCAATGCCACCCGGACTCCGAGCGCCTGTAGCATCCACCCGGCCATTGCGTACTTCGAGCTCAACACAATGGTGACGAATGGCTTCGCAAGAGCAAGGAAACCAATCGCGCATACAATCGCTAGTCCAAAGAACATGCGGCGAGCTCGTAGGAAATCGCGAACAGTTTCTATCCGATCCTTACGAGCTGTCGCGGAGATCATCGGCAGCATGATCTGGTTCACAAGCTGCCCTATGCCGCCAGCGGGCACCGACGAAACCATCACGGCAAGCGAAAAACACCCAAGCTCAGCAGGCGTGATGAACTTGCCAAGGATGAGCCGCTCTCCCTGCCCACCCAGAAAGTAGGCTGCGGTGGAGAGCGACACCCAGCCACCGAAGTTCAGAATGTCTTTCGCTGCGGCGCGGTCCCATCCAAACTTCATGCGGGGTTTAGCAATGAAATGACTACCGATCGCGTAAACCGCCGCGGTCGCGATGGTCCTCGCGACGAGCGCCCACGCTGAGGGAGACAGTACCGCCCAGATGATCCCGACTCCGAAGGCGACGGCCTCTGAGCCGACCGTCAGCAGCGTTATACTCCCGAGCTTCACATGACGGGTCAGCGTCCAGGCCGCTGTGCTCGCCAGGCCGCGAAATAGCTCCGAGATTCCTGCGATGACCAACAACCACACCAGCTCTGGCTGGTTGTAGAATCGCGCCATCGGATAAGCGGCGACGGCTGACGCAATCCAGATCAGAAGCCCACGACCCGCCTGTATGGTGAACGCCGTATTCAGGAATTCTGGATCGTCGCCGCGCGGATGCTGCACAACATTGGCGACGATTCCCAACTCCGAGAACATGTTGAGCCCGGCGAGGAACACGCCAACCAGACCCACGATCCCAAACGTTTCCGGCCCGAGAAAGTGCCGAGCCAGAACCAACGTTGCGACGGTTCTTAACAGTTGGGTTGCGATATATCCAGAGATTGTCCATGCGCCGCCACGCAGGGCGGTGGCCGCCCGGTACGAGACCGACCATTTACCTACCTTCGCCCTCGGTGCAGTCGCATCTGTCCCGGACAAGCTCGACTCAGTAGTCGCTTCGGCGAGAGCTACGGCTGGCCCGCTTACTTCGCCTGACGTGTCTACCAACTTGTCTCCTCTGATTTCTTGGGTCGCCATTACGGTCAGTTGCTCCGCCCCGCTGCAACGTCCATCATCAGACGAGGATCACTTACCGGTTCGGTCCGCATCATCGGAAACCGTGACGAACGGCGAAACATCATGGCACGATACTGTTCAACTTTCGAGAACACTCTGCCCGCAAATGCCGCGGCTGGTCTATTGTCTTGCCTCAGCACGGCACCCTTCAGGGCGCGCCGGTGCCTCCTCAATTCCCCATCTACCAGCGCAGAAAGCCTCTGGTTGCCCCCGTCGCTCACGCGCGCCAGGTGCTGCTCGAATACTTTTACCATGCATTCCCGCGAGCATATCTCCTGCTTCTGCGCGTCCTTGTAAACGCTCCCACCCTTGCTCTCACGCCAGATCACAAGCGGATCAGCAATGAATGCCCATGGTCCTTCGAGCGACAAGCGAAGCGGCAGTTCGTAGTCTTCCTGGAAGCGGATACTCTCGTCGAAGCCGCCGATTCGATCCAAAACCTCGCGCCGGATCATCACCGCTTGATTAAAGAGCACGAACCTTGTGGCCAATACTTCTGCCGGGTTCGACCATATTCCTTCCCGAATGGGAGCATTCAGCCATGACACTCCAAATGAAGTGATCTCCCTGTCACTCCATCGCATAGAAATGTTCGTAAGGCAGCAAGGTACCGATCTGCCTGCTCGTTCCATCAAGCTCACTTGGCGTTCGAGTTTTTCTGGCAACCAAAGATCATCTGAATCTTGAAACGCAATCAGCTCTCCGCGAGCCTCGACGAGACCGCGATTCCGAGCTGCTGCTGGTCCGCCGTTTCGCTGACTAACCAGTTTGATCCGGTCCCCGTAGCTACTCAGCTTCGACAGCGTGTCATCCGTGGAACCATCGTCCACCACGATCACCTCGTGGTTCGAGTACGTCTGACCAAGAACGCTGTCGATCGACTCGTAAACGATGTGTGCGCGATTGTAGGTCGGGATAATCACGCTCACCAGCGGCTGAGGTTGCTGCATTTTCTTCTCCATGATTCGGGAAACGAATTATCTAGCGTGGACTGGCTTGGAGGAGTCGGGACAAACTGGCACTTCTGAATTGGAACCAAACGACTTCACTGTTCGCGCTGGCGCACCTACGGCAACACAGTAGTCAGGAATGCTGTGCGTCACCACGGAATTCGCTCCGACGACCGCACCTCGTCCGATGGTTACCCCCGGGCAAACAACCACATTTTCGCCGAGCCATGCGCCGCGTCCAATCCGGACAGGCTGGATGCGATTCACACCTTGCGCAAGAATCGGAGTATCGATCTGATCGTAGCGATGACTATGATCGGAAATGTAGACGTTGCGCGCGAGCAACACGCATTCCTCGAGCACCACTCCGCGCACTGCAGACAAGACACACCCGCCCGACATGCTCGTGCCATCACCGATCTTCAATGCAATGGCTCGATTGTCACCATCGGGCAAGGTTTGCAACCAGGAGTTCTCTCCGATGGACACATTGCTCCCCAGCGCAATGCGTTCTTCGCCGGACAAGCGCACGGGAAGACGTAGCACCGTTCGCTTTCCGAATCCGGCAAAGGCGCCCGACACGAGCAGGGAGACGCACTTGGAGCGCGCTCTATGCTCAAGTCGATACAGCCCCGCGAAAGCTTTCCCTACAAGTCTGCGGATCATCACACGGTCGCCGATCGGTCGGCAGCTGCAAAACCCTCTTCATACATCGAATCCCAGTCATCTCCGGCAGGCGAGTCGATGGCTTCAGTCTTCGGTGTCTGTGGGCGGCGCAAATAGATGGCAGTGACCGCACCCGTCATTGCCAGTGCCAAATAGAAGTTAACCACGTTCTGATCGAAATAGGCGATGTTCATGAACGAAACAACGTGGACAAAGATGGTGCAGCCCAACGCCCAGATAAACAAGCGCTCACGTTTCGCTTCGCCTCTGGCGGCCTTCAGCGATTTCCCTACCCACGAGAAGGCAAGCACAACTATGTAAGTGAATAGACACATCGTCAACAGTCCACCCCTCACGCCCTGAAGAATGAACTCGTTGGTAATGTCACCCCACCAAACGCCCCAGGAAACCGTATCTTTCGCGCCTACCAACCACCAGTCGAAGAAGTGTGCAATGGTGCGGTCAATCAGATTCGATCGATGCCAACCTGTTGAAGCCGAAAGGATGTTGATACGCGCGAATATGAACCACACCGGTTCTTTCATCATCAGCTGTAGCGCGACAATACCGGCCACAATGCCCCAGCGCACCAGTCTCATATAGTCGCGTATAGCCCATAATCCGCATGCGAGGAAACCAGCGGCGTAAGTCCCAATCGGACCGCTTGATCCCGAAGTGAAGGTGATCAGCGTCGACGAGATCAGCCCGATCACGGCGAGCATTCGGTTGCGCGGATTGCGCCACCAAAGCCCCACGAAGAATGGCACCCATACGGCTCCGAAAGTTCCGGCGAGAATCGGGTGTTGGAACGGCCCCTGGCAACGTAGCACGCCGTCACGAATCATCGTGTATCGCGGCACGCCCCCAAACGCGGCAAAAGGATTCTGTCCACTGGCCTTCTCCATACACATGCTCACGCCAACGGGAAGCAGAACCATCGCGAAGATTTTGCAGGCACGCTCGATATCATCCGTGTCCCGCACCAGACATCGGAAAAGAAAGTAGAGGCCCACTGCGTCATAGGCCACTCCGAGCCGATTCACTAGAGCTTCGGTTGTTTGCCAGAGCAGCGTATAGGTAATGATTCCCGAGACCGTCCATAACACCAGAACAGTATCCATTCGGGACCATCGAAACGACCGTATCTCTCCTTTGATTGCAACCCTTGCACAACCAAAAAGCACCAGTAACCGGAGCATGGTAAAGTTCAGTCCGGCTACCACGATCTTCTGACCAAAAGTCATATAACAAGTGATCAGAACTATCGGTATAAGCGCTTTCCTGCGGTCCACGACCAGCAGCCAAATGCCCATGCACAGGCTGAACAGGATCCCAACTATGTTTATGCTGGTTGCTGCCTCGGTTGGCATCGGAGGGAGAGATCTTTACTGGGACTAGCAATTAAGTTGCGTGGCCCGGTTTGTCACCGAGCCACGCGAAGTGGTCTGCTAATTCACAATCGCCTGCACGTTCGTCGGAGGATCCGGCTTTGTTGCCGTCGAACCGGTCGTGATCTGGTCCGCGCCGGCATCCGGTGGCGACGTGCGAGTCTGTCCGTCGATATCCGTGGCTGGATAGCTCGTTGAACTGCCCGCCCCGCGAGCGACTGTATCCGTCGAGGCAAGATGGTAGTTCGGGGCAACCGCGTTGAGAGCTGGCGTGGGTATGGGGCCAACGAATGTCGGGTTGGCTTTCTTCGCGTTGCTTCCGCAACTCGCGGACCACGACGGCGTCCATACATTGTAGCTGTAGCTCACGTTAGACTGGCAAGCTCCCGTCGCGAAAGCATTACCGACGACGCTAACCGTCCCACTAGAAGGGGCCCAGCTCATCGAGCCACCGCTGTTGTATCGGATCGTATTCGTTCCGCTGATCGTGTCACCACCGCTTCCAATGTTCAGCGAGATTCCGCCGTTGTCGATCGTGTCCTGCAGAAAATTATTCTCAATCGTAACGTTGGAGGCCAGCGCGTTCTGGTAAGGCCGCAAGATCATGTTCGTTGTCGCGCAGTTGTAGAACCGAGAATTGCGCACCGTGACATACTCGCCGCCCAGAAACTGCAAGCAGTCCACGTGTTTCGCGCCGCTGCACTGGTTACCGTTATCGCTCACATCATGGAATGTCACACCGTCAAACGTGATGTACTTCGAAGACATCTGGCAAGTACCGTTCGGGCACGCCGGATACACATCGGCAATGTCTTCAGCTGAAGAATTGCAGGCGTTGAAACCACCCCATGATCCGCCATACATTGTAATGTTCTGGCCGACAATGAACATCGTCTGGCCACTCATGTTACGGATCGTCACGTGATTCGTGTACGTCGTATCAGACTGGCTCATGTCACCGATGGTAAGTCCGCCGGTGCTGGAAAGCGTAATGTCATCAATTTCTACATAGCTTGCCGTAATCGATAAGCCCGCCAAAGTCACCGTCTCACCCGCCGCCGGCCGGAAGGTAACCACCGATGTTCCGAGGCTTCGCTTCGGAATACTCTGTGCTTTGTAGGATCCCCCCGCAACCTCGATCGTGTCGCCGCCCGCAGCTACGCTGTAGGCACGCGACAAGCTTAGGCACTTTGCGGTCGCAGAACAAGCATTGGAATCGCTTCCGGTGGTTGCGACGTAGTACGTAGTCGCGTGCGCTGCGGCAGCCGCAAGAATCATTCCGGCCATTAGTACAACCGCTGCTACGCGGCTTGTGCTGTTTTTCATCGCTCGCCTCCAAAACAAATCGGCACTCGAAAGTATCCCGGGAACCCAGTCAACCTTCAACTGTCGAAAGTACAGTAGACGTGCGAATCTGTCATCGTCGGAACACCCTACCGTGCTTGGGTTAATCGACTTAGTGCCACGAAGTTGACCTCTAGCGGCCCAGGTCGGCAATCCACCGCTCCTGAGCTAGGCTCCATGCCCCAATCTTGTACCATTTCTTGCACATACCGCGCACATGGCTGCGGTTCTTTCCAGGAAAAAGGAGAAGGGGAGCCAAAAGGACTAGGCGAAGCATTGCACTACCAAGCAGTGCGGCACGATATAACCAGGCATACATGGCGCCACGAAACTTCTTCATAAACTTGAACACGGAGTCTCGCATTACGATATCGGCGAACACGTCGCGCTGCTTCTTGGAACTCTCTCCGCCGAAATGCACGATCTGCGCGTCCGGAACGTAGCCAACTCGCCATCCGGCTTGGCGCACCTTACAGCAAAGATCGATCTCCTCGGCGTACATGAAGTACTCAGTGCTGAAACCGCCCACTTGCTCGAATACGTCCCGCCTGAGCATGATGCACGCACCCGATACCGCATCAACATCGAACACGTCCTGATGCACGCTCGCGTAGAGGGCGCGCATTCCCCATAGCGGCAGTCGAGGCGACCGCTTCCTCAGCCATTCAACTCCAAGTATCTGATTTGTGAGGTTCGGAAATGCCTGGACGCAACTCGTCTGGAGGGAGAGGTCGCGGTTGAGCAGTCTGCATCCGAGCGCGCCCAAATGCTCGGTACATCGCATTCGTGCAACCATCGTTTTGAGCGCTTCTCCAAGCACCACCGTATCCGGGTTCAAGAACAGCAAGTACTCGCCTTTTGATTTCTCCGCGCCCAGATTGTTCGCCCGTGCAAACCCGATGTTTCGTTCTGACCCGACCACGACCACCGAAGGATGGGCCTGAGACACGATTCGGCAGCAATCGTCGCCCGACGCGTTGTCTACCACGATGATCTCGTAGCCAACGTCGCGCGTCGTCTTGTGGATAGACTCGATGCAATCCAGCACGAAATCGACCGACTTCCAATTAACGACGATGATCGAGAGTTCCATCATTGAATGCAATTACTTCCAGATGCTCGTTCGGAAAGAAAGCCTTCGGATCTGCTGCTGACGCACATAGCGAATCAAGCGCGGTTCCGCAATGCGCTGCACGCGACGAGTGTATCCCAGTGTGAATCCATACAACAATCCCAGCGACCCTAGCAGATAGGGCCTCTGTGGCAGATTGTTCGCGCAACGTACAAGCATAAACAAAGGATGATACCCAGCTATGTAGCTCCACAGACCGTTCTTAACTGCATTCTTCCAGGCTCCGTTCGCGGACCCTGTGTACCTGTAGTGAACTACCCGCAACTGGGGGAACGTTCGCGTGCTCCAGCCGAGCATGTTCGCCTTCACAAGATCAAGCGTGTCCCATCCTGCGGAAGGAAGCACTCCGCCGATGCTCTCCCAGCACTCGCGCCTATAGATCTTCGTTGCTCCACGAACGTGGAACGCAGGGGCGCCTTCATACTTCAGTTGGCCATCGACGAGGTTCCAAATAGCGCCGCCACCAATCCCAAGTCGTTCGTCGCCATCGAACTCCTTCAGACACTTCTCGAAGTAGTCGGGTGCGAAACCTAGATCAGCGTCCAGCTTGACCACGAACTCCCAGTCATCATCACGAACACGCTCAAAGCCTTGGTAGAACGCCTTGATTTCTTTAGCTTCAACTGCGCGGTTTCCGCGAGCTTCTTCCGTGCCCCGCTCTTCCCCCCTGAGATGAACGGCTGTGATCCATTCGTGCTGTGCGGCGTAGCGGTCGATAATGTCGCCCGTAGCGTCACTCGAACCGTCGTTCACGATAATCCATTGAGACGGCCGAAGTGTCTGCGACACCATGCTCTGGATAGTGTTGTCCAGATACTCGGCCTCGTCACGAGCAGGCGTGATCACTACGTAGCTATGCTTTGGGGATTGGGGCATTCTTATCACGCGTGCTGGGCGACGCTCACTTCGGTCTGCGCCTGGAGACATTGTCCAGCCAAATCGACAGCTTGACGCGCAATCTTCACCATCGCGTTATTGTTCAAGGTCGAATTGATAATCTGTGTCGTGTTCGCCAGGATCAAGCCGTTGATGCTGGTCTGCATGTCCGGAACCAGCTCTGAGTAATTCAACACCGGCACCGGCTGCACGAAGCGTTCGCGAAAAAGAAACCGGCGTTCGACATCGGACTCCTTGAAATCCGGGATTACTCGCTGCACAGCGGGCAAGAACTGTCGCCAGATTTCGTCTTCCGACGCGTTGAACAAAGGGTCGTTTGGAGCTGTGTACTTCGGAAGGTAAACAAGATGGCGACCGGCCGTCTCCTCACGCGAGACCAGATTCGTCATCTCGATGATGCCCGTGAACGGGAAGCCTTCGTCCGCAAGGTTCGTGACGTAATAAGGACTAAGTTGTCGGTTCAGAACAAGAGCGAAGCATACGATGCCGAGATACTTCACCTTGGTCAGTTTCTCCACATAGCTCTTCGACAACTCAGGGGCAATCTTTGCCACGACGGGGCTCGGAACTGTCGCGACCACGGAATCGAAGCGCTGACGCCTATCGCCGACGGTAACATCCAAGCCGGTTTCCGCAGAGGACAAAGTCTGCACAGCCGTGCCGGTCACGATCTGACCGCCCATCTCCTCAACCCGCTCAACCAGCCGATTGAAGACTGTCCGGTATCCGCCGCGAACGTAACCCAACCGTTCCTGCTGGCTACTGTTCTTTTCGCGAGTCGAATAGAGGCGGGCGATCGTGGCCCAGATGAAGGCCGCAGATGCCTCTTCCCTGCATCCGCCCAGTTTGCACTTCAGCAGCGGGCCCCACATCTTCTCGTAGTTCTTCGACCCGAATACTTTTCTTAACCAATTCGAGACGGGGTACGCTTCCAGTTTGCGTCCATCGCGAATCCTGCTTACATACAGGATTCCTGCTCCAAGCCGCGCCTTATCCCAGATGTTCAGGGGAGGAAACTTGAGAAAGTCGGCGGAGCTCGTCATGGAGTAGAGCCGTTCGTCGGCAAAGAATCCAACCTTCGTCGCCGTCCAGCGCAATTCAGCTGTCAACCCCAAATCATCGACCAACTGAAGCAGGGGAGCATCCGAGGTCAAGATGCAGTGATAGAACTTGTCCCACCAGAAGTCGCCGAAGTTGAAGGTAGTCGCGAGTCCACCCGGTCGATCCTGCGCTTCGAAGATGGTGACTCGCGCACCGGAGCGCAAAAGGTAGAACGCGGCCGTAAGGCCGGTTATTCCGCCACCAAGCACAGCCACGTTCAATCCGCTTAAGTTACGCTGCATATTAGCTTCCCGAGATAAGCACGACGCCAGCACTGATGATCGCGACCGCTAGCCAGCGCATGCCATCAACACGCTCGTGAAAGAAGATCATCGAGAGTAGATTCACTACCACATAGCCGATGCTGAGCAAGGGGTACGCGTAGGACAAGTCGAGGCGTTGCAATCCAAGCAACCACAGCACCGTGGCAATCACGAAAGAAGCCGCCCAAAGCCAGATCCAGCCTTGCATGGCTACTGAAAGCACTAGGCCAAGAGGGCCCGAAGCTTGCCTTCGTTTCGCGCCGTTCATGCCCTGTTTCAGAAATATCTGAGCCAACGCGCTCAGGAGTACGCTGATCCAGATCATCAGTTTCGGGTTCATGCGGTTACACCCTTCCCGAACTTCCGGTTCAACAAAATCATCCCAAGCACGATGAGCATCACCCCCGACCCGCGGCGCACCGAGATCGTCTCCGTGAAGAGAATTGCGCTTGCTGCCACCACCAGTACGTAGTTCACGCTGGACAACGGATACAAGAAACTTATCTCTTTTTGGCTGACGGCCGCCATCCAGCATGCTGTTCCGAACATGTAAATCATGAGTCCGAGAACAGTCTCCGGCTGTGTAACGATGTGCAGAATACGCGCAATTGCCGTAGTCGCAGCCGCATGCGAACTGGCGGACGCGTTTAGGCCTGCTTTGATCATCAGGTGCCCGCTAACGACGCACACCGACGACATGGCAAAAGGTATCCACCATACCCGGGCGAGCTTTCGAACAAGCGATACGTCCTGCTCGTTCGACGTAACCTCAACAGCACTAGCACTCATATCGGCGCTCTCCATCTGCTCGGCTACCACTCTTTACCTACTTTGCCCTGCCGCAACGGCTTCAGCTTCGCAAATCCGGCGCTGCCATTCAATCGTCCTCTTGAGACCCTCCTCGACACTCACCTGCGCCTTGAAGCCCAGTTTTTCGCAGGCCTTGGTCGTGTCGGGTACGCGCCGTCGCACGTCCTCGTAACGGCGCCCACCGATCTCATCGTAAGGAATAAATTTGAGTCTTAGCGGCTTCTCGGTTGCGGATAAGCGATGGATCAACTGGGCAAGTTCGACAATCGTGATTTCCTGGTTGTTGCCGATGTTGAATATCTCCCCGCTTGCGCCGTTCTCAAGCACGGACACTATGCCACCCACGGTATCGCTGACGTAAGTGAAGCTGCGTGTCTGTTTGCCATCGCCATGAATCGGGATCTCTTCGTCATTGAGGATTGCACCGATGAATACTGATTGCGGACCACCCCACCAGGTCAAGTTCTGCCGAGGTCCGTACGAACCAAAGATTCGAACGATGCTGACGTCGATCCCGTACGAGTCGGCATAGGCGAGCGTCAGGTGCTCATCAAACAGCTTCGAAACCGCATAGCTCCACCGAGCCACCGTTGAAGGGCCAAGTACTAAGTCGCTTTCTTCGCTAAAAGGAATCTGCGCATTCTTGCCATATACGTCCGAAGTTGAAGCCAGTACAAACTTGGCTTTGCGCTCTACCGCCAGTTCAAGAGCGTTGTGGCAACCCAGTTCATTGATCAGTAGCGTGTCGATTGCCTTCCCATATCGCGGAATCTTATAGGCGGCCATATGAGCGATGGCCGTCACACCTTCGGACACTGCTCGAAGCGCGTCCATGTCACATACATCGATCTGGTGGAACTCGAAATCGTCGTTCTGTTGTGCATCTCGGATGTTCTCGAGCGAGCCGTGAGAAAGGTTATCCACACCCACTACCCGATAGCCGCGCTCCAGAAGTGAATCTGCCAAGTGCGAACCCAGAAAACCGGCAACCCCGTTGATCAATACCGTACCTTTGCTATGCATTAAATCCTCTCTCCCGTTCGTCCATTACCCCGAGCACTGCTTTAACGATGTCTTCCGACGCTCGGCCAAGCCCAAAACAACTCAGATCAGGTTTCTCCCGCGGGTAGGAAGTTCCCTGATCCCACAGATCGTCGACGGCCGCTGACAAACTCGTATTGGCCGGTTCCACCAATCTGTTCCATCCCCCGCGCAGGGTCTCGACCCATTCTGTTTCGTGACGAAGCGTCACACACGGCACCCCGACGAAGTACGCCTCTTTCTGAACTCCTCCGGAGTCCGTCAGGATGATCCTCGCGTTGTCCTCTAGCGCAATCATCTCCAGGTACGACACCGGCTCTATCACGCGGATGAATTCTGATCTCGCTATTCGTTCTGCAAGCGGTGCTAGCACCGGATTTGCTTTGATCGATTCGCGCGTGCGTGGGTGCATCGGAAAAATGACGGGATGGCGCAGATCTAGAATCGCGCAAAGGATCTGCTGAAGCCTCTCAACGCTATTCGTGTTCTCCGCGCGGTGGAGCGTGAGCAGTACGTAGCCCCCGCGCCTCAGACCGAGATCCCGCAGCACCGTGGATTTCAAGGCCGCCTCTTGACGCCAGCGCAGCACCGCGTCAAGCATGACGTCGCCGACCACAAAGACGCCGTCCACAATGCCTTCATTCGCAAGATTGCGGACAGCTGTCTCAGTTGGGCACAGAAGTACTTGTGAGAGATGGTCGGTAACGACGCGGTTGATCTCCTCCGGCATGCGTCGGTTGAAGCTGCGCAGGCCCGCTTCCACGTGAGCAACAGGGATGTGCAGCTTCGCCGCCGCTAGAGCGCCGGCCACGGTTGAGTTCGTGTCGCCGTAGACGATGACGGCATCGGGTCGCTCGTTCAGAAGTATCTGCTCGATCCGATCCAACATCATCCCCGTTTGTTTACCGTGACTACCTGAACCGACCTCAAGATTGTGATCAGGATTTGGGATCCCCAGTTGCTCGAAGAACGAATCCGACATCTTCGGATCGTAGTGCTGCCCCGTGTGCACAAGAGTGTGCCTCACACTCTTACCGGCCGACGCACTCTCATTATGTCGCGAGATTGCGTCAGCTATCGCAGCGACCTTCACGAACTGAGGCCGGGCTCCAACAATTGAAAGAAGGTGCACGATGAGCCTATTGGTTCTCGAGTAGTTGTTCGGCAGGAACGTCCCGAAGATGCCGTGCCGGAGCTCCACATACGACTTTCTTCGCCGGTACGTCACGCGTTACCACGGAACCCGCCGCGACCAACGCGTCCTCTTCCACTACCACGCCGGGAAGAAATGTTGCATTTGCGCCAACACGCGCACCCCGCTTCAACGTCACGCCCTTGTGGTACTTAAACCGGTCCTTTGTGCGACCAAGAAAGTTGTCGTTCGTGAATGACACCTCAGGTGCTATGAAGCAGTTGTCACCAATCTCCGAAAGTGCAGTGATGTACGCTTCCGTCTCGATCTTGCATCGTTGACCGACACGCACCTTGTTTTCGATCGTGACACCTCGACCGACGATCGTGTAGTCGCCGATCTCCACGTCTTCGCGCACGGAAGCCAAATCGGCAATCATCACCTTCGATCCGATTTTGCAGCCGCGGTAAATGACCGCCAGCGCGCCGACCAGGCAGCCGTTCGCAATCTCGCAGGCAGGCAACTCCTGCTCCTTGGTGATTGCGCTCAGGGCCGCCTTCATGGGTAATTTGCCAATGACGCTGTTATCGTCGATGCGAACACCGTCCCCAATCATCGTATCTGCATGGATCACCACTCCATGCCCGATCTGACAGTCATTTCCGATGCGAACGTTTTCGCAGATAACCGCGTTATGCCCCAATCGCGTGCCACTTCCGACTTGGGCGCTCGGATGTATGCAGCTCATTTCCGTTCTCCTGAATTCGGACAGGAACTCCGTCCAGTTCCATCGACTTCTGTGCAGCTTCCAAGATGCGAATGACTCGCAAACCGTCCTGAGCGTCGCTCAAAGGCGTGCTGCGCGTGCGAACACAATCAATGAAGTGCCGGCACTCAATCTTCAAGGGCTCGGTCGTCTCCACGCGCGGAATGACAATGTCCCCGAATCGAACCTGGATCGAGTCGCCATACGACCGAACCTGTGGAACCTCGGCATGATTGTTGTAGATTCGCAGCTTCTCGCTAGCTTCGGTGTCGTCGAAGACAACCATCTTGTTCGCACCCACGATCGTCGTCTTTCGAACCTTGTGTGGATCAAGCCAGCTAAGGTGAATGTGAGCCATGATGCGATTTTCAAAGTACAGGCTGAGGAAAACCACATCCTCGATTCCCGGCTGAATGAAGCTCTGTCCGCGAACACTAACGTCGGTCGGCTGCATGTTCAGCATGTAGAGTATTTGCGAGATGTCGTGGGGCGCGAAGCTCCATAAAGCATTCTCGTCTCCGCGAATGCGGCCTAGGTTCACGCGCTGGGTATAGATGTAGAAGATGTCCCCCAGTTCGCCGTCCTGAATCATCTTCTTCAGCTTCCGAACGACCGGGTGGTATTCGAGCAGATGCCCAACCATCAGCACGCGGCTTTTCTTCTCTGCCAACTCCGCGAGCTCTTCCGCATCTCGCACCTTGAGCGTGAAGGGCTTTTCAACCAATACGTCCCGATCCGCGAGCAGCGCCTTTTTCGTAAGCTCGTAGTGCGTCACTGCAGGCGCAGAGATCACCACGGCCTCGATCGAGTCCTGCTTCAGCATCTCATCAAAGTCCTTCGCTATAGTCACCGAAGGCCATGACTTCTGCGCCGCCGCCGTTCTCTTCGGATCCATGTCGCAGCAGGTCACGAGCTCGCACTCGCCGAGTTCGGCGAAGCTGCGCGCGACGTTCCAACCCCACGCACCTAGTCCTACAACTCCAACTCGCACCATCTAAGTTTCCTCCTTAACATCGATTGGGGGGAGAGTGCCGATTTACGTTTGGGAATAGTTCTCGCTGCTGCGCGCAGCAACTTTAGGGCTTCGACGAAGGTGCCTTGCCATCATCGTCGTATGCTGACGAACCGTCCTGAGGATCTTCATCTTGCTAGTCCCGATTTTGCGCGCATGCAGGGTCATCGGGACTTCAGTAATCGTGAAACCGCACTGGGCAGCGCGAATCAGAATTTCGGCTGCCGAAACAAAACCGTTCTCTTCGAAGTCCAGCTTCTCAATCACAGGGCGCCGATAGGCCCTGAAGATGCTCGTGTACGTATACAGTTTCACCGGCGCAACGATTTGATACAGGCGCGAGCAGCCTTTGCTCAGCAGCAATCGCCACCACGGAACGCCGTCGACTTTGCCTTGCGGGTGATACGGAGATGCCACGGCGATATCTGCCGGCTCCTTCTCAAGCGCATCGACAAGAAGCTTCAGGTTCTCCGGGCCGTACGAGCAATCCGCGTCGATCGTGCAAATGATCTCGCCCCGTGCATGGCCGAAACCGGTTCTGAACGCAGCTCCGACACCTCGGTTCCGCTCGTGCGCCGTGATTCGGTTCAGCGGCTCATGCCCGAATACAGCGTGCAACTGCTCGACAGTTCGATCCGCGCTTCCATCGTCCACGAACACGAATTCAACCTCGCGCTCAGGCCACATCTGCCGGACGAACGACAACCTCTGCGCCAGGAATTCAACGCCGTTCTCTTCGTTGTAGATCGGAATGACGACGGAGATCATGTTATGTGCCATCCTTTTTCCCCCTGGAAGATCAGCCCTGTCGAACCGCTTCGATCAACGCTTCAGCCACGTACTGCACTTGTGCATCTGTGAGCTCCGCGTAGATAGGCAGGGACAACACTTCCTTCGCGGCCGCCTCGGATTCGGGCAGGTCACCCAATTTGTAAGACAGGTGAGAGTAGATCGGCTGCAGATGAATCGGCACCGGGTAATACACCATGCTGCCGATGCCCTTCTCCGTAAGCTTCTTCTGCACGCCATCGCGATTCGCCACGCGAACCGTGTACTGATGAAAGACGTGTTCACATCCGTCTGCCGTTTGAGGTACCGTGATACCTTCAACTCGCCCAAGCAGTGCGTTGTATAGCGCAGCTCTCGATCGGCGTCCGTCGTTCCAATTCTGCAGATACCGCAATTTCACCCGCAGGATCGCGGCCTGCAATTCGTCAAGCCTGCTGTTCCAACCTTGTTCTGAGCTGAAGTATTTCTTGGTCGCACCATGCGCGCGCAGGGAGCGCAGCCGCGACGAGACTTCCGTTGAATCGGTGACGATCATGCCGCCATCACCGAAACCACCCAAGTTTTTGCTCGGAAAGAAACTCAGGCACCCGATCTGCCCCATGCTGCCGGTCCGCTTGCCTTTGTAAGTCGCACCGATCGCCTGTGCGTTGTCTTCGATAATGATCAGGCTGTGCTTCGTTGCAATCTTGCGGATGGCATCCATATCCGCGGCATGCCCGTACAGGTGAACCGGAATCACGGCTTTCGTTTTGTCCGTGATCTTCTCTTCCAGCTTCGCGGGATCGATGCAGAAGTTCGTGGGATCGATGTCGACGAAGACAGGAGTCGCGCCAAGCGCACTCACCGCATCTGCCGTGGCGATAAACGTAAATGTAGGGGCTAGCACCTCGTCACCCGGCCCGATACCCGCAGCACGCAATGCGAGGACCAGCGCGTCGGTTCCCGACGCGACTCCAATTCCAAACTGTATCCCGCAGAACTCGGCCACTTCTTTTTCGAGTGCAGCCACATTTGGCCCCAGGATGAAGTGCTGAGACTGCAGCACCCCTCCGATAGCAGCGTCGATTTCAGACTTAATCGACTGGTACTGCGCTCCCAAGTCGAGCATTGGGACCGTCTGCACTGGTTTTGCGCTTGTGCTTTGCACGAGATAGCTCCTTGCGACAGACATTTAGCGGAACCACGTAATCAACCACGTGGCCGCTCATGGTCTGCAAAACTGATGTTCTTGAGTGAAGGGAGAGAGAAAGAGATACTTAGTCGCTGGCTGCCGCCGAAGCATTCGCCATGTGCACCGACATTTGCCGCACAACGCGCTCCTGCTGCTCTGCCGTGATCGTCGGAAACATCGGCAACGAGGCAATCTCGAGCGCGGCCTTTTCCGCCACGGGAAACTCGCCTTCTGAATAGCCGAGTCCTGAGTACGCTTTCTGAAGATGCAGCGGAATCGGATAGTGAATACCCGTCCCAATCCCAGCAGCGTCGAGAGATTCGCGCAACCGATCGCGGTTGTCGCAGCGAACGACATAGAGGTGATATACAGCCTTTGACCAATTTGGCTCTGTTGGCGTAACCACCGGTAGTCCCGCTTCGGCGAAGAGTTGGTTATATCGCGTTGCCGCTTCACGTCGGGCTGTATTCCATTCTGCCAGTCGTGCCAGCTTAACGCTCAAGAAGCCCGCCTGAATCGAGTCCAGCCGGCCGTTGTAGCCTTCAACATCGTGGTAGTACTTCTGCGCCTGGCCGTGATCGCGGAGTTGACGACATAATCTCGCAACGTGCTCGTCATTCGTAGTGATCGCACCAGCTTCGCCACACGCACCCAAATTTTTCCCCGGATAGAAACTAAACGCAGCGGCGTGCCCCATCGAACCGGCCTTGCACCAGCGATTCTGCTTCTTCGAGAAGTACTCGGCTCCGTGCGCCTGGCATGCATCCTCAATCACTACCAACTGGTATCTTTCTGCAAGTTCGAGGATCGCATCCATGTCGGCCATCTGCCCATATAGGTGCACTGGAATAATGGCCGCGACTCGCTTTCCCGAACGCCGACTCATCAATCTGCCGCTCCGTTCATCCCAGGTACAGTGCGAATCGAGGTGGGTACGGAGCTTCGCGGCATCCATGTTGTACGTTCGTTCGTCGACGTCCACAAACTCCGGCACTGCACCCGCCTGCGAGATCGCCTCAGTTGTAGCAATAAAGGTGTTCGGAACCGTAATAACCACATCGCCCGAACCCACTCCTGCTGCTATCAGCGCAAATCGCAATGCATCCGTGCCGCTGTTTACGCCTATGCAGTAGCTAGTCTCAGAAAAGGCTGCAAACGCATTCTCGAACTGGTCGAGCGTCTTCCCACCAATGAAGCCGGCTGTCTTCAACGCCGCGCGAACTACTTCCATCAATTCGTTCTCAAGTTCACGGTGCGGCGTTACCAGATCCAGAAATGGAATGTTATCGTTCGTCTTCATTTGGCTCCTTGTGCATTGGCCGCAATCTTCCGCAGCACGCGCGCAGGATTACCGGCCACAATCGTGTTCGCCGGTACATCTTTCGTGACTACGCTCCCAGCACCCACAATCGCATTTTCGCCAATCGTGATCTTCGAGAGGATCGTGGAACCGGACCCAATCGACGCCCCCTTGCTAACCAGCGTCGCCTCCACTCTCCAGTCTTGCTCCGTCTGCAACTGCCCGTCGGCGTTGGTGGCACGGGGATAGCTGTCGTTGATAAACACGACCCCGTGTCCAATGAACACGTTGTCTTCAATCGTCACGCCTTCACAAACAAATGTGTGACTGGATATCTTGCATCGTTTGCCGATTCGCGCATTCTTCTGAACTTCGACGAAAGCACCGATCTTCGTCTCGTCCCCGATCTCACATCCGTAGAGATTGATGAACTTGGAAAGACGCACATCTTTCCCCAGCTTCACGTCCGGCGCAATGCTCACAAACTCAGTCATTTGCACCTACCACTGCTGCTTTGGGCCTGCCATTACCAGCGAGCAGAACGGCTTCGCCTCGCTTCTTCAGCGATTGTTCCGCGGCCTCCAGCATTTTGACGACCTTAAGCCCCGCAACGCCGTCATTGATCGGTACCGTATCTTCATCGATACACTTTAGGAAGTACTTCAGCTCCATTTGCAGAGCTTCCGTCACTTCTACCTGTGGAGCCCACATGTCCCCAGAGCGGTAGCTAACCAGCAGCTTGTACATGCCTTCTTGCGACCTGATCGCCACGCCTTTGTCGTAGATCTTCACCTTCTCATCTGCTTCCAGGTCGTTCCATACCAACATCTTCTTCTCGCCGCCAATGAGAGTTGTTCGAACCTTGACCGGCGATAACCAGTTGACGTTGATGTGAGCGATGACGTTTCCGGGGAAGTAGATGGTCATGAACGCAATGTCTTCGTGGCCGTTCAGGTGGCTCTGCCCGGTCGCCACTACCGCCTCTGGTTCCATGTCGATCACGTAATTCATGATCGCCAGGTCGTGTGGCGCCAAGTCCCAGACCACATTCACGTCGTGTTGAAATAACCCAAGATTCACGCGGGTTGAATCGTAGTAGTACAGCTTTCCGAGTGTACCGTCGTTGACCAGTTGATGGATCTTCCGCACCGCGCCCGTGAACAGGAATGTGTGATCCACCATGATCTTCAGGTTTCGTTTTTCGGCGATTTCAATCAGATGCTCGGCCTGTTCGGCCGTGCAGGTAAATGGTTTCTCAACGAATACGTGCTTGCCATTCCTCAGCGCCGCTTCGGTAAGCTCGTGATGCGTCCAAACCGGCGTGATCACGGCTACGACATCGATCTCTGGAGAACAGATCAATTCCATCGCGTCCGTTGTGACCGGAATCCCCGGATTCATCTTCTGTGCGCGTTTCAACGCCGCCGGATTCCCGTCACAGATCATCGCGACACGCGATCCATCAAGAGAACGGAAGTTCCGGACGATGTTGGGGCCCCAATACCCGTAGCCGATAACACCTACACGAACCATTTCGCCCCCGTTACTAATAGCTTGTTAGCGTTGCATGGAGTTGACCGGTGATCGGTCAGTAAGCACCGTTCCCGGAGATAACAGCCTTTGGCGTCTGCAACAGGATCTTGACATCCAGCAGTAGTGAGAACTGCTCCACGTATCGAAGATCCATGCGCACCATCTCGTCAAACGTCGTTCGACTCCGGCCATTCACCTGCCACAGACCAGTGATTCCCGGTCTCGCTTCGAGAATCCGCCGCCGATGCCAAGTGTCATACTTTTCCACTTCGTAGGGCAGCGGTGGACGCGGCCCTACCAGCGACATTTCCCCCTTGAGCACATTCAGGAACTGCGGCACCTCGTCCAGACTTGTCTTTCGAAGGAATCGACCAATGGGCGTGATCCGCGGGTCATTCGTAATCTTGAAGACCGGGCTGTCAGCGTTCCCTTTCTTGCCCTCACCGGAGATGAACTGCGTCACATAGGCTTTGTGAATCTCCGAATCCGAGTTCACGTGCATGGACCTGAACTTCAGGAACATGAACGGCTGCGAGAACTGCCCAATCCGAGTCTGCCGGAAAAATATCGGGCCCTTGGACGTCAACTTGATCGCAATCGCAATGGCGAGAAATGCTGGCGAAAACAGGATGAGAGCAAACAGGCTACCTGCAATGTCCAGAGCCCGCTTCAGCCCCCTGACGGCCTTCTTCTTTTCATATCTGACTTTCAGGTCGGGATAGAGTGTCAGATCCGTGCCGTTTTGATCGCCGCTCGCTGGGGGGAACAAATGAAACATGATGTCGACCTGCGGCAATCCGCTCTCTGAAACCTCGCTCTGAACCGCCTCTCTTACGCGCGCCGTCACCGCATCAACCGCCTCACCAGCAGGCTCTCCAAGCTCCGTGAAGATCGCGCCGATCACTACGCCGTCCTGATACCAGCCCACCAGATCGGTTTCCCGGGTCGATCGCAACAGCGCCGCTGAAAACCTTTCACGGGCAGCGATGCTCTCTTCGGAATCAAATACGCTCCAGCCGCTCAGCAAAACTAGGAGGAACTGCCTGCCCGAGCGCTCGCTGCGCTTGCGTTCCAGCACGAGCTGTTGGATGAACTGCTGTTCGTTCAACATTTCTCGCTTACCTGCCGACTCCCCTCGAGCCGCAGCTTTTACCAACGACGACTTGCGTTGCCATCCTTGCCTTGCCAAAGCACACATATGGTTTCTCTTTCTTGTCAGTATTGTTGCGTGATATGACCCGGGTCGAAGGGGGGAGGAAATGGCCAGCCATAACTTGCTCGCTCATGTCGCTCGACCCGAGATATTGAAGAAGGGCTGAGTCCGACCTGCTGACTAGCTCCTCCTGGCAGCCATGACCGCTCTCTTCTGAACGCGGTCGTTCCGAATGGAGTTCCCGCCTGCCACCGGGACTCAAATGTCCTTGCGTCGGTGCACCAACTCCGTGATCCCGTAGTCGCCGCGTCCCGAGGACTTCAGCCTACGATTCCGCACGACTACGCCCGATACTCCGGGACACTCAGGACCTCTACGCCGTATCCTTCGACGCTAACCGAAATCGACCTTTGTATGCTCTCGATTGAAATCACCAGGCGACGGCTGCCGTTTACTGCCGTGAGTATGCCTTCGATTCCGTTCAAAGCACCACCCCGCAGCCGCACTCTCTGCCCGACCGACAGGAACGCGTGTTCGGAGAACGGGACATCGCTCTGCAGCAGCGCGCGAACCGCGTCAATCTGCTCATCTGGTATCGCCTCGCCCAGCCGGTGGTCGCCAACGAAATCAATCACGCCGTTCACCTTCAGCACATCGAGTCGCGCTTCCGGAGTCCGTATGATCCGCACGAATGCGTAACACGAGAACAACGGTAACTCGACTTGCTTACGGCGATCGCTCCAGCAGCGGGTCGCAGTCACAACGGGCATGTATGCGTCGATGCCGCGGCGCTGCAATTCGGCCAAAACCTTCTTCTCGTGCCTCGCGCGGGTCTGAACTGCGTACCAATTGGGTTGGTTCGGCCCAATCGCCAGCATCGTTCCCATAACCGCCTGCGCGTCACTCATAGCTCCGCCCTCTGAGTCCCATTCAGCGACCCGATGAGTTCCAGAACGGATCCAAGTGCCGACTGCAAAATGAAGCAAAACCGCGGCACTTCTTGCCGTCTGCGCCAAAAGATTGCAGTCAGGCGACCAAATCCAGACCCGTTCTGACGAGCTTTTGTTGCAAGATTGTGAACAAAATCCCGCCAACAAAAGGCCTAAGCGCTTTATTTTCAATACAACTGGCTATTTGGTGAAAAGTTCGGTCGCGTGATGGTGGAAAACACTTGCACTCACTGGCAAGAAAGTCCGTCGCAAGCGTGAGGAAAGAAGGATCAAGCACATGTGCCGCGAACAGCTAATTCACGGCACATGTTTGGAACGACTGCCTGAGTCGTGCACGCTGCCGCGCGCCCAGTCGAAGGAATTCAAAGCCGTAAACATTCCTGACTCGATACAGGACCTGAGCCTCGGCCTTGAGAGATTTAAGACGTGGCTCGAGAAATCGGATGAGCACATTCTCTCCTACCGGCACCTCGCCATCGAGTATTCCTCCCAACCCACCCTCGGCAATTGTTGTCGACCGGCCGTGTAGATTCTTTGCTGAACTCGAATTCGTCGGCGTCAATATAAACGGAAATTCGACAGGATAGCGGATAAAACGCCGAGTGTCAGTTCTACGTTGTTGTATCGTGGCACGTTCGAGCGAGGTAAAAAGCGCCTCAACCCCGCTGTCCTTGCTGATTACAGCGTTCGCAACAGCCCTCGCCTCGGCTGGTACGGCATCTGCTGCTCCTGTGCAAATCACTATCGGCGTCTGAGGCTGTTGTCGGTTCACTTCGATCGCAAGTTCGCCAGCTTCCAAGTCCGGCAGAAAACAATCAAGCACTGCGGCGTCGAACTGACGTTCCGTCGCGCGTCTCACGCCCTCCGTGCCGATTGTCTCCGAAACAACCGCGTATCCGAATGCCTTTAAGTAGGAAGACAGCATCCCCAAGAAAAGCTCATCGTCATCTACGCATAGGACGATCTTCTCGTTCATGACTTTGCATGTCCTCCGCGGGGAAATTAATATTCCGTCCGTCAGCCTTGTCGTTCTAACTAATCGAGGCAAGCAAGGAAGAAAACGAAACTTAACAAACTTAATTCCTCACGGGCCTGGTATCACAACTCCCGTTGCACTTGAATAGCCACTCTCGACACTCCCTGCCGCGACCGAGGTCACCGCGTACCAGTACGTCTGGCCGGCAACCACCCCCGAATCACTAAATGTCGTGACAGGCACGATATTCGCGTTCAATTTCGCATACGAGCCGGACTGCTGAGCTGATCGATAAACGTTGTATCCAACGACGGCCGATGCACTTGCAGTCCATGTAAGGCTTACGGTATGGCTCATGGCGGCAACCGCCGTCCCGGTCATGGGAATCACCGTATCGGTCCCCCCCCCGTTCACTCGCAGCAGTACCGAGCCACTCGCACTACCGGCGTTCGTTGGAGTGAAAGTGACGGTGAACGTGACCTGTTGTCCCGCTGCAACCGTGGCCGGTATCGCAAGCCCGCTCAGGCCGAATCCCGGCCCACTCGTGCTCGCTGACGAGATCGTGAGAGCGTCCGTCCCAGTATTGCTGAACTGGATCGTCTGCGAGTTCGACTTGCCCACCACCACGCTGCCGAACGAAACCTGTGTGGGCGACACCCCAAACTGTGAGTTGGCGACTCCCGTGCCGCTCAGCGAGACGCTATGAGGGCTTCCGATGCCACTGTCCGATATGCTCAGCAGGCCCGTTCTCGCGCCGGCCGCCGTCGGAAAAAAAGTCAGGGTAACGACGCAACTGGCTCCGGCCGCCAAACTCGTTCCGCAAGTATTCGTCTGGCTGAAGTCGCCGCTGGTTTGGATGCTACTGATTGCCGCCGGTCCGTCGCCCGTGTTCTTTAGTTCGACTGTTTTGGTCGTGCCGGTGGTGTTTAGGGTCTGTGTTCCGAAGGTAATCGCAGATGGGGTAAAACTGATCGACGCAGTTAACGTGCTCCTCGTGCTGGTCACCGTGCCGCCGCCTCCGCCACCGCAACCCAACATGCCCAATACGAATCCTGCGGAGACAATCCCCGCCACAATCCGACACAGACGGACGCGGAGTTCTCGCACTATTCCTCCGAAGGCACGCAGAGATACAAGGACGCGAACCTACACGAATAACCAAACTAAGCCCGATTTCAGCCGGAGTTCTGCTTCCATTGTACTCACGTCAGCATCTTTTATTCCAACACGTAAGTTGTTGAAAACGCGAAACTCAAAACAAATCTGCGATTTCAGACAGAGTAGGATTTTCAGCAACACTGGAAGAAATTTCTCGAACAGGACGCACCAGTTGGATTTAGGACTCCGCGGAAGAACTTCCTGCCACTAAAGCAAAAAGCGCCGTGCCGGATAGCAAATCCGCGCACGGCGCAAGTCATTCTTAGCGTCTACAACTAGGGGTTCGGCACCACAGCAGTTGCGGAGCTCGAGTTGGCGCTCTCCATTCCGCTGCTGTTCACCGCTGTCACCACATAGTAGTAAGTCGTGCCTGAAGTCACGGATGAGTCCGTATAGCTCGTTCCAGTAACTTTGGTCGCGGTCAACTTGGTGTAAGGTCCGCCCGCTTGCGTACCCCGATAAACGTTGTAACCTGCCACACCGCTCGAAACGCTCGCGGTCCACTTGACGGTCACGGAGTGGGCCACCGGCGTAACCGCCGTACCCGTACCGCTCAACGACACGCTTACTGCGTTCGAGGCGTTGCTCACCAGCGCAAGAGTCCCAGCCACGCTGCCCGCAGCTGTTGGCGCGTACTTCACCGTCATGGATACGCTTTGCCCTGCCGCGATCGTCGCCGGCAGCGTAAGTCCACTAACGCTAAGGCCTGCCCCGCTGACATTCGCCTGGGACACGGTCACTGCAGCACCCCCGGCAGTCAGCGTAACGGTCTTTGACAAGCTGCTGCCTACCGTCACCGAACCAAAACTAAGGGAAGTCGGACTGACCGACAGTGTCCCTGCAACTGCACTTCCGGTTCCGCTCAGTGCAACAGTGCTAGTTGACGTCGAGGCATTGCTTACAAGCGACAGTGCGCCGCTCACGGACCCCGCCGCCGTGGGAGCGAACCTCACCGACATCGCAACACTCTGCCCCGCGGCGATCGTCACCGGCAGCGTCAGACCGCTCACGCTGAACCCTGCGCCGCTGACGTTCGCCTGAGAAACCGTCACCGCCGAACTACCCGCCGTGAGCGTCACACTTTTCGAAGCGCTGCTTCCTACATTCACCGAACCGAAACTCAGTGCCGTCGGACTGACCGCAAGCGTTCCTGCCGTAGGAGCCGAAACGGTAATGTTCTCCGACGCCTTGTACACCTTGCCTGTGTTGTCCCACGCCTGCACGACAACGTAGTGCGCTCCATTGCCCATGCTCAACGAGGTATTCACGGTTGCACCGCTCACCGAATAAGCGCTCACGTTATCCACGTACACCCGCATCGCTGTAATCGTGCTTCCGGAATCCGCTGTCGCCGTCGCGCGCATCTGCACCGGCGAAGACACCGTCGAACCGTTCACTGGCGATTGGATCGTCACGCTTCCGACCGTCGCCGTGCCCACCGTGATGCTCTCGCTCTTGGTGTAGGACTTCCCCGTCGAATCCCAGGCAACGATCGTCACATTGTGCGCACCCGCCGCGAGCGTCAAAGACGTGTTGAGTTTCGACGCACCGACGGTATACATGTTCTGGTTATCAACATAGATTCGCATCGCCGTGATCGGATTAGTCGTGCCACTGGTCGCTGAAGCAACGAAGTTCACCGGCGACGACACGGTCGCACCCGCGGCTGGAGAACTGATCGTCACGCCGGGCTGCGTCGAGGTCGAGCTGCCAAAGAACTCACCCATGGTCGACGCTGTGGCCGAGGCTCCCGGGAAGGTAGTGACACCTAACGCCTTCAACACTGTCTTCAATAGACTCTGGTGCTGATACACCGTTGTCGACTTGTAGCCCGGCTTCACCATTGGGCCAATTACCAACGTGGCAACACGGCCCCCGCCGTTCGTAGTGTCCGTGCTGGCCGCCTCATCGAACGTGATGATCAGCAATCCATCCTGCTGAAATGCTGCGTTAGCAAGCAACGGCTCTATGTTCTGTTTCAGCCAGGCGTCTGCCTGTTGCAGTGTGCCTTTATTCCCGTCGTTGTAGACGTTCGGCACCACATAACTGAAGTTCGGAAGTTGTCCATTTGCTAGATCCGTCGCGAACTGCGAGAACGGCACCAGGTTCATCTTCTGAACGCTGCTGTTCTGAACATCGGTGAAATATGCAAACGGGTTCCGCTCGGACAGGTAGGCTCCCGTGTCTCCGCCCGTATACCCTACGCTGGGCAAGCCCTCTGCATACGACTTCCACGTCTTGCCAGCAACCATCAGTTGCCGGGCGATGTTGTCTACCGACACCGGGTAACTCGATGGCGTGTATCCATCCCATCGCGTCAGGACCTGCCCCGTCGTCATCTCAAACGAGTTGCCGATCGTCGAATGCGTGTTAGCGTAGTACTGGGTCGCTAGACCGTACTTATTTGCCAGAGAGTTCAGGTATGGCATGGCGCTGCTGCCGATTACGCTGGAGTAGCTCTGATTCTCTTCGACCACCAGCACCACATGATTACTCGCGGGCACCTGCGCGGCCGCCATCGCGGCACACAAGAGCCCAAATACTATGAATGCCCAGAACTTCTTCAAAACAGTCGCCTCCCGATTTCAACTCAGGTGAGAGTAGGCGACTGCCTACTCTAGCGGAATTCGGGTTTGCCACTAGTAGGAATACGTTTTTGCCCTTAGTAGAACTCGGATGGATGTCGGCCCCACAACCAGAAGCATACTAACCCGCCCTCCCGGGTAGCCGTCAAATTCCACTGCGCGCGGCCACCAAGCTTTTCGCGATCACGATCACCGTGGTCGCACGAGACTCTTCTTTATTACTTGGTCTATAGGGAAGCGGCCTTGCAGCTATTCAGCGACAGAAGGTAATGAAACTGACGATCCTGGATTGACACTTCGCCGCTACACTCAGACCGACATGGACGAGTTGCTTGCGGCCCAGGCGATGGTACAATCGGCACCAGATGTCCGGCGTAGTGCGTTTATATCGTTGTCAAACAAATTTCGCCAAACAAGAGGCTACATGCGGGGCATAATTCTGGCAGGCGGCTCCGGCACACGTCTTTACCCGGTTACACAGGCGATTTCCAAACAGCTGTTACCGGTATACGACAAGCCGATGATTTACTATCCACTCAGCCTTCTTATGTTGGCTGGTATTCGAGATATTCTGGTCATCTCCACTCCGCAAGACACGCCACTATTTCAGCGACTGCTTCAGAATGGTCACCAGTGGGGTATTGACATCAGCTACGCCGTCCAGCCCTCGCCTGACGGTCTCGCACAGGCGTTCATCATCGGCGAGCAGTTCGTTGCCGGCCAACCATGCGCATTGGTACTTGGCGACAACATCTTTTACGGCCATGATCTGTGGAAGAAGCTACAGCAAGCCGCTGCCCGAACTTCTGGTGCGACGATATTTGCTTATGCCGTGCGTGATCCGGAGCGCTACGGCATCGTGGAAATCGACGATCAAGGCAGACCCGTAAGTCTGGAAGAAAAACCAAAGCACCCCAAATCTCGTTATGCGGTCACGGGTTTGTACTTCTATGACGAGCAGGTGGTAGAGGTTGCGAAATCAATCAAGCCATCGTGGCGTGGAGAATTGGAAATTACCGACGTAAATCGCTGCTACCTCAAACGGCAGCAACTAAACGTGGAGTTCATGGGACGCGGTTATGCCTGGCTTGACACGGGAACCCACGAATCACTGATCGATGCGGCCGAGTTCATCCGGGTCATCGAGGACCGGCAAGGCATGAAGATCGCGTGTCCTGAAGAAGTTGCGTACCGCGCGGGTTTCATCGGAGCAGCTGAGCTTGAAAAGCTGGCGGCATCCATGCACAACAGTAGCTACGGTTCGTACTTAGCGCAGGTTCTGAATAGTCCGGTTTTGTAAACCCGGTAAGAACCGACTCACGACCAATCGCGATCCTGACGTTCTGCTCAGATGACTGAAATGAGACCAAGAACAAGGCATGCGGTTGCTCTGGTCCTCGACGAAGGCGAGTAGTGATTACTCATATGGAGAACTCGTTTGAATTCACCGATTCTTGTAACAGGTGGTGCCGGGTTTATTGGCTCTAGCTTCGTTTTGGATTGGCTCAATAAAGAGCATTCTCCGATTGTGGTCCTTGACAATCTGACCTATGCGGGGAACCTGGAGAATCTAGCTTCGGTGGTCGCCGATAGATCATTTCGATTTGTCCGCGGCGACATTGGCGATGCGGAAACCTTGAAGAAGGTACTGCAGGAACACCAACCGCGCGCAATCGTTCACTTTGCTGCCGAAAGCCACGTCGATCGCTCAATTCTGGGGCCCGCCGAATTCATTCGCACGAACATCGGAGGAACTTTCCAGCTATTGCAGGCAGCGCGTGAGTACTGGGCTTCGCTGTCAGATGCTGATAAGCATGCCTTCCGCTTCCTCCACATCTCAACCGATGAGGTATACGGTTCGCTAGGTCCCACCGACCCGGCGTTTACGGAAGCTACTCCCTACGCTCCCAACAGCCCCTACTCTGCTTCGAAAGCTGCATCCGATCACCTTGTTCGTGCCTATTTCCATACATATGGGTTTCCGGTCCTTACGACGAACTGCTCGAACAACTACGGCCCACGGCAGTTTCCTGAAAAACTGATTCCGCTGATGATCCTGAACGGTCTAAAAGGACTGCCTCTCCCGGTATACGGCGATGGGATGAATGTTCGCGATTGGCTCTACGTTTCGGACCACTGTACCGCGATCCGGACCGTCCTCCGCTCCGGAGTTGTGGGACAGACCTATAACATCGGTGGCCAGCAGGAGATGTCGAATCTCGACGTCGTACGGCAGGTCTGCGCGATTCTCGATGAGCTTCGCCCAAAGCCGACGCCCCATTCCACCCTGATCACCTTGGTTAAAGATCGTCCTGGACATGACCGTAGATACGCCATCGACATTACAAAGATCAGCAGCGAACTGGGCTGGCAGCCACAAGAGACTTTTTCCTCTGGTTTACGAAAAACGGTGCAGTGGTATCTCGAAAACCTGGAATGGGTCGAGCATGTCACGAGTGGCTCGTATCGGGATTGGATCAAAGTACAGTACGCTGGGCGTTCCTCTTAGCATTGAGTGAGACAGACACGATGAAGGTACGAGCCACTGCTATACCAGGCGTTCTCATAGTAGAGCCACGCGTCTTTTGCGACGAGCGAGGCTTTTTCATGGAAAGCTTCAATCAAAGGAAGATGAAGGAAATCGGCATAGATCATGAATTCGTCCAGGACAATCATTCTCATTCGGTGCGCAACGTCCTGCGCGGATTGCACTACCAGATTCGACAGCCGCAAGGCAAGCTCGTTCGCGTTGTATCCGGCGCGGTGTTCGATGTAGCAGTAGACGTCCGGAGAAGTTCATCTACGTTTGGTAAGTGGGTGGGCGTCGAACTTTCATCGGAGAATCACCGAATGTTCTGGTTGCCCCCCGGCATGGCTCACGGCTTCGTCGTGACATCTGCGTCTGCGGATTTCCTGTATAAGACGACGGAATACTACGCACCGGAGTCGGAACGCACGATCTTGTGGAATTCCCCCGAGCTAGGTATCGAATGGCCGATCACGGGAGAGCCGATTGTGTCTGCAAAGGATGCTGCAGGCATTCCATTTCGAGAAGCCGAAGTGTACGCGTAACCTGATCCTCGAATTCACAAAGAAAGAATCGCTTATGAACAGCCCAAGGATATTGCTCTTTGGTCGTAACGGACAGATAGGCTGGCATCTCTGCCGTACCCTCGCCTCCCTGGGGGATGTGACTGCGGTCGACTATCCGGACGTTGATTTCAGCAGCGCCGACTCGATCCGTATCGCAATGCGTTCACTGAGACCGACCGTGGTAGTCAACGCAGCCGCCTACACGGCCGTTGATGAAGCCGAATCCCGTTCTGATTTAGCCATGGCGATAAATGGCATCGCGCCTGGAATCATCGCCGAGGAAGCGAAACGCCAATCGAGCATTGTGATCCACTATTCGACCGATTACGTGTTCGATGGCACCAAGCCAGATCACTACGTCGAATCCGATCCACCCAATCCGCTCAGCGTGTATGGTCGGTCGAAATTGGCTGGTGATCTCGCTATCCAAGCTGCGGGATGCGATCATCTCATTTTCCGCACAAGCTGGGTTTACGGTTCACGAGGTAAGAACTTCCTTTTGACCATGTTGCGCCTGGCGCAGCAGCGCCCTGAACTGCGGATCATCAACGACCAGATCGGCGCTCCGACGGCAAGCGATTTCATTGCGCAAGCTACTACGGCTGTGCTCGCGCAAATTCTGTCTCCGGGTGCTTCGAAAAGAATCGAGGGATGCAGCGGAATCTACAACCTCACCAACTCCGGCGAGACTTCATGGTTTGGATTTGCTGAAGCCCTGTTGAATCTCGCCGGGGCGAAAATGGGGCTGAACGTCCCCAGGTTGCTGCCCATAACCACGAGCGAGTATCCTCTCCCCGCCAAACGGCCTTCCAACTCACGTTTGAGCACGCGGAAAGTACAAGACACCTTTGGCATTCTGATCCCAACCTGGCAAGATTCGCTTTCGCATGTAATGGAGCGCGTTGTTGAACAAGGGTTGCCAGCTTAGTGCAGGATAGATGAACCCGCTGGAGTCGGGAACGGAGCGCGGGGCGCCTGCGGAAGAAAGATGCGGCCGGGGAACGCTACGCCTGAGCAGAGCGTTGCGGTTCAAGCCCGGCCTCTGAATTTTAGAACGTTGCCCCTGCCGCGTCAGGCGGAGGCACCTTCCCGCTTGGTGGAGCGCACTTCTTCCTTCAGCCTTTGAATGTGGCCCCGGCCCAGGGCCTTGACCTCGCAGCCGAGTTCGAAGTAGCGGCGGATATCGGCATCCTTCAGTATGCCGAAGCAATCTATCACGGCGATTGGACCTCCGGCCCAGCTGACAACCTCGTCGGGCTTCAAGCCGAGATACGGTGCGTGCCTAACGGCGAGTACCAACGCCTCCACTCCTCGCGTAGCTGCCGGCAGGTCCTTCTGAACGTGAATCTTGCGAAGCTCATCCTGGCCACGGAAGAACCTGGCCCATGAATGTCCCGGAGCGGGATAGGTATCCTGACTCTCCAGCTCGTACCAATGATCGACATAAGGATCATGGACACTGATTTCCGCTCCCATCTCGGTCAGCTTGCGTACGACCATCTCGCTTCCGCTGTAGCGCGTATCACCCACGTCCTCGCGATAGCTTGCACCCGCCACGAGAACGCGTGCGCCCGCAATGTAGCGTCCCATGTTGCGCAACGCGTCGCGCGTAAGCTCTGCCACATGGAGGCCACGGGTGTCGTTGATGTCGATTGCCGTGGTACTCATCTTGAAGATGTTGTCGCCATCTTCAAAGCCCAGGATGTGGCTGTAGGCCCAATATCCCAGGCCTCCGTCCTTAGGCAAGCAATAGCCGCCAATGCCCGGCCCCGGGAAGATCATGTTACTGTGCGTCGGCCGCATCTTGATCGCGTTAACGACCTTGAGCAGATCTACGCCGTTACGCTCGGCGAAGATCGACCACTCGTTCAGAAAAGCCAATATCGTGGCACGATATGAGTTCTCGACGATCTTGGTAGTCTCGGATTCGATCGGCCGATCCATAACCGTGAGCGGGTATTTCTCGACGTTTAGCACTTCGCTGAGGAACTTGACCACGCGGTTACGCGCTTCGTTGCCACATCCCGAACACACGCGCCAGAAGTCTCGGATGCTGCTTACGTATTCCTTGCCGGGCATCACGCGCTCGAAGCTGTGGGACAGCAGTGGCTCACTTTGTATTCCGCGGGCGCGGAAGGCTTTCTTGAGGATCGGGAACGCCACAAACTCCGTAGTGCCCGGAGCAACGGTAGTCTCGATCAACACGAGGCAATGCGGCTGGATATTCTGGCCAACGGTCTTCAAAGTCGCTTCGAGCGCCGCCATTTCGGTCTCGCCCGTCTTCATCGTGCCCAGATGGTGCTTGGTGTAGTCGCACTGCACGTCAATCACGACACAGTCAGCAAGAGACAGGCAGTCCGGGTTGTATGTAGCCGTGAGCGTCTTCTTCTCAAGAACGCAACGGGCGATCATCGGATCTACCTCGGGATCCTCCGACTTCACAGGCGACTGACCGCGGTTCAAAAGGGGAGTCTTCCAGTAACTCCGGGTACTGGGTCGCTGGCATCCGATGACGAACTTACTGGGGCGACCGCTCTTCTTGTCGACTGTGTCCGCCACAATGGCGGCCATGACGGCCCCGACAAAACCGAGGCCCATCACCACTACGACCTCCTGGCCCTGCTTACGCGCATCAGCAGCTAGCGCACGGAGGCGTTCAAATTCGAGTGCGTAATCAGCTTTTTCCGGCAAGGCGAACTTCTCGCCAGTCGGACTCATCGAATATTCAGGCAATGGGTGTCCTTTCTTGCTAACTAGAATTTCACAGAAACCATCTGTGTCGTCTCCTTCGAGCCCTTCTCGTACGTCCATTTCTTTACCGCAGAGATCGCCGATTCCGCGAGGAGCGGATGACCTCCAATGTACTCCACCCGCGTGACGTTACCGGCTGGAGCTATCCAAAGTTTCAGTTTGACGGTACCGTGCAGACTCAAGCGTTTGGCGATTTCGGGGTAGTCGGGCTCCGGCGAAGTGACGGCTTGCCGTTCTTCCTCGGCGTAGACAACGCCAGCTAACAGAACCAAGCTGAGAATCAGTCGTTTGATCATCGTCTTTCCTCGCCGCCTAGAACGACAGTCGTAGCGCAATTTGGATTAGCCGTGGATCTCTAGCGCGCCGGACCGCTCCGAATGTATCGCCGTTCGTAAAATTCCCGTCAGGGCTGAGAAATTGCGTATGGTTAAAGAGGTTGAAAACTTCCGCGCGGAATTGCAATTGCCTGGTTTCCGTCAGGCGGAAGCCTTTGTGTATGCCCAGGTCGAAGTTCACGATGCCGGGCCCACAACAGATTGTTCGCGGAGAACTGCCAATCTGGCCCAGCGGTGCGTCGGCAAAGGATGCGGAATCGAAATAGTAACCGCCCGATGTGCGGGGATCGAGCCGTCTGAAAGGTGCGACGAGGTCCGGTTCGCCCGGAGTCTCGAAGTCCCAGCTGCTCATCAACTCACGATCGCCACTCGAAGTGATTCGGATCGGGAAGCCAGACTGCAATGTGGTGATTCCGGAGAACGCCCACCCGTTCAGGACGTGGGTCGTCCAGTTACGAAGTTGAAATTTCGGCAGCTCCCACTTGTAGCTGATGACGAAGCGATGACGCGCGTCAAAAAGTGACAGAGACCGCGAACGACTGATGTCCAGTGGATTCACTTCGTTCTCGACGCTGGAAGCATTGTCGATTGACTTGCCAAATGTGTATGCCGCGAACAACTCCAGTCCTGCTGCCATCCTATGTCGCACGGAAGCCTGGAAGGAGTTGTATGACGAATTGGCGACGGGATGCATGCCAAAGATGCTGTTGAAAATTGGAACGCCATCAGAGGGGCATCCTTCTCCGGTGGTAGGTTCGCACAGCGGCGACGAATATCGCCGCAGACCAACCAGCGTAATGGGATTGGCATTCGGTCCAGTCACGCTTGGAACAGAGCCGTAAGGAAGATGAACCGTCACTCCTGACGGAATGGCTCCAGGTTCAATATAGTAGGCGCTATCCGCTCCAAACGGTCCACAACTCATTCCCGGTATCTGGTTAAGGTCGAGGCACGTCTGCGCATTGCCGTAGTTCTCGTCCATCGTGGCAAGCAGTCGGTGACCCTGCGTCCCGACGTACGAGAGTTGCAACAGGGTATCTCTTCCTAGCTCGCGTTGAACACTGAAGTGATAGTGGATTGCATATTGGCTCGGAAGCTTCTCAGGGAAGTTGCCGTAGAGAAGAATCGGGCGGAACAGCGAGAAGTCAACTGCCGATCCGCGTGTTGGGTCTAGATAGCCATGGAAAGGATTCGGCTTCGTTGTTCCGTCCTGCGCCAGGAAGGGGGTGTTGAAGAATGGGTTCGTCAGGAAAGTGCTGGCACCGAACGGAGCTTGCGCACTAAACGTCGACAGGAGCAGTTGCTCGTTGCTGTCGTAGAAGACTCCCCATCCCATCTTGACGCTCGTTCGTCCTGGCCCGCCTGACAATCGCGAAAGCCAGCCATTGTTCCATCCTGGAGACCACGCCAAACCGATCCTCGGCGCGAATGATCGCGCATAGCTTTTCGTGAGTCCATTCGGGACGTTCTCGTCGCCCGGGAATACGAGTCCCATCGGGAACATCGACTTGGCGCTGCCGGTTGGAGAACAGTCGGTTCCGAGTTCCGCGGCGAGCGGATTGGTTGGATCCAATTCACAGCCGTAAACGCTCGTCGCCTGTCCGGGCCTGAAGGATTGTACGCGTTTGCCGGCGTCGGCTTGTGGAGTGTTAAATTCCCAGCGCAGACCGTAATTCAAGGTTACGTTCGGGCGGATCTTCCAGGAGTCCTGACCGAACAGCGCGAACTGCGTGGCGCGAACATTCTCAAGGTTCCCGGATCCTTGTACGTATGTATCTGGCAGTCCGAGTAGGTAATTTGGAATGAGATTGCTATACCCAACATCGTTTGGACCACCGCCCGTGAATTCGATGTCGCCGTTGGTCGCATAGAAATAGAGCTGATCGAGTCGCTGATTGCGGACCTCACCACCGAACTTGACCGTGTGTTCGCCTAATCTGCGCGTGTAACTCTCGGAGGCGGCGTACACATTGCCTTTCTGAGAGAAATATCCATTCGGATTGTTGCCAATCGAAAAGCCACCGGCGAGCGCTATGAACGGCACTCCTTCCCGAGACGGCCCGTATCCCGGCGAAATGCCAATCAGGGGATTCTCGGGGTCGCTGAAGCATTGGTCCGCGGGTACATTCGAGCACGAATCCTGCACAACATTCGTGTGCTGGGGCGACATGAGCTTACCTTGCCCTTGTCGGAAATACGTCAGCCGCAGCTCATTGTTCGTCTTTGCGTTAACGGCCCACTCGTGTGTAAGTGCCACTTGCTGAAAACGCTCATCGGTGTCACTGCCAAAGCCAGAGAGGTTGGCACCGTTACCTTGGAATCGAGGAAACGGGTCAGAACCGCTGGTTCCCGTTAGGTAGTAGTAGGCGCTCAGCCGCTGCTGGTTGGTGATGTTGTGGTCGATTCGGAACGTCGTCTGGTCGAACCTGCCGGACGCTCTTGCATTGCCACGGTACTCACCGTTACTGAGGTTCGAGAGAGGGACGAATCTGTTTAGCAGGTCGGTCGCGGTCCTGTCGAAACAGGCAGAGGGGATCACATTGCCGGGGAAGATCGCTGAGTACGCAGTTCCGGCCGCAATGGGGGCTCCCCCGGCCTGAGCGACCGCAGCGGCACAGCCAGCGCGTCCGTTCAGCGTATCAGCGACAAACGAATCAGTCACCACCCCCGTGAAAGCCGGACCACCAGAGAAGTTCCCCGTGCGCTCAGCGTTGGTAGGCAACGTCAGCGCATCGGAAGAGATATCACGCCTAAGGCGCTGGCCTTCGTAGGACACGAAGAAAAATGTTCTGTTCTTGCGGATCGGTCCGCCCAAGGTCGCCCCAAACTGGTTCTGCTTGAACGCCGCCTTCTCCGGGTCGAAGTATCCTTTCGCGTTCAACACATCGTTTCTCAGGTACTCGTAAGCGTTTCCATGCAGCTTCTCCGAGCCCGACTTGGTAATGACATTAAGAACGGAGCCCGAGTTACGCCCAAGTTCTGCCATGTAGTCGTGCGAAATCACGCGAAATTCGCGGATGGTGTCGGGCGAGGGCTGAATCGCGGGAGCATTGACGAACTGGTCACTCGAGTACCCGCCGTTGACATTGTAGAAATTGGAACGCGCCCGTCCGCCATTCACTGACACGACGCCCGGTTGTTCGCTGCCGTAAAAGAGATCAGCTCCCACGGTACTCTCGACGCCCGGCTGTAGCTGCAACAACTCGAAAGCATTACGCGATTTCAGGGGCAGGGCAGCGATGAATGAGTCCCTCATCCCCATTCCAAGTTGGGTGTCGCCGATGTCAACCCGCGAACCGCTCGCGCCGCGCGCCTGCTCAATGACACCCTGCCCGAGGGTCATGTTCAGACTCAGCGTAACCACCTGGCCGACACTGATGCGAATGTCATTGATAACGGTCGTCTTGAACCCGTCGGCCTTGACTTGCAGCTTGTATCTACCCACCGGCAATGAAGAGAACTCAAACACGCCCTTGTTATCGGTTGTCGCCGCCTGCATGGCTGAGGTTTCGGCGTTTTCCACGATGACAAATGCGCTCACAATCGGAGCGCGAGCAGCATCTGAAACAGTTCCTCTGATTTGCGCTGTGTTCTGGGCCGAGCAAACCGAAACAAAAACAAACGGGAGAACCAACAGGAGTCGTCGAAAATGGCGAACGTTCACAGACATCTCCTCGAAATGTGGCAACAAGGTAATTGGCCGAAAAGAACCGAATCAAGCAGAAACGTAACTGCGAGGTATTACCTACGAGATTCCGGGCATGTCCTTTGGTCACAAATCTGGCAAACGTGGAGCAACAAAGGCGTGGCTGAACTAAAGCGGTTGATCGCGATTCTCTCCCGAATGAACAACAGCAGCGCGAGCCGTCCTTCGACGGCACGATTGGTGAGCGGAAAGAGATGGTTTTACCCGGGCCGGAGACTGAGAATGGCGCCCCCTTACCAAGACGAAGAGAACGCATCATTGGACAACATCTGCGACCTCCCCTTCGGCACTAGGTTAGCAACCACTTGGTTGTACAATGACGGACATGCCCATTGACATCGCCATGCCAGCCTACAACTGTGCAGCGTGGATAGATGATCTCCTCAATTCCATTCTCAGTCAGGACTACACGGATTGGCGCATCATTGCCCGCGATGACGACTCCAGCGACAATACCGCTGCTATCCTGCAGCGCTGGCAAGAGAGGCTCAAGGAACGTTTCGTGGTGCTTGAAGACTCGAGCAAGACCAATTTGGGTATGATCGGCAATTACGATGCCGTGCTCAAACGGTCTGCAGCGCGGTGGGTAATGCTTGCTGATCCCGACGATGTCTGGCTGCCCAACAAGATATCGAAGGCGCTGGACGTGATGGATGCGGCGGAAAAGGCGTGCGAGGCGAACACCCCCATATTGGTGTGTAGCGACGCTGCGGTCGTTGATGATCATCTCAAGGAGATAGCGCCATCCTATTGGCGCTGGCTGAATCAGAATCCCGAACTACTCTCTGTCTTTCACAGGACCATTGTGGAGAGCGCAGCATTGACTTCCACCATGATGGTTAACCGAGCGCTGCTCAATGTTGCGTTGCCACTAATCGGCGCATCGTGTCCCGACTGGTGGCTTGCCATGGTCGCCTGCGCATTCGGCAAGATTGTCAGCATTCCAGAGAGAACGATCCTTTACCGCCGACATTCAGCCAATGACTCGCTGGCGCCGCTCACGTCTACGATTCCTGAGGCGGTCGTGCGCGTCGGCCAGGCACGCAAACGCATTCGTAGGCTAATTCGGCAGTATGCAGTGCAGGCAGGCGAGTTTCACCGCCGCTTTGGAAGTAAGGTCCCGTCGACGGATGCTGACGCGCTCAGTGCCGCCGCCATTCTTCCTTCGCTCGGGTGGCTGGCTCGCAGGCATGTAATCATTGGCCATAAGCTCTGGTTTGCCTCCCCCGTCAAGAATGCCGGATTGATGATATTTACCTGATTGAGAGTGTGTCCAAACGGCGACATGGATCGCCTATGGCGGGACACCATCTGTTATCTACTTAACTGCTTCTCTATCTGGTATTCTTCGCCCAACAAGCCAGTTCGACACTTCGGGAGGCTGGGTCGTCACACATGATTCGCATTGCCGTCGATACTATCGTTACCCGGCCACCATTTACCTTCCGCGGCCTTTTTGAATACACCCGCATGATGCTGGAGCAGTTCCATAATCTAGCGCCGGAGTTCGAAGTAGACATTTCCGCTTATGTAGGGAGCGGCTTTGCACCGGAAATCACGGGTTTAACGGAGACAGCGTCATATCGAACGATCCAGAGCCCGCTGATGGATCATCTGCGTCGTTGGCGCTTCGGTGGCGGCGCCAGGCTTGTCAAGCGAGATGGGAACGATGTGCTGTTCACAACGCACATGGAGACGGTCTCCCTGCCAGGAACTCCGTTTGTCGTCATGTTGCACGACGTGGATTTCATGCGCTTCCGCCAATACGGCCGGGCCGACACAGCTCGTCTTTTTGCGCTGTGCTGGCTGGCCGCACAAAGCGCAAAACTGGTGTTGACAAACTCGGAATGCTCGAAGCGGGACATAGTCAAGTTCCTGCACGTTGCACCGCAAAAGGTGCAGGTCATTTATCTGGGCTGCAAACACGAACTGTACAACCAGGCTCCGGCGACTGACGAGCTTGAGGCGCTGCGAGAGCGCTTTTCACTGCATCGGCCTTACATTCTGCACCACGGGACCTTTCAGCCACGCAAGAACCTTCTCCGGCTTGTCCGCGCGTACGAACGACTCGTCGCAAATGGCGCCGCCGCCGACTGCGACCTTGTGCTGGCCGGAAACTACGGCTGGAACTGCGAAGATGTCGTGCAGGCGTGCAAAGAAATGAAAGCCCCCGGCCGCGTTGTTGTTACCGGTTTCTTGGAGGAAAAAGATCTTGCCGCCCTTGTCAAAGGAGCCTATCTTTCCGTAGTCCCCTCGCTCTGGGAGGGCTTTTGCTTCCCCATGGTCGAAGCGATGGCGTGCGGTATTCCGACTGTCGTGGCTGACAATTCGTGTCTGCCCGAGGTTTCCGGCGGAGTGCTTAGTTACTTCAATGCGGAGTCAGTGGAACAGATGGCGGACACGATTCGCGCCGGACTGCATGACGAGGATTTGCGCGCAAGACTGCGTCAGGACGGACTCAAGCGCGCCGCTGAATTCACTTGGGAGCGCTGTGCGCGGGAGACACTCACTGCGCTGAAGACAGTCGCGACTTGCTCGCGAGGTGAACAATCTTGATTAAGATTGCCGTAGATACCTTCGCGACTCGTCCTCCATGGAATTGCGGCGGAATTTACGAATACACTCGTCAGCTTCTCTGTTGCTTTGGGCGCTTATCCTCGGAACTAGACTGCGATATTACGGCTCTTGTCGGAAAGGACTACACCTCTCTGATCGAGGGACTTCAGCGTACCTCTTCTTTTCGAACAAGAGTATGTGCGGGCATCGATCAAGCCAGGTTCTGGCGTTACGGCGGATGCGGTTGGCAATCGCAACGCCTGCGGGCAGACGCCGTTTTGCTGACAAACCCGGATGTGCTGCCCTTTGCGATGCCGCCGTATGCGGTAATGATCCATGATGTACCGTTTCTGAATACGAACTCGTACTCCGGGTTCAAGAACTGGCGTTTCCGAGCACTTACTGGGCATATCGCGCACGGGGCCAGCAGGATTCTCGCCAATTCGGAATACACGAAGTCCGATATTGTGCGCCATCTGGGCGTTGCGCCGGAAAAGGTGGCCGTTACTCCTCTGTCATACAACCGCTCCTTGTACAACACGGAGCCAGTCGACGACGTGCTGAGGCAGGCGATTGCGGCGAGGTGGAATCTGCAGCGGCCATACATCTTGCATTGCGGCACGCTGCAAGCGCGAAAGAACCTGGTACGCCTTATCAAAGCATATGACGAGTTGCTCAACCAGAATAGGACGATGGAGTTCGATCTCGTCCTGGCAGGGATGATGGGATGGCAGCACGAACCGATTCTTCAGGCGGCAAGTCGCGTTTCGGCACCGGGACGCGTGGTCCTGACCAGGTCACTACCCGAAACAGAACTTTCGGCTCTCGTCAAGGGTGCCACCCTGTGCGTGATTCCTAGTCTGTATGAGGGTTTCTGCCTTCCCATGCTTGAATCAATGGCATGTGGTGTTCCAACTGTGGTCGCCAACAATTCGTGCCTGCCAGAGGTTTCCGGTGGAGTCTTGCGTTATTTCGATGCTGAGTCGGTCGAGCAAATTGCAGAGACGATTCGTGCCGTTTTGGAGAGTGCTTCGGAACAGCAGCGTCTGCGCCAGGCAGGACTGAACAGGGCTGCGGAATTTAGTTGGGAACGTTGCGCCCGGCAGACCCTGCAAGTATTGCAGCAGGTCGCAAGTGGCTCATGAAGTCCGCATTGGAGACGACATGTCGATCCTGATGAGACATCGCGAGTGGCTGCGCAATCTTCTTGCGCCCTTTCCACTGCTCCTGCGGTTGACCCACGCCGCGGGGTGGACCACGCTTGGGACCTTAATCGGCAACGGGCTAACCTTCCTGGCTATGATCGGCGTTGCGCGCATTTTGGGGCGCGAGGCGTTCGGCGAGGTTGGAATTCTGCAGAGCACTACCACGATGTTCCAAGTCTTTGCCGCCGTCGGCCTGGGTATGACGGCGATGAAGCATGTCGCCGAATATCGAGCAAAACAGCCAGAACGGGCTGGGCACATCATTGCCATTTCCGACCTGACGGCCGTCGTGGCAGGGGGGATTGCTGCGACTGTGGTTTTGGTGTTTGCTCCATGGCTCGCTGCCAACATACTGGTTCGTCCGGCGATGACGCCATTGCTGCGCATAGCAGCGGTGACGATTGGGCTCAGCTCCCTCTCCGGCGCAATGAACGGCACGCTCGCAGGGATGGAAGAATTTCGCTCAATCGCTCTGATCAACTTTGTTGGCGGCTTAATAGGATTTCCCCTGGTTCTGTGCGGAGCCGTATGGAAGGGCGTGGAAGGCGTAGTCATCGCACTGGCGATGCAGGCCTTTCTAAATTGCCTGCTGCTGAACTGGATGGCGCGGCGCAAGGCCAGAAAGCACGGTATCCCGATTCGCCTGAAGGGTGCCACGGAATGGAAAGTTCTGTGGCGGTTTTCGCTGCCAGCGTTACTGGCAGGCATTGCGATTAGTCCAGCCGAATGGGTGTGCAGCGCGATGCTGGTGCACCACAACGGTTATTCGCAGATGGGCTTCTACACAGCCGCAATGCAGTGGCGCAACGTACTGATGTTCATCCCCATCATGATCGTGCAATCGGCACTGCCGGTTTTCGCCTCGGTCAAGAGCGCGCACGGAGAAGCGTCGGCAGAGTTCAACCGGTTGATGGTTATCTCGCAGGGCGCAATCATGCTTCTCATCTTGCCGATAGCCACACTGCTTATGTTCTTATCGCACGAGGTTTTTCGACTATACGGCGCGGCGTATTTGCCGGGAAGCGCGACTCTGATTGGAGTCTGTTTTCTGGTCATCGTGCACTGCTCGGGATGTGGGCTTGGTCCGGCTATCGAGGCGTGGGGCAATATGTGGGCCCCAGCCGTCTTCAATTTCTGTTGGGGATTGATTTACATTCTGCTTGTCTGGGCCGAGGTGGGCCGCTGGGGAGCGCTGGCGCTGCCGTTCAGTGCGGGTGTCGCAACCGTCGCGCAAACCTACATGTACCTTCTCTATTTTCATCGGAGATTTCCGGAAAATATTGGCACTCGTATTTCAGGGGTTGTGGCTGCTGCGATCGTCTTGGCAAGCTTTTGCCTTGCTCTTCCGGCGGGAGTGCGAGTTTGGCTCGCGGTGCCTTGCTTCGCAACGGTTCTGCTATTTGCAGTGCTGTACTTCTCCGACCGTGAATTGGTGTACGGCACGTTGGTATCTAGTTGGAATACAATGGCATCTTCGTGGAAGAGTCGGCATGGTTTCTGAGCCTCTACATTCATTCCAGGAATGAGTATGGGAATGTTCGAATCGACCGTTAACTTAGTGCTGCCGCGGCCGAGCATTCGGGTAATCGAAACTCGGATTCCCGGCTGCTACGAATTGCAGCCAACAGTCGTGGACGACTCGCGTGGTTCTTTTGCCAAGATTTTCCATCAGCCTCTCTGGGAAGATCTTGGCTTGTGCACTGAGTTCCCGGAAGAATACGTGACGCGGTCGCTGCCCGGGACGCTACGCGGATTGCACTTTCAAATGCCTCCTATGCAGCATCACAAAGTTGTGGTTTGTTTACGGGGGCGTGCTTGGGACGTGGCCGTGGACCTGCGGAGGGATTCACCAACATATGGCGAGCATGTTTCAGTTAATCTGACTGACTCGCTGGCCAATGCGCTCTATGTACCCGCCGGCGTAGCGCACGGGTTTTGCGTAACGGGTGCCGAAGCGCTGCTGTACTACAAGGTTTCAACGGTGTATTCCCCCGTACATGATGCCGGTATCCGATGGGATTCTTGCCGAATTCCGTGGCCGATCTCCGTTCCCATCCTCTCTGAAAGGGACAAGTCCCTGCCTCCATTTTCCGCATTTCAAAGCCCGTTCACTCTCGATACATCGGGGCCGCAGTTATGACGAATGGTGCACGACGTGCCATGGTCACGGGTGCGACAGGATTTGTCGGCTCTCATCTGGTCAGCCACCTCAATGCTGAAGGATGGGAGGTTGCCGCCTTGGCGCGTCCGGCCGCAGCCAGACTGCTTGAATTGAACGCTGCGATCTCTAGGGTTTACGTTTACAACGACACTACCGAAGACGCAGTTGATTCGATCGCCGATTTTAGGCCTCATGTTGTTTTCCACCTGGCATCCCTCTTCTTGGCCACTCACAATTCGGAAACCGTGGAACCGCTGATCTCTTCCAACATTCTCCTGGGCACACGGGTGTTGGAAGCAATGAAGGCGGCCAACATCACAGCGTTGATCAATACGGGAACTTCTTGGCAGAGCTATCAGGGCACCCCTTACTCGCCAGTTAACCTCTACGCCGCCACAAAACAGGCGTTCGAAGATATACTCGCCTATTATGTGGAAAGTTCGGGTATTCGCGCGATAACCTTACGGCTGTACGACAGCTATGGTCCCGGCGACACACGCCGAAAGATTCTACGGCTGCTGCTTGACTGCCTTAGAACGGGCGTTCCGATTGCTATGTCTCCAGGAGAGCAGGTGCTAGATTTTGTTCATGTAGACGATTTATGCCGCGCGTTTTCGCAGGCCGCGGTGCTGGTTGAGCGATTGCAACCAGGCAACACGGTGTATGCGGTTAGTGGCGGTCAACGGTGCACGTTGAGGCAAGTACTGGCGACGCTGGAACAGGCAGTCGGACGTCCCATCCCGGTCCAATTCGGCGCAACTCCCTATCGTGATCGGGAAGTAATGAATCCGTGGGTCGGCCCGCAACTGCCTGGCTGGGAGCCGCGGATTGAGCTGCTTCAAGGCTTCCGACAACTGGCAAGCGCTGAACTGGGCTTGCCACATTGCGATTACACGGAATAATGCAAGCTGGCAGAGTCACAATTGCGATTCCTACCAGAAATCGAGCGGAACTCCTCCGCTTATCGATTGCTTCGGCTTTGGCACAGACGTACGACAATTTTGAAGTTCTCGTCTCTAATAATGCTTCCAGCGACCACACTGCCAGAGTGATCGCGGAGTTCTCCGGCGATCCTCACCTGCGCGTGATCAACCAACGTGTGGGCCTTTCGATGGTGGAAAACTGGAATTGCTGTGTCAAGGAAGCATCTGGGGAATTCTTCCTCTTGCTCTCAGACGACGACTTGCTAGAGCCGGAGGCCATCACTGAGATGGTCGGCCAGTTCAGAGATAGTTCGTTACCGGGTGAGAGTGTTGGCATCGTCTACTGTCGCGGGCGCGTAATAGATAAGGATGGCCACCAGTTGTGGATAGGGCCAGCTTCGCCGCTAAGTGAAGACGCCCTGAGTGTCACCCTGAATTTTTTCAAGAGTCTACGTCAATTGTGGCCCTGTGCGGTTTTGTTTCGCTACCACGATATAGTCGATGGATACAGCCCCGATTTTGCGCTGGCCACCGATGCCGCGCAATGGATGCGTGTTGCGGCGCGACATGGTACCGTACGTTTTGTGAATCAGATACTCACGAGCTACCGAGTTCACGAGAGTGTCTCGTTGCTGACTCCAGTTCGGACCTGGCAAAAGGAAAACCAGGCACTTGCAGAGTTTGCAATTCGAGAACTTCGGGCTGCGAAGCTGGGTACCAATCAAGATTACCGTGAGATTTGCCAGGCCATGAAGCGCTACAATACCAATCTCGTTCCTCCTCTTCTAGCCCGACGCTGCGAAGGAAGAAGGCTTGGACTTTTGAATGCTTACTTCGCACACTGGCGCGACTTCGCCAGCTTGTATGGCTTGGAATGCGCGGCAAGGGGGTTGCTTCAGTTTTACGTGCCGGGAGTAGTGAAGTTCGTCGGAAGTGCACGTAGGCGGCTCTTTGCATCGTCGCCGTAGCAATTTGCGGCTCACCGCTGGGGTGCAATGCTGCTCTTAGCAGTCTCTCCAAACGTTTCTTCGTAGAACAGATCGTGGCCGTGTTGAAACAGGCGGATGTGGGATTGCCGGTGCGGAACCAATCCGGCAGGCGCTTCTCAACTCAGAATCGGTTCAGCAGAACAATCCATAAGTTATGGGATCATCAGGAAAAGGCCCTTGTTATTGTCCAATTCCCTTTGTTGGTGCTACATTCAGAGTCATTCACAGTGAACAGCAAACTTCATTACCGCCTTGCTGAAGTCATTCAGCATCTCGGGCCAGGGAACTTTTTCGTTCGCGCGGTGTTGCGGCGCATTTGCCGTGACGTTGAACTAAGCTTTTGCGATGGACATATCGACGTAGCCCGCTCCGGCAAGGTGATTCGCGTTTCGTCCCGGCACCTCGCCTACTTGGGAGATATTGCAGGCTCATTCGAGCAGTTCTTCAACGAGGTTGAGCCTTTCACCGAAGAGGGCTTTCAGGTCGTAGATTATTCCCAGCCGCGATTGCACCGTTATCGCGACTCAGGATTGGAATTCGAGTTCTCGTCGTTTGCCGAAGAAGTTGGCGCCTTGAACGACTATTTCCGCTGGCACACCCCAGCACCAGGCGACACGGTTTTTGATGCCGGCGCATATTGCGGCGCATCCGTCTACCATCTGGCGCAACTGGTAGGTCAGAACGGAAAGGTCGTAGCGTTCGAGCCTGATCCTCTGAACTATTCGATTCTTGAACGGAATATTAGCCGGCATGGATTGACGAATGTCGTTACTGTGCAGTCCGCGCTTGCGGATCGTTCAGGCGACATGAAGTTCTTTGCTGAGGGAGCGCTCGGCTCAACCATCGCGGAGCACAGTTCCCGCGGTTCCTCTGTACAGGCGGTCACGGTGAAAACGGTGAGCTTTGAAGATGCTTGTGCCTGCTATGGTGTTCCGAGTTTCGTGAAGGTGGATATTGAAGGCGCGGAAATCGCCATGTTAGCAGCCGCAGCGGATTTTCTTCGGAAGCAACGGATTCACTTTGCGCTAGATACGAACCACCGGGTGGCCGGTCGGCTTACTTTCGGCCAAGTCGAAAAGATATTCCGGTCGGTTGGCTACCGGGCCGAGTCGAGTGCGGCCAGCGGCTTTATGACCACATGGGCTTCACCAGCTTAGCAAGCTCATCGCGAGCCGATTGTAGCCGTCACTGATTCATTCCGCTCGCCACGTACCCTCCATCCACGAATAGCACGTGTCCGGTCACAAAGCTGGCGGCATCTGAAGCAAGAAAAACGGCGGCGCCAACAAGTTCATCGAGCTTCCCGAATCTGCCCATCGGCGTTCGCATTAAACTCTCTTTGCCGCGGGCAGTACCGTCCAGCAGCGCGGAGTTCAGGTCTGTACGAAACACTCCCGGAGCCAACGCATTCACACACACTCCGTGCCGCGCCCATTCAATCGCGAGCGACTTCGTCAATGACGCCACACCAGCCTTACTCGCCGAATAAGCGGCTACCTCTAGGAACGGTATCTCCGACGCCAGCGAAGCAATGTTGATGATGCGGCCGTATTTTCGTTCGACCATCCGACGGCCAAACACCTGGCAGGTGCGCAATGTTCCCGTGAGGTTCGTATCGAGAATTCGGTTCCACTCCGACAGCTTCAGTTCCAGCGCCGGCGTGCGCTGCGTAATCCCGGCGGCATTGACGAGAATATCCACCTTCCCGAATTCTTCGCACACCTTCTCGCACAGTGCCTCAATGCTCCCGTCGTCCGTCACATCGCTCGCGCATGCAATACTCCTCCGCCCCAGCTTCTGTATCTCGCGCGTCGCGTCTTCGACCAAGTCCTGGCGCCGCCCCGTCGCAACCACGTCTGCGCCAGCAACAGCCAGTCCCTTGGCGATCGTTAGGCCGATACCCGACGTACCCCCAATCACAACTGCCGTCTTCGAACCAAGATCTAGCGCCGGATGCCCCATTAACGAATGCCCTCGTACCTTTCCAATGTCCTGTCAACTGCTCGAGCCATCACTACTTCGCCGCACTCGGCGCATTCTTGCCGCCGAACAACGAGAGATCCACCGCTTCCCCCATCGCCGCATAGCCCGCTGGATTCAAGTGCAGATGATCGCCAGAATCATAGGCAGCCAACAGGTAGTCCGGGCGCGCCGGATCACACGTCGCCTTCGCGAGATCAATCACGCCGTCGAAAGCACCCGACGTCAAAATCCAATTATTGATCTTGTTGCGATCCTCCACGGTATCCGGCTCCGCATAAAACGACCCACCAAACGGCGTTATCGTCGCGCCATATACCTTGATGCCCTGCGCATGAGCACGCGCTACAATCTGCTTGTAGCCGTCGATGATGTCTTCCGCGCTTGCCCAGGTTTCGCCCTTCTTTTTCGCCGATAAGCGAGTGCCGATATCGTTCACGCCTTCCAGTACAATCAACCACCGCACGCCCGCCTGTTGCAGCACATCCCGCTCCAGCCGACTGACAGCGCTCGGTCCCAAGCCATCGCGAAGCAAGCGATTACCACCGATACCCATATTTAGAACGGCGATGTCTTTTGTCTTCTTGTCGGCTCTCAATCGCTTCGACAACTGATCCGGCCATCGGTCGTTGCCGTTCGTCGTAGTGCCTCGTCCATCCGTTATCGAATCGCCCAGAATGGCGACCGCACGCGCATCGTGCTTCGGCTTGATCTCAAGGCCAGTGATGAAATACCAGCGGTCAATCTTGATCGGATCTTTGAAGTCGGCGACTGATAGTTCGTTCCCCGCCAGCAAATACGACGTTGTCCGTGACCCCGGGTGTGAAGTGATGAGGTTCGGCCCATTCACAACATGAATAGTGATGGCGACATTCGCCAGTTCAGGAAGTTTGAAATCCAGCGGATCAGAAGCGCTTACCGCTCCAGCGGGAATCGTGACGCCATCCTTCCCACCAAATTTCAACTGCTTGCTCGTAGACGTCTTGATCGAACTGCCGCCGTCAGACAGCGCTACTGTTGCGCCGGATATCTCAACCGGTGCATCACCGAACAAGTTCGACAGCCGCACTCTCAATCTCTTCCCACCGGCTGAAACATGCACAATCTGCCGCACAGTGACGTTGTTGAACTTGATCGATGGCAGATCACTTGGAGCCGCCGTCTGTTGTGCCGACGCCCATGTGGGCACCCACTTCTGACCGCTCTCCGAGCTGTCCTTCGGTGCCTCGTTCGCCCTGACACTGATGGAACCCGCGCTCAAAAGCACCAGCACCAACGCAGCCAGAAAACTCTTAGCTCTTCTTGTATTCCGTAATCTCATTTCGCTCGCTTCAAAAGACATGCTTCCTTCTCGCCGCAACTTCAAGCGCGGCCGCTCGCCGTGATCCGCTTGCCCACGCGCTTTTCCTTGGTGCCCGTGGCTGCTCCGAAATGTTTCTGCAGCACAAGCGCAACGGTCCCACGCAGACGCGCCATTCTCGGGTCGGTCGCCGGTCGAACCAGTGGCGGCTTGCCAGCCAGCACCGCTTTTGCAACTTCTGCCTCAATCACCGGCCCCACTCTTGACCAGAGTCGCGTGAATTCTCCAACCACGACAATCTCCGCCGGTTCCAAGCCCGCGATTAGCATTCGCATTCCCTTCCCCACAGCATGCGCCATCTTCTCGATCGCCTTCAGCGCCAGCGCATCCTCAGCCTCAGCTAGCGTCATAAGGTCCTGGAAACCGACTCCGTCCTGCTTTCCCGTGAACTCGTGGTAGTACCGTAACGCCGCACGCTGAGAGGCGAATACTTCCCAACATCCGCGTCCGCCACAAGCGCAGGGCGGTCCATTCGGATCCAGTGGCACGTGACCGAATTCGCCCGCCATTCCCGAACGGCCCCTCACGATCTGGTGATTCACGAAAATGCCAGTGCCTACACCTTCGGCCACCGACACGACCACCATATCCCCCGCTATTTCTGCGGCGCCAAACCAGGCTTCGGCGAGAACGTAGGCATTCGCCGCGTTCTCCATCTCCACCCTCATTCCGGTCGCGGCCTCGATCGGGCCCTTCAAATCGAAAGCTGGCCAACTCAAGTTCGGTGCAAAAACAAACCGCCCCGTGCGCTCATCAATACGGCCGGGCAAACTGATTCCGATTCCTTCAAACAATAGATCGGGATGCGATTGCATCTGGTGCTTCATTGACCCCGCGAGACTCGCCACCATCTTGGCCGGATGCTTCAACGTCGCCATCGTCTCCTGCGACAGAAACTGTCCGTTCACATCCGCGACCGCAACAGTCGTTCGCTCAGGGCGAAGATCGGCAACCACAATCGCGCGTCGTTCATTCAAACGCAGAAACGTGGGCCGTCGGCCACGAGGCAGTCTTCCCACCGGGCCGTTGACTACCCACTTCTCTCGAATCAACTGCTCCGTGATCAGCGACACCGTGCTTCTCTGCAGCCCCGAAACCCTTGCCAGATCAGCACGCGAAATCGGCTGCCTTCGCCGAATCAGGTTCAACAAAACGCCCCGGTTAATGTCCCTGGCCGTCTCGCTGGAAGCAACCTGCGTGTTGGTAAAGCTGATCCGTTGCATCTCGCTAATCTCTTGTTCGCGACTCCGAAGACACTTACTTAATTCGCCCTTCGAACTATATACGTCTACGAAGCAATGTCAATGATCTTGCGTGCTGGAAACGTACAGCTATCTACAGCCGTTCAGGTACCACTTCGATGTAGTCCAGCGGAGCCTTCTCGCCGCCGTCCGGAATCCCTTCAACTCGAATCACATCGCCCGGTCGGAGCGCCACTCCCTTGCTGCGATAGCGTGTCGACGAGTCTGCGTCCGGCTTGTTCGTCGGAAACTTCTTGTCGGCAACCCACTCATCCTGAAGCTGGTCACCCACGTACAGCCGATACTTCGACACACCATTCACCTGGTCGAAATACTCGATATCGACTTCATACCACCCCGCGCTTCCGTTGAACTTCGCTCCGGCAGAACACGATTGAGCACCCTGGCCACATACGACGGCCTTTCCACCCGAAGCTCCCTCCCAGTACACGACGTCCGCAGGCTGATAGCCCTTCAACTCCATCGCTTCGGCTTCCACGCGCCCCGGATGGTTCCCCACGCGCCCGGCGCTGTCGGCAATTCCCGACCAGCGGTGGAACCAGTTGTTGATCGCATCGCGCCACACAATCGCATGACCCGACTGATAAGAGAGCTGCGCCAACACATCATCAAAGCGCCCATCATCAACAGCACCGCGCAGCGACTTCCATGTCTTCACAAACTCCGCCGCCCGCGCCGCTCCATCGTAATGCGAGTCATAGATCGACTGAATCACCGTCTTGCCCGACTTCAACTTGTACGTGTACGGCAGATGATGGAAGAACAGAATCAGATTTTCCGGCGTAGTCGAGACGTCCTCATACATCTTGTGGACATCGGAAGAATACTGCCCGGAATATCCTGTCCCGGTCTTCACCGACCGGTCCATTCCCACGCCTTCTTTATCGGCGCGAATCCACTGCCCCCAACCGTTTCGCTCTTGCGAGTCAGGTCCCGGCCCATAGTGCGGACCAGTGATGTTCGTCAGCGTCTGCAATCCGAGCGTACCCGAGTAGTTCTCATATGTCGGCCATGAATCCATCTGAATCGAACCGACCTTGTTAACGACATCGGGCGTATTACCGAAAGTCATGCGCGTCCATTCATCCACAATCTGCCGCGCCCCAAGATCGGGATTCCAAGCCAGCCGTCCGAATGCATACAGATTCGCCTGCGCGAGATGATTCCCCATCCAGTTCTTGTCCAGCCCAACGTTCGCTACGCCAACATAACCGCCCAGCGGACGACTAAACGTCTTACCCGAGAGAATCTGCTTCACAGGCGTGTGGCCGCCCTTTACACGCATGTCGAAGTCGAGCACTTCCTTCCACATGGGCGCCAAATAGACCGTGTGCTTCTCCTGCCCTAGGTACTCCTGCGTGATCTGCAACTCGATAGCCTGGCTCGTCTTCTCAAGTCCACTAAAC
>JAEYQK010000058.1 GCA_023410055.1 Acidobacteriota bacterium
CTCCAGAGACGGTCACAAATGCGGCTGACGAAAGCGTCTCCAATGCCGCAATCTCTTCCGCGCGACGTTCTCCCGCCGGAGTACTGAGATGCTTCTCGCAGGCGGCTTGGGAGAATTCAAGCGACCGCGCGATCGCCCGTGTATCAACCTGTAGCTTGGCCAACCTCGCGCCGTAATAGGTAAGGTTCTCGAAGTAACGGTCGAAATCGCCGTCGGCAAAAAGAGCGTATCCAACCGGCAGATTCAATCTGTCGAGCACGGCCAGAGTGCGGGGATCGAAAGCGAACTCCTCGACCATCTTGCGCCGCCAGGCTTCCGAAATTGAGCCGAAATTCGGTTCCAGGCCCTTAGCAACTTCCCGAATTAGTTGACGGGAGCTTTGCTTGAAAGGCAACATCAGCGGCACGAAAAAACTCCTTAGGACTGCGGTAAGGGCTGCCCACCCCACGTGGGCCTTAACTAGTATGGTAATGCAAAATCTTGTGAGTTGGTCAGCATTTTACCTATTTTGCCGACAAAAATCCAATTCCCGCCAAACAATCGTGACTAAGATGTTTAGTATCACGCTAATGCTGAGTACGTAACGCTTACTGTGGTTACCACCCATGGCTGCAAGTAGTTGCATCCTTTTCAGCGCCTCGTAGTTCCACGAAACCGCAGAGTGGGCCGCAAATCAGGTACAATCCTGATAAACTGCGCATAAGGTCCTCCCCTTGCGCGAAATCTTCAGATGAAACAGAGTTCCTAGATGCTGCGATTTTTTACAACCGGCGAGTCCCACGGCGAGGCCTTGGTGGCCGTGCTTTCGGGTTTGCCAGCAGGAGTACCTGTCGATCAGGCGTTCGTTGATCGCGAACTCTGGCGTCGTCAGCAGGGCTATGGCCGCGGCGGTCGCATGAAGATCGAGCGCGATACGGCCCGATTCACGTCGGGCGTACGTCAAGGGAAGAGCATCGGTTCGCCGATCACGGCCTTCATTGAGAATCGTGATTGGGCGAATTGGCAGGAGTCGCTGCCCGTGGAACCGGGTGATCCCGCGAAGCACAAGGCGGTGAAGTCACCGCGTCCGGGACACGCCGACCTTTCGGGCGCCCTTAAGTACGATTTCAAGGACGCGCGTTACGTTCTGGAGCGCGCGTCGGCACGCGAGACGACGTCACGAGTGGCGCTGGGTGCCTTGGCCAAGCTTTTCTTGCGCGAGTTGGGCATCGAAGTTCTGAGCCATGTGATCGCCGTTGGCAAGGTGCGCTCGGGAAACTCGGAGCCCGAATGGGCGCAGATCAAGGAGCTTTACGACCGGGAAGATGTCTTGCTGAACTGTGTCGACGCCGAAGCCGAGCAGAAGATGAAGGCCGAGGTCGACAAGGCCATTGAAGAGCGCGACACTGTCGGTGGCATCTTCGAGGTCGTTGCGCACGGCGTTGTTCCCGGCTTGGGCACATATGCGAATTGGGACGAGCGTCTCGACACGCAACTGGCAGCTGCGGTGATGTCCGTCCAGGCCGTCAAGGCCGTAGAAATCGGCAGCGGAATGGAGGGCGCAATCACGCCTGGTTCGTCCGTTCATGACGAGATTGGCTACAACAACTCGGATGACTTTACGCGTCCGACTCGTTTCACACGTCGCACGAATCGCGCCGGCGGCATCGAAGGTGGCATGTCCAACGGCGAGGACGTCATAGTCCGCGGCTATCTGAAGCCGATTGCCACGTTGCGCCGCCCGCTGCAATCGGTTGATTTCAAGACGCGCGAAGTCGTGAAGGCTGCTTATGAACGTTCGGACGTCTGTGTGGTTCCGGCAGCAGGCGTCGTTGGCGAAGCGATGGTCGCGCTGACGCTCGCGCGAGTGGCCCTCGAAAAGTTTGGCGGCGATTCGCTAGTTGAAACATTACGCAATTACAATGGATACGTAGAGCAGTTGAAGCGGTTTTGAGGCGTTGGGTAGGGCCCGGCTTCGTACCATTAAGAAGAGACGCCGAAGCTGGGGGCTTTAGCCTCTTGGGTACGAGATAATCTAGAATTAAGCGAACGATGATCTATCCGATAGTTAAATTTGGCGACCCGGTGTTGGAGACGCCGGCGGAAACGATAACGGTATTCGACGACGAGTTAAGAAAGCTCATCGAAGATATGTTCGAGTCGATGTACGAGGCGCATGGTGTCGGACTTGCGGCTCCGCAGATCGGCATTTCGAAACGGCTGGCCGTTATCGACGTGAGCTTCAAAGAGGATCCTAACGGCAAGCTGGTGCTGGTCAACCCTGAGGTCATCAAGGTTGAAGGCAAGCATACTCAGCAGGAAGGGTGCCTTTCTCTGCCCGAATTCCATGAAAACGTAACGCGGCCGAAGAAGGTCACCATCAGGGCCCAGGACGCGCACGGCAAGTGGTACGAGAAGACGGGCGACGATCTGCTGGCGCGAGCGTTTTCTCACGAAATTGACCACCTCAATGGCCGGCTCTATATCAGCCACATCAGTGCGCTGAAGCGTGACCTGATCAAGCGCAAAGTGAGGAAGCTCGTAAAACTCGGTGAGTGGAAATAGCCTGCGCTGACTGAGAGCTCTTCTTGAAAATCGTCTTTTGTGGCACTCCAAAATTCGCTGTACCGACTTTGCGCGCACTGGCCGAAAACGGCTTCGACGTGCAGCTTGTTGTCTCTCAACCCGACCGCCCTGCTGGACGCGGTTTGAGCACGGTTCCAACTCCCGTGAAGCAACTCGCAACCGAATTGGGGATTTCCGTCACGCAACCGGCAGCCATCAAGAACAACGCGGAATTCCGCGCACAGCTTGAGCAGATCAAGCCGGACGCAATCATCGTCGTTGCGTATGGGCGTATCATTCCGCAGTGGATGCTCGATCTTCCGCGACATGGCAACATCAACGTCCATGCGTCGCTGTTGCCGAAATATCGTGGCGCGGCGCCGATTCAGTGGGCAATTGCGAACGGCGACTCGGTCACGGGCGTCACGACCATGAGACTCGATGCCGGGCTCGATACCGGTGACATGCTGCTGACACGCGAGATACCCATCCTGACCGAAGACACGCACGAGACGATGGAAGATAAGCTGTCGGCCATCGGCGGCCCGCTCGCGATTGAAACATTGCGCGGCCTTGAGCAGGGAACCGTGATTCCAACGAAGCAGGACCATGCCGAGGCAACGCTCGCGCCGATTCTGAAGAAAGAAGACGGTCGCGTTGACTGGAAGCGCACGTCGGTCGAGATTTGGAATCGCCTTCGTGGCTTCGCCCCATGGCCGGGAGCGTTCACAAAGTTCCGCGGCAAGAATCTGAACATCATCAAGGCGCAACCGGCTGCCAGTGGAATTGAGCCGCTTGCTCCGGGCCAGATGCACGCGCAAGGCGAGCATCTCTACGCCGGATGCGGCGAGAACACCGTCCTTGAGTTGCTCGAGCTGCAACTTGAAGGCAAGAAGCGCATGAGCGCCAAAGATTTCGCGAACGGCTACCGTCCCAAAGACGACGTGATGGTGTAAGTTGCCGGCTACTCCTCCGCCACAAACCGTATCTCCAGCGCGCGCCGCCGCGTTCGACGTGCTCGTGCGCGTGGAGCGCGACGAGGCCTTCGCTAACGAGTTGCTGCATTCGCGCATGCTCGACAAGCTCTCGCCGCAGGACCGCGGACTCTGCATGGAGATCGTCATGGGCGTGCTGCGCTGGCGTTCGCGGCTGGATGCGGCCATCGCGCAATACTCATTCACTCCGTTTACCCGGCTCGATTTCGAAGTGCTGACTTCGCTCCGCATCGGCGCTTATCAGCTGCAGTATCTCGACGGTATTCCCAACCGCGCTGCTGTGAACGAGAGCGTGAATCTCGTCAAACGTGCGAAGAAGACATCCGCTGCACCGCTTACGAACGTCATTCTGCGAAAGATCGCGGCGAGTGTTGCGGGACGAGTCAGGGGGACTCCTCCAACTAGGGCAGCGGAGTTGAGTGCCTCATCCCTTGCGCTGCAGTGCGCGCATCCCGAATGGCTCGTGGAACGATGGGTGCGCGAGTACGGTCCCGAAGTTGCAGCGCGTGTATGCGAGTTCAATCAACATGTCCCGGCGACCTCGGTTCGAGTTCGCGGCGAAGAGATTCAATCCGAAGATGTCGTTCTCGGCCCTGGCAAGCTGCTCCGATCCGCGCGCACCGTCCTCAGTGGTGATGTAACCCGCACGGAGGCCTGCCGCGCAGCTCAAGTAGTCGTGCAGGATGAGGGTTCGCAATTGATCGCCGCACTCGTTGGGCGCGGCTCGCGAATTCTCGATTGCTGTGCCGCTCCCGGCGGAAAGACCTGGGCCATGGCCGATCGGAATCCCGAAGCGTCGATCGTGGCGGTAGATCTCCACGCACACCGCACGCGATTGATGAAAGATTTGGTCAAGGCCCCGAACGTCGAATTCATCACGGCCGATGCAACCAAGCTTGGCGTTGAAGGAGTATTCGACCGTGTCCTTGCTGACGTTCCGTGCTCGGGCACGGGTACGCTGGCGCGCAATCCGGAAATCAAATGGCGTCTGAAAACGACAGACATTGCCGATCTTCATGCACGCCAGGTTTCGATCCTCAACTCCGCGCTTGATCGTCTTGCCCCTGGTGGTCGACTCGTGTATTCCACCTGCTCGCTCGAAGCCGAAGAGAATGAGCAGGTCGTGGAAGAGGTTCTGCAAGCGCGCGCTAATGGGTTCCGCGCCGTTGATTGTGGCGAAGAGCTACGCAGAATGCACGAACAAGGCGAGCTCGTGTGGCCCGATCCGCCTGCCCTTACGTGCGGCCCTTATCTCAGGACAATCCCCGGTGTGCATCCGTGCGACGGATTCTTCGCGGCTATCATCGAGCGTGCCTGAGGAACTTTCATCCTGAGTCTTTCCTGCGTACAATTGAAGAGACGCGATGCGCAGGTTCTTCCGATTCCTACTCCGGGCACTTATTGTCGCGACGGTCTTTCTCGCTTCCACGCTGACCGCCATGCGAGTGGCTATTCATGGCCGCGAAGTAGCTGTGCCCAAAGTGGTAGGCCTGGCAGCATCGGACGCAGAGCGCGCCGCCATCAGCAACGGTTTGCTCGTTGAGGTGGAAAACCGGTTCTATAGCAGCGATGTTCCTGACAATCGAGTGCTTTCGCAGTTACCTCCGCCCGGCGAGAAGGTGCGGCGTGGTACGCACCTGCGTGTTGCCTTGAGTCTGGGGCGTCAGAAGATGGTCATTCCAAGCGTCATCGGACAAAGCCAACGCGCGGCCGAGATCAACATTGGGCGCCGCGGTCTCGAAATCGGATCGGTTGCAGTTGCGACGTTGCCGGGCTTCCCGCCGGACCAGATCGTTGCGCAATCCCCGCCGCCGAACGCCGAGGGAGTTGCTTCTCCCAAAGTGAATTTGCTGGTTTCGGCCCCGACAGACGACTCGGTTCTCTACGTTGCACCCGACTTCGTTGGGCGTACATTGGACGACGCGACCAGGGCGATCGCCGTGTCTCCGATGAAGCTCGGCAAGATCAGCACGCTTGCCGCGAATGGCTCCGCAAAAGCGAACCCTTCGAGCAAAGCAAACTCGAACTCGAAGACACCGGCGGTTATCGTCAAGCAGACTCCGGCAGCAGGACAGAAGATTCCCGCCGGCACTACGATCACTTTTGAAGTAAAGCACTAGTTCGCCGCTGTTCGTTACCGCCCTCGATCATCAATCTCAACTATCAATGCTGTTACTGGTTTACGCCGCTGGCGAGGAAACCGCCGTCAACGATCAACATCTGTCCAGTTACGAAGCTCGCTGAATCCGAAGCGAGGAATATGCCAGCGCCTACGAGTTCGTTCAACTGGCCGAAGCGGCCCATCGGCGTACGCATCTTCAACTCGGCGCCCCGCGGGGTGCCGTCGAGCAGGCCGGAGTTTAGGGCAGTACGGAAGATGCCGGGGACCAATGCGTTGACGCACACGTTGTACTTCGCGAACTCAATGGCAAGAGATCGCGTAAGCGAGGCAACGGCCGCTTTACTTGCTGCATAGGCTGCCACTTCATAAAGCGCAACGAACGAGTTTAACGAAGCAATGTTGATGATGCGGCCGTACTTGTGATCGACCATGTGGCGGCCGAATACCTGACACGCCTTGAGCGTACCGGTAAGGTTCGTCTCAAGAATGCCGTTCCAATCCTCGTCGGCCATATCCAGCGTCGGTACGCGCTTAATGCGCCCTGCAGAATTCACGAGGATATCAACGTGTCCGAACTTCTCGGTCACAGCGTTGAGCAGACCTTTCAGACTCTCGCGGTCGTTGACGTCGCATGGAAAAGCGAGCGTCTTCGAGCCAACTTCTTCCAGTTCCTGGCTGATCTGGTCGACCAATTCCTTGCGGCGTCCGGTAGCGATTACGTTTGCGCCGGCCTGCGCGTATCCTCGCGCGAGTTCCAGGCCGAGGCCTGATGTGCCGCCGATAACCACAGCGACCTTGTTCGTCAAATCCAGTCCTGCATATGCCATCGTCTATGTCGTCTCTTCCTGGCGCTTGTCTCTGAAGCGCCGACTGCTTCGTATATCCCGTTACTTTGCCTTTGCCGTACTCCCGAGCGCCTGTCGCGTGTCGCGCACGATAGTTGCGAACCGACTCGCCGTTTCAGTAATCAGCGTCAGGTTCCCCGACTTCAAGGCGGCAGCCGAAACCAATTCGCCACCGATGCCCAGCGCAGCAGCCCCGGCGTTGATAAAGTCGGCTGCTGTTTGCAGATTCACGCCTCCGGTCGGAACCATTGGTATCTGAGGCAGAGGTCCTTTCAGAGCCCTGATGTACGCGGCTCCGCCCAGATTCCCGCAAGGGAATATCTTCACGAAATCGGCGCCCGCGTTCCACGCGGTGATTACCTCGGTCGGAGTCAGTGCGCCCGCCATGATGAGCTTCTTCTTGCTGTTCGCCAGCTTCACCGTGGCAAGATCGAACCCAGGACTGACCAGAAATTGTGCTCCTGCGTCGATGCAGCGCTGCGCTGTTTCGGCGTCGAGAACGGTTCCTGCTCCCACCAGAACGTCCTTGCTAACGGTGCGGCTAAGTTCGGCGATAACCTCAACCGCGCCCGGGACCGTCATCGTGATTTCCACGACAGGAATGCCACCGGCGCAAACAGCTTCAGTTGCGGCCAACGCCAGCGCGGGTGATTGCGCGCGCACTACGGGACAAATGCCGACCTCAATGATCCGCCGCCGTACTTCTTCTTTTGTCATTCTTCACCAGTGTAGGGACGGGGCTGTGCCCCGTCCTGATATCGCATCCGAGTGCAGGTGCCCCATATCTGCCTGGTTTTGGCAGATATGGGTTCGTCTTCTGATTACCTCGCGATCCTCGCCCCGACGCCTTTCATGACACCGAGAACTTCTTTCAGCGTGGCCATTGTCGTGTCGCCCGGAGTGGTCATCGCCAGCGCGCCATGGGCAGCGCCACATTCCACCGCCCACTGCGCGGGCTGGCCGGTAAGAAAGCCGTAGATCAGGCCCGACGCGAACGAATCTCCCCCACCAACGCGGTCGTAGATCTCAAGATCTGCGCGGTGTTGAGCTTCGAAGAACTCGCCTTTGTGATAGCAGATCGCGCCCCAATCGTTCTTGGTCGCCGTCTTGGCTTTGCGCAGCGTCGTCGCAACCGCCTTGAAGGGGAATTCCTTCACGACCTTCTCGATCATCTTCTTGAAGGCATCGACCTTGATGTTCTGGATATGCTCGTCAAAACCTTCGATGTCAAAGCCCAGCGCCGCAGAAAAGTCCTCTTCGTTGCCGATCATCACGTCAACGTAAGGAGCCAGAGCACGGTTCACTTCCTGCGCCTTCTTCTTGCCGCCGATCGCCTTCCACAACGACTCGCGATAATTCAGGTCGTAAGAGATAACCGTCCCGTGCTTCTTCGCCATTTTCATTGCTTCCAGTGCGACTTCAGGCGTTGTTTCTGAAAGCGCACAAAAGATCCCGCCCGTATGCAGCCAGCGCGCGCCGTTGTTGCCGAAGATGTCTTCCCAATCGATGTCGCCGGCCTTGAGCTGTGACACTGCTGTGTTGCCGCGGTCAGAGCACCCAATCGCCGGGCGAACGCCGAATCCCTTCTCGGTGAAGTTCAAGCCATTGCGAACCGTGCGCCCCACGCCGTCGTACGTGACCCACTTGACTAGTTGTTCGACTCCGCCCTGCAACATCAGGTCTTCAGCTAAACGCCCGACCGGATTGTCCGCCAGCGCTGTGACGATAGCCGTGTCCAGGCCGAAGCAACGCTTCAGTCCGCGCGCGACGTTGTATTCGCCGCCGCCTTCGGAGACTTCAAAGTGACGCGTAGTCCATATGCGACGATCGCCCGGATCGAGTCGCAGCATGACCTCGCCCAGGCTGACGAGGTCCCAACGACATTCGTGTTTAGTCTTGGTGTTCAGCATGATTTCAGCGAGAAAGGCCCGCGCTCCTAGTCAACGTCCGCAGGCTTCAGTTTCGGTGCCAATGCCTGGATGACGACCAGGGCGAGCAAGTACGCCGCTCCGCATCCCACAAACAGTGCCGTGTAATTGCCTCCCGTCCACTTCAGAACGTACCCAATCAGAACGGAGAAGAAGCAGAAGACGAACGCGGAACCAAATGTGCCAATGCCCACGACGGATGCGACCGCCCGCTTGGGGAACATGTCGGACGCCAAGGTGAACATGTTGGCAGACCATGCTTGGTGCGCTGCGGCGGCTACCCCGATCAGAATCACCACGGTCCAGAGGCTATGGCTCAAATATCCTACGAAGGCAACTGGCACCACTGCCACGGCGTAGATCAACATCGCGATTTTGCGTGCCTTATTGACGCTCCAGCCCATGTTGATGAACTTTCCGGGCAGCCAGCCACCGTAGATGCTGCCGACTGCGGAAAGCCAGTAGACCACGACAATCGGCCATCCGAGCTTACCCAGCGGCAGTCCGAATTGGGTGTGGAGAAATCCCGGGAACCAGTACAAATAGAACCACCACACCGGGTCTGTCATTAGTTTGCCGAAGAAAATAGCCCAGGACTGCGGCTTCGGAACCAACCGCTTCCATGGCACCGCTTCTGTCGACTCGACCTGCGTGGAATCGCTATTGATGTAAGCCAGTTCTGCGGGTGAGACGGCGGGGTGTTTCTCCGGAGCTCGGTACATCACCTGCCAAAAGATCAACCACGGCAGTCCGACCAGGCCGATGATCAGGAACGACCATTGCCAACCCATCGTCAGAGCGAGCCATGGAACCAGCAACGGAGCCAGTGTGGCGCCAACATTGCTCCCGGAATTGAAGATGCCCGTCGCATAGGCCCGTTCCTTACGGGGGAACCATTCCGCAACGGTTTTGACTGCCGCAGGAAAGTTCGCGGCCTCAGCAATCCCCAACAAGAAACGCGCAACGCAGAATCCAGCAACGGCAGCAGGCAGCGCGCCTAAAGTGGCTACAGCGGACGTGGTCCCGAGCCACAGAACGTGCGATAGTGCTCCGGCCAGCATTCTGCCACCTTCGCCAAGCCAGCCAACTGCCTGGGGATAGATCACCAAGGCGTGGAGTGCGGCTGCCAGTGACCATACCAGCAGCGCGACAGCATAGCCGATCTTTGTGCCGACCTTATCGATGAAGCCGCCAGAGAGCAATAAGCCGATGGCATACGCTGCTGTGAACACGCCAACGATGAATCCGAATTGCACTTCGGTCATCGCGATTCCGGTCAGCACCCGGCCGTTCTCGACACATGCTGGAACCGCCGCGGCCAGCGCCGTGTCCGCCGGACACATCAAGGTTGGTTTCACCAATGACAGTACCTGACGGTCCATGTAGTTCAGCGTGGTAGCAAAGAACAGCAGGCCGCAGATCTTCCAACGATACTTGCCGACCTTCTCCGCCACGGTCTTTACTACCCCCGATGCTGCTCCGGCGCTATTCTGTTCCGCCACTCCCACCGCAGACACCTTATTGTTCGAGTCGGCCATTCTGAGAACTCCTGCTCAATTCTTCTTATGTCTTGCTGGATTGACACGCGTGGTGGTTCCTTGTACCGGAATCATCGCGCAATACGGCCATGGGCACCTAGCCGGTGCCGAAACTGCTGGCCTGTTTGCATCCAAAATCGATGGTAGCTAACGAGCCGCCTGTGCCCGGCCGCTCTCGCCTTCTCCCAACCAGCCCAAATCGGCGGAGAGCGCTTTGCCTGCGCTCTTAATGGCCGTAGCAAACACCGTCAAGCTCTTGTCGTTGATTCGGAACGCCGGTCCCGACAGGCTGATCGCAGCCACAACTCTTCCTGTATAGTCTCGCACCGGCGCGCCCAGGCACTTGACGCCCTCTTCGTTTTCTTCCCAATCTTTCGCGTAGCCCAGCGTCCGCACTTCGTTCAGGTTGATTTTGAGCGCAGCGGCGGTCGTGATCGTGTGGCGCGTAAAACGGTGCAGCCCGTAGCGCTGAATGATCGCGTCAACTTCGGCTTCGGACATGTACGCCATCATCGCTTTGCCGACCGATGTGCAATGCGCCGGAATCCTGCGTCCTACGCTCGACGACAAACGCACGCTGCGATCCGGCTCCACCTTGTCCACGTAAAGAACTTCGCCTTCGTCGAGCACGCATAGGTGCACCGTCTCATTCGTTTCAAACGCAAGTTTTTCAAGGTGAGGACGCGCTCGCTCGCGCAAGTCCAGTCCGGCGACGGCGCGGCTTCCCAGTTCGAACAACTTCAGCCCTAGGCGATACTTTCCTGCCTGCGTCTTTTCGACGAATCTATTCTGCTCAAGCACGGAGACCAGCCTGTGCACAGTGCTTTTGTGAAGCCCGATCCGCTCGCACAATTCCATCAGCGACAGCTCGGCCCTTGATTCTGCGAGCGCATTCAGCAGACCAAGTGCTCGCTCTAGAACCTGCACCTTATATTGCGACGATGTTGCAGAGGTTGGCACAGGGTCTCATTATATGAGACGCGGCGGAGCTGTCAAACGAATTCTGTGCTGGCGCAAGCAGTCGTCGTGCAGCAAGTCCGCGGGTGTCCCAAACGGAAAAGGTGGGCCGAAGCCCACCCGTTCCGACTAGTACTGAATCTGCTGCCTATTTCTGCCCCGTGTTCTTCAGAATCTGCTCGGCGAGATAATTCTCAACCTTCGCCTGATCGCGAAGAACGTCGTAGTAGGCCGCCTTGATCAACTGCTCGCGGCGGTTGCGCAGCTCTTCACGGATGGCCTGTTGAACACGCGGGTCACTTAGGTCGCGCTGTCCTGCGGGCTCTTTCGAAACCAGCTTGACGATGCGGAAAGCGACAGCCTTAGACCTGGGATCGGTCATCTTGATGATCGGGCTGTACTGGCCAGGCTTTAACTTCAGCACGGCATCGCGCGTAGCCGCATCGACCTGTTGCTTAAGGGCCGATTCAGGCACCATCCCGATGTCGCCACCGTTGGGCGCGCCCTCAGGATCTTCCGAATAGTCCGTGGCAACAGTGGCGAAGTCTTCGCCGCTGTCCAGACGATTCGCGATGCTCTGGATCTTCTTGGACGCTTCGGCTTCGCTCTGGGCCTTGCTGTTCTTGCGATTGCGCACCGGGCCAGGCTGAGAGCTGACAAAGATCCAAGCCAGGTGATATTGCGGCTCGATCAGGTTGAACTCCGCCTTGTGCGCGTTGTAGTAGTTGGTGATGTCGGAGTCGCTGATCGCGATGCGCGACGTGATCTCCTTGTTCATCACCTTCTCGATCGTCAACGAACGGCGCAAATCGCGCTTGAGTTCATCCAGCGTACGGCCCTGCTCCTTCAGTCGCTTGTCAAATTCTTCTTGCGTGTAAGGAGCTTTCAATTCATTCAGCTTGCTGTTGACTTCTTCGTCGGTCGACATCAAACCGAGCTTCTCGGCGCGCTGCATCAATATTTCGTTATCAATCAGATCGCGCAAAATGCTCAATTTCAAGCTGTCGGCTTGTTCGGGCGATGGCTGGGCAGGCGCGCCTTCGATCTGTGCTTTGTAGTACTTATCAACTTCGGAGCCCAGAATCTTCTTGCCGTTTACCTTAGCGAGAGCGTCACCGGGACCCTGTTTGCCAGGGCAGCCCGTTAGTATTGCGACCGCAAAAATAAGAATGATGGAAGCCGTGGCGGGCTTCCGGACCATACGCGGTTCGAGGTTCAAAATCGTATTCCTCCGATATGCAAAACAATGTACCACGTGCTCGAAGCTTCAGGAAGCGACGTGCGGGATAACCGTGGTGGGCCTGGCTTCCAGGCAGGCCCATCAATCAACTACTTCTGGCTGGCCGACGCGGCTTGACCATTCGCGGTAGCCTCTGCGGATAATCCAGCATTCTTCAAAGCGCGTTTTACGACCTTTTCGATCTCTTCGGTAGGCAACGCGCCTCCGATGCGCTCTCCATTGATGAACAATGTAGGCGTAGCCTGCACGCCCACTTCAGTGGCCTCGTCCATGGAGGCTCGGACTGCTTTCTCATTGGGCTTTGCCATGCAGGCATCGAGTTTCCACTGTTGCAGGTTGAACTTTCTGGCGACCTCGCGAGTGGCCTGATCCACATTCACTTCAGCTTTCTTCGGATCACGCTCCGGTCCACTGATCTCCTGCCCATGCGTGTGAACGTAGTCGGCAAAGCCCCAGTAGGCGTCATTATTCTGCTCAGCCAGGCAATTAGCGTTTACCGCGGCGCGCATAGCCCAAGGGTGGATCTCAACCAACGGGAAATCTTTGTAGACCAGCTTCACGCGATCGCCATACTTCTGCACAATCTCGTTCATCGAGTTGTGCATGCGCGAGCAGTACGGACACTGGAAATCGTCGTAATTCACGATTACGACCTTCGCGTCTTTGTTCCCTTTGAAAGGGCGCCCGTCGGTCTTGATCTTTGACATCAGTGCGTCGTACGGGTCTTTCGTGATGTCCCACTTCGTGAAACGGGCCAGCGTGGAGCCGTCTTTGCTGATCAGAAAGTCCTGCGTCTGCTTGCGCTCGCCCTGCGCGAACGTCACAGTGATTGTGTCGTAGCCAGGGAGATCACCTGGTTTTCGGTCGCCAATGGAAATCTGTACGTCAGGTGGGAGCCGATCTTCATACAGGATCCGCATCTGCTTCTCGATACGGCCGTTTACGTCAGCAGACGTTGCCGGGTTCTGGGCCTTGCAGCCCAAACACAGTAAGACAATGGCAAAAATTGTTCCTTTGAAGATCGACACTAAAACCCGCCTATACATTGAGGTGAAACACAATTATCTCATGTACACGGGTTTTTAAAAGAGTAAACAGCGGGTTGTGTAGGGACGGGCTGTGCCCCGTCCTCCAGAGCGGGTGCCGCACCCTTCCCCGAAGGGGAGGGTGCGACTTCAAGATTCAGGCCCTCAGCTCGCTTTCTTCACTATTGTCGGATCCGGAGCCTCAATCCTCTCCTGCGGATACGAGCACCAGGCGTTTTCGCCCGCCGATGTTTTGCTCATAACCTCCTGGCTGCGGCGGTTGCTCTTCTGTTCGTTCATCTTGCGAACGGCGTCGACGGTCTTCTTCGTGCCCTTGATCGCCATCTCTTGCAGGCCCTTGGTCTCAACCACGGCCTCGCTCGGATCTTCGACGTAAGTCCACTCCTCGCCACTGGGCCACGGCCCTTGCCCCTGATTCCAGGGCCCACGAACGCTCGCGCTGTCTGACATATTGAAGTAAATGTTCGTATATCGCGGATCGCCCTCCAGCACTCCCGGAGGAAAGTTCTCCTTGATGGTCGCCAGCGCTGCCGTGAACGTCTGCATGTGCGACACCTCGCGCGTCATCAGGAAACCCAGTGTCTCTTTAACGTGGGGATCATCCGTAAACTGCATCAGGTACTCGTAAACGATCTTCGCCCTTGATTCGGCAGCGATATCCGACCGCAGATCGACCGTGAGATCACCGTTTGCATTTACGTACTGTCCATTCCACGGATACCCGACGCTGTTCGTTACCGTCGGCCCACCACCAGAGAGAACCAGGAACGCCGGACTCGTTGCCGCTTCATGTACTAGCTCGTCGCGTTCCGATTTTGTCTTCATGATGCTGGCCAGAATGGTCCTTTCGGAGGCATTCTTCAACTCGCCGTTCACGCCTTCCAGCAGCATTGTGATCGTCGCCCCGACGATCTCCAAATGGCTGAACTCCTCCGTCGCAATATCCATAAGCAGGTCGTACTTGTCCGGATACGCGTGGCGGCAGGTGAAAGCTTGCGTGAAATACTGCATGGCGGCTTTCAGCTCGCCGTTGCCTCCTCCGAATTGCTCCAACAGGAGCTTGGCAAAGGCCGGATCAGGCCCGGATACGCGCGCGTCGAACTGCAATTCCTTTACGTGACGAAACATGGCACCTCCACAGTCACATGTGTGTGAGTCAGATTAGGGTTGTTGGTGAGGTCGAGAGTCAGCGATGAGATGTGATGACGCGCCGCAGGTTTGGCCTGACTCGAGTGTGGCGCGAAAAGGCGAGGTTAGAAATGACGACAGCCTGCGACAGAGTAACTGCCGCAGGCTGCAATCCAGAAAAGCGGGCCACTAGAACAGAGCTGCAATCCCAGCCGACGCCAACGCAATTACCGCTAGCCACCCAAATATGACCGAGAATGCGGTGGAGCGTTTCACCTTGCCTGCCGTGCTGAATCCGATGGCCAGAAGAACGGCGAACCAGATCAAGAATATGTCAAGCGTAGAACCCAACGTGTACAGAAACGGCGAGTTCGTACGATCAAACAGGAAACTTAGATTCGTCGCCAGCGGATTGTTGATGTTAAACCCATCGGGGTCAGCTCCAGCAAACATGGCCACGATGGCAAGCAGCATCCTTATAGTCCCGGGCACGCCTGCCAGCATCGCAACCGAAAACGACGTTCCGAAGTTCAATCGGGCACCGCATCCGAAGGTGAAAGTTCCCCAAAGGACCAGTGCGATTACGGCGTAGAACATCGGCGTGGTGATTGGTGAAGCGTAACAGATGTACTTAGTCGCCAGCACCTGTATGTGAATCTGCTGCTCTTTCTGAGCTTCCGACAACTGGTCCAGTCGCGCAGCTGTCTTTGGGTTGGCATTGAGTGAGTTTTGAATCACAGTGTCGTACGTGATCTTCTTGTCAACGGTGATGAAGAAAGCCAGCGATATGATCGAAATCAAAATCCACGGTGCGATCCAGGCCGTCGCTCCCTTCAGATTCGTGAACGCCTTTGTAGGCGCATAGATCGTCTGCAAGACGCGCATGACAGGCGACGAGCTCTCCTGCGGCTGGATCGGTGAAGGGGCAGGAACAGGTGCAGCGGTGCTCATATGAACTCTCTCCTGGGCCGCTCTGGATTTCGACCTCCATCTGAGTAGCGGCCTCGTTCCGCGAAATTGTAACTCAAACCAAGTGCCCTAGCGATTCTTCGATTTCGCGTTTGTCGATGACCCGGTGGCCCGATCACCCGATCGCCCGATATACTCTCCTCGTGCCACTCATCTCCGTACGCAATCTGACAAAGGTCTTTCCCCAGGGCGAATCTGTCTTTGGAGGCAGAGCCAAGGGCGAAGTGCGCGCGGTCGACGATATCTCTCTAGACATCGAATCCGGCGAGACCCTCGGACTGGTGGGCGAGTCCGGTTCCGGCAAGAGCACCCTCGGGCGCCTGATCCTGCGCCTGATCGAGCCGACCTCAGGCTCCGTGACGTTCAACGGTATCGACGTCACGCACGCTTCCCGCAGCGAACTGCGCCGTCTGCGCCGCGACATGCAGATCATCTTCCAGGACCCATTTGCCTCACTCGACCCGCGCATGACAGTCGAGCAGATCATTGCCGAGCCCTGGGCGATCCACGGCCGCACTTCGCTCGAAACACCGTGTGGGGACGGGGCTGTGCCCCGTCCGATTTCCCGTCCCTCTCTTCAGAATCGGGTGCCGCACCCTTCCCCTTCAGGGGAGGGTGCGTCAGAACAACAAACTGGTGCCCCACATCTGCCCGATGTTGGCAGATGTGGGTCTGACGACAGCATCTCCCTTTCCGCCGCCGAACTTCTCCGCGCTGTAGGACTCGACGCTTCCGCTCTCCCTCGCTATCCGCACGAGTTCAGCGGAGGCCAGCGTCAGCGTGTCGGAATCGCCCGCGCACTCGCGCTGCGTCCAAAGTTCATCGTCTGTGACGAACCCGTGTCCGCCCTCGACGTCAGCGTCGGTGCGCAAATCATCAACCTGCTCGCACAGCTTCAGCGCGACTTCGGCCTGACCTACTTGTTCATCTCCCACTCGATGCCGATCGTGCGCTACCTCTCCACACGCATCGCCGTTATGCAAAAGGGCAAGCTCATGGAACTCGGCACCACCGAGCAGATCACCGCCAACCCGCAGCACCCCTACACCCGCAAGCTGCTCGAATCCACGCCGCAGATCGAAGAAGCTCGAACCTAGACTGCTTGGTGCCCCATATCTGCCGATCTTGGCAGAATGTGGTTCCTGCAGCGACTCTATCCACATGTCAATTTGAGACTGCGTGATGCTCAAACCTACGAAGCGGCAGCGTTCTTCATGGTAGTTGGTTTTTCGGTTGCTGTTCTCCGCAGTGTCTGAACGATCAGGTTTATGTCCGCCTGCGAAAGGGAAGTGCCAGTCGTAGTTTTTTGCCCGATGTCGATGTACACCGCTCCTTGCTCGTCGAACAGCATCAAGGAGACTCCTGTCGGAGGAGTCTTCGGAGAGCCCTCTTGAAAGCCTTTGAAACCGGGGCCCGCGACGGAGAACAGACTAAAGCGCCGGCCGTCGGCCATCATCGCACCCTTGTGTGCTAGCAAGATCGCATCGCGCTGCAGATCTTCCGACGATATCCGCAACCGATCGATCTTGTCTGGAGTCGCCTCGAATACCCTCTTCAGGAAGACGTAGTCTGATTCTGTCGTTTCCTTGCCGAATATCGCCTCGGAACTGCGCGGGGACGTTTGCCATGAACGACAGACCAACTCGAAAGCCATTGATCGTTCAGGAGAGCAGGCCATTTCCAGCCCGGCGTGTTCATTCCCAGGCGTGAAACCGCTGACGAACTCATTTAGCGGTGCTCTCACAATCCTCATCTTTATGCCCGAACGAAACGTCAGCGTGACGTCCTCAGGGGCGGACCTTTCCTGCGCACCGTCGAAGTCCTTCCACGGCACAGCAAACTCGACTCCAGAGTAGGAAAGCTTCTGTCCAGAAGGGGCTACTGTGGGCTCTCTCAGTTCGACCAGTGGTTCGCTGACGATCGGATAAGCATTGGCCCACTTGTGAGCCAGGTACATTCCCATCAGTCCGTTGTTGAAGCGATACAGAAAGAAACCGCCAGCGACGAAAATGACGGCCAGCACAAGGACCACTTTCTTCACTACAGCACCTCCAGAACGAGACACTGAGCCCGGGAGCAATATCGAACTACAACGAAGTTCTGGAACACGATACGCCGTCGGGAGATGGCGTACAAGGGGCAACTACTTTACTCGCCCGCACTCTCCGCCGCACCGGATATGGGCGCAACCGGAACACACCTGCTCGTCCTCAATCGCCTCGAACGAATTCAGCGGCGGAAGTTCGCGGCCGTAACGTTCTGCCGCGCGCGACTCAAACAGCCACAGAGTCTCTCTCAGGTGTCGCAGGATCGGCTCATTGTGCGGATCGGCAGCCTGACTGTCGAGGTGTTTTACCCGATCAATAAGCGCGCGCAAAACTTCCTGGCAGTTGGTGCCCGGATAACAACTAAGATTGCCCGGATAGCGCGGCCCCTTGCGCTTCACGAACGTCAGCATTTCCGAGCCCTGACGCTCGTCGCCTTCAATGTCCAGCATGTCCAGCCAGTATCTGTGTCCCGGATCGAGTATTCGCAACGAGTTCTCCTGCCATGATTATTGCACTCTCGCTCTTCTGCCCAAAACTGTTTACAAATCAAACATTCACCGCTCAATGTTGATTCTGAGTACCGAGTACCGAGTACCGAGTACTGAGTACTGAGTACTGACTACTGCTTTGCGCTACACTGGTTCTTCTCACGACAAACTTGATTCAGGAGATCCATCGTGAAGGTAGTGTTGATCAGCGGCAGTCCGAAGCCAAACGGAAACACGGCGCAACTTATGCAAGAGTGCGCCAACGTCGTAGAAAAGCAGGGTGTCGAGGCCGAGGTCGTTTCCTTAGCCGGCATGAAGATCGAGTCGTGCATTGGCTGCCAGAAGTGCTCGAAAACTGGCGAGTGTGGACTCGACGACGGACTCAACGACATCATCCGCAAGATCCGCGCCGCGCAGGGACTCATCGTTGGCACGCCGGTTTACTTCGGTACTGCTCGCGGCGACGTCATGTGCGCCCTCCAGCGTATCGGCTACGTCTCGCGCTGCACCGATAAGTTCCTCACCGGCAAAGTCGGCGGCCCGATCGCCGTCGCCCGCCGTGGCGGCCAAACGCTCACGCTTCAGGAGATGCTCATGTTCTTCCTCATTAACGACATGATCGTCCCCGGCTCAAGCTACTGGAACATGGTGTTCGGTCGCGTCCCCGGCGAGGCCCTCAACGACGAAGAGGGCATGGCGACCGTTCGCCACTTTGCCGAGAACGTCGCGAACCTGGTCAAGAAGCTAAACTAGAAATCTGCTGAACTAGAATTCTGCTGTGGCCCAAGCCAAACTGGAAATTCTGCTGTAACCCAAGCCAAACCGGAATTCTGCTGTGGCCCACTCAAGCCGATTTTGCTTGAGTGGGTTCAGAACGACATCCGGTGCCCCGCGTTCGCGAAGCTAACGTGGGGCCTTCCGTCGGCCTCGATAACTATCCCGCTTTCGCGAGCCGCGCCGTCTCCGCACGCAGTTCTTCTTCTTTCTTACGCAGTTCCGGCGTCAGTTCCTTGCCGAAATCTTCTGCTTCGAAAACCGGACGTACTTCGACCTCGACGCCCTCACCTTTGATCATCGGACTGCGCTCCAGCCACTGGAGCGCTTCCTGCAGCGAATTGACCTTCCATGTCCAGAACCCACACACGATTTGGTTCGTCTCCGGGAACGGTCCAGATGTAACGTTGGCCTTTCCACCCGAAAACCGCACGCGCGCGCCCTTCGAGCTCGGATGAAGCCCTTCACCGGCCAGCATTACTCCTGCCTTAACCAGTTCTTCGTTGAACTTCATCATCTCCGCGATCTCTTGCTCACTTGGCATCACGCCGGCTTCGGTGTTCTTGTCCGCCTTCATAAAAACCATTACTCGCATTCAGCTCCTCCTTCTTGTCCCCCACGAAGGGACGCCCATCCAACGCTACGCGGCGCTATCAGCCCTCTGCGCCTTCTCGCAGTTGACCATCCACGGCGTGCCGAAGCGATCCGTCCACATGGCGAAGCGCTGCGCCCAGAATGTCTCCTGGATCGGCATGTTTACTTTCCCGCCCTCGGACAGGCCCTTGAATATCCGCTCGGCCTCTGCCGGTTCTTTCACGCTGACCGACACCATCATCCCCGCTGCGGCATGATAGTGATCCGGAGGCGCATCGCCACCCATCAGAACGTTATCTCCAACTGACATGCGCGCGTGAATGATCTTGTTCTTCCAGTCTGGCGGCACCTGTGCGGCCGCTGGTGTTTCGCCATAGCGAGCCAGCGCCTCGATCTTGCCGCCCAGCACCTTCTCGTAGAACTTGAATGCTTCTTCACAGTTTCCGTTGAATCCCAGATACGCGTTGATAACCACCGTTCACTCCTTTGTGTTTCTGATTGAAGATTTGTGTGGGGACGGGGCTGTGCCCCGTCCATTGCCTGTAACGGAAGTCTTTGGTAACGGGTGCCGCACCCTTGCCGAAGGCAGGGTACGAAGATCATCGTCAGAGAACTTCGGTATAAGCGGCGTCAGGTCCCTCTCGCGCCACCGCCGCCTGACCTCGGCCAGAACCTCTTCGCGATTCTGTGCGAGGTGCTCGATAAATCCACGCGGCGCTCCTGTCTGTTCGTGCCGCGTGCCCCAGATCAGCAACTCCAGCATCACCGGCGCGAGATCGACGCCCTTTTCGGTCAGCCTGTAATTCAATCGACGCCCGTCGGTGGTATCGGATTCCGATGTGATGATCCCGGCAGCCTCAAGCCGCTGCAGTCGGTCGGAGAGAATGTTCGTCGCTATGCCCTCGCCCGACCGCTCGAACTCCTTGAACGTACGGTGTCCGCGCACCATCAGGTCGCGAATCACCAGCAGCGACCACCGGTCGCCAAAGATCTCCAACGACATGCTGACCGGGCAGCCAGATCGACGTTCGGAATGTGAATCACGGGCCATAGACATCACTTGCGAAACGCAAGTGAAGTGTTAGAGGTGGGGTGAGTGGGAAGGGTTGCAAATGAAGTTAAAAAGTCCAGATTGGAATCGCGCTCCTACTTCTTGTCGGGACGCTGCACCCCGAGAGCGGCAAGGCTACCTTGGGCAGCTTCGTTGATGTTCAGGCAAGCGTAGTTCCCGACCGCTACTTTCTTCAGCCTGGGTATAGCGCGACGGTAACCACATTTGCCGAATTGCCTGAGTGAATCCTGCCAGTACATGCAACCGATAGGGTACGCCCCCGAATAATTCGCGGGAGCGAGCAGCCGATCGAGAGCCTCTGGTTCGCACCTTCTGGCAAGATATTGCAGGGCATACCACAGCGGAAACTCCGCGGGAGTATTACGCGGCTTCGAGTACGCCACCTTGCGCATGAACTCGGTAATCTGGTTCGAAGCCTTGCCGAAATAAAGGGCCTCCAGTATGACCGCCTTCTGCCCGTCATCAGCGCGCCTGTAGCTCCGAATTAGATAAGGTGCGACCTTTCGTCGGGCAAATTCCTCTGATATCTCGGTTGCCGTAGATACACCGCACTTATAGTCGGAAGCGCACTTCATCAATTCGGCATTTTTCAGACTAGACAGACTGACGTTTGCAGTCTTCTCTTGGGCGTCTGCAGCCGAGACTAGAAATGCAAGTGTTCCGAAGAAAGCAATCGTGGCGCGCAGCATCGTGGGTTTTACGATCATCTGGACAAATCCGTCTTTGTGCGCCCCACTATACCAGCTCTCCCCGCTTCCTTGAACATTTCCCCTTCTCTGCGCGTATGCTAGATTGCTGAGACCTTATGGAAACGCATGCGATCGCTACTTATGGCCTGACACGACGCTTCGGTGATTTCGTCGCCGTCGACAACCTCGACCTGCGCGTGGCCGCCGGACAGTTCTTCGGATTCCTCGGCCCCAACGGCGCGGGCAAGTCCACGACCATCAAAATGCTGACTGGCCTCCTCGCGCCCAGTGCTGGCCGCATCCAGATTCTCGGCACCGACCTCGTTGCCGATCCGGTCGCGGTCAAGAGCCAGATCGGTGTCGTCCCCGAAGGCATGTCGCTTTTCGGACGCCTCACCGGCGCCGAATACCTCAACTTTGTCGGGCGCATGTACGGCCTCGACCGCCGCACCGCCGCCGAGCGCACCGCCGAGTTGCTCGAATTCATGCAACTCGCGAACGAGCCATCGAAGCTCGTCACCGACTACTCGCACGGCATGCAGAAGAAACTGGCGCTCGCGGCTGCCGTCATTCACGGGCCCAAAGTGCTGTTCCTCGACGAGCCCTTCGAGGGTGTCGATGCCGTTGCCGCTGGCACGCTCAAGAACATGCTGCAACGCATGATTGCCCGCGGCGCGACCGTCTTTCTCACTTCGCACGTGCTCGAAATCGTCGAGCGCCTGTGTAGCCACATCGCCATCATTCATCAGGGACGCCTCGTCGCACAGGGTTCCCTCGAAGAACTTCGCGTTGGTATCGAAGCCACGACCGCCGTTGGCGGCGGCGTTGCCACTGCCGAGCGCCTCACGCTGGAAGAGATCTTCGTACGCACGGTGGGCGAGTCCGACCGCGCCAACCAGGAGCTGTCATGGCTGGGGTGAACAGGCCGCGCGTTCGCGAACAGTTCTCGGCGATCCTGCAGATGCGCTGGCTCGTCTTCATTCATTCCCTGCGCACAACGCAGGGGAAAATGGAGTTGTTCTCGCGCATCGTGTTCGGTGGCATGGCCGTCATGGCCGGACTCGGCGGCGCAATCGGTTTCAGCACCGGAGCCTATTACTTCGCATCACGAGGTGATTTCGAGAAGTTCGCGTTCCTGCTCTGGCCCGTGATGCTCTTCTGGCAACTGTTCCCGGTAATGACGACAGCCTTCAGCGGCACCGTTGACACCACCGCGCTCGTGCGCTTTCCCCTCAGCTACCGGTCGTACTACCTGATCCAACTGGTCGAGGGCCTCATCGGCCCTACCGCCTTGATTCCTTGCCTCTGGCTTGCGGGAATCACCGTCGGTCTTGCGTTCGGGAATCCGATGATGCTGCCAGCTGGCATCGTTGTGCTGCTGCTGTTCGGGTTGGTGAATCTGCTGCTCTCGCGCATGGTGATGAGCTGGGTCGAGCGCTGGATGGCGCAGCGCCGAACCCGCGAGATCTTCGGCCTGATTTTCTTCCTTCTGATGATGAGCTTTCAGTTCATCGGTCCAGCCATCGACCGTATCGACACGAATCATCGTCGCGAAGCCAAAGTCGTCGCGCAAAGGCTGGCAGCCGTGCAGAAGCCCCTTCCTCCCGGCGCCGCTACAGAGATAATGGTGGGTCTCGCAAAAGGGAAGCCCGCAAGCGGCGCTCTCTATTTCTGCGTGCTCGGTGCCTATGGCGCGGTCTTTACGTCAATGCTGGGAATCAGAATTCGCGCACAATACCGCGGCGAAAATCTGAGCGATGGTGTGCGTAAAGAGAAGGCGAAAACCGACCGCCGCCTGAAGTTCGGATGGGACATCTTCGGACTGCCCGGGCCGATGGCCGCCATGTTCGAGAAAGAACTACGCTATCTCTCGCGCAGTGGCCAGATGCTGCTGGCCCTGCTGTCGCCGCTGTTGCTGATGGTGCTATTCAGGTTTCAGACAGAACACGGCAATCCGCTAATGCGAACCTCATCGCGTGCGTTCCAGGTGGGTGCGGCTCTAGCCATCATGAGCACCATGAATATGTTCCAGAACAGCTTCGGCGGCGACGCCGGCGGACTCCAATTGCTCTATGCCGCACCGGTCCGCTTCCGCAACATCGTTCTTGGCAAGAACCTCGCGCACGCGGCGGTCGGATTCTTCGAATTGGCAGTAATCTTCCTGACACTGTCGCTGTTCGGTATGATTCCGTCGCTCGACATCGTGGCCAGCACGCTCGCCGCTTTCTTGTTCGCGCTGATCTCGCTCGCAACCGTCGGGAACTTGCTGTCACTGTACATGCCGAAGAAGATGGATTGGGGCAAATTCAATCGTCAGCAGGGATCGCCCGTCGCGGTGCTCGTCAGCATGTTCGGCATAGCATCTATTTTCGGCCTCTCGGCGTTGATCCTGTTCTTCTCACCGTGGCTCGGTGGCACGTGGATCGCTACCGCACTGATGCTCATTCTGGCCTGCGCGGCAGCCGCTGCCTACTTCCTCGTGCTAAATCGCGTAGACAGCATCGCCCTCTCCCGCCGCGAGAAGCTACTGGAAGAAGTCTGCCGGACATGACGTAGCGCCGGCCTCCAGGCGCCCTCCGCCTTTGTAGCGCCGGTCTCCAGACCCGCGTTTGTAGCGTCGCCACGGCGGCTGGTGCGTGGACGCCTCTTCCGCCTTTGTAGCGCCGGCCTCCAGGCCGGCGTTCGTAGTATCGCCACGGCGGCTGGTGCGTGGACGCCTCTTCCGCCTTTGTAGCGCCGGCCTCCAGACCGGCGTTCGTAGGGTCGCCACGGTGGCCGGTGCGTGGACGCCTCTTCCGCCTTTGTAGCGCCGGTCTCCAGACCGGCGTTCGTGTTCCGATTTTGTGAATTTTCACAGCTCCGCGTCACAACTCGCTGAATCTACCCTATGCTGTTCATGGACAACTTTGTCTCATTGCTCCCGCCGATTGCAGTGACCGACAATCTCTGTCAGTCAGAGACGAGAGCTAAACCCTTTAGATCATCAGTGATGGGCGAAGGGTAGGGGGAGGGGGCCGATAGATTACTATCGGTTCTTTGCATTACTTCCGTCATGACAGCGTCATGTAAGACTAGACATACACTGTCAGACCATGGCGACGAGCGCAGTTCGGGAAACAAAGGGGTTGCGGCGGCTGATCCAGGGGCAGTGTCCTCTCCACGGCGTGCCGCTCGTTGCGCTATATGCCTACAAGGCCACGCTCCGCGGCGGTTACACGGCGCTGCGTTGTCCGGCAACAGATTGCGGCGTTAAAGCGAAAATGTCTGGAAGCACCATTGAATTATTCAGGGAATGCTCAGATCTGCTAAACGAACTTGAGTAGCGCGATTATCTGATTACCCGATCGCCCGCCGTGTACTTTGCTTCGGGACCGTGCTCGGCAACCAACGGAATACCTACTTGTTCGGCGGCGTGCATGCCGGTACGAACGCAGTCCGGAACGCCGATGCCGTGGAAGGCGTTGCCGGCAAGCGCTAGCCCCGGGAGTTGTTTGCGCAGTTCCTCGATCCGCGCAACACGTGCGAGATGACCGGGGGAGGGCTGCGCCATCGAGCGCCGCCAGCGATAGATGCGTACGGCGCGCGGCTCGGGACGGACTCCGAGTATTTCGCCTAATTCGCGGCGGACGGTCGAGAGAATCTGCTCGTCGCTCCAGTCGAGAACGGCTTCATCTCCGGCCCCGCCGAGGAACGCTCGTAGGATCGCCTTATCTGCGGGCGCACGATGCGGAAACTTATTGTGAACGAAGGTGCAGGCCAGCATGCGACGGCCTTCACTACGCGGAACGAGGAATCCGAAGCCGATATCTTTGCCGCCAAGTGCCGCTCGATCGTAGATCAAAGTAACCGTCACAGACGAGCTGTAATTGATTCCTCCGAGTTCAGACGCGATCTCCGGATGCGCGGCCGCCAGCAGTTTACTCATTACGTGCGCAGGGGACGCGAGAATTACGGCATCGAAGTAAAGCCGCGAACCAGTGGCGGTTGTTACTTCCCAACTGCCATTCGTGCTCCTCTCGCTTGTGTAGGGACGGGGCTGTGCCCCGTCCGGCTCAACTCGCACACTTACGATCTCGGTTCCTGCCCGGATCGCACCACGATCTATATTTGCGACGATAGCCTTTACCAGCTGCGCCATTCCGTCCTTCATCGACGAAAACAACGGCGGCTTAGGCTTCCCCTGACTCATGGCGGCCATGCGCTTTCGTGCCGCAAGCATCGCGCGCGTTAGCGACCCATGCTTCTGTTCCATCTCGACAAACCGCGGCAACACGGCGCGAACACTGAGGTTCTTACACTCGCCACCGTAAATGCCCGACAGCAGCGGATCGGCCAGTCGATCGACCATCTCGCTGCCGAAGTGCCGCTCGACCATCGCCGCCACGCTCTCGTCGCCTTCGATCCGGTGCGGAGGAAGGAAGAACTCCTGCATCATGCGCAACTTGGTCGAAAGTGAAAAGAGCGGCGAGGTCAGTGCCGGAATGATCTTCGTCGGCACCATAAACATCAGCCCATCGGGAAGCTCGATCAGGCGATTCTTTACGAGGATGAACGTCTTGCGATCGGCATCGTTCGAGCCGATGATATCCAGCCCGAGTTCACGGGCAAGCGTCGCCGCCCACGGCTTCTCGGTAATGAACGAATCCGGCCCAGCTTCGACCAGGCAATCATCCACGTTCTCGGTGACCAGCACCCCACCAAGGTTTGCCGCACGCTCGAACAGCGTGTATTCAAGCTCCGCGCCAGCTCGCTTTTGCTTTTCGAGATAGTACGCGGCGCTGAGTCCGGAGATGCCGCCGCCGATGATCGCAATTCGTTTCAAATTCGTTTAGTACTTAGTGTTTGGTAGTTAACCATCCGCAAAGACCGCGAAGGCATTCTCGCTATGCTTGGAACGCCGAAACAGCAGATGGATTGTCATTCCGAGGAGCACGGCGACGAGGAATCCCTATGACCATCACACCGCCTCCGCGTCAGCCAACTCACGCCAGCCCCAGCACCACTTCCATTCTAGTCCGTGCGACAGCCGCCAACGCGCGGGCCAACAACTGCGAATCGTTAAGCGACTCCGCTCGGAACAACCTCATCCCCCGCTCTTCAGCGAACTTGCGGAAGGCGATATCGATGTCATACAGAATCTCAACGTGATCGCACAGGAACCCAACCGGCTGCATGAACACCGATTTGTGTCCCTCGGCGGCGAGGGCCTCGATCGTCTCTTCCACTGTCGGCCCGAGCCACTCGCCTCCACTCATGCCCTGGCTTTGGAACGCAAAGCGCCAGTCGGACGGTTGCAATTCGCGCGTAAAGTCCGCCAACAGTTCAGCCGTGTGGCGTGACTGTTGCTCGTAAGGATCGCCTTCGGTGATGGTCCGCGTCGGCACGCTGTGCGCGGTAAAGATGATCGGAACTCTCGTGCCCATCTCGTCACATGCCGCAGGCCAGCTGTTCTGGAACTTCTCGGCAAACGCTGCAATCAACAGCGGGTTATCATGCCAGTTCTCGACGAAGTCAACCGCGAACGGAGCCTTACTCGAGTCGCCCAACACAGCTTTATTGTAGAGCCCGACGCTTGTCCGTGAATTCTGCGGCGCGAGGCAGATGACGATGGCACGCTCCACGCCGTCTTCAACCATCTGGGGAACGATCTCCCGTATGTACGGTTCCCAGTTCCTCATGCCGACGTAAACGGGAATCTCCAGTTCGTGTTGCAGCAACTCCGCCTGCTTCATCGTCAGGTCGCGCAGGGGCGATCGACCGATCAGCGAATACCTATGCTGCACCTCTTTAACGACCGCATCCGGCAGCGGACGCCCACCGGTCACGGCATACAGAAAGCATGGGATATCAACCGCGCTGTCGGGCGACCCATGTGCAAGCAGCAGTACAGCGGTCTTTCGATCAAGCACGCTCAATCGGACTCTCCGAACCAATCTACTTTCGTCGCCGGCTTGAAGTTGGCCGAGAACTCATGCACATACTTCACCAGATCTTTGACGTTCTGCACCGGAGTGTGCGGAAGAATGCCATGGCCCAGATTAAAGATATGTCCCGGACGCCCCGCCGCCTGCTTCAGAATGTCCTCGGCCCGGACCTGTATCTCACGCCAGTCGGCAAACAGCGTCACCGGATCAAGGTTCCCCTGCACCGCGCCGCCATCGACCATCTCCCAGCCCTCATCCAGAGGCACACGCCAGTCGAGCCCGATCACATCGGCGCCCGTCTGCTTCATGTGATGCAGCAACGTCGTCGTGTCCGTACCAAAATAGATGATGGGCACGCCCGTGGCCTTAAGCCGTTGCACGAGTTCGGTCGAGTGCGGCAGCACGTACTGCTGATAGTCCGCCGGACTCAGGCACCCTACCCAGCTATCGAAGATCTGCACCACGTCAGCGCCTGCGTGGACTTGCTCCGCTGTGTACTCGGCCAGCACGTCCACCAGCTTCGTCATGAGCTGGTCCCACACGCCGGGCGAGTTGTACATCATCTTCTTCGTCTCGATGTAGTTGCGCGAGCTCCCGCCCTCGATCATGTAGCTGGCCAGCGTGAACGGCGCTCCGCAGAAGCCGATCACCGGCAGCTTCGAACCGAAATGCTTCACCACCAGCTTAATCGACTCGGCGACATAGCCGAGGTCAGCTGCATTCTCGGTCGTCAGCAGTTCGACGTCGATCTCCGAACGCAGCGGCTTTTCGATAACCGGGCCTTCGCCCGCCTGGAAGTGGAAGCCGAGTCCCATCACTTCGAGCGGCAGCAGCAGGTCGGCAAAGATGATGGCTGCGTCCACGCCGAGAATCTCGGCGGCTTCGATCGTGACTTGCGCGGCCAGCTTCGGCGACTTGCAGATCTCGATGAGTGAATGGTCTTTGCGGATCGCGCGGTACTCCGGCATATAACGCCCAGCCTGGCGCATAAACCAGACGGGCGTCGCGGAAACCGGTAACCCCTTGCAGGCTGTTACGAAATTGCTATTCGGAGCTGCCATGGGTAATCAATGTAACATTTCTGCCCTTCATGCCGGAATGCCTGCTGCTGAAGTCTGTGTGGCCCATTCAAGCCCGGTTTTGGCTTGAGTGGGTCCGTTCACGCCTTCGTCGCCGCAATAGGGGTGCCGCACCCTTCCCCTTCAGGGGAGGGTGCGCTGAGAACAACTCCCGTATCCGACGCTCCCGAAACTCGAATATCTCTTCGACATCGCGCCGCACAGCCACCCCATGCGCAATATCTCCGATGATCCCGAAGGGCAGCGCATACCTCACAGTGTCGTGCATTTGCGTGCCACTGCCTCGCGCATCAAAACAATGCTCGTGATGCCAGAGCTTGTACGGGCCTGAGAGCTGATTGTCCGCAAACGAATACGGCGGATCCCAGCGCACGATCTCCGTCGTCCATCGCAGCGGAATCACTCCATGCCACGCCAGCCGATACTTGATCAGCGTGCCCCTCCGCAACTCCGGCGGATCGACCGACAGAATGCGGAACTTCAGGAACGGCGGCGTGATCTCTTCCAGATTCTCCGCCTGCGAGAAGAAACGAAATACCTCGTCAATCGGACGCGGTATAAACTGCTCGCGTTCCAGCGTGTGCACTCTCATAAGCTGTTGCTGTGTAACGGTTGAGAGATGCGCACTCCTCGCGGGCGGATTCGGAAATCCGCCGCATCGCGCAAACCGACCTGCTGAATGAGCTTACGTGTGCGGGGGGATTCCTGAACCTTGCTTATGGACAAAGGAACACAAATTCACTTGACCTCGTGTGACCTCCGAGGTAAGTTGCCGGTTGCCTTTCAAATCCTAGGAGTTCAGTGTCTTGCGCAATATCCTCTTTGCGCGTAAGGCGCGGGATGAACTTAATGATCCGTTGTTCTCGCCGCAGTATTTGCGCATTCATTGCAGCTGTAGTCCTTTTCCTCGCCATTCTTTCCTCGGCCACGACGAGTGCGCGAGCGCAGTTGATCATGAGCGCCAAAATCGACGACAGAGCGCGTACGCCAATACGGCAGTCGGTTCACCGGTTGGCCACGCCGGATTCACGTCAAGGTTCGGTGGCGGGCGATATGCCCCTGGAGCGAGTGATACTCGTGCTGGGAAGTTCTCCGGACCGCGATGCTGCGCTTTCTAAACTTCTCGAGGCGCAGCAGGACCGTGATTCTTCGAACTTCCACAAGTGGTTATCGCCCCAGGAATTTGCGGATCGGTTCGGTCCTTCCGACCAGGATGTCGCCACCATTGAGCGTTGGCTGCAGCAGGAAGGATTTATTGTTACCGGCAGAGCGCAGTCTCGACGATGGATCGAGTTCAGGGGAACGGCGGCGCAAGTACAGAGGAGTTTCCAGACATCGATGGCGCGCTTTGCCGTGAATGGGGAAGAGCATATTGCGAATGCGACGGAGATATCGATCCCCAGTGCGCTGGCGCCCGTGATACGTGGAGTTCTATCGCTCAACGATTTCTCGCGACGGCCGTTCATCGGCAAATACTATGAGGTGAACCGCAATTCGGACGGCGCACTGGTGCCCGTGGATCCGAGCTTTACGTCGCAGGGCACAACACATTACCTTGCACCCGGTGACCTGGCCAAGATCTACAATGTGACGCCTCTTTATGCTGCTGGGCTCAGCGGCGCCGGACAGACCATTGCGATTGCCGGTCGAAGCAACATCCAGATGGGCGATGTCTACATGTTCCGCAGCATCTTCGCTCTGCCAGACAACAATCCCATCGTGGTAGCGAACGGCCCTGACGCCCTCCACCTGGTGACTGGCGACTCTCTGGAGTCAAGCCTGGATGTCGAGTGGGCTGGAGCATTAGCGTCGCAGGCGACCATCAAGTTTGTAGTGAGCTCTTCCACTGTGACCACGGATGGGATCGATCTCTCTGCGGCTTACATTGTGGACAAAAACCTCGCAGACATAGTCAGTCTGAGTTACGGATCTTGCGAACAAGACATGGGTGCAGCAGGGAACGCGTTCTACAACGACCTATGGCGACAAGCTGCTGCACAAGGTATGACGGTCTTTGTCTCCAGCGGCGACAATGGTGCCGCCGGATGTGATTCTGCAAGCGCAAGCACCTCTGTCCGAGAGGCCGGGGTGAACGGCCTTGCTTCCACTCCGTATAACACGGCAGTTGGAGGAACGCAGTTCAGCGAGAACGGGAACGACGCGGTGTTCTGGTCGATGACGAATGGAAGCGATTTCGGTTCTGTGAAAGGCTACATTCCGGAGATAGTGTGGAATGAGAGTTGCTTGGCTCCGACTCCGTCCAGTTCGTGCTCCGGACTGTGGGCCGGAAGCGGTGGCCCCAGCGCTGTCTACTCGAAGCCGACGTGGCAGTCGGGAATCGGTGTACCCTCCGATGGGAAGCGGGATTTGCCCGATGTCTCCCTCGCGGCAGCCGGTGGACACGACGGGTATCTGATCTGTTTCGTCGGATCGTGCGTAGCGGACGGCGTAGGATCGCCTGGCGTGGTACTGAAGAGCGCCGGCGTAGTTGGCGGAACATCAGCATCCGCTCCGGCGATGGCGGGCATCTTCGCCCTGCTTAACGAGAAAATGGGAGGTCGTAGACAGGGTGCGGCTAACTGGATGCTCTATCGCATTGCTAAGGCTTCGCCGAAAAACGTCTGCGATTCAAGCACGCTGATAGATCCCTTATCGTCTGCCTCCTGCTCCTTTTATGACGTAACCGCAGGCCACAACGATGTTCCCGGAAAAACGGGAGCCACCGCTGTCACCGGCTATGATTTGGCCACGGGGCTCGGTTCGATCAACGCTGCGAATCTGGTACAGGCCTGGAGCGGAATATCTCTGCGCCCCAGCACGGTCACGTTGTCACTTGGGTCGACGAGCGCGCAACATGGTGCGCCGACGCAGGTGACCGTCAATGTTTCTCCTGCGGAGGGTACCGGAGTTCCGAGCGGGTCCGTCGTTCTCATCAGTGACAAGGATGAATCCTTCGCGACCCTTCCACTGACGAATGGATCCTTCAGTGGGTCGGTATCGACCCTGCCGGGCGGACAATTCAATGTGACGGCGCATTATGCTGGCGATGAAGTCTTCGCGGCAAGTGATTCTACTCAGGTCGCCGTTGATGTTTCCAACGAGCCAAGTACAACGTCACTTGAGGCATACACTTACACCTCCAGTGGCCCAGTCCCCGTTACCAGCGTGCCGTATGGCAACTTCATCTACTTCCATGTGAAGGTCGCGGGGACATCTGGGGCGCATGGGTCGGGCGGAACCGTCGCTTTCTATGAGGGAACAACTGAACTTGGGACCGTGGAGCTAACCAGTCAAGGCGAGGGAGAATTTGTATCCGGCGGCTATTCGAGTGAGGGTGCGATCGTGTGCTTACCATTAGGCTCGCATACGATCACAGCGCGTTTCGAAGGAAGCGCAGGCCTTGACCCGAGCGCGTCATCTCCGCTTACAGTCCAAATTGGCAAGACATCCTCATTAACGTACTTCGGTAATACCACCCCAGTCACGCTACCCGAAAATTCGCCCTTGCCGGCGATCGTGCAAGTCAGCAACAACGGTCCCATACTTCCCACTGGAACGGTGCAGTTCTTCGCAAACGGAACTCCCACCGGGTCGCCAGTAAGTATTAGTTCAGTGCTCGGCGGACGTCCCGACGGGCGAATCACGCTCACGCTTCCTGCCGGAAGCTACTTGATTTCAGCCGCGTATTCAGGAGACTCGGTTTACCTGCCGTCCGACACATCTTCCTTCGGAGGCCCACTGAGCGTAACGATGCAGCCGAAATCGGGAACGCCAACTGTAACGACACTGTCTATTCCCGCCACGGCATCGGCTGGGCGCGTTCCGTACACGGTGACGGTTTCCTCAACATCAGGAACTCCAACCGGAACCGTGACATTGTCGGGACCGAATTTCGGCGCACTGAATCCACTAACGCTTACAGGGGGCGTTGCCTCCGGCATGGCCTCACTGGATGTGCCCTCTAGATACGTCCTAATTGCAACGTATTCGGGAGACAGCACTTTTGCGGCGAGCTCAAGTTCTCCCGTTACGACGGATGTCCCGAAAACGACTCCTTCGATTACTCTTTCGGCTACAAAGAACTCGATCCGGGTGGGAGAACGCGTCAACCTGGTGACTAATGTGATCGAGCAGTCCTCGAGCTCGATGGGGCAAGAATTGGTTCAGTATTACGATTCTGTCGACGGCGCGACCGCGCAACCATTAGGACCGCCGCGCATATTGACCTTCGGACCGACCCCGAAGGTGCTATCCATGATCGACTCCTATTCCGTCACGCTGACCAGAGGAGTGCACGCACTTACAGTCCAGTACCTCGAAAACTTCGCGCATAACAGCGTGACTTCTGCTCCAATCATTGTGAGCGTGGACGTCGCGCCAGACTTCACGTTAGCGCAGATTTCGGCGATGCCGCCCATCATCGCCGGCCAGTCGGGTTCGACAACCCTGAGCATTACGCCCGTGGGTGGGCTCCAGGGTACAGCAACGTTGAGCTGTAGTGGCGTTCCGGTCGGCGCTTCCTGCACGTTCAATCCGGCGACCATCGCCCTGAATGGAGCCGCGGCCACCACGACTGTGACTGTCACTACCACTGCTCCTTCCGCTGTAAACACGGCCGTGGTGGTGACACCGCACGAGCACCGATCCGTCGCTTGGTGGATGGTAGTGTTGGGAATCTTCGCCGTCTGCACTGTTTTCGTGGGAGCAAGAAGCCCGCGCGGAACAGCCTGCGTACTCATCATTACCAGCGCATTCTTGCTCAACTCCTGCGGTGGTGGCGGCGGGGGAAATTCTGGTGGCGGTGGTCCGAACCCTGTGGCTAGCACCACTTCCTTGATGGTCTCTGCGCCGAAAGTGCCGCAAGGAACAATGCTCACTCTGACGGCCTCAGTCGCGACGTCTGGAACAGCAACAGGAAACGTAACGTTCTTCTCGGGCACCAATCCCATCGGCGGCCCGGTTGCCGTTTCCAACGGTAGCGCACAGATTCAAACCAGTGCACTTGCGCTGGGAACTCATTCGCTTACGGCACGGTACTCTGGTGACGGCCAGCACTTGTCATCGGCCTCTGGAGCGGTTCGGACGGCAGTAACGGGCAGTACGCAATTGCAGGTAGGAGTGAGCGCCGGCGGGGTACAAAAAAACGTCGCCATCTCGGTGACGTTGCAATAGCCAGAATCTCGAGCTGCAGAGTTGCAGCCTGAGTATTCCATTTTGGCGAACTACAACAATGACGATCTCGGGTGCCCCACATCTGCCGGTTCCGGCAGATGTGGCCTGATCTCGCGATTGTGAGATTTTGCGATTCGCAATCTTCTGATCTTCTGAATCTCACGATCTTCTGACTTTTGTTTACAATTTTCCCGTGACCCTCACCCCTTACCGCGGACGCCTTGCTCCTTCGCCAACGGGCCTGCTCCATCTCGGACACGCCTGCACGTTCTGGCGGGCGTACCAGCGGGCGCGGGAGCATCGCGGCACGCTGGTTCTGCGCAACGAAGACCTCGATCCGCAGCGGTCGAAGCCTGAGTACGTCACGGCGATGATCGAGGACCTGCACTGGCTCGGCATCGAGTGGACGGAAGGGCCCGATGTTGGCGGTCCTTACGGGCCCTATTCCCAGAGCGAGTGCCGCGAGCGCTATCTCGAATGTTGGCGCAAGCTGCGCGACGGCGGATTCATCTATCCTTGCCTCTGCTCGCGCAAGGACCTGGCGCAATCGGCCTCGGCTCCGCACGACCTTGACGACGAACCGCTCTATCCCGGAACTTGCCGCTGCCGCGTGGCTGAGGCGCGCAAGTACGACGCTCCCGCCGGTGCGAACTGGCGCTTTCAGGTTCCTGACGGCGATGCGATTGCCTTCAACGACTTACGGCAGGGGCCACAATCGTTCACCGCAGGCCGCGACTTCGGCGACTTCGTCGTCTGGCGGCGCGATGACGTTCCGGCGTACCAGCTAGCTGTCGTTGCGGACGACGCGGCCATGGCCATCACCGAGGTCGTCCGCGGCGTAGACCTGCTGAAATCCACGGCGCGACAGCTCCTGCTCCAGCGGGCCCTGGGCTTAACAACTCCCGCCTACTACCACTGCGATCTGCTGCGCGACGAGAACGGCGTACGGCTGGCCAAGCGCCACGACGCCTTAAGTTTGAGGCACTTACGGGAGATGGGCAAAACGCCAGCCGACATTCTGAAAAGCTGTCCTTAGGATTAAAGCCTTAAGGTGCAGCGTTTTGCACCCTAGATGTGCAACTCGGCGCATTCTTGGCGCAACCCCCGCGTAATTTGGCGTACAGCCAAGCTGACCTAAGTACGCGTCCTATGTTCATCGTTTACCAAGGGGGGTCGGCCCTTCGGTAATCGAGACACCCGGCCGGATTCGTAGTGTAGAATTCACAACATCTATTCACGATTTCATAGAGGTTTTCAGGTGTCTAAACGTCTTTCTTTCGTCCTTGCGCTAATTTGTTTCTCGCTCCTGGCGACGCAAGTATTCGCCCTGCACGGCACCACCCGTTCCCGGCGCACGAAGAGGACGTCGCAGCGGGCCAGGCGGGTAGTCTGGAACCCTCTGTTCCGGGGCTCCCATGAAATGCTGGTTCGCGAAAACGTACACATCGACGAGCTTCAACTGCCCCGCATTATGAACGACGAGGAGCTCGAAGAGCTCATCGCTTCGCAGGAACTGGTCCCTGTCGCCAGCACCGATTCGCTCTGGGTAGCGGGCAACTTGCTGCCCAACCGCCGCTATTGCCGTCCGTGGACCCGTGATTTCCTCAACGATCTCAGCCAGGCCTTCTACGAAGAATTCCACAAACAAATCCAGGTGACGTCGCTCGTGCGCACGGCCGAGCAGCAGAAGAAGCTCCGCCGCCGCAACAAGAACGCCGCCCCTCAGGACGGCGAGACCGCGTCGACCCACATGACCGGCACCACCGTCGATATCCTGAAGCGCGGCCTTACCAAGAAAGAGAAGAAGTGGATCGAAGCCTACTTCCTGCCGCTCAGGAACCGCGGCGCCATCGATCCGATCGAAGAACGGCGCCAGCCTGTCTTCCACGTCATGGTGTTCAACACCTACAACGACAAGTACCAGATTTACCCGAAACCCCCGGTGGTCGAACCGATAGTTGAGAGCGAGGCGATTCCGGCACTCCTGCTGGAATCCGAGCCGAACTCCCTGCCGCAGCTGGGAGCGCAGGACTAGGGT
>JAEYQK010000014.1 GCA_023410055.1 Acidobacteriota bacterium
CGCCAGCCTTCACGTCGTCCGCTCCATATATCAGCCGCTTCAGCCGCGCATGAACCATCGCCCCCGCACACATCGCACACGGCTCGATCGTCACGTACAACTCGCAGTCAATCAGACGGTGATTCCCCAGTGCGCGCCCGGCTTCACGCATCGCGACGATTTCGGCATGCGCAGTCGGATCGTTGTCCAGCAGATTGCGATTGCACCCCCGCCCTATGATCCGCCCCTCGTGAACGACCACCGCGCCGACCGGGACCTCTCCCGCAGCTTCCGCGCGCAGAGCTTCGCGCAACGCTTCTTCCATCCAGATTTCGTCCGGTACGTTCATCAGTTCACACCATTGTAGCGGAACCTAAGCAGAATCAGCCGCTTACGGCCATGCTGCCTCTCATCGGGGCAAACCCGTCCTTGCCTAATCCGCTCTAACAGAGTAACCGCCACCGTCACAGAGAGCCCTGCAGGAGCGCACCATGATGAAAAGATTTCCCGCATTCGCAGCGATTCTGCTGCTCGCCGCCGCAGTGGGCGTGGCACAGACATCAGGATCAAGTAGTACGCAAGATCAAAGCACATCAGGCCAGAGTTCGACCGGCCAAGGCCAGTCGTCCGCGAATTCGCAGACCTCTACCAGCGACATGTCAGCCCAGACCCAAACGATCCAGGGATGCCTTAGCGGATCGAACGGCAGTTACATCTTGACCGACCAGTCCGGCAAGAGCTGGCAACTGACCGGCAGCACCAACGACATGACGGCCCACGTCGGGCACGAAGTCTCCGTGACCGGAACGCCCGCCAGTTCGAGCGCGTCGGCCGGTGCATCGTCGGCTGGTGCAAACTCGTCCGCTGCGACTTCCTTCAACGTGACCAGCATGAAGCACATCGCCGATCACTGCACGAATCCTAGCGCAGCCATGACCGGCACCGCCAGCAACGAGAACGCCGACAATAGTGCGGCGAGCACGGCCGGAACCACCGGCACCGCGACTTCGTCGGCGACAACGAGTGATCAGAGCGCCGCGTCCGCCAGTCTGGCGGGAAGCGTGAGCGGTAACGCCTCGACCGGTAGCGGTACAACCGCCAATCCGGCGACCGGTGCGGAGACTACGCCGCCTGTGACCAGCGAGACGCCTGCGACGTCCACCTCGCCCACCAACACCGATACGAATCCGCCGCAGCAGATGGCCTCCAACGACGTTCCGGGAACGACCAATCCGCACTGGGGGGAGATCGCAGGCGCAGATCCCGGACCAGCAAGTTCCGCCTTGGCGGATGGAACGGCCGAGGGAACAGAAGTCACCCCGCGTCCCATGGAGCGCGTGAACAGTGCTGCAGTCGCGAGTAACACGAAGCCTCAGAGCAGCACCGCTACGGCGCAGGCAACTGCTCCAACACCAGCACCAACTCCCGCACCGGAACCCGCGCCTGAGAACAATCAGATGGCGCAGGCCACTCCGCCTCCTCCACCAAGCGAGCAACCTGCGACAACCAGCAATCCTCCGGCTCCACCCAAGACCATCACCGACATGCAGAACAACCAGCAGCTTCCACAAACGGGAAGCGAGTTGCCGCTGCTTGTGCTGCTCGGTCTGGGCTCACTGGGCACGGGACTGTTCGCGCGATTCCGCAAGTAGGACTGTCGTGTAGGGACGGGGCTTTGCCCCGTCCATATCCGTCCTATACACAATTCCGCAACGAGCAGAACCCCCACAGCATCCTAACCGTGTGCAGTTGATTTCACAGGGGTGACTTGTGCCGCTCGGGATGAAGAAGGCCCTCAATAAGCTGTTTCTGGTGGACCTCATCAAAGGTCTGTCGCTGACCTTCCGCTACCAGCATCCGAAAGAGGTCTACACCGAGCAGTACCCGCTGCAGCGGCCGCAGGTAGCCGAGCGCTATCGCGGAGCACCGCGGCTCAACGTCAATCCCGATACCAACGAGACGATGTGCATCGCCTGCGACCTGTGCGCGCTCGCGTGTCCCGAGCGCCTGATCGTCGTCAGCAGCGAACGCAATCCCGCCACCAAGCGCAAAGAGCTCACCACTTTCACGTACGACCTCAGCCGCTGCATGTTCTGCGGCCTGTGTGAAGACGCGTGTCCCACCGACGCACTCGAACTTACGCAAGATTTCGAGATCGCCAGCTATAACCGCAACGGCATGATCTGGGATCGCAAGACGCTCGAGCAAGGCCCGCAGCCCACGGAATACAAGAAGTAACAAAGTACGCAGTAAACCTACTAAACTCTTTCTCTGAACGTTTTAGCAGACCTCAAGAGCGCCTTCTGAGTACTGAGTACTGAGTACCGAGTACTGAGTACTCTTCTACATCTCGCCTCACGACCCAAATGCTACAATGCGGCAACCCATGAACAGCACAACTGTCGCAACAAAACCGCCCCGATCCCGCAAGGCATCGCTGATGACGCTTGTTTTCATCGGCCTCTGGATTGCCGCCCTGTTTGGCAGTGCCGGGACCTTCATCTGGATCCGCGGCTGGATCTGCTTCGGTTTGTATGTCGTCGGCGTCGGAGCCGCCGGCAACATGGCCAAGCGCTACAATCCCACTCTCGTCGAAGCGCGCTCCGACTGGATGCCCGCCGAAACCAAGCGCTTCGACAAGATCATCCTGTCGATCTATTACCCGCTCATCTACGTGCAGCTAGCCGTGGCCGGGCTTGATGCAAGGCGCTTCCACTGGACGCACATGCCGTTCGCCTTCGTCTATCTGGGCATCGCGCTGTTTGCTATCGCGATGGTTTTCGTCGGCAGCGTGATGGCCGTCAACCGCTTCGCCGCCACCACCGTCCGCATACAAACCGAGCGCGGACACACCGTTTGTGACTCGGGCCCCTACCGCTACGTACGCCACCCAATGTACGTCGGCGCCGTCCTGATGTACGTCTCGACGCCGCTCATCCTCGGATCGCTATGTGCGCTCGCCGTCGGCGGCGTAATCGTCGCGCTGATGGTTTGCCGCACCGCCCTCGAAGACCGCACCCTCCGCCGCGAACTCCCCGGCTACGCCGAATTCGCCACCCGCACCCGCTACCGCCTCCTGCCCGGAATCTGGTAGCGGAGTCGGTGCCCCGTTCAAGCCCGGTTCTGGCTTGAGCGGGGTGAACGCAGCCTCTCGAACGTTAGTCGTCCCGAGTGGGGAGCGCGTCCCGAACGTCCCGTCATTCCGAGCGCAGCGAGGAATCCCTTTAGCTACCAAGATGTGGTGCCTGAGTTGTACAGATGGCGAGACCCGATAACCCGAGCGCAGCCCCGTCCTCGGGGCGGAGTCGAGGGACCTGCTTTCTCCCGCACGACCCGAATCTCGCTTGGAACCGGTACTAGTTGAATCGTCCGCTTTTGGACGGCTGTGTCCGCGCACGAACGGCCATAGCGACATCCCATGAGCAAAAGGAACGTTAAGTTCCGGCTTTACAGCCACTTAGAATTTCTCACAATCGGCACTTTACGTGCATTCGTAATACAGAGGGATTGCCCTGATTTCGTGAAGATCTGGCAGAATGGTTTGCTCGCCCGACATCCTCGGTGCGTAGACGGTTATTCACCACTGTATTTTTAGTCGATTCCTTCAAGTGGCGTAGAATTGTTCCGTTTTTAATAGCGCACGGGGAGTGATGATGTCCTTGAGAACCCGGACACTTTCAGCTGTCGAAACACTCTGGCGAGACTTGAGGTATGCCATCCGCGCCTTGGCCAAGGCTCCGTCATTCAGCGCTGTGGCGTTGCTGTCGCTCGCCCTGGGAATCGGAGCCAATGCCGCGATCTTCAGCGTTATCGACGCCGTGCTGCTCCGGGCGTTGCCTGTGAAGGCCCCGGAGGAATTGGTCGAGTTCGTCAGAGCCGCCCCGGATGGCGCGATGATGACCAACTTCCCCAAATCCTTTTTCGAACACCTTCGTGTTAACCACGGTCCTCTCTCTGACGTCTTCGCGGTGAGGGACTCCCGTGATGTACTCCGAACAAACTCCCGGTCTGTGGAAGTCGGAACAAATGAAGTCTCCGGCTCTTTCTTTCAGACGCTCGGAGTGCGGCCTCTTATTGGGCGCGCCATCACCCCAGAAGATGACAAGCCGGGCGAAGGAAATGAGGCCGCAGTAATCAGCTATGCCTTTTGGACCCGAGAGTTCGGACGATCTCCATCTGTGCTCGGTTCAGACGTTCTACTCTCTGACCGGCACTTCACCGTGGTGGGCATTATGCCGCCGGAGTTCTTTGGTATCAACCGCGGATCAGCTCCGGATCTGTGGATTCCTCTCGCAATCGATGATCCCAGCCAGGTCTGGGTAATGGGGCGGCTGCGCCCCGGGACATCGATTGAGCGCACCCGTGCCGAAATTGAACCCGTTTTTCGGCAAGCGCTAGAATCGCATCGCGAGCAACTCAAGAAGTCATCCGAACGTGAGCGCAACGCATTCTTCGCGCAAAGGCTCCTGGTGAACCACGCCATCACAGGCACGTCGGGCGTACGCTGGGCCTTCTGGGAATATCAATATACTCTGAAAATCCTCCTTTGCCTGGCAGGTCTAGTTCTGCTCATCGCTTGCCTCAATTTGGCGAATCTCCTTATGGCCCGCTCCGCTTCGCGCTCGCGGGAAATCGGTATTCGGCTGGCCATGGGAGCTGGGCGACAGCAGTTGATCCGTCAATTGATGATGGAGAGCGTTCTTCTCTCTATGGCCGGCGGTGCACTAGGGCTGATCGCCGCAGCTTGGGGGCACCGTCTCCTGCTCAGCTTGCTGGTACGCGATCCACAGACCGTAGCACTCGATTTCCATCTCAACCATCGCCTGCTGGGCTTCGGCTTTGCCCTCTCGCTCGTGACGGGGCTGCTATTCGGAGTAATGCCTGCTATCCGTGCGACGCGCGCCGAACTGTCAACCTCGATACACAAACTCGGGCCGCAGGCAGGCACCTGGAGCAGGCCGTTGGCGAAGGGGCTCCTTATGCTTCAGATCGGCGTGGCGCTGGTCCTTCTGATCGGCGCTGGGCTGTTTGCTCGAAGCTTAAGAAATCTGAAAACCACCGAACTGGGCGTCGCTAGCGAGAACCTGCTCCTCATGGATGTTCGCCTGGCAGAGAAGTCTGTTGTCCCGACACAGCGGTTCTGGATGCAGCTGCCAACGCAAGTTTCGGGCCTGCCCGGAGTACAAAATGTGGCGCTTGCCGGAGATGCAGTTTTCGGAAATGGAGGCTGGAATCAGACACTCTGGATCGGGCGACCCGGGCAGCCTTCTCGCGACGTCAGGGTCTCTGACAACTCAGTCACTCCCGGCTTCTTTGCAACCGTGGGCATCCCTCTCCTGAAGGGGCGCGAGTTCAATGAGCGGGATCGTGAAGGCTCACCCTGGGTAGCCGTAGTCAATCAGGCGTTCGCACGTCGATTCTTCGGCAACGAGGACCCCATTGGCAAACACTTTGGCAATCGCGGTGAGTCCTCAACTGGCATGTACGAGATCGTCGGTGTAGTAGGCGATGCCAAGTATGGGGCGGTGCGCGAGCAGCCCCGCCCGATGGTCTTCTACTCGATGTGGCAGGATCCGCCACGTTCTTCCTACGTGATGCACGTGCGTACAATATCTGAGCCGCAGACCTTGGCGGCCGCTGTCCGCCGCGAGATCGAAGCTACCGGCCGCGACGTGCTGATCAGTGACGTCAGAACGCTTCCGCAGGTGATTCAAGCTCAGTTGCTTCAGGACCGCATGCTCGCCACGCTGGCAAGCTTCTTCGCCATTCTGGCGCTGGCGTTAGGCGCTATCGGAATCTACGGAATTCTGGCATACCGTGTTTCACAACGAACGGTGGAAATCGGTGTCCGCCTGGCTGTCGGCGCGCAAAAAGGCGATGTGCTCTGGTTGGTGATGCGCGAGACCTTCGCCCTGCTTCTCGCTGGCGCCGCAATCGGTCTGCCCTCGGCACTTCTGGCGGCACGTCTAGTCAAGACCCAGTTGTTTGCTCTGGTTCCATCAGACCCAGTGACGATCGCCGTCTCCAGTGTCGTCCTGTTCGCGGCCGGTGCCTTAGCTGGATACATCCCTGCCCGTCGTGCCGCCTCTGTAGAACCGATGTGGGCCTTGCGAAGTGAGTGAAGGCGGGGTGCCGCGCTCTTTTGATGGTCATACCAGAAATGGGTGCCGCACCCTTCCCCTTTTAGGGGAGGGTGCGCCTGATCTCGCGTCGAACTCGACGGCCACAGGATTGTGGTAAGGTATCGCACAAAATCACAGGTGCTAAACTCGCATCACCATATTCACTCAGGCAAGAACGATGACCACGAACAAGCATTCCTTCGTTGACCTCAGCCACGACATCCACAGCGGCATGATCACCTATCCCGGACTTCCTGCGCCGGTTATCACCGACCACATGTCCCGCCAACAGTCACGCAGCCATTACGCCGCGGGAACCGAATTCCATATCGGCAAAATCGAGATGGTTGGTGCCCCGTTCAAGCCCGGTTCTGGCTTGAGCGGGGTGAACCGCAGCCCCGTCCTCGGGGCGGAGTCGAGGGACCTGCCTTCTCCCGCACGACCCGAATCTCGCTTGAAAGAGTACTAGTTAGTACCGGTACTACCTATCCCCCCTCCCCCTCCAGTCAGTGATTTGCTGCCAACAAAGGCCAACCTGCGCTCAGGTCATCACCGCCTGTGTGAGTTTGCCCTCCCTTATGGGTGTGCGGTACCCGAGTATTTGAGTTTTGGAATCGTGAGGGTGGTGCTGTCAAAAATGTTCTGGTTTAGGTACTCACTGAAAAACTGCCTAAGTGCTAGACTGTTTCCGCTTTTCATCCGGAGCTAAATTGATCTGCCCACATTGTTCGTTCGACAACGTTGAGGGGCGAAAGTATTGTCGCGGGTGCGCAAAGCCCCTCGCTCCCGAACCATCTCCGCCACCTCCGCCTGTGGAGGTGAAGATATTAGAACCGAAGAACAGCAAGATGGCTGTGGCCAGCCTTGTGATGAGTTTCCTGGCCTTTCTGGTGCCGGTCGGCATTGCGGCGATCGCGTTCGGTCATATATCGCGAAGCGAGATAGCAAAGAGCAATGGCAGGCAGAAAGGTACAGCGTTGGCGTTCACGGCGCTGATACTTGCTTATCTTCAGGTCATTGCCGTCTCTTTGATAATCATTCCCGTCATCATCGGCATGTGGAGATTGGCGCATTCTGTCGGCGGAGGTCCGAACGAATCGACTATCCGTGCAGCGCTGGTTGGAACAATGTTATCGGGCGGAGATCCAGACAAGGAACCGGATGCCAGGGAAGCAGAGGTCTTACAGGAACACCTCGTTGCCGCGCTCCAGGTAATACGCTACAGGGAGCACGAGTATGCGTCCCGAAACGACAATCGCTATGGGTGTGCGCTGGAAATAGGGCTGCAAACCGGTGAAATCGAGCTTCGCCAAAGACTCGCCAGGTACGACATTCGTTGTGGACTCCGTGAAGGCGCGTACATCGTTACTGCCGTTCCACGTACATATGGGCCACTTGCTGCTCGTCTTCCTCTCCCTGACTATTGTGTGGATAGTTCTGAGACTATCTGGCGCTACCCGGTGAAGCACAGCTTCGATCCTTCATGGCACATATATGGTTGCCCTACTGATGGCGAGCGAGTCGAGTGACGCACATGAACTCATCAGGCATTTCGAATCCGATCAATCGCACTAGACACAGTCGCATGGCCCTGGCTGCGGTGATACTCAGCGTTGTCGCTTTTATCATTCCGCTGGGCATTACTGCCCTGATACTGGCGTTCTTTGCTAAGCGAAATGTCGCTCGCGATAGCAGTCTGCATGGTGAAGGCACCGCAAAAGCCGCAATGGTGATCGCCTCGGTGCAACTGGTACTGACCCTTCTGCTCTTGCTAGTCACCTGGGGTATCATCAGCGCCGCGATTACTCAATTCCGTAATGACCAGATGGTTCAGCACCTATTAAGGGACTATGACGATGAGAAGATGCTTGACCACGATTCGGCTCGGGATGAAGAGCAGATCGCGGAGGGAGTGATGACGGAACTAATGGTGCTTCAGGAACAGTCATACCGCAACACGGGCCGATACGTGTGCTCAATGGATGAACTTGTGGGATTCAAGCGACCACCCGAGAGTGTTTCAACACCTGAACTGCGCCTGCTGTACAAGAACACCGAGAGAAAATCGTACGTCTACGAAATTACGCGGTGCTCCCGGAATCCTAATGCCATGATCGCGCAGTACACCGTTATTGCTGTGCCTATTCCAACCCGAATGCCAAAGGAATCAGCCATATTTTGTGGTGATGAGACAGGTACGATGCGGAGATCTTCCGGCAATACATCCGTTGATTGCATCCTGCATGGCTCGCGCTATCGGTGATAAGGAAGTGGCACCCTCGTGTTATTTGCGGGTATGCATGGCGAACTTAAGGCGCTGTCAAGAGTCGTTGCCTACTTTACCTCCCGCATCTCTCTCATTCCACACGCGAAATACTTCTCGCCCTCCTGTCGGGTTTCCACCCCTCCATCTGCTACGCTCGAAGTAAGGCAAAGTGTACGCAGCTGAAGACAGTGCCTGATGAGTAACAAAGGCACACGCCGGCGCGAATGCGACGACTGATCAGTGATCAGTCAGATTTTTGCAGCCAACTCCTTTAGACCATCAGTCGTACAGAGAAGGGTAGGGGGAGGGGGGTACTCAGAGAAATCGGGTACTAGTTAGGCACTATGTTGTGTTGCTAAAGGGATTCCTCGCTGCGCTCGGAATGACAACAATCGCTCGAGAGGGTAAGAGAATGGCCAGCGGCGAGTGACGAATTGCCAGCCCGACTGGCCACTCGCCACTAACCACTGGTCACTGTTGTTTCGCTACTGCAATCCGGCGATCTCCGATTCCTCGGCGAACAGCCCGGAGCGCAGTTGCGCCACGGTCTGAGGTTCGACTACGTCCAGTTCCACCCGCTCTATCCCGTGCGCGCGCATGTCGAGCATCTGCGCTGCACCGTATGAGAGATCGATGATTCTGGACTGTGGTACTGGACCGCGGTCGTTTACCTTCACGACCACCCATCGGCCATTACGCAGGTTCGTGACTTTGACGTAAGTGCCGAGCGGAAGTTGCTTGTGAGCCGCGGTGAACTGGAACATGTCGTAGCGTTCGCCGCTGGCCGTCTTTTTGCCGTGGAAGTGCTTGCCGTACCATGATGCCTTGCCAATCTGGTACGGGCGATGTCCTGAATGACGCCGGACTGCCGTCTTGCTGGCCGCCTGACGCGTTCTTGGCTTATTCAGGGCTTGTTTCTGGTTCACCTTGGGAGCCTGGTTTGACTCCGAGTTGTTCAGCCGACTTGCTGCACCCAGGCTGGGGATTGAAACTAAAATCACCAGCACATGAGCTATTAGTAGTCTCATGCAAACGCCTCGTTCTATCTCAGGTTTGGCCCAAAACCCGTAGGCCAGATACTACGGGATCGAACCTGGGCATGACGAAAGCGGCAAGGTTCGAAAAGACTAACTGAGAAAGGGAAGCCGCTTTCCTCGGTGTTCCCCCGATGTGGCGGGGTTGTTTATCTTAGATGATCCCCCGCCAGACGCAGTTGGTAACCGCATAAGATTACGATCTTAGCGGATGGCAGGTATGTACCATAGTGTTAAGCTCTTTGTTGTCAGCGTTTGCGCCAACAACCTAAAGAATGACAGGAAGCGAAAGATGCCCCCGATCGTACTCACCATCGCAGGTTTCGACCCATCTTCGGGAGCAGGCACAACTGCCGACATCAAGACCATCGCCGCACACGGCTGCTACGGTGTCGCGTGCATCACGGCCCTGACCGTGCAGACAACGCAAGGCGTGAAGGCAGTGCAGCCCGTCGCTCCAGGACTCGTGCTCGACACTCTGGAAGAACTCGTCTCTGACGTCGACATCGCTGCTGTCCGGATCGGAATGCTGGGCTCCTCCGACGTCGCAGACAGAGTCGCCGACTTCCTGAGTAGGAACCGCCTGCCCAACGTCGTGCTCGATCCCATCGTGCTCTCGTCCTCGGGCGCGAGTCTACTGCTGGGCCAGGAAGGCCTGACGATCATGCGCAAACGCCTCATCCCGCTCGCGACTGTCGTGACACCAAACCTGTACGAAGCCGCCGTACTGACCGGAACGACCGTGACCTCGCTCCCCGAGATGGAGACGGCCGCGACGCATCTGCATCGCATGGGCACTCCGAATGTGGTGATCACAGGAGGGCACCTCGACGAGGCGACGGATGTGCTGAGTACGGGGGCGGGGGTCGAGCATTTTCGCGCGAATTTGATCCAGTCTCGTTCGACTCATGGCACGGGATGCGCGTTTGCCACGGCAATCGCGTGCAATCTGGCGTTGGGAGAATCCGTTCGCGATGCGGTATCGGCAGCAAAACAATTCGTTCGTGATGCGATAGAAAAAGCTTACCCAATCGGCAAGGGAATCGGACCGCCCAACCATCTCTTCAGATTGACGTAATCTACTGCTGCGGAGGTTGAGGCTGATCTGTCGTGTCCGGCGCAGGCGTTGTTTGCGGTTCCACCACCCGCGCGTTGTCGCGACGCTTCAACTCGATCGGCCCTCCCTGACGCGCACGCGCTTCTCGTTCTTGTTCCATGCGCGCTGCTACCTTATCGTCGCCGATGTTCGCGACCTCGCGGATGCGGCGGCCTTCCATGTCGCGGCGGCTTGCGACATCTACACGTGCACCGTTGCCACGCGCCTCGGCGGACTTCTCGTAATAATAGTTCGCGGTCTCGCGGTCGCCGTCCATCTCGGCGACAAAGCCCATATTGTTCAGCGTGAATGCATTGTCAGGATCGAGCTTATACGCCTGCTCAAAGTAGTTGCGGGCCGCGCGGCGATCATTGCGATTCAGGGCAGATACACCTTCTAGGTTCAGTCGTGCGACGCGTTCGGAAGGAGACTCGGCTTTGCGCAGGATTTTCTGCAACTTCTTTGCGTTTTCCGATGCCACATCGCTTATCGGCTGACCGCGCCAGTCTTTGTTGAGCGTGACGACGACCGGCTCGCTGGAAGCGAGATTTGCAGCGGAAGTGTAAAAGCCGAGCGCCGCATCGAGTTCGCCTTCTTTCTCCTTTGCATAGCCAATGTTGTTGAGGGTAAAAGGATTCTTGGGATCAAGCGCGAGAGCCTTCTGGAGCAGCATGTCGGCTTCAGGGGCACGGTCCTTGCGCAACAAGTTGATCGCTTCAACGTTGATGCGATTGATCTGCATACCAGTGTCGGCGGCGTTTCCTGCGACTTTCGCTACCGGCTTGCCTTTCACGGTCTCGTCGTTGCTGGCGTCGATTGTGGCGTCGGAGCGCTGCTGTGCGGCCAGTTCGTAATAGCGCTGTGCGCGATCGATCTCGCCCTCAAGTTCCGCGATGTAGCCAAGGTTGTTGAGCGTGAATGGGTCATCGGGATCCAGCAGGTAGGCCCTGTAGAAGAGCTTTTTTGCTTTGTCGTAATCGTGACGCTCCACCGCCTTGACGCCGTCACGGTTGAGTTGCTGGACAGGTGTTGCTTTCGTGCGCTTTGGGATACTAATGCGGATGTCCTTCGCTTCGACAGCAGTGGCTGCGACCAGCACGATGGTGCAGACCAGAGCAGCTAGGGGACGAAAACTCATGATGCCTCCGCGGCGGGAGCGACGTGTGCACGAACACAACACTTTCAGTATTCGCCGCTACACGCCGCTGAACTCGCGAGTGCTACTAACGCCGCTTTTGATCGGATTTGATGGCGCGAGTGGAAGCGGTGTTTGCTGGGGGCACTCGCGCGGCGGCAGAAAAACGTAAGCTGGCCTGAATTGAGCGCATTCTTCGCCACTGGACCGCTACCACGGTGCGCATGGCTCGCATCAAAGCCAAATCAGGAACACGAGCTATGAAGTCAGTTACCAAAGTCTTGCTCTTGGCATTGTTCTGTGGCTACACAGCTTTCGCTCAGTCTTCGACTCAACAGCAGCAAGGACCTTCTAGCATTGCTGCTCCTTCCACTTCGGTACCATCGAATCCTTTCGGAACGGCGGTAGACAACGATGCGGATCCTCTCATGGATCTGCCAACGCTGCCGAAAGGCAACGTATCCCTGGTTGGTGGCAAGGTTGTTGGTGTTGATCGTGTCCGTGACCGGTTGACCGTCGAGGCATTTGGTGGCAAGAAGATGAAGTTCTCCTTTGACGAACGTACTCACATTTATCGCGACGGTGTGGAGACCACGCAGATGGGGATCCGCAAAGGCGATCGCGTGTATGTGGATACACAGCTGGTCGGAACGACCATCTTTGCGCGCAACATTCGCGTGGGGACTAGATCGGGTCCGGCATACGCCCAGGGGCAGATCGAAGGCTACGATCCGGGTAGAAGGACAGTCGTAATAAGAGACTCGCTCTCGTCAGAATCAGTGGCGTTTCGGCTGACTCCTAACACGGTGGTTACGGGAAAAGCATCGTCAGCTTCTGATCTCCGGGAAGGTGCGCTCGTAAACGTGAAGTTCGCACCCGATTCGGGCAAGAACGGCATCGCCCAAGAAATTACTGTCACGGCCCGACCAGGTGAGACATTCACGTTCGCGGGGCGTGTGACCTATTTGGACTTGCGAGCGGCGAAACTTGCGGTCCAGAACCAGACGGACGGCAAGACGTACGAGATTCAGTTCGATCCAGCACGCGGTAATTACGAGAACTTGGGCGTTGATGCGGACGTTAACGTTTCGGCGCAGTTCGACGGCAAAGACTACATAGCCCGGCAAATCACGGTTACTCAGGCCAGAGACTCGGGAACAAGGTAGAAGCCAGATCTCGCGGCGGATACCTTGTCCGCCGCGATCATCCGACTCTTGGGTGGTTGCTCCTAGACTGCTCCTGCCGTTTTCTTTGAGGCAGCGCTCTTTGTCAGCGCGTGATCGAGGTCCGCGAGAATGTCATTGATATCCTCGATGCCGATCGAAAGTCGCACCAGATCGGGCGTCACACCGGTCGACAACTGCTCTTCAGAACTCAGTTGCTGATGCGTTGTTGATGCCGGATGGATCACCAGCGACTTCGCATCACCAATGTTCGCCAGCAAGCTGAACAGCTTCAAGTTGTTGATGAAGGCCTTGCCCGCTTCAAATCCACCACGGATGCCGAACGTCAGCAATGCGCCGCGACCATGCGGCAAGTATTTCTTCGCGAGCTCGTTGTACTTACTCGACGCCAGTCCTGGGTAGTTAACCCATGCCACTTCCTTGTGTTTTTCCAGGAACTGCGCGACTGCAAGTGCGTTTTCGGAGTGCCGCTGCATGCGCAGATGTAATGTCTCGGCGCCCTGCAACAGCAGGAAAGAATTAAACGGCGATAGGCAAGCACCCGTGTCACGCAGTCCCTGTACGCGTGCTTTCAGGATGAACGCCAGCGGCCCGAAAGCTTCGGTGAACGATACGCCGTGGTACGAGGGATCTGGGTTTACAAAATCAGGGAAGCGGCCCGAAGCTTTCCAGTCGAAGTTGCCGCCGTCAACAATAACGCCGCCTATGGACGTTCCATGCCCGCCGATGAACTTCGTCGCCGACTCCACAACTATGTCAGCGCCCCACTGTATCGGTCTACAGAGCGCCGGAGAGGGCGTGGTGTTGTCAATGATGAGGGGAACACCGTGTGAGTGTGCAATCTCGGCCAGCTTTTCGATGTCGATAATGTCAAGCTTCGGATTGCCTTCGGTCTCCGTGTACAGTGCCTTGGTCTTGTTGTTGATGGCATTGCGCAGACCGTCATAGTCCGCTCCGTCCACGAACCGGACCTTTATCCCCAGCTTCGGCAGCGTGTAATGGAATAGGTTATAGGTTCCGCCGTACAGCGAAGTCGTGGAGACGATTTCGTCGCCGGCGTTGGCCAGCGTTGTGATTGCTAGCGTGGCCGCAGCCTGGCCCGACGAGACTGCCAACGCCGCCGCTCCGCCTTCTAGTGCCGCAATGCGCTTTTCGAAGACGTCGGTAGTTGGGTTCATGATCCGCGTGTAGATATTGCCGAACTCCTTCAATGCGAACAGTCGCCCGGCATGATCGGCGTCGTTGAAAACATAGGACGTCGTCTGGTAGATCGGAACCGCGCGGGAATTCGTAGTGGGATCGGGTTGCTGTCCGCCATGAACGGCCAACGTTGCTAGACCAAGCTGCTTTTCTTCTTGCGACATGTTTTCTCCTCGTGGAACTTGTTTATCGAATCTCGTTTTTTTTTGTGCTTCACCGCGTTAAAGCCAACAGCATGCTCGAAGGGGAACTGCCGCGAACTAGAACCTGTACGAAGCACCGAAGGCGAATTGAGCACGGGCTTTCACGTCTGCGCCCGGCAGCACTCGGCCAGCGGCCTGCGCGACACCGAAGTCAAGGTTGAAAGGTTTCTCCGGCACCGGAAGAACACGAGCGAAATAGGTGAGCGTCGTCGGGAGCGTCGCGCCGGGAAGGTTCTGAATGCGGTGTGGTTGTTGCAGAACTTCAGAACCTACAACGACCTTGCTCTTCTTTGGTCCCGGCAGTACGAATCCCGCTGCCCCGAACAGACGTGGTCCCCAACTGGGTGAATTGCCCGAAATTCCGAGCAGTGAAGCGTTCGTCTCCTTCACGCCGAAGTTGAGCACGATCGGCACGGTCTTGGTCTGCGTGATCGTTTTCGTTGCGGCGATATAGAAGTCGCCATTGCTCGTTTCTTTGTCGGTGATGACGCCCCCGACGCGTTTGACGTTTGTTCGTGCGACGAATCCCACGGCGATCGCCGGCAGATACTTCTTCTTGAATGAGTTCTCCGGCAGAACGTTGACCTTCCCGTGGAAGATGTTGAAGCCGTTCTCGAAAAGCGGGCTCAGACCGGGAGTGCTGCCTCCAGCAACTGATGCCCGTGTGTAGCCGATCTCGGCGTACTTGAAGAGTCCCAAGGTGATCGAGGTCTGAAAGTCGTTGCCGACAACCGAACCGCCGTTCAGGTAATGGAAAGCGACAGTCGGACGTCCAATGGAGTTCTTGGGAGAGGATGTTGCGTATGCGAACGGCGTGACGAATGCGCCCGTCTGGCCTTCCCAGTTCAGGCTCTGTGCCCATAATGAGGTTGCGCCAAACAGAACTGCGGCTGCAACAAGGGACAACCGGGAACTACGTGCAAAAAGAAAATTGCGTTTCATTGCTTTCTCCGTAAGCCCGGCTGTGCCGGGTCGTTCTGAATCGTTGTTCTTTCCTCCGGACTCACGGATCCTGCTAAAGCAAACGACCCGCGATCTGGAAGACCGTGGGTCGGTTCGAAAATCTGAACTTGGGAACTGCCTAAACTGCCCTCTTGCAAGTTCAACTTCTCAGCTTGACCCACCTCCCGGCGCGACACATACACATGCACATTGGCATGCACATGCACATGGCCATCGCGCGCGAGTTGTTGTGAGTCGTTCTCATAATTCCTGTGCTGATAGTCAAAAGCCCCCGAACTTGTTTGTCCGGGGGCTCTGGGTTCCTGAGGCACCTACCGGCTCTTTAGCAGTTTTTTCCGTGGAGCAAGTTGCCTTAAATCGCCACGTTCGACAAACCTGATCAACTTATACAGGTTTAATCCAAAGTTGAGAAATTCAAACTATCGATTGTCACAATCACGAATTCGTCAGTGTGAGTACCTTTTCTCACCGGCGGGAATCGCGATTTTCAGCCGGTTCTCCGGTGGAGGCAGCGGACACGTCGCGTATGGTGTATAGGCGCAGGGGGGATTCTGCGCACGATTGAAGTCGATCCACAGTTCCCCGGGCTGCGTCAGTCCATGATCGGGGAAATCTGTGTAGAGGAATCTGGCTGCGCCATAAGTGGTGCTCGCGCTGGTCGCATCCCGCATGATAAAGAACAGTTGCTTGTCCCCAGGCTCCTCAAGCACCGGTTCCAGTCGAGAGCTCTTGCCTTGAACCATGAACTCAGCTACTCCGGGCACTACCATGTTCTCCGTTGTTCCAAGTATCGTCGGCACCGGTTTCTGTTTGGGAGGATTGTAGGGTATCCACTTTGCCTTCACACGGTAAGCAAGGTCTGGCGGATACCACTTCAGTCCATGAAAACCCGTGATCGTCGGCGACTGCGAATCCTTGATGCGAACGCCGTATTTGTCCCCACGATGAATAACGAGAATTGTTAGCGTTCCGATTTTGAGTTTCGTCGGATTAGCAGAATCGTCAGGTGCGATCGTCTGTCCATTCTGAGCCGCATGACCATCAACCGTGAGCTCTTTAGGGAATCCGCCAACGGGCGCTGCGAGCATCACTTGCTGACCGTGTAGTTTGAAAATGGCAAGATGCGGAGCGGACTTCTTCAGCACGATCGAATTGCCTGCGGCTGCGCCAATGGTGTTGTCGCCCTGTTTCAGCCACTCAAGACCCACAAGCGACATCCATCCTTCGGGAGCGGTCAGGTTTTTGGCGCGTTTCGCACGCCATTCCAGAAGTTGCGATCGCCAATTTGCGGGATTATTGGCGCCGAAGAGAAAGGCGCTTGAGAAAGTCAGAGCTGCAAGAACTACTGCGGTCAACACACGGTTCTTCATGGTCTCTATCGTAACGCGAAACTCGACACTCGCTGAAAAAGCAAAAGGGGCGAGTCGCCTCGCCCCGTCTAGCTCAGGATTGCTGTTACCACTGATAGGGCCAGGTGCCGCCGCCAGCGTTGTATTCGTAGGATCCAAGGTCAACCGAACCCTGGTTCCGGTTTGCCCCATTTGCGTCGTACGCCGGAGCATCCAGAGCCGTGCCCTTATTGATTGCTGGGCTCGATCCCTGAAGTTGGTAGTTGTTGTTCGTTCCGTTCTGCTGGTACGAAGCGAACAGTGGATTACCTCCGATCGTACCTGAAGAGGTGTTCCCGTTCTGCAACCTCCAGTCGCTCGGTCCGTTGCCGGAGACAAGGTTGTTCTGGTATGTATTGCGTCCAGTGTTGCCGTATTCTTCGATGCCGTAGCCGTTAGCTCCAGGCATCAGGCCGTTCTGGTAAACGATGTTGTTGGTGATCACGGATCCGCTGTTGACCCAGCTTCCGTCGCCGGCGCCCACCAGAATTCCACCGTAGCCGTTGTTCACGACGGTGTTGTTCGAAATATTGTTCTGCGAAGCGGCGTGCCAAGTGTGAATACCCCATCCCTGGTTCCGGTACACGATGTTGTTCCAAATGCGTCCACCCGGGTTGGCCGTGTAGATACCATGCAGTGTCGAGCACGGCTTCGTGTAATTGCCGATGTCGTGCACGACATTGCCGATGATGTCCACATTTGAAGCGCCACTGAAGTTACCGTTAAGGATGCCGCCGCCCGCCTGACATCCCGAGGTCGCCATGTTGTGGACGTGGTTCCCGACGATG
>JAEYQK010000018.1 GCA_023410055.1 Acidobacteriota bacterium
GTGTATCCGATGACCCGAGTCCCCTGCGGAATGACGATGGCATCGCCGAGGAGTATGTTTCGATCCACAATCGCGATGACCGGAGATTCCAACCCGCTACTGATGGCATTCGTGGTATGGGCCGTGATCTCCGTGCCGGAAGGAATCTGAACGTCTGAGTCGCGTGATGCGCGAAGGTTGGCAACCGGGTTCAACGTAGTATTTGTCAAGGAATTGGCGACGAATACTGTAGCGGGGTTCTGCAGTTCCGAGGTTGCGGCGACATTCGGTGAGACTGAGGGGTTAGTTCCTCCACTCTGATTGGCAAACGAGAAACGACTTCCAGCACCTCCTCCGCGTTCGCGACCGGCGGCCTCATCGCGTTTGGCTGACTGCGCATCACTGTTTATACCGCTAGTGCCAACCAGTTGGTTCTCGGTTACAGGCGTTTCCGTATTGGACTGAGTGGCGGGTTTGCGATTGTCTGTCCCGCTCAGTCCAGTCGCCGGACGGAAGTGGCTCTGAACCGCGTTTTCCGGTTTAGAAAGCACGAACAATAGTCCGGTCGCGAAGAGCAGCAGCAACCCGGCGGACATCATGATGGGAGCCGCCTTCAAATGCGACGACTGTTGCTTCGATTGCGACAAACCTGAAGGCGAGGCTTGGAAGAAGTTCTGCATCTTGGTCGCGAAGCGCCCAAACCCGCTGAGTCGCTCAGTGTTCCGGATGTCCTGAAGTGCTTGGGACGCCAGGTTCTCTTCCGGCACTTCGTCAATTACTGCCGTGGCAGGACTCTGGTTAGGTTCTACGAATTTGGTCTTGAATCCGTTATCCATTGCGATCTTCCCCGTGACTTACTCAACGCGATACGTCGCCGGTTGATCCGCCATCGCCCGATTTGTAACCGAGAGCAAGACCTGCTGATCACTATCGTGAACCGGCGGTTTGAATGTGATCAGGCATGAGGCCCGCTCGCCTGGCCGAAGTTGTTTGGCTGATACTTCTGATTGGACAAGTTCGACTGGCTCGACTTTGACCGGAGTACCCTTCTTGCGATCTTTGCCTTTCTCGGCAGCGGTCAAGAGAGTGATTTGCGGCGTTTCAATGTCGATCACTGTCTTGGTCGTATTCTCAACGTCGAATGTGATGAGAGCTAAATCTTCAAGCCGTTCCATGCCGTAGAACCGCAACATGACACCACCAGCGGCAATACCCGCATCTTTTTTCGGAGTAGCCTTCAGCTGCGCGAGCATCTTTTGCGCGAGTTCGGCGCGCGCACTCTCACGCTTGGCTTTTTCGTCGATAACGGGCGGCGGATCGGGGACAGGAGGATGAGCGTTCGGTACCGCGTAATCGACGGAATACGCCGTCTCTGCAAGCTTGCCGCCCTTGAGCATGATGTTCACGACCCGACCTGAGGCCATGTACACCAGCATGTTGGTTTCAATGGGCGGGGCTGACTTTGCCGGTGACGCCCGAATCTGCTTTACGATCGCGTAGTGCGGGTCATCCTTGTCGGCTTCGGCAAGGAAATAGTTGCTGTCACCCAAGGCAATTCGACGGATGGAATCAGCCCGGGGGAACTGAACTAAAACGGCAAAGTGCGGTGCTGTCGAAATGGTGTACGGTGCAGCCAATGCCACAAGTCCGATATCGGTGGCAGCGTGCCGTTGGCCCGAAGTCTTCGGTTGCGATTGCGCCATGCACCAGACTGCGATTAGAAGGAGCAATACGAATTGAATCGTTTTCGTCATTGCTGCAATACCTCCTCCTTGTAATCCGCGATTTGAAGGCCTGTCCAACCGTTGCTGGCCGCGCGCGGTACCGGCGCGAGGCGAATGACGTACTTCACCAGCAGCTCTTTCTTGTTCTCCTGGCCGTTCACGAGAGTCGTGAGCCGCTTCTGCCCAAAGACCACGGCCGTGTACGGATCGCCGGAAACGAGCTCTGCGGATCTGACTGAGAGCGTAGCGGTGACATTGTTCTCGTGAACCGTATCAACGAAGTGCTGCTCATTAAGATCGGCTAGAACCTTTTGGCGAAGACTTGCCGTCATCTGGTTTAGCGCCAACGTGGTATTGCGCTTTACCGTGACCGGATCGATATTCGCAAAGCGATCCAGAAAACCGCTAACGAATCCGAGCTTTTCGGACTCGTCCGGTTGCTGTTGAGCTGCGGTCTCGGCAACCTCCACTCCCGAGCTGTTCAAGGCGGAGACTTTACCGTCTTGCACTCGAAGCAGGATCGGAGGCCGTAGTTGCGCCAAAATTGCCGATACGATGGCGATCAGCGCTACGCCGCATGCAACCAATGCGACTCGCGATGCGCGTCGTGCTTGTATGGCCAGATGGCTATAGAACTCCGCGTAGTCGCCGAGCTCGTATCTCGCGTTGCGCAGTTCGTTCGTGGTCAGCGTGTCAGTGCTCATGGCCTGATACCTTTCATGCGCTTGCCGGTGGAGGTAGTGGTGCAAAAGTCGTCTGTGGAGGCGCGGAGCTTGTTTCGGTGCTTCGACTTCTCGCCATGTACCCCACAGCTTGCGGAACCGTTGTGGCACCGCCCGTCGCATATGCGAGCGCAGCCGATGCGCCCGTCTCAACTACGCGATACGTCACATATGCCATTGCCGCCGTTACGAGAGCGGATAGTGCAGCCCCAGTTGCATTCAGCGCACCGCTGGTCAGGTATCCGGTCAGGCGCGGAATTTGCGTGAGCAGAATCGCGAGCAGCACCAGAAAGAGTGCGGGAACAAGGTTAACGACCGGACCTGACGTAAACACTTGCACGAGAGATCCGGTGAGCAAAGCGAATACAATGCTCCACATTGCCGGCCACAATAGAACCTGCAGTAGAGCTTTGAGGTAGCCGTATGTCACAGAACTCAATTGGCGACTCGGCAAAAGCGCAATAAGAAGCGGCCCGAACAGATACATCAGAATGACGGCGATTGCCTGGGCCGTAACCAATCCCAAATAGCCGATCACAAGGATCACGGCAGACAACAGAGTCAGTAATGGAACGATACCGACTGTCCAGTTTGCTGCAAACGCCAGCACGCTACTGAGACTGCTGAACTGGCTCTGGATTTGCTGAAAGAAGTTTTGAAAACTGTTTGGGTCGGCGAACCGGTGTGCCAGATCAGAGCTCATCAGGTTGAAATCGGTGAAAAGGCTCCGATAATCGCCCAAGATCGCTAGCGTAATCCCGAACCGCGCCATTATTCGAAAGTAGTCTTCCTCAGTATTGTCCTGGAGAAACGCCTGCAACATGCTGAATGTGAAGACCAGCGCGGCGAGAGGGAATGCAATTCCCATCATCAGCGGCAGATACTGCTCCGAACGGTCCCATAGTCCGCCGAGAGCCGCGAGGAATCGACCGATGCCGCCCAGATCAAGCATTAGCGTCCCACCCTATCACCGAGCCCGTAAGACAGCCGCATACTGCCGATCATGTTTGCGACTGCGCTCACTTGGTCCTGACGAGTCTGTTCCTGCTCTTTCTCAACAGAGTTCTCGCGAGCGATAGAAAGCGCCTGCAATCGCATCAGTCGAGCAAGCAGCCTCTGGTTGTAGGCTTGAGACCGAAGAAGTGCTCCATTTGCGGCAGCGGACAGCTTGGCAGCCCCACCGGGGCTCGCAGCGGCTGCTCGCGCCTCGATGTCATTTGCGTCCATCTCCTCCTGCTCGGACACCAGCTCCATGCGAGAAGCATCGAACAGGCCGAGTGTGGCAGTAGCATCAGCAGCATCGATACGCTTCTTGCGACTGATTGGAAAGTCACCGGAGGTAATGCCGTAGGAGGTTTCGATATCCTGCCGAATCATCGATGGATCGACGAGCACGTTACGAAAATCGTGCTGCAGCTGCTGAAAGTCCGGATATTGACTGCCTACCGCCTCATTCAAAACTCCGCGAAGCTGGCGACCACGCGCAAGTGCAACCCCTTCCTGGACACCTTCGTTGATCCGGTTGTATTGCTGAACGTAGAGGCCAATCGTGTTCAATGTCTCACGCGAAACACCGATTTGTTCGGCGATACGTCCCACGGTAGTCAAGTCAATCACGGGCATGGTGCCGAAGATCGCGTGCGCCGCAGCTGGGATGAGAACCATTGCTCCCAGCAGCACGCCGACAATGAACATCCTTCTACGAAGCTGTCGCATAAATCTCCTTTCGGCTTTTTGCGAACGATGCCATTCCGTTTGGGTGGTCCATGCCAAGCCGATAAATGACCTCTAGTGCCGACAGTTCGGGGTGCTCTTTCGCGAATCTCTCCCGGAAGTGGGTTTCGAGCGGATGACTTGTTGTCGCCCAGTAATCAAATGGCGTGGCGGTAAGTTGAATCACGGTGCTCGATTCAGGCTGGTTGGCGACGAGTAGATAGCTCTCGGCGAAATGTCCCGGCACATTGCGCAGTTCCTTGACTGCTTCAAGAGCGGGCTCGGATAGGTGCAAAACGTCCCGCAGGCGTGAGAGCTCGCCCAATTGGGCGCAAATGAACTTGGCTTCTGTATTCTGCAAGATTGCCAACCCGACGGTATGCGGCGACTCGGCGGTACCGACAAAATCTTCAATACCTTGGCTGGCCGCGATAATCGAGCCGTACCGCTTACGAGCAGTTCGGAAAGCGTTGAGAATCTGCGCCCCCAATACCGGATCGGCCAACATCGCCCACACTTCATCGAAGACGGCGATGGTGGGACGAAGAGTTCCGCTGGTGTCCTTGCGGCCAATCTGTTGATCAATGGCTCGGGCGATTGTGAACGCGACAGCCGTCTGCAGTTCCGGCGATTCCTTCAAACCGTCAATGTCGTAGCAAATGATGTCTTCCGCCTTGTCGAGTTCCGGGCTCGTTTCGCGGTCGAACAGTTGCGCATAGACACCCTCGCCCGTCCAGCGATTCAGTGTCAGAGCCAGCATCTGTGCCAGTTGTTCAATAACCGCGTTCTCAAACGGATAATGCTCCAGCGTCCATTTGAGATCGGAGAACTTCGGCGTTTTGCCGATCGCGAGAAGGCGCTCGTATGTCATGCGAACGGCCTTTTCCAGAAAGTTCAGCGCAACGGCGTCATCCGAGCCGGTCTTGCCGGCCATGTGAAACGCTAGTGATGCGATTCCAGCGACTTGCGCCGAGTCAGGTTCTCCGGCGCTGTCGCGAAGATCCCACGGATTTTTGACCAGACTTGTTCGAAGACTTATCTCGCGATACTGACCACCGAGAAGTTCAACTAATGCGCGGTAGTCTGCGCCTTTGGTTACGATGGCAATTCGCGGATTCATGATCTGCAGCTGCAACAGGAGCTGCTTTATGAGGAAGGACTTGCCGGAACCTGTCTTTCCCGTGACGAGTATGTTCCCGTTCGTCAGCTCGGCGCAGAATGGATTGAAACTCAGGAACGTTCCTTCGCGTGTTCTAGTCAGAAATGCAGGTGTGCCGTCATGCGTTCCAGTCCACGGAAGTTCAATTGGAACGAAATCTGCCGACTGTCCTGAGAGTAGAGTGAATTCGCGGTTGTTCTTGCGGGCTCCCTGAACGCCTGGCAGGAAGGAAATGAAGGTTGGTAACAGCGCCGTATCCTCACGATATCCTCGTGCGCCGTTCATCTGCCCAAACGCTTGCAGGACGCATTCGGCTCTTTGCGCTAGCTCCTGTTCCGCTTTTTCCCGAGTGGCCGATGTCAGAGCCAGGGTGGTGGCAGACACGACAACCGCCAATTCGATCTCAGTGATTCGCTGCGACGAGGTGATGGCCGAAGTCAAAGTATCGACGGTGTCCTTCTCAAGGGCGGCCGCCTGGAAATCACGGCGACGGCTTCCGTCTTTGCGAAGCTGAAACGCCAAACTTTTCTTCAATAGTCTGCGCAGCTTGCGAACTTTGGCAGCCTGATCGGGAACGCGAACGTTCAGAACCAACTCTGAGGGAAAATCAAGCGCCATCAAGGGTCGCACGAGAGAGGCAAATGTGGCTTCGGGCAACTCCGACAGCGTCACGACCGCTTTCAGCACGCCGCCAAGATCGAGGTAACGAATGCCCTCTAGCCAGTCGGTGTTCAGAAGGGAGTCACTTCTTGTCGCGCGATTGATGGCTTCGCGACTTGATGGATTGACTGCACGATACAGGAGATCGATTAGCTCGGATTCGGCCAGTCGGCGTACAGGCACGATCGCTTCAAGACCGACGCGGTAGGTGTCGAGGATCTGATTGAAATCGGCAACGAGACGACTGTGTTCTTGCCGATTGCGTTGGACGAGTGCTTTCGCTCGCGCCTCGTTGAACGCAGTTCGCAGAATTGGCCGAGATGTTCCGTGTTGAACCAAACCTCCCCAGAGAGATCCCACAAAACGTGACATCGCGGAACGGGTGTCCCAAGTGCGTGTCGGCCTCCAGGAGAGGAAAGCCAGAAGTCTCATGGAGCGCAATTGGCCAGCATCAATAGACGATTGCCAAAACGCCGCGCGGTTCTCCTCCAACCAAGCGGCGGGTGAATTGGACCAATTACCCTGCAATCTCCGGTCTTCGAGAAGTTGTCGCGTCTCGTTTGTAACGATGTAGCGAAACTGAAGCTCGATTTCTGGATGCCGAATTCCTTTGATGAAAGCATCGAGCGAACTACTGACAGCTTCGAGGCGCTCAACATCTGCGAACTGTGTTGCGATGCCAGAGCATTCCCATCCCGCGCAAAACGAACCGTCGCGACGCACAATCAAATCGTCACGAATCTCTGATATAGGAATCCGTGCTGTGAGTGATGACGGCGTTCTCTCGTTTCCTCGCTGCTCGGTCCGGCTTCGTGCTGCCGGATTCTGCGGCAAGAAAACGGCAAGAGCGAGCATCACAACGGCAGCAGAACCGATGATTGCACCGACCAGATAGATTACAGAGGGCTGGATCATTGCTCATCCTCGATCAGGTAATGCAGTTCCGAAGCGTTACTACGCGCGCTGTGCGCCTTTGGACGAAATCGCTGCTGAATCCATGCGACCAAATATCCGGGTGGCTTGCCGTGTTTGGCCCACCGGATGAGCAGGACAAGAACGGTTGCCGAGCCGTAGGTCATCACAGTCGAGACCGGCACGAATCCGACAAATACGCGGTGGATGTGATCCCCAATCAACCGCATGACAATTGCCCACGCCATTACGAATCCCCAGTCCTCCAGTTCGAGGCCGAAGAATACGGCGCGAACCGACAAAGAGCGCGCAACGGGTTTGAGTCGAAGCGTCACAAATCACCCCGCGAACGTACGAAGAAGCTGCAACACGGATGAGAGGAGCAGTGCACCGCCCGCGCCCGCCCACTGTTTTCCGCTGGGCCGCTCACGAGCGATATTCGCCACCGCCCAGATGACTAGGAAGCCAGCACCGAAAATGCCGAGCCCCTGTGCATAGCTGAGCGAACTCGACAGGAACGATGTGACCCGGTCGCCAGCAGCCTGGGCGAACAGTGGAGAGTTAACCAGTAGTGCCATTACAACAGGGCCGAAGGGACGTATGGACCGACAGGTTGCTTCTCGTCGCTCGCGGCTAATGATCCGTAGCATCGGCATCCTCCTTGCAGAAGCCAAGGGGGACCGCACCGGAGCGATAGAAGTTGGGAGCAGGATCAGCACCACGGTAGGTTGCGTTTGTGCTGAGGAGAATCCTGCTCCCGGTCTGCTATGTCAACTTCGAGTGTCGCAATCTGCTAACGCGACATCACGCTGCTATTGACGCGATGTCCTGTTCCGACTGCGGCACCTTGTGGGATAGCTCCGGCGAGAATCCCTCTACACTCTTACTAAATGCACATCTCCCCGGAGAAAATGGTCGCTTGGGCTGCAGAAAATCTTCTGGTTGGCCGCGATCTGTGTGCGCTGTGCTGTTGGTGGTGCGCTCTTCGACAGCCCGCCGAAGGCGTTTGAGGATTCTCTTGAGGCGCATTTGAACTGCGTTGGTAGTGGAAGCGGTATCCATGCCTACCAACTCTCTGGCCCCGAACCCCTCCCCTTTGAACTTCAACAGGAGTTTGTGTTCCCCTTCGGAAAGCAACCCCTCACAGAGCATCTGCTGGAGGAACTTGTCCAGCATGACGCTGTGCTCGAAGTTGCTCGCTGCAGGTTCGTCGTGGTCGCCAATCCCCTGCTGGAGCGGCGATGATAGCCGGTTTTCCCGGATTGCCCAGCGATACAGGCTTTGACGGAACCTGTTCACCAGTGCGAATGGTAGCTGTCCGTTTAAGCGTCGCATCTCGGGTGACTTAACTGTTTCCAGAAAGCAAACCGCCGCTTGTTGCGCGATATCCTCAGCGGAAAGTTCAGGGAATTGCTGGCAGATTTCGCGATAGGCCTTGTGAATAGCAGGTGTGTATGCGACGAGAAGCAATTGCTGCCCGATCTCCTCAGCAGTCCTGTCCGCGATAGAATTAACCAGAGCGTGCAGGATTCCGTTCCAAGCCTTGTGGTTGGACGCCTCGATTTCCTCGTGCTCGTGAAGACGCGCGATGACCCTACTGGGCGAATCGAAGTCCTTCAGAATTGGGTGGTTGCTGGCGAGTGCCTGGAAGTGGATTCGGGATGTTTGTGTGCTCAACGAGTCAAGCAGATCGCGCTCAACTTGACATACTGTGCAATGGCAATTGTTCTCCTTTGACATTGGAACCTGACTCCTGACGGAGGCTCTCAGGCAGACCATACGACTCCAATCCGGATTGACTTACCGCGACCAGTGTCGTTGTGTCAGCCATTGTCGAATTCCTCCGTTGTCCTTATGAGGCAGAATTCCAAGAAAAACTCACAAAAGAATTCGTGAGATTCTAAGCCCACTGACTCCAATCCATTTCATGGACTACTTCAAGCCCTTTCCGGTCGAGGTCATAACCAGTTTGCCGTGCTTGACCCCACGCATGCTCAGCATGTGATCGGCGAGGTGTTTCACCTCACTGGCAGGTCCTTTCATGATCACCACTTCGAAGCAGTTGTGCTCATCGAGATGCACATGGGTTGCAGCCATAACGTTTTCGTGGTGATGATGCTGTGCTTCGTTCAATTTGTGGGATAACTCCGGCTTGTGGTGGTCATAAACCATGGAAAGAGTGGCGACAACGGGCTTATTACCGCTTACGTCCTCCACTACCAGCATGTCGCGGATCAGGTCGCGCAACGCCTCCGAGCGGTTGTTGTAGCCCCGCTTGGCGATTACCTTGTCAAAAGCCTCCAGCAGATCTCCCTCAATTGAGACGCCAGTCCTCACAAGATCAGCCATGTACCGTTATCCTCTGCCCACTACTCTACGTGCCTGACAACAGATTTCCAATTGTATTGCGCTGTACGTTTGTTGCTGTCAGAGTAGTAGCACGAAACGTATAATCGTGTTACTCATACAAGTAGTTCTCACGTTCAAAGTCGTAAGGAGGCTTTGATAGTGTCCAGATCGCTCGTCCTAATTCTTGCAGTTATATCGTTTGCCGCAAGTGCTTGGGGAGAACAGGCGCTCATCATTCAGGTTCAGGACTCGGCAGGAGCTGCAATCAGAGGCGCTAGTGTTGAGGCCAGATCTTCTGTCGTAAAGATATTGCGAACTGATCAGGCTGGCCAAACCAGCATCGCGTGCCAACCAGGCATGCAATTGATTGTCTCTGCGGGCGGATTCGCGACGAAGGTAGTCGTCGTCTCGAATTGCAGCGAGGCAGTCGTGGTAAAACTCGTGCCCTCCCCGGTGAACACCAGTCTGAATGTCGTCGTACGGGATGAAGGTGTTCCGACTGTGTCCAGTGGCACCGCTACGGAGATCGACCGCACAACTGCCCGGACCGTGTTTGATGCTGTCGAGACGTTGTCGCCGAGTGTCTTTGTTACGCGACGCGGCGTCATGGGATACGGGATTTCCACCAACGGCACCGGAGGAGTGAGCGTTCGGGGCGTTGGCGGATCGCCGAATACCGATGTATTGATCGTGGTGGACGGAAGACCGGACTTTCAGGGCCAGATGGGACATCCCCTGCCGGACTTTTATAGTCTGTCGGATGCTGGCACGATCTCCGTCACCGAAGGTCCGGCATCGGTGCTGTACGGCACGAATGCCCTGGGTGGAGCGGTTGAAATCAAACCGCGTGAGCCGGAGGCAGGTCCGGAATTCGAATTGACTTCAAGCCTCGGCTCCTACGCGACCGGGCAGCATCGCCTTTGGGCGGGCCTCCGCCGAGGACGCGGTGTTTACTCGTTCTCTGGCGGAATCAATCACACGAACGGTGATCGCGACAACTCAGCCTTTCGCTCGCAGAACACCTCATTGGGAGCGAGCTACATTCTCTCGCCCGTTTGGAAGGTGTCTCTCGACGGCAACTACGGACATTTCCTAGTAGAAGATCCCGGCCCCATCAGCGCGCCTCTGCCGAACAGTTATGCCAGTGTTGGTCGCGGCGGGTTCAGCATCGATCTGTCCAACTCCTCAAGTTTGCTCAACGGATACACCCGGTTCTACTCCTCGTACGGCCACAATTTCATTTCCGATGGTTTCCGGGCAGTGGATCGCATGACCGGAGGGAGAATCTTCGAAACGTTGACCGTTTCGCATTCTGCTGCAATCGACTTCGGTACCGACATCGTGAACTACGGCGGCACTGCTCGAACGGTAATCGATGTCAACGCCTACGGTGGCAATCCCCAGATCACCGATGCTGCCGGTTTTGTGCGTGCTCATTGGAGCCCTCTCACAAAGTTGCTATTCAATGCTGGCGTGCGCTATCAAACGAATACGCAGTTTGGCGATCTGGCTGTCCCGGAGGCCGGTGTCAGCTGGAGCATTTCGCACCGATTGTCATGGTCCGCTACAGCCAGCGAAGGATTTCGAAATCCCACCATTCGTGAACTGTATTTGTTTCCTGGCCCTAATCCGAATCTGAAGCCTGCGCGCATGTGGAATGGCCAGACTTCAGTTCAGTATCGGTTAACCGACGATTTGGCCGCGTCCGTGACTTATTACTATGCACACTTGAAGGATCAAATCATTGCGACCGGGCACTGGCCGAATATGCTGGTTGTGAACCAAGGCGACTCAAACAATCGCGGTGTCGAGGCAAACGTGCGTTGGCATCTGCGACGGCGTGTCAGCACTTCAGCCGGATACGCTTTCCTGAACTCCTCCAACATTGCGCCTTTGATTCCTCAGCACAAAGCCAATGCAGCTGTAGATGTGGATCTCAAGCGAGCTTTTCTGCACGTTGGCGTGCAAGCTATAGGACGCCGTTATGGAACTCAGAGCCATACGACACAGCTCGGCGGCTATACGCTTGGTTCCTTCAAGCTGAGCGTGCCGATACGGCGCAATTACGACCTTTTCGTGATGGTCGATAACCTTCTGAATCATCGGCATGAAATTCTACCGGGCTATCCGATGCCGGGTGTGAATGCTGCTGCTGGATTCACCATTCGTTTCCGATGACACGAGGATCTGACAACCTCCGATCTCTGGTGATCAGTGCAGTAATGGCTGCGCTGGCCCTCGTATTGCCGATGGTGTTTCACGCCACGGGTCTTGGCAGCAACTTCCTTCCAATGTTGTTGCCATTGCTACTCAATGCGTTCTTATCATCGGCTGGGTGGGCGATCTTCACTGCTGCGATTGTCCCGTGGATTTCAGCGTTCACCACGGGCATGCCTCCCATTTATCCGCCCGTCGCACTGGTCATGAGCGTGGAAGGGCTGGTGATGGCAGCAATTGTAGCGGCCATCTGTCGCTTCCATCGACAGTCAATATGGCCAGCATTAGTCGGCGGTGTTATCGCTGACCGGGCTGTATCGTTCGCTTTGACGTTGTTGTTGTCGGCACGATTTGGGCTGCCTGCCAAGGCAGTTGCATTGGGCGTGTTTGTACGTGCGCTGCCGGGTGTCGCGTTACAGTTAGCTGTGATTCCCTTGGTGCTCAAGGCAATCCGAGAAAGAAGGAGCGTGCTATTTGAACGGAACGATTGAAGACAAGCGGGAGTTCTTCGACCGCATTGCCCCGCAGTGGGACACCTTCGGTGGTCCCCCCGATGCCACAGAGAAGCAACGCGAATTCGTGAAAATTGCGACCGAGCACAAGCCATCCCGCATTCTGGACGCGGGCTGTGGCACAGGCGTGCTGGTGCCGCACCTGCGAGGACTTTGTACTCGGGCGGCAGTTGTCGAGCAGGACCTTAGCTCCGAGATGTTGGCTGTCAATCGCGGCAAACATGGCGATGGTCCCACGATTACCTACTGTTGTGGCGATCTTGAAACCGCGCCATTACCGACGGAGGGTTTCGATAGCGTTCTGTTCTTCAATGTGTTGCCGCACTTTCCCTCAACAGAGCATGCGATCCGCAGGGCGAAGGAGTTACTCAGTCTTTCAGGGCGTTTAGCAATTGGGCACTTAATGGACAGCACCGAATTGAATGCTTTTCATGCTGGGGTAGACGGGCCTGTCCATCACGATGTTCTTCCGCCGGTCAGGGTGCTCGTCGTTCTGCTGCGGGCGGCTGGGCTGAATGTGCTCCGGGCAGAAGAACGTCCGGGATGGTATTTGGTAGTCGCGGAAAAATGCAAGTAGCTGTGCGACTAGAAAGGATCTCGTTGGCTACGGTCTCTTCATTCATCGAACGCAATTATCGCCATTTCAACGCGGCGGCTCTCGTAGACGCCGCCGATGCCTACCGGAAGCTGCTGTCGTCAGGTGGCAAGATGTTTGTTACCTTGGGCGGAGCCATGAGCACGGCTGAGCTTGGGATATCGCTCGCCGAGATGATTCGGCAAGACAAGGTCCACGGCATCTGCTGCACGGGGGCAAACCTAGAAGAAGATGTCTTCAACTTGGTCGCGCATGACTTCTACGAGCGCGTCCCGCATTATCGCGACCTTACGCCAAGTGAGGAAGTCGGTTTGCTGGCGCGACACATGAACCGCGTTACCGATACCTGCATTCCCGAGATGGAGGCGATGCGGCGCATCGAGTCGGCTGTTCTCGATGAGTGGACGGCTGCAGATCGCAATCACCAGCGGTTCTTCCCGCATGAATTCATGTACAAGATATTGCTCTCCCGCAAGCTAGAGAGCAGCTATCAGATTGATCCAAAAAGCTGCTGGCTGCTGGCTGCCGCTGAGAAGAATCTACCGATCTTTGTACCCGGCTGGGAAGATTCCACTTTAGGTAATATGTACGCCGGTCACTGCATCAGCGGAGACGTGAAGTGTGTCCACACTGTGCGTACTGGCATTGAATACATGATGCAGTTGGCCGAGTGGTATACCGACATTACAAGCCACAATCCGCTAGGTTTCTTTCAGATCGGCGGCGGCATAGCTGGTGATTTCCCGATCTGCGTAGTACCAATGCTTCATCAGGACTTGCAGTGCCCCAACGTTCCTCTCTGGGCGTACTTCTGCCAGATCAGCGACTCTACGACTAGCTATGGCTCCTATTCCGGGGCTGTGCCGAACGAAAAGATTACGTGGGGCAAACTGGGCATTGATACTCCGAAGTTCATTATCGAATCGGACGCAACAATCGTCGCGCCGTTGATCTTCGCCTACGTTCTGGGATGGTGAACAAGCACGACTGCAATTGGAAAGAACACTCAATGAGCTTCTTTCAGAGAATTCTACTGGTCATGGTCTCTACAGCAGTCGCATTGTTCGCGGCTGACAAAGCGAGTGTACTCGCGCTCGGAATATTGACCGTTGCATTGCTGGGAGTTCATTTCGTGCATGTGCGCAGTCTCCGCGCGATGGCGACGCGTTTCTGGGCGATATTCTTCTTCGCCGTAGGCTTCTGCGCTTTACAGGCACTAGGTCAAGGTACCGATTGGAAGACAGGCTTGAGAATTGTCTTTGTTTTTGCTGCAATTCGTCTGGTTGGCGACTTTTGCACTGCCCAAGGGATCCCTGTTCCTCGCAACCGGCTCCTCTATCGTTTGTTTCTGTTCGCGCATTTCACACGGCATTTCGCTTCTATCCTGGCAGAAGAGGTGCGGCGGATGCTGATCGCTCGCAAACTCGCCGCTCCAAAGCTCTACGCGAAAGGCGGCTTCTCATCCCTGGTTCAATCTCTGTCGGCAGTGTTTCGATGTTCTCTGGTCCGGGCAGAACGCTTCTATGCCGCACAATGGTTGAGGGGGATCGAAGCGTGAGCGCCGCCATTGAAGCCGCACATCTCTCGTTCGCCTTCGAGCGTGGACACGACGTGCTTTCTGACATCAGCTTTCAGATTGCGCCCGGCGAACGTGTCAGTATTCTTGGTGGGAACGGTGCGGGCAAAAGCACGCTTGTGTGGTGTCTCGCCGGATTACTCCGTCCGCGGGGAGAGATTCGCATCCTCGGGCAATCAGCGAAGAGCGCTAGAGGGCAAGTGGGGTTGGTGTTTCAGAATCCGGAAGATCAGCTGTTCATGCCTTCCATTTATGAAGACTTGGTTCTGCCGCAGATAAATCGTGGCACAAACGCAGCCGCAGCCGCCGAGTATGCGGAGGAACTGTTGGCTCGTGTTAGTTTGCGCGAACAGGCGTCCCGCCCAGCATCTAGGCTGAGTTTTGGCCAGCGGAAACGTGCGGCAATTGCCGCTGCTCTGGTTAACAAACCCGAAGTTTTGATTCTGGACGAGCCGACCGCGGAGTTGGATGGGAGAGCAGTGCGGGAATTGAAAGGAACCCTGACCGATACACCGGGCACACTGGTCGTCGTAACGCACGATTTGCAGTTCGCTGCTGATGTAACACAACGCTGTATATTGATCTCGGCGGGTCAAGTCTTTTCTGACAAGCCCACTCCGGCAGTTATTGCGGATCAGGAGATGCTGCACCAGGTTGGCTTGGTTTAGCCACCAAAGATTCAGTCCTCACCCTCTTGCCTCGGGCCTGCCTTAATTGCGGCGAGTATTTCCATATAGCGATTGAAGCATGGGGAACAGGAAACGAGATGTTTACTGACTTGATCGTGGATTGCTTCAGTTGGGCGTTTAGCCATTCGTTGCAGATCGGAATCGTCTGGGCAGCCAATCCTCTGCTGGTTGGGAAATGCTTGGGAAAGATAGGACTTAGCTAAGCCTAAGAACTCGTCATCGTTGAGATCGCCGCTATGCTCGCTTCGCTTTTCTCTCGGCATTACTTTTCATTGCAGGCTTTGCCTCTCTGAATGGGTCGGCCCGTGGCGCAGGTGGCAATGATCTCCTTCCATGCGCGAGTCGTGCTTTTACACGTCGTACCGCATTGTTGAATCTTACCTCTGCGGCATGTCCGGAGAGCCCATGAACTTTACCAATTTCCTTCCAAGTAAATCCCTGCAACCGTCGCCAGAACATATCTCGGGTAACGAAGTCGAATTCGGCCAGGCACTCCTGAACCAGAATCTTCGTGTCAAATTGGTGTGACGGATCAGTCCATCTAGATGCCAAGTCGTCACCGTTCAACAACACGAGTCCGTTGCGCTTCACACGGTTCACATGCCTGACAAATGCGTGGAAGACGTAGCCCGCCAGATTACGTATAGGCGCATTACCAGATGCTTCGTTGGTCTCGACCACTCGTGACACTTGTGCCGCAACCTCCTCTAAAGCATTAGCGACCGCTGCGGAGTCTCCGAGCAGGTCTAAAGCGTGGTTAAGCGCCTTCGGCACGAGTGCCTGAGCTGCGGCAAGTACTGTCGGGTCGATGTTTCTGCCATGCCGATCTACGGAATGAAGCCGGAAAGCGGCAGGGGAACTGTCACTCGCCATTTGTGGTTCGTCCAGAGCCTAACGAACAGACCGAAGGCTCATTTGTGGATACACTTGGGATTTGGACAATCCGGACTGCGAGACGGCCATTGGGGCTGTCGCACAGGCGGGTTTCCACTTCCGCTGCAAAAACGGAGCTCGGACGAAATGGCAAACCGGCGAGACGGACTGCCGGATTTCGAGGTAAGATGCTGAATATTGCTGACGTGTTCACCCGAATTTTGGGGTTGAGTGCCGAGGCCCCCGCCGCTCCGCTTCGTCTAGGCTGCGCTACGCAATGACACGCGCCGCAGGAGGATGAGAATGTGCCATAAACGGTTGGTTTTCTTTATCGTTTCTTTGGCTCTGTTATCGATGGGAGCGTGCAATTCTCGACCGAACGTGTCGGGAGTCTGGAAGGGTTCGATTCAAGCGAGCGAGAAGAACGGAAAAAACAACTGGAATGGCCCCGCTGAACTGACGCTAAATCAAAACGGAGACGCAGTCACCGGCAGCCTAGTCTTCACCCATCCGCAGGCCGGACGCGTCCAGGTTCCGATCACCTCGGGTATCGTGTCCAGCGATGCAGTGACGTTCTCCGGCCAAAGTCAATTTCCGATGGGCGGTTCCGTCGAGATCACCTTCCACGGCAAGGTGAACGGCACGTCATTGACGGGAACAACCGACATGACCTCAAGAGGGCTCTTCGGAACAGTCACGAACAGCGGCCCGCTAACGTTGGTGAAAGAATAGGTTGCGCCTCGGAACCGTCAGCGATCATCCTCGATGGTGTGAACACAACGACTTCCAGAACTCTTCGTACGGCATGACTTGTTCGTGCTTCGCGCGCCAGTGCGCATCAATGCCATCCCAGCCACTGCCCCGAAAGATGTGGTCGCACAGAGGGCACTCCCGAGGTTCCGTGTCGGTCAACTTGCGCGTTGACTGGCGTTCCTCAATACACCACAAGCAATCCTGCGTCTATTCCTCTCGTTCCACGCTGCCATTCCGCCAGTTCGGATTAAAGCCGAATCACGGATGAAGCCGCAGTTCAAGTGCTAGTGGCTCCGCCAGCTCCATCCATCGCCCCGCCGTTCGACAGGGCCAAAAAGTTCAGCGCATTTCATTCTACTTTTCTCCTGCACTGATAGAACAGCATGTGTTCTTCCGGAAACACACGACGCGGCCCGTTGGATGGTCCAACATTGTGCCGTTCGAGTGGATCAGGCCGTTGGAATCCTGGGCTATTCTGTTCTGTAAGTGATTGCCCGCCGGGCATTCTGGTCCTGCCTACCGCTACGAATCGGGATCGGAAGCGCAGAGGCACTAAAAGATTGGACACCGCTAAAGCATTGAAACATAATGGTCGTTCAGGACATTGAAAGGGCTGAAGCGTGGCCAGCTTGGATTATCGAATCTCGGGGCATGAGGGTTTTCCGTGCCGTTACACTTGGCTCCCGAAGGCGGTTCGGAGGCTTACAGATGACCCCAAGCTTTTCAGCGATGAAGAGCGCGCTATGGTCGATCTGGGCGTTGGCAAGAACATGGTGCGTTCGATTCGCTTCTGGTCGCTAGCTGCTGGGATTGCCGTCAGCTCGCCCGCAAAGGGTGCGGGACACACGTTGACGGACTTTGGCCTCGCCCTCCTAGGCGACAGAGGGTTTGATCGATTTCTAGAGGATCGGCGGACACTTTGGCTAGTCCACTGGAACATCGCCACACAGGTAAACAATCCCCTGCTCGCGTGGGATTACCTTCTCAATCGTTGGCAAGATCCGGAGTGGGTCCCAAGCGCGGCCGTGAGAGCACTGGAGAAGGAAGCATCGGCTAAGGGTGCATCCGTTTCACGGAGTACCGTTGAACAGCACCTTGATGCTTTTCTGCACACGTATGTGCCGACGAGGGGTCGAAAAGGAACCGTCCTTGAGGACAACTTGGATTCGCCACTGGTGGAGCTCGAACTTATCGTAAAAGTCGGTGATCGCGAAGTTGATCGCGCTGCTGGGCGTCGGGAGCCGATCTATTCATTCAGGCGCGACGAGAAACCCGAGATCACTGCCGAACTTTTCGAATATTGCCTGCATGACTTCTGGCAACGACGCCACGCGAACGAAGGAACGTTGGCGTTACGCGAGGTGGCACACGGGCACGGCAGCCCTGGGCAGATATTTAAGCTCCCGGAGGACGATGTACGAGCCCGCGTAATGCAGATGACAGAAGACGCTAACGGCATGTTTGCATATAACGAATCGGCGAATTTGCAGCAGCTGCAGAGAAAACGTGAGACAACGGGGACGAAGTTGTTGAGGGGCATCTACTCGGCCGAAGGTGAACATGCCTGAAAAGAGAATCTCGGAGCTTTTCCACATCAGGAATCGGTTCTTGCGTTCGGCGCATTTGGAACGTGATTTTCGCGATCCGGCTGCTCTTTCCGGATACGTTGTGACGGATTTCGCACGATCTTGCCTCACGCGTGTGGCCAATGGCCTCAAGCCGCATTCAGGGAGCCGTGCATGGAGGATGACCGGCGACTACGGATGTGGTAAATCGAGCTTCGCTCTGCTTCTTGCCCATTTGTTCGCTGGCGATGGTCACAGTCTCCCAAGGGATGTCAAAAACGCAATTGCAGCGAGTCAGATCGGGAGCCATCGCCCGCACTTGTTGCCTGTGCTTGTGACCTGCTCTCGCCAACCGCTCAGCACGTCGATTCTGACTTCTCTCAGAGACGCTCTGGGCGGAATTCAGGGGCGCTCAAAATCGAGACTCGTCCAGGAGATCCAAACTATTCTGGACTCGCGCCGTGAGCCGGAGGACGATCAGGTATTTCGCCTGCTCCGAGAAACGAACGAATGCTCCGTTTCAGGCTCCAGTTCCAATGGGCTTCTCTTGATCCTGGACGAATTAGGGAAGTTTTTGGAATACGCCGCGCTCTATCCTGAACGGCAAGATGTGTACTTTCTTCAGCGGCTCGCCGAGGCCGCATCCCGAAGCGGCGAGCATCCGTTTTTTGTCATCTCGCTTCTGCACCAAGGGTTCAGTGCTTACACGGATCATCTGAACCAATCGGCTCAGCGTGAATGGGAGAAGGTTGCCGGTCGGTACGAAGAGATTGTTTTCAATCAACCCATCGAGCAAGCCGCCAACATCATATCGGCCGCGCTGAATGTGCGTGTTCATGAGATCGACAGATCAAGAATCGGTGAGATACGGCAGGCAATGCAGGAGGCGCTTGATCTCGGCTGGCTTGGTGCCGCTGCTTCCCTATCAATGGTTGACACTGCGGTTGGCCTATATCCATTGCACCCGACGGTACTGCCGGTTCTGATTCGGACTTTTCGTCGTTTCGGCCAGAATGAACGATCTTTGTTCAGTTTTCTCCTTTCCAACGAGCCGTTTGGGTTGCAGGCATTCGCTGCCCAGGACGCGCGAAATGCTGGACTGTATCAGCTTCATCACTTCTACGACTACGTCCGTACCAACTTCGGCCATCGCCTAGCGGTTCAGAGCTACCGAAGCCATTGGAATCTGATCAGCTCAGTCGTGGAAAGTTTCGTCGAGCAGAACAACGCTCAGCTAAGGGTGCTGAAGACGGTCGGCATTTTGAACTTGCTGAACGACAGCGATCTCTTAGCGAGCGAGAAATCCGTAATCTGTGCCTTGTCTGGCGGCTCTGATGTTCAGCAGAAGGACAGTCGTGCCGCTCTCTCGGTGCTCCACAAGGAGAAACGGATCATTTACGACCGAGGGCGTGCGCGCGGGCTTTGTCTGTGGCCGCATACCTCTGTGGATCTCGAAAAAGCCTACGAAGACGCCTGCAAGGTTATCGATACGCCTCGTCACGTGGCCGACCTTATCACCGACTTCCTGGGGAGCCGCCCGCTCGTTGCAAGGCGTCACTATGTCGAAACGGGGAATCTGCGGCATTGGGAAGTGCGCTATTGCGCGGTCAACGATTTGGCAAATCTGCTGAAGGAACAATCAACGGATGCTGACGGCACCATCGTTGTCCCTTTGTGCGAGACGTTGTCCGACCGCGAAGCCGCGTTACGATTTGCTGCCTCCGCTGATTCTGGGCCGCAGAAGCCGTTGCTTATTGCCGTCCCACAGCCTCTGAACAATCTTGCTTCCTTGGTTCAAGAGGTTCAGCGCTGGGAATGGGTGTCTGGCAACACTTTGGAGCTCAATGCTGACAAATACGCTCGCGAAGAGGTGTCTCGTCAGAAATCTGCAGCTCGCGCACAACTAGAGAGGCGTATTCAGAACTATGTTGGTTGGCAACAGTTTTCTGGCACCATGCTTTTGGAGTGGTTCTATGCAGGACGGCTTCTGAAGATCAAGACTGGGAGACAGCTTCTTGAGAAACTGTCTGAGATCTTCGACAAGATCTATCTGTCGGCTCCTCGCGTTCACAACGAACTCGTCAATCGGCGGGCGCTGAGCTCTGCTGCGGCAGCCGCGAGGATGAGACTTATTGTTCGAATGTTCAACACTCCGACGAGCCCCCTTCTTGGAATGGACCCCGAGAAGAAACCGCCCGAGATGTCGATCTATCTCTCTGTTCTGAAGACAGCGGGGCTCCACAGGCAAAGCGGCGACTCATGGAGGATCGCGGAACCGCGTAGCGACCGTGACCGCTGCAATGTGCTGCCTGCGCTGAGGCAAATTCACGAACTGGTGAGAAGGGTTCCCGACACTCGTGTGAACATTGGCGAGCTATTCGACGAGCTTCGAAAGCCTCCTTACGGTGTTCGTGATGGACTGATGCCAATCCTGCTCGCGGTATTTGCGATTGCCCACGATCGTGACGTTGCCTTTTACAAGGATGGGTCGTTCCTCAGGGAGCTGGATGCCGAGCAAGTGCTTCTGCTGACGAAGGCACCTGGGCGTTTTGAAATCCAATACTGCAAGATCGAGGGCGTGCGCAGCGAACTCTTTGACCGGCTCGTTGCCGTGCTGGAGATTCGGCGCAGAGAAGATCGTGAAATGGAACTCCTCGATGTCGTGAGAGGTATCTGTCAGTTTGTCGCTCAGGTGCCGCCATATTCGCGCAATACAAAGAGATTGTCTCCGTCCGCAATTGCCGTGCGACAGACCGTGTTGAACGCCCGCGAGCCAGTCAGACTTATATTTACAGACTTGCCGGTCGCATGTGGTTTCACCCCGATTGATTCAAAAGCGGACCAGCCTGTTCAGTCTTACGTCAAGACGCTGAAGCTCGCGCTCGATGAACTCAGAATGTCCTATCCTGAGTTGCAGGACCGTCTACGCAAGAAACTACGCCAGGCATTTGGCCTCGCTGGATCATTTCCTGCGTGCCGAGCGAAGCTCGCTGAGCGTTCTGAGGATACTGTTCAGACAGTGACAGAACCAAAGTTTAGGGCGTTCTGCTTGCGGCTGATGGATGAAGCCTTGCCGGAGGCCGAATGGCTTGAGTCCATTGGCAGTCATCTGGCGCTAAAACCTCCATCACGGTGGAGCGATGGAGATGAAGACATTTTCAATTCTGAATTGGCCGAGATGGCAGCACGTTTTCACAGACTTGAGTCCATGGCGTTCGGTGTATTCAAAAAGGGCGGTGACGGCTCGGCGGTCCGCTTGGCAGTCACTCTTCCAGAGGGGTATGAGCACGAGCAGGTGATTCACTACTCGGCCGAAGAGGAAAAGCAAATGGTTGAGCTTCAGACGAAGTTTGCCGATCTTCTAGCGCAACACGAGCGACTTGGTCTTGCAGCAGTATCCCGGGCGATCTGGGCTCGTTTGTCGCCTGCGCGGGGGAAAGCATGAGCAGCGACGTGCGACATATTCTTTGCATGTCCGGTGGCAAGGACAGTACAGCGCTGGCCCTTCATATGCGGGATCGAGTTCCCGACATGGAGTATGTGTTTTGTGACACGGACAAGGAGCTCAAGGAAACATATGAGTACCTTAATCGCGTCGAAGCGTTTCTTGGCAAGAAAATCGTTCGCCTGAATGCCACGTCCGGGTTCGACTACTGGCTCGAAGTGTACGGCGGCTATCTCCCGTCTCCAAACATGCGCTGGTGCACAAAGATGCTGAAACTCAAGCCGTTCGAACAATACGTCGGCGATCAGCCGGTCATCAGTTATGTAGGTCTGAGGGCGGATGAAGACCGAATCGGATACATCAGCACAAAGTCGAACATTAAGGCAGTCTTTCCTTTTAAGGAAGATGGAATAGATTTGGCCGGTGTGATGCGAATTCTGGAGGAGAGTGGCATCGGGCTGCCTCCGTATCTGAACTGGGGAAGAACCCACTCCGGTTGCTATTTCTGCTTCTTCCAGCGCTCAATCGAATGGGTTCGGCTTTTGGAAAATCATCCGGACCAGTTCGAAGAGGCGATGAAATACGAGAAATTCAGCACTGAGCCCGGCAAGACATTTACTTGGAACCAGGAGATGCCTCTGAGCGAGCTGAGAAAGCCAGAGAACGTAGCTGCCATCAAGCAACGATTTGCCGAATACCAAGAACGCGTAAAGCACAATCGTGGGAGCAAAAAACTGGTCGAGATTCTCGCGGATTTGGAAGACGAGGAAGAGGACTCTAGGCCTTGCCTGATCTGTCAGCTCTAGTGAGAGGACGCTCTTAAGAGAAATGGCGAAAGCCAACAATACGAAACCGAAGAATGATCTGGCACTGAATCTCGAAGCTCGAAGTTATCGGGAGACCCTTCTGCTTTGGCCAAAGATGTGGAAGGGATGGAATCCTGGCGTTGCTCTGAAATGGACGGGGCGTCCCTTTTTGCTTACGTCCAAACGGTCCATACCCAATACCCCAGGGGTCTATGCATTTGTCATTCAGCCGGGGATTCCTCCCGGAGTCCCGCACTCGATTCTGATGTATGTCGGCATGACTGATCGCCCACTCCGGAAACGATTTTCGGAGTACTTCCGGGAGATGAAGGATGAGACAGGGCGTCCGGCTATCAGCACGATGCTGCAGATGTACGCGGGCTATCTGCACTTCTATTGCGCAAGCGTTCTCAAACCGAAGAAGCCGAAAGATATTGAGGACCATCTGTTAGAGACATTGTCTCCGCCAATGAATCGGCAGTATCCCGCCTCAGTGCGTCGGGTGATGGGGGCTTTCTAGTGCCTAATGAACAAGACAATCTGCACGGTGATCTCAAAGTTCCTGGCCTGCGAGCGCATATGGGTGATTGGATCTATTACATCACCTTCTTACGTCTTCGAGATATTGCGGAGCGTGTTTCCTTAGCGCAAGACCTTCACACAAGCCAGACATTGAAGGATCTAATCCAGCGCGAAGTCGATAGATCGGTTCACTCCCAAGCGATCACGCGTTACCTGATGTACCAGGATCAGCGCCTTTTCAATGCCCTAGTTATCGCGGTGTACGAAGGCGCGCCGAGATGGGCGGAACTGAAGATAGATGACACGGCAAAATCGGGACTCGGCGAGCTGCCGGCCTATATGAAGGGTGCTCTTGGCGTGCTGGCATTTACTGGCGCTGAAAAGCTGTTCGCCGTGGATGGACAACACAGAGTAGTTGGCATCCAGAAGGCCGTCGCAGCGAAGGACGAGCTAGGCGACGAGGAAGTGTGCGTCATTTTCGTTGGACATTCAAACGACCGCTCAGGGCTGCAGCGGACCCGTCGTTTGTTTACCACGCTGAATCGGTATGCCAAGCCGGTTAACAAGATGGAGCTCATCGCTCTGGACGAAGATGACGCAATCGCGATTGTGACTAGGAGGTTGCTGGAGAACTACACTCTGCTGGCCAACTTCACTTCGATAAAGAAGGGAAAGAGCATGCTTGCGAGTGATCGCAAGAATTTGACGACTATTCTCACCATCTACGACGTTCTTGACCGGTATCTCAATCACCTGTGGAAGGACAGGCGCGATTTCAAGAAGCAGCGCCCCAGTGATCGTGAACTCGGGTCCATTTACAAGCAATCCGTGGAGTTGTGGGATGTCCTGATATCCGTCTTCCCGCCACTCAGGGAATTGGCCGACAGCTCGCCAGAGGAAGAGGTCAGTTTTACGTATCGCAACAGAAGCACCGGCGGGCATTTACTCTTTCGGCCAGTGGGCCTAAATATGGTCGTCACTGCGATCAGGCACCTCATGGATCTTGGAGACGGGCTTAGCCGAGCAGCCCAGAAGGTAGCCGCTGCGCCGATGGACCTCTCGGCCCCGCCGTGGCCCGGGCTTTTGTGGGATTCCGCTAACCATCGAATGATGGTGTCTTCGGAAAATCAAAAGGTCGCCACTCGACTATTGCTTCATGGCGTGGGTGGAGATCTGACCTCCTTCAGAACTACTCCTGGTGCTCTCAGGGAGGAATGGGCGGGAATCATCGGTTCTCCAGCGAGCACAATTAAGCTCCCCGTCTGGAAAGTGAAGAAATGAGATTCGCCAAGCATGTAGTCTTTGGCTGCCAATTGGCGGCGGATATTACTTGGGGAACTTGCCTCTACAGACATGCTTTGCCAGAGTTGAAAATTCGAGCTTTTGTGTGGGCTATCTCTCGTACCGGTGAAGCGACGAAGACTAAATCGCGGGAGGAACAATGAACTGGCTGTCCTTTGTGCGCCATTACGGTCCAATTCCCCGCAATGACAACATGTACGATGAGCAAATTCAGAGGTCGGCTCGGCGTTACGGGATTGCTCCGATCGAATTTGAACACCCGCTCCAGGACGTCATACTGCGGAGCTTTGACCGCAGGACGACTGATCCCGTTTCTGTAGTGCTTACGGGAACCGCAGGAGACGGAAAGACCCACTTGTGCCGTCAAGTGTGGCGAGCCCTAAACGGTGACGAGAAGGAGTGGGCATCTGACAATCCCCATTTAGAGCTGCGGTACTCCTATCCGAAAGATCGACAGTCGTGGCCGGCCTCCAATGAGCCCACGTTGTATCGAACCGTGCGGATACATTTCATACGCGATCTGAGTGGTTGGGCTCCCCAGGCCGGCGCAGACTGGGATTCTGATAAACAGGGACTGCTTCAATCATTTTGCGATTCGCTTTTTGATCCTAATAGCAACGACGTTTTTCTCATTGCCGGCAATGACGGGCAGATATTGGAGTCTTGGCGAAAGCTGAATCAAACTGACAACGTGCGACGGGCGCGCGACCTGTTCGAGGATCTCCTAGTGAAGGAACGTCAGGAGAAGGCCGGGGTTCGTTTGAAATTCTTCAACCTCAGTCGTGCGAATTCTGCCGAGTTGTTTGACCGGGCGCTAAAGGCATTTCTAGAACACCCGGGCTGGCAGGAGCTGCGGGGAGGTGTACGAGGGGAAAACGAAGCGTTCGGACCAAAGTGTCCAATCCGACACAATTTGGAACTTCTGGATACAGACCTGGTGCGCGAAAGACTCAGATCTTTACTGGAGCTTTGCGATCACAATGGCCTACACATCCCAATCCGGCAGATCCTTCTACTTCTCACGAATGCTGTTCTTGGGCATCCCAACGTAAAAGACCACCTGATGGTGGCTCAGGATGTGCCGAAAATCATCGCTGCCGGAACTGTCTCGAAAGCAAGTCTCTACAACAACATCTTCGGGGGGAACCTTCCCGAAATTAGGCGGCTCGCTGTAACCGTATTCGACAATCTCGAACGTTTTCAGGTTGGGCATGAAACCTCAAATCGCACCGACAATATTCTGATTTTCGGCGAAGGGGATGAGCACCTGGGGCAGTATTTCGAGCACCTCATTGCGCGAGACACGTTCTACGGCGCCGATCCATCCTTTTACGCCGCCAAGAGGGAGTACATTGAGGGGACCGACGAAAGTGGTCAACAGTCTGCGGAGTTCATGCAGACATTAGCAATTCAGCGCCGCGGGATGTTCTTCAAGATACCTCGGGACCTTGAGGAAGAACTCCATCTCTGGGAGCTCACTGTATTCAAGTTCGCGGGCGAGTATCTTGCGGATGTTACGGCGACTGTGAAACAAGGTGGCACGGTAAAGCGCCCTATCCTGTCGCGCTTGATTAAAGGCCTAAACCGCGTCTTCACAGGAATGTTAATCAATACCGACCGCGAGTTGTTTCTTGCGACCAGTGGCAACAACTCTCAGGCAAAGGTCAGCAGAATACTGGTAGAACGTGTTTCTGTTGACCCTAACAAAGGCGAAAAGGTGGCTATTCAATATGACCGGAGGGCGGGCAAAGTGCTACTGTCCGTCTTTTTCGCCCCGGACCTTAGCGTTGATTTCAATCTGACCCTCATCCGGTATGAATTTCTATCACGAATCGCTGTCGAAGGAGCGCTACCCGCGAGCTTTTCAAAGGAGTGCTATGAGGACTTGCTGGCTCTGAAAACTCAGCTCATATCCATGCACTCGAAACGTCAACACAGGGATGGGAATCCGTCGGGAGGCGCTGTTCGCCTCGGCCTGCTGGCGCTTACCGACCAAGGAATGCCTGATCCCCGGTACGTGGAGATTATCCCATGACAACAAGGCCGGTATCGCTTCCGCCTCCGGACACTTTCGACCAGTCCTCTTCCATGTGGGTGGATGAGGCAATCTGGGGTCATCGACTCTACGACGAGCAATCTCCGTGGATGGTGCTGCTCGAATTCCTCAACATCTTCTACTATGAATCTTCGAAAGACCGGGCGTTTGAGGAGCCAAATGGTCTCAATACTCTGAAGTACCAAGCAGCACATCGTCTTCATCTTCGAAACATACTTTTCAACAATCCGCATCTTGCCGAGATCCGCTTTACGTTCGCACATGACGGGGACCGCTGGAACCAATGGCTCAAGACCATGAAATCAGCCACTGGTATTGCCCAGCCGGAATTCGACTATCTCAAGGGCCGCTTTCATTCGTTTGAGGATTTTGTCGATATCGTCTCGCTCATCCGCTCTTCAAGCATCGAGGTAAACAGCAACAAACGCTGGAGCTCGAAATTTGTGTTTCCGTACGGACGCCATAGCTTGTACGAGGATTTGGATCACAATGCATCGACTAATGATCGACGGTTCTTCGGACGAACGGGCGAAGTCTTGTACCTAATGTGTTGCCGCGCTCAGCGTAAAGCCGAGTTGAGGGCTGCGCTGCAAGAATGTTTTGCAAAGGCTGACTCTACATGGGACACGATCGTCAAGTCCCTACAACCGTCGGAGGACGAGTCGTTCAGCAAGGATCGCGCCAACGCTTTTCTGCCGTATGATCATCATCCGTGCTTTGACGATATCGTAGATGATTGGCTCGCCATTTTAAGCCTGAACATCACTGGTTTCGATGTGCTGCCGCACCTCGTTAACTTGGCGGGATTCCATTTGTTGAAATACGAGTTGACGGTTGCAAGACAACTCCTCGGGCATGTGTCTCCTCCCGTGTTTGTATGCGAGGTTGTTGCGCCTCGCAAAACTCTAGTACGGGATATTTCTTGCGATCTGTATCAGGACAACAATCTCCTCCCAGCCGAAGCGGTAGAAGCGTACATCAACGAGATCGAAGCTTCCAATGAGTGGCGACAGGCCATGACGGAACATGGAGCTTTCGAGAAGTGTCGCAAGATTCTTCGCGAGAAGGTCTATTGGGGAGAGGACTATGACGGCCCGAGCGATCCTCACGAATTGATGCAAACTCTGCGACAAGCGGCGATCAAGCGCCACAGGCAGCATGTTGCGAACGTGCACCGCAATTATGGGCGCGAGATCGGGTTCGTTTCGAAGAGAGGAACGGTCAAGCTGCGATACGCACCGAACGATTCTTTCCTCAAGACCCTACTGTTCGCGAACGTTGACAAGCGGATAGAACTCAATGAGTTCTTGGGAAAGTTGCAAGCCCGCTACGGAATTGTGTTTGGAGACAAAGAAGCAGAACGGGTTCTGGCCAAAGGCGATTTTGACAAAAAAGCCTTCCGGGCGAATTCGCGGCGTCTGGAACAGCGACTTGGAAGCCTTGGTGTGTTAAAGCGTTTGTCAGACTCCTGCGCGTACGTGATCAACCCCTGTTATGAGGACATGCCGTGACCAGCGACGAGTTGATTGGCAGCATTGCTGCGTCCTATCTTCGCGATCGCCTCTCCGGTGATGACACTGCCGGTGTCGCTCGCTATCTTTTGGATTGCCTCACAGCCGACCAGACCGCGGCGGTCGCAAAGGCCGTACTCCGCGATGAAGCGCTGTCGCGACTAGTGGAGATCAAGCTCCCCATTCACTTTGTTGGAAGCTACGACTTGCCGCCAGAGATTCTCACGAATGAGCGAACAACCTATTTTCGCAATGCAGCATGCGACAAGTCCGCTCTCTTGGTTGCAAATACCGGCGACGACGAAGAACAATCGCTTAAGGAGCTAGTCTCAATTGGCGCGCCGGAATTGCTCGCCGAGACTACGCTGTGGATTGCAACCGCAGCCGAGGGGCTGCCACTCGTCGAGGAGCACAAGAGATGGTGGCTGAAGGCGCTTACCGCACTTCTGGAAGTGAAGCAGTTCGCGCTGGATCGCTTTGCTGAATACGTTCTCTGTACCAGGGACGCCATCGAAGAAGGCCATCCATTACTATCTGCGATTGGCTTCGCCCTGCCGGCCCTTCATATCCCTCGTGACACAGGGTTCTTTCGCAGCCTGAACGACAAAACGGCAGGTCATTCATCCAAATGGAAAACGCTCTATACCCAATGCGTGAAGAAGAGGGCTTGTTACCTTCTGAAACAGACGCCGACGCAGACTCTGCTCTTCGAGGACGACCTCAGGAAATCATTCGAACAGGTAAGGGATGCGATCCCTCTTGAGCTGCACTCGACGGTTGCTGCCTATATAGGTTCCACCAGCGGTTGGAATGACGAGGCGGCCGCACTTGCGGAGTGCGAGTGGGAGTTGGTCAAGCCTCTGTTTGACGGGCTAAGAAGAGAGCAATTCAATCTCGGTAAGGCCACCCTCGATTTCTATGATGAACGTGAAGCTGATCTGCTCAACGAGGAGGAAAAGGACTATCTTGCGAGGCTTCGAGACAATCGGCGAACCGATGCCCAAGAGGAAGATGAGGACTTTTATCGCCAGCATCGGAACGAGCTGAAGGAGAATTCGTCCCTCAAGTCAAAATGGGACAGATTCGTATTTGGCGCCGCATTAGAGACTGAGGACTTCGTGCAAGGAATCGCAGCGTGCCTCAGGTGGCTTTTCGACGAGGACTTCACAAGTACGAAGCGGCGTGTGACCATCCGCTCGGATCGCAGGACGAAGAAGGACCTCAGGGAACTCAACACCGACGCAGGTTTGTTCTTTGTTCAGCGCTACAAAGGCCTAAAAGAGCTATTTGGGAAGCGAGTTTCCTGGGATCTTGGCGAACTGATGAATTTCGCCGACCTCAGTGAACAGTGGCGTCGGGCAACTAAGCCCTACGTTAATCACTCTGCCGCCAAAGCCGCCCTTCAGCTCAAATTCTTCCTGGAACTAGATGTAGAGAATTCAGCAGGAACAACCGACACAAGAGCAAAACAACTGATCTGGAAATTCGACCCGAATTCGATAGCAGCAGAGTTTCCAGGTGACTGGTCACGCCTAGCCCGTGCCCCTCTTCTCTACTCGCGGGTCAATCGAGAGCCAACGAGTATTAAGGGGCGGGTCCAGTCGCTCGACCTCCGAAACGTCAAGGCTCTGTATCCGGCGTACGGCCAGGATCGTGGTTCATTCGTCCCCATCTACAAGAAGGAGAATGATCTGGCGGTTCTATGGCCGGCTAGTGTTTCCAAGGCACTGGAAGAAGGTTTTATTTCGGAGCAGACCGCAACGACGTTGCGGCAGCTGTTTGAGAAGTTTCAGAACAGCTACAAGAAGGCTATCACCAGTTTTGGAGAAGGGGGCCTCGCCTCTGATGCTCTTCTACAGCAGGCGAAAGACTACGGCGAATTGCTGGATTCCGTATGTTCTAACGCAAAGGGTGATCGTAATCGCCTGATGCTTCTGAAACCCCTTCTGGACATCGGAAGTGTGGGTGTAGACGGCGGAAAGGTAACTGTCATCATCACACCCTGGCAACCATTGCGACTTGCGGCCATGGCTGTGAAGGCAACGCAGGTCGCTTCACTGGTGCGATTCCTGATGACAGCGGACGAGGTCCTCTTTGGAGACCCGCCGCTATACTTCAAGCAACTTGAACAAGAGCTAGCCCATCCTTACTATCCCGAAATCGTACTCGGTTGGCACACCACCCGGCCTGAGTTGCTATCTCTCACCGATTATCATCTTGACTACAGCCTCCATGAATCTCCTGTCATCAGCAATGATGGATATGATGAAACCAATGAAAGCCCAGCCGAGACGGCATCGCTTGTAGTTGACCTAACTAAGCGATTCTTGTCGTTATATCCTCACGAGCGGGCAAATCTTTCTGTCGTCCTATACAACTGCGATTCTGCTCGCCTCCCCTATGCGCTCGTAGACAAAATGGCTGAACTTCACGAGGGCGACGAGGATATGCGCTGCCAGATCGTGCTGCGCCACCGCGATGGGGTCAGGTTGCGTGAGCTGTACGAGAGGATCATCGAATCATCTGATGCCGACGTCGATTCGTTTGTGACGAGCGAAGCAACGAAGGATTTTATGGCCCGTCTTCGCATTGGCATCATGGCTGATCAAGCGCCCGTGAGCGATCCTAAAGATGGGCCACCCGCGGATATTGTCTTCCTTCAGGATGTAATCGCTCGGCATGCGGGCCTCGACTGGTATCCTGAACCCCTTGATCCTGTCGAGCTCCCGTCTTTTGTCCCCGCCCGCTGGTCCCGTCGGCGGCCTTCGGCAGTGGACGATATGAAGTCCGTTGCCTATTTGTGTTGCCCAGTGCAGAGCAAAGAGGGATGGTCGTTCATTACGGCGATCACTACCTTTCTTCGAGGTGACTGGAACGGTGTGAAAGACAAGTGCCTGTTGCCGGCCCGTAAGCTCGATTTCAACGATCCGGTCACCGCCAGTATCTTTAAGGAAATACACAATCTCGCCAACTGGGTCGTCAACTACGACGAGCTTCTTGATCGTAGGCAGCTCTTAAATCAGAGCGTCAAGGTTATCCGCTATAAGCAATCGGCATCGCAGGGCCGAAATGTACTCATCTCTTCGACAGCGCCATTGAGCCTCTTGCGCTCGATGGTCTTTGGCAGGATACGCGACTTGAATCTTGAGATGGGGGATGCCGAGTGTCGCTCGCTCACCGATCGACTGATCAATGATGCGAATGACATATCTGGTGATATCGTCCTGCGAGCTGCAAAGCGCGGGCGTAACGCGAGCGAGTTGATTGGCGTCGTGCTCAGTCGATACCTTATCCGACATGAGATTGGGGTTGCTCGCAGATTCGGGTGGTATTTCCTAGATGATTACGCCGAATGGCTTGGGCAGCGAGAAGAACAGATCGCCGACATCTTGGCGCTGTCCCCTGAGGAAGATACAGCTGGCGACCTTCGGCTAAATGTAATCATTGCTGAATCGAAATACATCGATGCAGCGAGCCTAGCTTCGAAGAGAAAGGAATCACAGAAGCAGCTGCGCGATACCGTTCGACGTATCAACGACGCCCTGTTTGGCAATCCAAAGCGGCTTGACCGCGAACTCTGGCTCTCCCGTTTCTCAGACCTTCTACTAAACGGCATTCAGTTTCCAGCCAGTTCACCAATTGATCTTGCTGCATGGCGGAGAGCAGTTAGAGAGGGAAATTGCCGGATACAATTGCGAGGCTACTCGCACATCTTCGTCTCCGGTCCACCGGATGCGGAAGAGTGCTCGGAAATGGTAGAAGTTGCCGAGGCGGCAAGTTCCTATCAGGAGGTGTTTTCGCGAAGCCGCCTTCGCGAACTCCTGTCGGCATACTGGAAGAACTTCGACCCAGGCCCCATTCGAACGGCAGTTGCAGATCGGGACATTTGGTCGGAACAGGAATTCCGACGCCCCTCCGAACGAATTGATATCGTGACGCAGCGGAAGTCTCGCGATATCGCGGCGAAAGACTCGGTTGCGCCGTTAACTGAGCCAACGACCGCCACAGTCATTCCAGGGAAGGAACAGAAACAAGATTCTGCGCCTGAGCGTGTTGTCACGGCTGAAGATGAGGCCCAGGGTGCTGGCGAGAGTCCGAGCTGGGCTCATCCGGGTTTGGCACAGATGTTCGCAAGCTACGGCACAGAAGCACAGGACAGTGCCCAGGATGCGGAGTGGTTGAAGAACGTCGAGAACCGCGCGAAGGGCGCGCTCCAGCAGTTCCAGCTGCAGTCCAAATTGCTAACGAGTACCTTGACTCCAAACGCTGCGCTGCTGAAATTCCAGGGAAGTGCAAACCTCACCGTGGAGCAGGTGGCCCGGCGACGGTCGGAATTCTTGACGACCCACAAGCTCAACGTTATTTCAGTGCGCGCTGAGGCTGGCATTGTCGCGATTGCCATCGCCCGGGAGAACCGCCGGATTCTCAATTTGCCCGAATTATGGAAACGTTGGCGGCCAAATTGTTCTGTCGGAAATGACAGTCTTCTGATCGCGCTGAAAGAGGAGGACAGTAGTTTTCTGTTTCTTTCGCCGAAATCGAACGCACCACACACGCTGATCGCAGGATCAACCGGGAGTGGCAAGTCGGTGTTGATGCAGAACATCATCCTGGCGATTGCGTGTACGAACACGCCGGAGCAAGCGAGGATTCTCCTCATCGACCCCAAATTGGGAGTTGACTACTTCGCATTTGAAGGACTCCCGCATCTCCAGGGCGGAATTGTCGATACTCCTGAAGTCGCCGTTCAGCGCCTGACCGAGTTGATTGACGAAATGAACCGACGTTACGCAATACTGAGGGAGAACAAAGTTGCGAACATTTTTGATCTGAACAGAAAAAAGAGCCCAACGGAACGATTGCCTTTCTTGTGGATTATTCACGATGAGTTCGCAGAATGGATGATGACGCCTGAGTATTCGGAGGCCGTCTCAGACATCGTGGCCCGTTTAGGGGTGAAGGCACGAGCGGCAGGTATTTCTCTTGTGTTCGCAGCTCAACGCCCCGACGCAAACATCATGCCGATGCAGTTGCGGGCAAATCTCGGGAATCGCCTCGTGTTACGGGTAGATGGAGAAGGAACATCAGAAATCGCTCTCGGCGAAAAGGGCGCAGAGCGCCTTCTGGGAAAAGGACATCTCGCAGCCAAACTGGAAGGGGTCGGCGAGATTGTCTATGCGCAGGTCCCATTTGTTGATAACGACTTTTTGTGCCGCGCCGTGGAGATGCTGGCAAGCCCTGTGCCAAGTACAAGCCGATAGGGTACTCACGGGTGGGGGCGCTAAGCTCGATTTGGCTCCGTACGGCCCGCCAAACCTCCGCTGCGGACGAAGAAGCAACGCGCCGGGAATGTAAATGCCATTGTCTCCAGCGCTCGATTGGTCACAATACCGGCAGCAACTGCTGGCGCTGCCGTACGGCAAGATGTTGCCGAACGCGGTGTATTTGCATCGCGACACAGATGTGTGCACAACCGGAACGTTAGCTCAGATCGTCTCGACGCTATCACTTGAGCACGAGGTCGGCCCGGAGTTCAACATCATAAAGTTCCGGCTAGATGCGCCGCGGATCTCATTTCTCTGCTATCCAGACTTCTTTGAGCAACCGCATCCAGCTTTGCAGAAGGCCATAGCTATCGACCTGTTGTCAGGCAGATCCGTTCGAAGCGACTACGGGGACAATCTGAATCCGCCCATCATTCATCGGAAGGAGTTGTTCCTTTCCCCAGATCACCCGATGGCGCCGACATTCGCTGCTCTCTCAGCAGCTGAGGAGCAGGCGGGGCTTTACGATAGCAAGTCTGTCATAGGCTTCTTGGCCAACTGGGAGCGGCTACTCGCGGCAAAAGGTCTGGCATTCGAGGGGCACTCGCTTGTGGAAGTGCCGCCCAGCGAAGAGTTCTGTTCGCAGACGGGCGATGTGGGCCTGAGTGTCGATCGCCATAGGACCGCGTTGACGCGCTATGAGCTTTCAAGGCCCGTGAAGACGTTGGTGGAATATGGGCTGATTTCATCGGGCTCTTCATTTCTTGACTACGGTTGTGGGTTGGGGGCAGATATTAGGGGCCTGCAGGAAATGGGAATTCAGGCCCGCGGGTGGGACCCAGTTCATGCTCCAGACGGTGTCCGTACGGAGTCGGAAATCGTTAATCTCGGGTATGTTCTCAACGTAATCGAAGACCCTGCCGAACGCGCGGAAACTCTGATTGCTGCTTGGAGCTTGACACGTCGCCTCCTCGTCGTCTCAGCCCTGATCGGGGCCGGCGGCAAGCCCGCAGAAGGGGTGGCCATAACGGATGGTGTTCTCACGCGACGCAATACCTTCCAGAAATACTTCAGCCAGGCCGAACTGCAACACTACATCGAGGACGCATTAGAGGCTGCTGCTACGCCGGTATCGCTTGGCATCTTCTACGTTTTCAGGGACCAGAGCGATCAGCAGCTCTTCCTTCAATCAAGATTTCGCCGCAACATCGATTGGAAGTCTCTCAGGATCGTTCGACGAGCGGAGCCACCTTCTAGGGCTCCACGAAAGCGAGTGGTGAAGCCGGATCGTTTCTCAGCACACCAGGAATTGTTGGACGAGTTGTGGCAAACGGTACTCTCCCTCGGGCGATTGCCACTTTCTCAGGAGTTCCCTCGGTACTCCGAAGTGTCTGACGCATTTGGTTCTCCGAAGCGCACCTTGCGATTCTTCGCCTCCCAAGGGAGGCAGCACCTGCTAGAACAAGCAGCAGCGACGCGAAAAGCAGACTTGCTTGTGTACCTCGCGATCTCCAGCATCCGTCGTGTTATTGCCTTTTCGTCTCTACCAGAGACAATTCGGCAAGACATCACGGTCTTTTTCGGCAACTACAAACGGGCATTGGCCGAAGGGCACTCTGTCCTGCATTCCGCAGCTGATGCTGAGGTTGTCTCACTTGCCTGCGAGGAATCTTCAGTTGGATGGCAAGACGAACGAAGCCTTTATGTCCACACCCGCCTAATTGATCGTCTTCCCACGGTGCTTCGAGTTCTGATCGCGTGTGCCGAAGTGTTGTATGGTGATATTCACCAGGCGGATATTGTGAGAATTCATAAGCTGTCCGGAAAAATCACTTTCCTCAGCTATGCCGATTTCGATAGCGCCATTTTGCCTGCGTTAAGGATACGTACGCGGGTCAACCTTCGAACTCTGCAGGTCGATACTTTCGATCACGAAAAAGACGGGCAATTGTTGTATTTCAAAGAGCGGTTCGTGGATTCGTCTAGCGCCTCTTGTTTCTGTGATCTCGAAGCATCGGATAAGCTGCGATCTCTCGGAATTCCAGATTCACAATTCCTCGGACCTCGGGTGCATGAGCTCCGCGAAGTGTTGCGTAGCTCGGGAATGCAAGAACTGCTCGACCAAATTCTGAAGGCGGGTGACTCACAAGCATGATCGAAATCGTGCACAACTTTGATCCCAAGTCGTTTATGTGGCTCTGGGCGAAGTATGTCATCGGTTGGAACGACAAGTACCACTGTACCAACTGCATCAGAGGACGGTATTCGAAGAAATTCAGCCGGAACAATCCGAATTTTGAGAGTAGTCGATCCGTTATTTTTGATGAACAGCCAGATAGTGCGTTCAGGGCCATTTACATCTGCGGCGTCTCAAAGCAAGGATACTCGGCCAAGAGAAACTATTCTCACAATGTTCACGCCGCGATCCTCCCGGTAGCGGGGGCGAGTGATTGCTGGTCATTTGAGAGTTGGCGAATGACAGTATCCAACGGTCGGCTCCTTTCAATCCCCAAGAATGCCGCTAATATTCCTGAGCGGTACCGCACACTGCCCGACGAGTTCACGACGTGCCGAATTTTTCGTTGGGCGGCATCCTTTTTTGCTGGCCAAGTGAGTGACTAACGTGGCAAAGATGCGAAGACCTGAACAGCTAGGGGACTGCAATTCGATTCTCTTGGCACTTCCCAGGGTTTCATTTCCACCCGGAAATGGGACTGCCATTGAGGACTAACAATCACCCCAAAATGGGGTGATTGAGCAGGAATTAGAGGGTCGAAGCACCACTGCGAGATTGAAAGGACGGCGCAGATATACACTCTTGCTAGATGACCACGAATTCACAATCGTGCCTGCTGTCAACGAGCGGCAGCAAGCAGAGTCCGCCGCCTACGGGAAGCACAATCCGGCTCGTGAACTTTCATGCATTTGTTCTGAGATCCATGCGACATCGCGTTGCAATTATGCAAACGCGCCAAGGCGCTCTGACACTACATTCATACACAATCCATTACAATCTACCCTCCATTGACGACAAGTTGCTTCGTTCGAAACTCGCTGCCATGTATACTGTAGGTGCTTAAGGTGCTCATCGATTAGGTGAGTGAAAAGGGAAGTGGGTTAGAAGCCCGCGCGGTCCCGCCACTGTATGCAGCCAAGATTCAGCAAGTGAGCCACTGTTTCTCTCCGAAACGGGAAGGTTGTTGAATCGTACGAACTGCGAGCCAGGAGACCTGCCTTAAGCGATAAAACGTGTTCCGCTTCGGAGTAGAGCGACGAACCGGTTTGGTTTTCTGCATGAAACGATGCAGGTGATGCCTACCTCTTCCCCTCTCTATTTTGACTGCGCATGTTTACAACGTCTTGAGGCGTGGACTCCTCGGCGAAAGCAGAACCGTGGCTGAATGGACGTAATCTCGGCTGGATTTACCGTTCTTCACTTTCATAGTCCAGATGCCGCAGGATGTCGCTCCCCTGCGCGGGTGATTGCTGCATAGCATTGGATTTCGCTTCGCACATCACCGTGCTCAGACTGCTGGCCTTGTTTGCCAGCTACCTATTGCTGCGCATTATTCGCGCATAGACGTGAGGCGAATCTAATGGCTAGTAAAGTATCATCCTGTTTTTCCCTCCTGACCACGTGTCGAGAGATTCGTAATATCGATTTAACAAACTGGATCGAAGAAGTTGCAGAGCTATGTCAACCAGACGGCGTTAGGTTGTGCGATGGCTCTCGGCAGGAGCATGAAAAACTAATCAACCAGCTCGTGCATACCGGACTCGCAATTCCGCTAAATCCGGATTTACGTCCCAATAGCATCCTTGTCCGGTCAGATCCCGGAGATGTTGCACGGGTTGAGGATCGCACATTCATTTGCTCGGTTGATAAAGCCGACGCAGGTCCAACCAACAACTGGGAACATCCCGACGTCATGAAGACGAAGTTGCGCGGTTTATTTGCAGGGGCAATGCGCGGGCGCACGATGTATGTTCTCCCCTATTGCATGGGGCCAATCGATTCTCCCAATGCGAAGCTCGGTGTCGAACTTACCGATTCTCCGTATGTGGCGATCAACATGCAAATAATGACCCGATCGGGAATCAAGGCCTTGCAAAGGATCAACAACGGTGAGGAGTATGTACGGGCATTGCACTCTGTCGGCGCACCGCTGCATTCCGGCCAACGAGAATATAGTTGGCCTTGCCATCCATCTGAAAAGTACATTTGCCACTTTCCCGAGAGCCGCGAGATATGGTCGTTCGGTTCGGGCTATGGAGGGAACGCTTTACTAGGAAAGAAATGCCATGCACTGCGCATTGCATCGGCACAAGCACGTGACGAGGGCTGGTTGGCGGAACACATGCTCATTCTCAAGATCACCAGTCCCGCTGGAAAAGTGAAGTACATCACGGGCGCATTTCCCTCTGCCTGTGGCAAGACCAATCTTGCAATGCTCGTGCCGACGATTCCTGGTTGGAAGGTGGAAACGATCGGAGATGACATCGCGTGGATGAAATTCGGCGAAGATGGCAGGCTCTATGCGATTAATCCTGAAGCAGGGTTCTTTGGAGTCGCCCCTGGCACCAGCATGGAATCGAACCCCAACGCCATTCGGACTGCAACCAGCAACTCAGTCTTCACGAATTGCGCACTCACTGCTGCTGGCGATGTCTGGTGGGAAGGCCTGACGCAAGCCCCCCCGCAAGACCTAATCAGTTGGTTGGCTCGTCCTTGGCAGGGAGAAAGCGCCGCGGCAGCCCATCCCAATGCACGCTTCACAGCACCCGCGGAACAGTGCCCCGCTATGGCGCCAGAGTGGGAATCTCCTGCAGGTGTTCCGATTGATGCGATTTTGTTTGGCGGGAGGCGCTCTACAGTGGTGCCGCTGGTAACGGAGGCATTCAACTGGGCACACGGAACTTTTCTAGGAGCTACGGTCAGCAGTGAAACAACAGCGGCGGCAGTAGGGACTGTTGGGAATCTGCGCCGGGACCCGATGGCGATGCTTCCCTTCTGCGGTTACAACATTGGCGACTACTTTCGGCATTGGCTTAAGGTTGGAGATTGCCCCGGCGCGGTTTTGCCGCGTATCTATTGCGTCAACTGGTTCAGAAAGAATGCGCACGGCAAGTTTCTATGGCCAGGCTATGGAGAGAACAGCCGCATCTTGAAATGGATTTTCGAGCGTTGCGAAGGGACAATCTCCGCAATGGATACGCCAATTGGGCGGATGCCACAGATTGAGGATCTGGATATCTCGGGACTCGCCACTCGGTCGCAAATTCTAGATGAGTTGCTTCGGGTGGATACCAATGCCTGGCAGGAAGAAGCACGCTTGATCGACGATTACTTCACTCGCCTGGGAGAACGGGTGCCGGCACAGTTACGGCGGGAACTCGCTATGTTACGCGATCGCCTGGCGTCAGCCAAAACAAACCGCACGGAGAACACCAGCAAATGATCGCTACGACAGCAGGCATCTTGAAGGATTCTCCACTGATCGTGCTCTTCCTTGTCTCAGGGATCGGTTACATGGTGGGGGAAATCAGTTTTTTTGGTTTTCGACTTGGGTCGGCGGGCGTCTTGTTTGCTGGTCTCACTCTCAGCGCTCTATGCCCCGGCCTAGCGGTCCCGGAAATCTTCGGAACGTTCGGTCTCATACTTTTCGTTTATGGAATGGGGCTGCAATCCGGACGTGGATTCCTACGCAGCTTCCGGGAACGGGGCATTCGATACTGTATCTTCACGGTGGGAACCCTGTTGGCTGGTTGCGTCGCTCTTCTAGCGGTATCGCGCTGGCTCCGCTTGCCCAGTGAACTCGCGGCCGGTCTCTTTGCAGGCGCCACAACCAATACTCCGGCACTGGCAGTGGTGATTGAGGCGGCTCACAACAGCACTCCCGCCGAAGCGTACAGCATCGCCTATCCTTTCGGCGTTCTTGGTATTCTGGCCTGCTTTCACTTGGTCAAGATTATCTGGAAGCCCGAGCTAACGTCCGAACAATCCGAAAACCTTATCCAGACCCGCAATTTTTCCGTGAAGAATCCAGGTGTGATTGGAAAGACGATACATGAACTGGATCTTTTATACCCAGCCGGTGGTTTCCGGTTTAGTCGGGTACACCGCTGTGGCACGACCCACGTTGTCTCCAAGAATACGCAGTTTGAGGCTGGAGATGTGGTAGTTGTGGTGGGTGATGAAGATGGATTCAAGCGCGTCGAAGCGATTCTCGGCGCGCCGATCGAGACACAGTTCGAAAGTGACCGGACAGAGATCGACTATCGTCGGATAACTGTCTCGAACAAAAAACTGGTAGGCAAACGTCTCTGCGAACTCGTGTTCCCGGAGAATTGCCAGTGCGCTATAACCCGGCTCCGCCGAGGGGACGATGACTTTATCCCAACGCCGGAAACACGTCTAAGCTTTGGGGATCGCATACGAATTGTGGCCAAGCGCAATGAGTTGAGCGTGCTCTCGCGCTATTTCGGAGATTCCGTTAGGGGATCGTCTGAACTGGATTTTGCCTCCGTGGGGATTGGACTGGTGCTCGGCGTTCTGGTAGGAATGATCCCCATCCCGCTGGGACACTTTGGCACGGTTCGGCTAGGCTTTGCTGCGGGGCCGCTGTTGGTCGCGCTTTTTCTGGGACATTGGGAACGCACAGGCCCAATTACATGGACTATTCCGGTAAGCGCCAATCTTACATTGCGACAGGTTGGGCTACTTCTCTTTTTGGCTTCCGTTGGAGTCCGGTCTGGCCCCGGCTTCATCGCCACACTCCTGAAGAACGGCCCGCTGCTTCTGGCTGGCGGGGCGATTGTGACGCTCTGCGTCACCGTCCCGGCGCTTGTTATTGGCTACAAAGTGATGCACGTGCCCTTCGACGAATTGCTGGGAATGGTCTCCGGAATACATACGCAACCTGCAGCGGTTGCCTTTGCTTCGCATGTTACTCACAGCGAAAAAGTAGAAGTGGGATATGCGAGCGTCTACCCCGCAGCCATGATCGTCAAGGTTATTCTTGCCCAACTTATCCTTGGATTGGCATCGCTTTCGGTCCTCAGATAGCAGCCGTAGACAGAATGAGTTCCGAATGCATCATCAGCAAGCTTGGTCTCCGCGACTCGTCCGCAAGAGCATAGAACGCTCCTCTCACCGTCGCGGAGTATCAAGCAGCAATGGCGGCTTCTACAAGACTGGATAATTGCGTGGCCAGTAGAAACGAAGACCTCGCCGCGGCTTCGCTCAGCATGCCCAACCCGCAGCTAGCGGTAATCAGAGAATGCGCAAGAACATCCTCCAACTGGGTTTGATTGGAGTGCGTCGCGAGCGCGAGGCGGAGAAGGAGGTCCTGCCCTGTCATTCCGTCGAGAGATACCATGGTTGGAACAAGTCCCAAGGCGACAGTGCCGCCGCGCTGAACGAACGCTTTCGCCTCAATAGCGGAGAAGAACGCATCCACATTGGAATGCGCATCAAAAGAGAGAATGTCAGGACAGAGCTGAGGGAGCATACAGAACGGAAGATCGTTGCAGCAGTGCAACCCGACAATTGCTCCGGTCGAGCGAATTGCTGTGATTACTCGTCCGAGAATGCGAGCCGTCTCAATCCTCGGCCATGGCAACCGGTCGAGTGTTGACAGGCATAGTGCCGGTTCATCGATAAACAGAATGACAGGAAGACCAGCAGCCTGAAGTCTTTCCACTTGCCAGTGAGCAAGCCGAATAACGTAGCTAGCTACGGCATCAAGAAGTTCGCGGTCAAAAGCGAAAGGCATTCCGGCCCGGAACAAGTAAAAACCGAGTGTAATCGGGCCTTCAAGTTGGCCCTTTACTGCACGAGCGTGCAGAAAAATGCCATCCTCCAGCGCGGCAGCGAACGCGAAGAAGCCTTGTGCGCTATTCCAATCGAGAGCGGCAGAACCGTATCGCAGCGCCTCGAAGAACTCAGAACTGCGATCTTCCCTGACCTCAAATCCGTAACCCTTTGATCGGGGGAAAACCATCCGGGCAAGTTCGCCCAGAGCCTGCACAATCGCTTGCTCGCTCTTGGAGCGTTGCGGCAGTTGTGGCCAGAAGGGAATAAGCGGTGAGTGTTGAGCAACAAACCGGACAGCAGCCTCCCCACTCTTAAATGGCAGACTTCCGATTCCCGTGACACATCCAGGAGGAAGAATCTTCGTTGCCTCCGCGCTGTTCATGACCTTACCTTGCAAGGAACTTCGTTGGACGTTGCCACGGTAAAGCTCGTGCCGACATTGCCGCCAATGCAAGCGCCGTCCAGTTGTTGTCTTGTCTCTACAACCGCAAGCAATTCCGAAATGACGTCTGCGGCGCTATACGAATGGGCACCGGGCTTGAGGAACTGGATGATGCCACTGAGAGCGGTCCCCGCAGTAATCACGCCCGGTTCGACATAGGACTCGCGAACCTGAGGTAGGCCGATCGTCGCAAGAAGAGCATTACAGAGACACTTCCGCCCCCAAGCCTCAGATTCTTTCCCGCCTTTTGCGCAATATGCGCTGACCTGTTCACTCGGACACCGATATCCAACGCTGCCGTCGGCCCGAAGAAAGGCCGCACGAAGATAGCCCAGATCGCAGAGGCGCGGACGTGAGTCACAAACCTCTTTCTCTGAAATCGTATCTGCAAGGCTGACCACCTTAAATGGAAAGCCCGTCGGCGATGCCAGCGGGTCCGTCAACACGCGAACGGTTCCGTTGAGAATGCGCTCCATCACCGCAGCCTTGTAGTCAGCGCGCATGCCGGACTCACGACAGAAAGCAAACGCCGTTCCCACTTGAACGCCGGCAGCGCCCTCCTCTAATGCATCACCAAGCCTCCGCGCCGAGCCGTATCCACCCGCCAACCAGAACGGCAACCCGAGCGATCTCACTTTCCCGAGGTCAACCCGGTCGCGCTCGCCGTAGACGGGCTCACCTGATGAATTGAGTTGGAGATGGCCTCGCGGAGGCGCGTTATGCCCGCCCGCCGTGTGGGCTTCAATAACGAAGCCGTCCACCCGGCCATTGGCTTTTTGGGCCAGCGTGGCGGCCAGAGCACTCGAAGAGACGATAGCGCAAAAGCGCGGGCGAGTCAGTGCCGGCAGCGGCCCAGTGAAGATACTTCGCGGGTCGAAACGCATCAGGGGATCTTTGCCAGGCGGACAACCGGCTACATGCAGGGGATATGTCGCTGTTTCATGATTTACAAATCGGTCTAGAATCCCTGGAACTTTCATCGGGATGCCAGCGCCCATGAGCACGTAGCTCACTCCCGCCAGCATCGCACCGTAGAGCGAAGCGAGATGCAACGGCTGCACTTTCTCCAGAAAATTAATCCCGACCGGGTTGCCGTGACCTTGCCGCGCAAGCCAGACCTCAGCGAAATTCGCCAGAACACAGGTTTCAAGGAACTCTTGAGACGCTACCACCCCGTGTGCCGGTGCAAGCGTGTACGAGCGAGTAGCTGGTTTTCCACCCTCTATGAAATACCTCTTCCATATTCGGTCAGCGACCCCCGGAATCGGAAAGTGCGCAAATGCTGATCGTAGTGCATTCCCCGGATCGCCGTCTTGAAGTCTCCGAATCATCACCTGGTCAATTGCAGTGCCCGAAACCACTCCGAGCTGTCCCAGCATCGACACCGTGCGAGCTAGCCGCCAGTCAGAAACGGCGACACCCAGGCCACCTTGAATAATCAGAGGCAGCCTGCGCGGTTCACTATGGGAACGCCGCAATATGTCCGCAGACGAGGGAGTGAGCGGCGAGCGTTGCGCAACCAGCCTAACGGCAGCACTCCTATCGTCCGGCGGCGATGCAGTCTTCGCAATCTCCGTGCCCTTCATGGCCGTACCTCGCAAGGGTGTTCGTCCGACGATGCCTTGGCGAGGAGCCGTCGCAGATTCCGGGCGGCGGCGACCATCTCAGCAAGTGCTGGAGTGACTTCGTCCCAGCGGCGCGTTTTCAAGCCGCAATCCGGGTTCACCCAGAGCTGCCCAGCCCTCAACATGGTGAGAGCCTTACCAAGGAGAGCTTCGATTTCGTCAGTTGCCGGAATCCGAGGCGAATGTATGTCATAGACGCCTGGTCCGATTTCGTTGGGATACCGGTAACGCGCAAATACGCTCAGCAACTCCATCTGCGACCGCGAGGTTTCCATTGAAATGACATCCGCGTCCATGTCGCCGATGGACTCGATGATGTCGTTGAACTCCGAATAGCACATGTGGGTATGAATCTGAGTCTCGTCTCGGACTCCAGAGGATGCCAGGCGGAATGCGGTGACTGCCCACTCCAAATAACTCTTCCAATCGGCTCTGCGCAGAGGCAGGCCCTCGCGAATGGCGGGCTCATCGATCTGTATGATGGAAATACCCTCCTTTTCGAGATCGCACACCTCGTCCCGAATGGCGAGCGCTATCTGGCGACAGGTCTCTTCTCGCGGCTGATCGTCACGCACGAGCGACCACTGCAAGATCGTCACCGGTCCCGTAAGCATTCCTTTCACGGGTTTCTGAGTCAGAGATTGGGCGAAACGCGCCCATTCCACCGTCATTGGCCTGATGCGAGCAACATCGCCATAGATGATGGGTGGTTTGACACAACGAGATCCATAGCTTTGAATCCAACCATTCTGGGTAGCGGCAAATCCCGACAACTGCTCGCCGAAATATTCCACCATGTCGTTGCGCTCGAATTCGCCGTGTACCAGCACATCGAGGCCAAGTTTCTCTTGAAGTCGGATCGCATTCTCAGTTTCTTGTTTGAGAAAGGCCTGATAGTCAGAGGAACTTTTCTTGCCAGTTTTGAACTCCGCCCGCGCTGCTCGAACCTCTGGTGTTTGCGGGAACGAACCAATTGTTGTGGTGGGAAGCAGCGGAAGATGAAGGCGCGTCTTTTGCAGTTGATGACGTATTGGATACGCACTTTTGCGGCGCAGCATCTCAGGGGTGATGTGCGATACACGAGCCTTAACGCGTTGGTCGTTAATCAAGGGCGACTGGCGGCGGTTCTCCATCGCTTCTCGATTTGCCGAGAGTGCTTCCTGCACCGCCGCGCGTCCTTTGCCAATAGCCTGCGCCAGGACTATAACCTCTTCCAATTTTTGCTTGGCGAAGGCAAGCCATTGCTGCAAGCCATTGGGTAGGCCGCTTTCGGAGTCAAGATCGACAGGCGAATGCAAAAGAGAGCAGGACGGCGCGATCATGAGCCGGTCTGCCCCAATCTTGTTGGCCGCTTCCTCCAGGAAGGCCAGCGCACGATTCAGGTCTGTCCTCCAAACGTTCCGGCCATCGATCACGCCCAAGGAAAGCATGAGATCTGTTCGAGCGGCGGACAATGCCACGGCTAGCTGCTCGGGGGCACGAACCAAGTCGAGGTGCAGCGCCGATACCGGTAGTCGAAGGATGTCGTGAAGGTTTTCACGCAGACCGCCAAAATACGTAGCTAGAAGAACTTTCAAACTTGTGGAGCGGTCAATATACGAATAGGCTGCTGTGAACGCAGCGCGTTCCTGTGGGCTCAGATCGAGCACGAGACAGGGTTCGTCCATTTGTATCCAATCCGCGCCGGATGCCGCCAATTGGCGTAATACGTCTGCATAGACAGGAAGAAGTTCGTCCAGATGCGTTAGCGGACGGACGCCCGTATCGCGCGCCTTTCCAAGCAACAAAAACGAGACTGGACCCAACAGCACCGGGCGTGTGTGGATTCCCAGTTTCTTGGCCTCTTGGAATTCTTCCACGGGCTTGCATGACACCGGATGGAATCGTTGCGTAGTCTCGAATTCAGGGACGATGTAGTGATAATTCGTGTCGAACCATTTGGTCATCTCCATTGCTGGAAGGTCAATCTTCGTTTCCCCGCCGGAATGCATCTGGAGCCCTCTGGCCATGGCAAAATAGGCGCGTAGATCGAACTTCTCACCAGCAACTTTGTACCGAGAAGGAACTGCTCCAACCATAACGGCAGCATCCAGCACATGGTCATAGAAGGAGAAATCATTGCTAGGAATATGGGTCAGCCCCAGTTGCTGCTGCAATTCCCAGTGTCTTCTCCGAAGCGATTGTCCGGTCGCAAGCAGACTGCTTTCGGCGATCTTCCCGGCCCAATAACCTTCTAGCGCTTTTTTCAGTTCTCGTTGTGCGCCGATTCGCGGAAATCCTAGGTTTGAGGCAATAGCCATCGCATCACCCTCCTTAGTTTTCTGACTAAAGTCCACGAATCTGCCTAGCCCGAACAGCACACTTGTGCTTCGAGTAACTTGAGAAGAGAAAGATGGAGTGATGGACCAACACCCTCACTAATCTCCCCTCGGAGATTCGCGGAATCTACTTGCCATTTCGGCAAGGTGTTGGCAGGTCTTCGGACTTGCAGGCTTGAAACCGCTCCTACTGACCATCGCTTCCCAATCCTGGAGAGGATCAGTGCTTATGATGGCGTTCGTTCCTGCTTACCGCTGCGGGGCAGTCCCAGAGTTTCACTGGATTCCCTTTTCAGCGTTCAACAAATGTGTAACGCACCAACAACAACTCCAGAATAGTTGCTTCGGTCTCGTGCGTCAAACTGGTAGTGGGTTTCAACCGGAGGGCGTATTGCTAGTCAGCGCTTTTCGCATACATTCCAAAGATGCCCTCCCTATCAATTCGCCCCACCTACTGTCTTTTCTGCAATGTGTGTAACGCCGTTCGATGCCTGTTGCTATGGCAATGCAATCCGTTTCGCCGCCAGTGGCAAGTTGTCCGCTCTTCCCGTGTAAGCTCAATTCGTAGATCGCTCTGGTCTTTGCTTCGGTCGCAATGGAGATAGCTTCCAACATTGCTTCCTGCGTGAAGTGGTAGTTTGTGATCAGGATGATGTTGATAGCGGTCGGGTAGACGCTCAGCTCTTGGCTGTCGCTAACAGCCACGGGATCGCCGACTGACGCCAGGGCGGAGCGGTCAACCGTTGAAATGACGGAAGCGTGGAGATCGCCATCGACTGCCGTGATTGTGTGGAACCCGATATCGTTACGAACCATCATGCCAACGACGGTCCCTCTCAAGTCCAACCTGCTTGCTGCTTGTCGGGCATTTTGTACTGGCAAAGAGTTCAGTGCGTGAAGGACGATATGGGACACTTGCGAACGAAAACCACCGTGATAAGTGGCCCAACTGAGGGCAGGACGTGGTTGCGCAAATGATATTACCAGTGTCTTTCCGCTCTTTTTGCAAACAAAGGACTTGTCTCGCGACTGGGGAACCACTCCTTCGACAATTTCTATCATGGTTCCAGAAGCTCCATTTCCCATCGCTTCAGGGCAAAAGCCTTTGCTGCGCGCGGATACTTTGTCGAAATTGTTCTCATATCTCTTTCCTTAATCATCAAGCATGACATTGGCTGCGCAATTCCGGGCTCAGAGCGTGCTCAGGATGAAACGGTAACATTCTGTGCGAACAACTCGGCGGTATTTGAGACCGGATAGCGTCCAAATCTAAATCGGACAACAGCGGCTTCACGACTGTCGTGCGAAATTCATAGGCGATTCCACTCTCCACAATCAGACAAATACTCTCGCGAAGACGTTCAACCTCTACGGGCACTCCCGCCAATCTGTTGTAGTCGTCCCAGGGGGCCTTCACATCCATGGCAATGAAATCAAGCAGGTGTTTTTCAATCAGATCGTGCAGTCTGCCGGGGTTGCTTCCATTCGTATCCAGTTTGGTTCTTAACCCGATGCGACGAATCTCTCTGAGAAAGTCTCCTAGATCGTCCTGTAGGGTTGGTTCGCCGCCGGTAATGACAACACCATCGAGTTGGTGCCGCCTTGCTTGCAGGCGTTCCAGGACAGTTTCGTTTGAGATCAGTTGGCCATTTGCCGGAAGCAGGCTGGCATTGTGACAGAACGGACACCGAAAATTACAGCCTTGAGTAAAGATCACCGCTGCCAGACAGCCCGGAAAATCACAAAAACTGCACGCTTGGTATCCCGCGATCTTCATGAGGTCGCCTCGATACGATAGTGGCTGCGCATTGCGAATTCGGCCTGTTTACCGGGATTCCATTGCTTCATGGGCCGTAGATAGCCGACCACACGAGAGTACACCTCTACTTCGGCTCCGCATTGTGGGCAACTCTTTAACTCACCGCGTAAATACCCATGCTCCGAACAAATTGAGAATGAAGGAGTGATCGTGAAATAGGGCAACCGGTACTGCGAGCACACTCGCTTAACGAAGTCCCGCACAAGGTTTTGATCTGGAACGGACTCTCCCAGAAACACGTGATGCACGGTTCCGCCTGTATAGCGCGCTTGTAGCTCATCTTGCAGATCAAGTGCCTCGAAAATGTCGTCGGTGTAATTCACGGGCAATTGGGTGGAGTTCGAATAGAAGGGTTCCCCTAAGCCGTTATTGCCTGTGCGTATTTCGGGATAGCGAGTTCGATCTATGCGGGCAAGTCGATACGACGTACCTTCGGCAGGAGTAGCTTCGAGGTTATACAGATGCCCAGTTTCTTCCTGAAACGCAACAAGGCGGTCTCGCATATGGTTAAGTACACGCAATGCGAAAGCCCTTCCATCATCAGTTCCAATGTCGCATCCGAGAAGGTTGAGACATGCTTCGTTCATGCCGACAAGGCCAATCGTCGAGAAATGGTTTTCCCAGAACTGGCCAAAGCGTTGTTCAACGTTTCGCAAATAAAAACGCGTGTATGGATACAGATTCTGCGCAGTAAATTGTTCGAGCACTTTACGCTTGGTTTCCAGGCTAGTTTGAGCGACCAGCATTAGGCGGTCTAGTGCTTGCAGAAACTCTGTTTCGTTGGTCGTTTGATAGCCGATTCTTGGTAGATTAATCGTCACTACTCCGATAGATCCTGTCAGCGGACTCGCTCCAAACAATCCGCCTCCACGTCTTTCGAGAGTTCGGGTGTCCAGCCGCAAACGACAACACATCGACCGAGCATCGTCGGGCGACATTTCTGAATTTACGTAGTTGGCGAAATAGGGAATGCCGTATTTAGCCGTGGCCGACCAAAGAGGCTTCAACTCTTCGGCTTCCCAATTGAAGTCCGGAGTTATGTTGTAGGTTGGAATCGGAAACGTAAAAACTCTGCCGCGCGCATCGCCTTCAGCTAGAACTTCCAACAAAGCTCTGTTGAAGATGGCCATTTCCCTGGCAAATTCACGATAGGTCTCTTTTTGAGGCTGTCCTCCCACGATAACGGGTTGATCTCGTAATTGGCGTGGAGGTTGAAGGTCTAGCGTAATGTTTGTGAATGGAGTCTGAAAGCCAACTCGCGTTGGGACATTCACATTGAACACGAATTCCTGTAACGCTTGCCGGACGTCTGCAAAGCTCAGGTTGTCATACCGTATGAAGGGCGCGAGCAACGTGTCAAAACTTGAAAAGGCTTGGGCTCCGGCTGCTTCTCCCTGCAATGTATAGAAGAAGTTGACGATCTGGCCCAGGGCCGAGCGGAAGTGACGCGCCGGACGGCTCTCGGCTTTTCCCGGAACGCCTCGGAAGCCGGAAAGAAGAAGATCCTGCAAATCCCAGCCCACGCAGTAAACAGAAAGAAGTCCTAAATCGTGAAGGTGCAAGTCGCCGGAGAGGTGGGCATCGCGAACTTCGGCGGGATAGATCTTGTTCAACCAATAGACTTCGCTCACATGGCTGGCCACATAGTTGTTCAGCCCTTGTAACGAATAGGCCATGTTGCTGTTCTCGTTGACCTTCCAATCGAGGTGCTTCAGATACTGATCAATAAGATCCACGTCGGCCTGCTTGATCATGTCGCGGATGCGGGCGTGCTGATCCCGATAGAGCAGATACGCCTTTGCCGTTTTCTTGAAGGGAGAAACCAGCAGGACTTCTTCGACAAAATCCTGAATCTGCTCGACCGTTAGAAACTCTGATCTGGAATTGTTCTGCGCGACGGCCAAGACGCGGTTGGTGAGAAGTTTCGCTGTTGCCTCTTCGAATTCACCCGTTACCTTGCCGGCCTTGAGAATTGCTTGAGTAATCTTGTTGGCATCGAACCTCACCAAACGTCCATCGCGCTTACGAATCTGGCTGGCGAATTGGATCGCGGAACCCTCAACTGTGGCAAAACTCTCCGCTGCAGACACATCCCCCTCGATTTCTTGCCAAAGGGAACAACATAGTGCCGCATGCGTTGGTAATCGAAACCTGCATATGCACCACCAGTCCGCCCCTCGGCAGCTCGTGAACTTGGACGCAAGGATCGCGTCAGCTATCGGCAGGTCTTCGGACTTGCAGGCTGACTCCTAGTAACCACCGCTTCCCAATCCTTGAGAGGATCAGTGCTTATTAGTGGCGTTCGTTCCTGCTTACCGCTGCGGGGCAGCCCTGGATTTGCACCAGGTTCCCTCTTAAACGTCTTCGAGAACTCTCGAAGAACCGAAAGCGAACCCCAATATATAGTCATCTTGAGAGCAGGTCAACAATATATTGAATCCTTCTTGCGAAAGTCTGGGAAGCAGCGAAGCGTTACGCGATTGCGAGTCAAACGATTAACGGAATTGACGGTGAATAGGCCAAGGTGATATTGATTAGGTGCTCCAGGTACTTGCCATAAAAGGTAAGTGAAAAGGGAAGCGGGTGAGAAGCCCGCGCGGTCCCGCCACTGTAAGCAGCTAGTAGCATGGCGAACGAAGTCACTGTTTCGAAAGAAATGGGAAGACAGCCTATGCCGCGATGATCTGCAAGTCAGGAGACCTGCCTCGGAGTCAGATGCGCCCCGCTTCGGCTGAGAGCGGATGGTTGCGAGCACAGGTTCTCTTACCAACGAGCTGTCCTGCCTCTCCGATCATCCTTTCCACTGAGGTGTTCGCGCATGCCAAAACCATTGAGGCGTGGACTCCTCGACTATGCTGACTCTCCTTATTGGTGGTGCTCGCAGCGGTAAAAGCAGATTCGCCGAATCGCTTTGTGCTCACTCGAAGCGTGTCGCCTATATCGCGACCGCCCAGATTCAGGACAGAGAGATGGCAGCGCGTGTTGCACGGCATCGTCAAGACCGGCCGGCGAATTGGCTGACCATCGAGGAGCCTCTTTCCGTTGACATCGCCCTTCGCCAAGCAGCCAAGAATTGCGATGTTCTGCTGGTGGACTGCCTCACGGTTTGGCTAAGCAATCTCCTGTATCACCATCGCCGATGCACGGCCTCGAAGATCGAAAGGATTGCGTTGTCCAGCGCCGATGCGATCGCGGGGGCCGCTCCGTCCCGCCACGTCATTCTAGTGTCAAACGAAGTGGGTTCCGGGATTGTTCCTACCACGAAAGTCGCGCGATTGTTCCGCGATCTGCAAGGTTTGGTAAACCAGCGAGTAGCTATTTCTGCCGATCAAGTCTTCCTGTTGGTTGCCGGAATTCCATTGCAGATCAAGCCAGCGCGCTTCGTTCATCCCTTTATGGAGAGTTCACGTTATGCCTTCTAAAGTCAGAGTTCTAGGTGCTTTTGTCGTTCTTCTGCTGCTCACCTCGGCGCTATTCGGTCAGACCGCAATTTCGATTACCGGAACGGTCAAGGACCCCGAAGGTGCGGTCGTTCAAGGAGCCAAAGTTTTGCTGATTGCCCGGGACAACACGGTCGTCGCACGGACCGTTACCAATGGCGTCGGCCACTATTCCTTCGATCATCTGCCCCCAGGGGCATATCTGGTAAGTGCAACTGCCGCAGGTTTCGAATCTGCTCACGCCCTCACGGTGAATGCTGACAAACCGTCACAATTCACAGCCGACTTGACGCTGCGTCTCTCGGCCGTATCCACTGCGATTACCGTTACGGCATCCGGAACCGCGCAGAACGCGAGTGAAACGGCAAAGGCCGTTACAGTGATCGATTCGTCTTTAATTGACTCGCTCGGCAAATCCTCTCCTGTCGCTGCGCTCTCCTATGTTCCGGGCCTTCGGATTCAACAGTTGGGAGGACCGGGCGGACAGGTCTCCGTCCGCGTGCGGGGTCTTCGCACTCAGGACACTGCCGTGCTGATGGATGGATTCCGCTTGCGCGATGCTTCCTCGACCCAAGGAGACGCGACCTCGCTTCTGCAAGATTTGATCGTGACCAATACCGATCGAATCGAGGTTCTTCGCGGTACGGGATCATCCCTTTACGGAACGGATGCCACCGGCGGTGTCGTCAATATTATTACTGGCACGCCTGGCGGCAAACCTCACAGCACAGTGCTGCTCGAAGGCGGATCGCTGGGCACTTTCCGCGGTCAGGCTGGAGTCTCAGGTGGACTGGGCGGCGACAAGTTTGGCTACAGCCTCGGCCTAGCTCATCTCAACGTCACGAGCGGGTTGGATGGCCAGTTGCCTGATCGCACAAGCAGTCTGCAAGGACAGTTCAACTATGCCGTGTCGAGCCGAACTCGGGTGACCGGACGGCTCTTCATCAGCGACTCTTTCTCACGGGTAACCGACAGCCCCACCGTCGTGGGCAATGTGCCTGCCACGGGAGTTATTGATGGGGTCGCACTGTCGAACTCCGAACTCCGCCGCTATGAGAATGGAACTCCGGTCAGCGACCTGAACGTCGGCAACGCCACGTTCATTCCGAACGCTGACAACCCCGACTACAATCGCACCGCGCGCACCTACTCTGGTGCGCTGGTCGTAAGCTCGCACCCAACCGATTCTGTCGGCCTTTCCGCAAGTTACCAGGGACTGGCTGTACACCGCGACTATACGAACGGTCCGCTCGGACTCGGCTATCAGCCATATGGCGGTTCCGAAATCTATACCTATGATGGAACCATCCACACCGCAGCAGGCCGAATGGACTGGCGGCTGGGCAAGTATCAGACCATAAACGCCGGATACGAATTTGAACATGAGACTTACGACGGCGTGACGCTCGAACCATCTTCCGCCGATAACTCCTCTGCCAGCGTCACTCAGAAATATCACGCGCTGTTCATTCAGGACCAGCTTCACCTGCTGCAGGGCCGTTTACAGGTCGCGGGATCGTACCGGGCACAGCTCTTCTCGCTGGACGCTCCTACACTGCTGCCTTCCGCCAGTGCGCCTTACGCCGGTGCGAAGTTCAGTGCTCCGCCTACATCAAGCACATGGGATGGATCGGTTGCGTATTTCCTGCACGACGCAGGTACCAAGTTTCGCGCGCATGTTGGTTCGGGATACCGCGCTCCGTCACTCTATGAACGCTTTGGGACTTACTTCGGCAGCTACTACGGATATACGGCATACGGAAATCCCGATCTGAAGCCAGAACGGACATTGGGCTTCGATGCTGGTGTTGATCAGCGTTTCTGGGGCGGCAAAGCGCAAGCTTCTGCCTCCTACTTTTACACCCGCCTGCAAGACGTGATTATGTTCGGGAATGTCGATCCAACAACAGACCCCTACGGGCGCTACTACGGCTACTCGAACACCCATGGAGGTATCGCTCGCGGTGTCGAAAGCAGCCTGTCGGTGGTTCCGATTCGAATGCTGCGTTTGCAGGCGACATACACATTCACTAATGCTCGCGAAGCGAAAGCGCTGGTGCCGGGCGTTTATCAGACCTACGTAACTCCCGATCATCAGGGATCGATTCTCGCCGTAGCCCACGTTACGCCTCGTCTGGAACTACTATTCGGAACGGTGTTCACCAGTAGCTATCTTGCGCCGATCTATGATTCGGCGACCTACGCCAGTCGCGCGTTTCGTTTTGCCGGTGCCAAGCAAGGGCAGGTGGGGATGAGCTATCGTGTGCCGTTGGGCGAGTCGCGAGCCGTCCGTTTCTTCGCAAATGTTCAAAATGCCTTTAACCAGTCGTACTACGAGAGCGGATACCGCACTCCGGGCACGACAGCAATGAGTGGTATGCGGTTCGAGTTCTAGGGATGAAGAAGCAGTCTCTACTATCCGTAGTTGTAGTTCTGTGGGCGGTGCTGGCAAATGCGGCACCGCCCCAGCGTATAGTCTCGGTTTCTCCCGATCCGACGGAAATTCTGTATGGATTGGGTGCCTTCGACAAAGTAGTGGGCGTTTCGGATTTTTGCACCTATCCGCCCGCGGTCAATAACCTACCCAGAGTAGGCGGGTGGGTTTCTCCGAGCCTGGAGCGCATCGTTGGTCTGAAGCCGGACTTGGTCGTACTCACGGCGTCGCAGTCTCCTCTCTTCGGCCAACATCTGCAGCAATTGGGAATACGAACATTGTCGGTGCCCACCAGAACCATTGCCGATGCCTACACTTCCATGCAACTCATCGGCGGTGCGGTGGGAAAAGATCGCGAAGCGCAACAGCTGATTGATCGCACACGGGCTTCGCTGGACGTAATACGTAATCGGACACGGAACGTTCGGCGGCCATCCGTCCTGATCGCGGTGGAGCGCTCTCCGGGCAGTCTGCGTGACTTGTACATCGCAACCCAGGGCAGCTACCTCGCCGAATTGGTAGAACTGGCTGGCGGTCGCGTTGTTGGCGTCCCGACAAAGATCGGTTACAGCAAGATCAGCAAAGAGTCCTTGATCACGCTCAATCCCGACATTGTGATCGAAATGAAAATGACTAATCAGCAGTCCTCTCTGGCGCAAGCGCGCGCCGAGTGGAACGAGTTACCAGAGCTGAGCGCGGTCCGTTCAGGCAAGGTTTTCGAACTGAACCAGGATTATCTCAACCACTGCTCGCAGAGAATTGTTGAAAGTGCAGAGTTACTGCTGCAGACCATCCATCCCGAGCTCGCATCCGCGCAACCGAAAGGAGCGCGATGACCCCGATCCTGGAGGCACGAAATCTTGCCTTCGCCTATGGCTCGCGAGCGCCAGTGATCCACGATCTTTCCTTCGAGGTGAATCCGGGGACGTTAGGAGCGGTCATAGGATCGAATGGCAGCGGGAAATCGACGCTGGTGAAACTGCTAGCCGGCATCCTGAAGCCTACCAGAGGTGAGATTCTGCTGGATGGTGTGTCACTGGCACATGCTTCGCGGATCATCGCCGCCCGCAGGATTGCCTACGTTCCACAATCGTTTTCCATGGTGTTTCCCTTTACTGCGCTGGAAGTTGTCATCACAGGCCGGAGCCCGTTTCGCAAACCGTTTCGTTTTGAAGACGAGCATGACCGCGAGTGCGCACTGAAGGCACTGGAAGCGTCGGGAGCAGTGCATCTCGCCGACCGCCTGGTTACAACCTTGTCCGGAGGAGAGCAGCAGTTGGTGATGGTTGCGCGCGCACTGGCGCAGGAGCCTGCGTGTCTTTTGCTCGACGAGCCTTCTTCTTCGCTCGACCTGAAGCACCGCTCCGCCCTGATGAGGACGCTGGTTCGATTGCGCGATACGCTGGGCATGGCGGTTCTTGTCGTAACCCACGATCTTCACTTGATGGATAAGACCTTCGACCGCGTCATTGCACTTCGGCACGGTGGGCTATTGATGGACGCCGCTCCCGCCGAGGTGTTGACCCAGGCCGTGCTCGCGGAAGTATACGAAGACCAAGGCATTCGCACCCTCAATGTGGAAGGCCGAATCGTGATGTGGTGCGACTGATGGTTGCCATACTGAACCCTTCTCGCCCTCTGGTGTCACGCCTCGCGATTGCGATTCCTTTACTGCTTCTGCTGCTGGCCGCTGTGATGGTCGGGGCTCTTACCGTGGGGGCTCAGTCGATCAGCTTGAAGGAGGTTCTGTCCGATCCGACCGCTCATACGCTGTTTTTCCGCCTGCGGCTGCCTCGTGTCCTGATGGGGGCCTTGATCGGCGCCTCGCTGGCGCTTGTTGGTGCCGCGCTTCAGGCGTTATTCCGGAATCCTTTGGCCGATCCGTTTATCCTCGGTGTTTCGGGCGGCGGAGCGGTAGGCGCAAGTTTGGCCATTGCCTTTGGAATCGGCGCAGTCGTCCTCGGCATTCCATTTATCTTTATCGCCGCATTTGTGGGCGCAGCTTGTTCCGTGTTTCTTGTTTACGGCATCGCGAAGACCGGGCGGACGCTGCTTCCCGGTGTCTTGCTGTTAAGCGGTGTGGCAGTGAACTTGATTGCCGCTGCCGGTGTGCTCATCATCCAGTTCTTCGTTGATCCTTCTCGCGCCCACCAGATTCTGCGCTGGACAACCGGAAGCCTGGACGTGGTGGGTTTTACCACGATCACGCAGATGACCTTCGTCCTGATTCCGTCCTGGATTGCCCTGCTCGCCATGTCGCACCAGCTTCATCTGCTCGCGATTGACAAGGAGACGGCAACCACGCTGGGCGTGAACGTGCGCCGTAGTGAGATCGCTATCCATTTGCTCTGCTCATTGATGATTGGCGTGACCGTCGCGGTCGGCGGCGCGGTGGGCTTTGTTGGGCTGATTGTTCCACACGGCATCCGCATGCTGTTCGGAGAAGACCTCAGGATCGTTCTACCAGGATCGCTGTTACTTGGAGCAGCCTTCCTTGTAGCGGCAGACACGGTTGCCCGGACGGCCTTGAGTTCCACCGAACTTCCGGTCGGGGCCATCACCGCACTGCTCGGCGGTCCGGCCTTCCTGTGGCTTCTGCGGCGGAGGCAACGCTACTCCGCTTTATGAGAACAGAGAAATGTCTCATCGTGTTGGTTGGCGCTCCGGGGTCAGGCAAGAGTGAATGGGCCCGCCGGAACGCGTCGGCGGCGGTGCTCGTGGGCCAGGATGAAATCATCGAAGCGATCACGCCCACAGGGTTCGACGTCGCCTGCAGGTCGATCTATGCCGCCGCGGAGGAGGCAATTGCCGAAGCGGGGCTTGCGGCCAATTTCCTGGTGATCGTAGACCGCACGAACCGTACCCGCGTTCTGCGCCAGCGTTGGTTGCAGCTTGCCACCCGCTGCGGGAGCTTAGCGGTCGCCGTGCAGATGACAGCAAGTGTAGAGTTGTGTCGCACCAGAAACAAAGCCAGAACCGACCACCGGCGCGTCTCGGACGAGCGCATGGAGCGGATGATTCGCGCGATAGAGCCAGCAACAACTGACGAGGGGTTCGTCGCGGTTTTTCGCGATACAGAAGCGAGCCTGGAGAGCATTCTGCAATTCCTGAATCGCTACGACCTTAAGGGTGAATGCCGTGAAGCGTAAGGAGCACATCGAGGCAAGCCACACACCGGCGCTGATGGTGCTGGGAACCGGATCGCATGTCGGAAAGTCCATTCTGACTGCCGCCCTAGGTCGCATTCTCGCCGACGAGGGTTATCGAGTCGCTCCCTTCAAAGCGCAGAACATGTCGCTCAATTCCGCTGCGACTCCCGATGGTGGTGAGATTGGGCGGGCGCAGGCATTGCAGGCCGAAGCATGCCGCGTTGCTGTGCGAGTCGAGATGAATCCTATCCTGCTGAAGCCCGCGACAGACACCGGTTGCCAGGTTGTGCTGATGGGACAGATATGGGGACAGACCTCGGCCTCTGACTACCATCTTCGCCGTGTAGAAGATCTGTTTCCTGTGGTAGCAGATACCTACCAGAAACTCGCAGCCGAGCATGACGTTATCGTGATTGAAGGCGCAGGATCACCGGCGGAAATTAACCTGCGCGAACATGACATTGTGAACATGCGCATGGCGCACGCCGCGCGAGCGGCGTGTTTGCTGGTTGGAGATATCGACCGCGGAGGCCTTTTTGCTTCGGTTCTCGGGACACTGGAGCTGCTACCTCCCGAAGATCGCACGCTGGTGCGCGGTTATCTGATCAACAAATTTCGGGGTGACAAGGAGCTGCTACGGCCGGGAATCGAGATGATGGAGCCGCGGCTTCGCATTCCCTGTGCAGGAGTGGTTCCGTACCTGCGCGATCTTGGCCTTGATGAAGAGGACGGAGTGGCCGTCGAGCAGCGCAGAGTGGCCGCACGCGTGTGGAAAGAATCGGACTTCGAACACTCTCCCGCCCGCCCCTTGCGCATTGCCGTTCTCACCTTTCCGCACCTCTCGAATTTCACTGACTTCGACCCGCTGGCGGCTGAGCCAAGTGTCTCGCTCGCCTATGCTGAGCGACCGGAAGAACTGGCGCAAGCTGACATGATCATTCTGCCGGGCAGCAAGCAGACCATCGACGACCTTGAATGGATGAGAAACAGGGGCTTTTGTGAGGTTCTGCTTGAGCTGAATGCAGCCGACAAGATGATCGTGGGTATCTGCGGCGGTTTCCAGATGCTCGGGCGAGAAATTGCCGACCCGTACGGCACCGAGAACAACAGCACGGCGACTGCACGAGCCGGACTTGGATTGCTCGCGATACGCACGATCTTTGCCAAGAAAAAGACAACACGCCAGGTATCAGGGTACGTACTTTCCGGCAGCATCGGAACCTCGGAGATGCCGTTTTTCGGATATGAAATCCACGTCGGGGAAACGGAATACATCGAGAGCGCAAAGCCGTTTTCCGAGATTCGACGAAGCGGAGATGGCGATACCGTGCTCGATGGCGCAATCAGCGAAGATGGCCGCGTCTTCGGCACCTATGTTCACGGGTTGTTTGATGATGACAACTTCCGTCATGGGTTCGTCAACTCGGCCAGGCGGTCATGCGGCTTAGCTTCCCCCCATCAGTTCGCTTTTGTCCGGCGCGAACGGGAAGCCCGGCTGGATCGGCTCGCCGCGGCGGTACGTGCCTCGATTGATCTTGATCTCATTTGTAGTTGGATCGATTTGCCAAGACGAGATGGGGGATTGCGTCCGTGATTGCCGCGTGGAAACTGGCCGCAGCTTATGGATTGGATTGGGCGCTCGGAGACCCGCAATGGTTTCCGCATCCGGTTCGCGTTATCGGCTCTGCCATCAAGACGGGAACACATTGCGTGCAGCCGACCGGGAACCAACCAGCGTGTGAATTTGCCCAAGGCGCAGCACTTTCAATGGGAGTCATCGGGCTTTCCGCGCTCGCAGCAAGCGAGTCGTCCAAGTTAGGCGCGTGCATCGAGGTCTTGCTGGCGTGGACGACGCTTGCTACCCGCAGTCTGTTGCGCGAGGCCGGTAGCGTGCTGGATTCACTTGAGGCCGGTGACCTCCCGACCGCGCGGCATCGTCTCTCGCGCATTGTGGGGCGAGACACCGAGAACCTGGAAGAGCCGGAGATTGTACGCGCCGTGATCGAAACCGCCGCCGAGAGCACCTGCGACGGCATCGTTGCCCCGATGCTGTTCCTCGCCTTCGGCGGTGTTCCGGGCGCCTTTGTCTGCAAGGCCGCGAACACCCTGGACTCGATGATCGGCCATCGCGAAGCGCCTTACACCTATTTTGGGAAGTTCGCTGCTCGTTTCGATGACTGCTGCAACTTCATACCCGCACGGCTGACGGTAGTTGCCTTGGCACTCGCGGCCGAACTCACTGGTAATCACGGACGCAAAGCACTGCTGCTTGCAGCCAGAGACGGAAGACTCCATGCCAGCCCGAATGCCGGGCAGGTTGAAGCGGCGATGGCGGGAGCCTTGGACGTGAAGCTCGGGGGAAGCAACTCCTACGACGGAGAGGTCTGCCACGGCGAGGTTCTGAATTCTGAGGGAGCACAGCCGACGCCGCATCACGGACGCGCTGCGCTGCGTATCGTTGCCGTGGCTTCGGTTCTCGTCTTTGGCGCGTTGTTTGGCGCAGCATTGTGGAGTGGACGAGAGCGAGAGGCCAAGTCATGACTGCTACGGTTCCGCACGGCGGCGACGTGCTCGGAATGGCCGCCGAGTACGGCATTACGACAGAGTCGATCCTCGACTTCAGCGCGAATGTCAATCCGCGAGGATTACCTCTCGGAGCGCGCGGACGGATGCGGCAATGCGCCGCTGACCCAGCCTTGTGGCAACGCTACCCTGATGCCGAATACCGTTCATTGCGCGCCGCCTTGGCTCGTAAGCATCACGTCCCAATAGACAGCATTCTGGTTGGTGCGGGTGCCACCGCACTGCTTGGCGCAACTATTCAAGCACTGCGCCCTTCCCGCTGCCTGCTGCCTGTTCCGGCCTTCAGCGAGTACGCGCATTTATGCAGCGTTGCAGGCGTGAACACCGATGAATTCTCGCTGCGACAGGAGAATGGCTTCCGTATGGATATCGGCCTATACCGAGCCACGCTGGAAGACCATCCGTGCGATCTCCTTATCTTGACAAATCCGCACAATCCCTCGGGCGCGTTGTTGAGAAAGCTGGAGGTGCTTGCCATTCTGGAGCATGCCCGGGTGCATGGCACATTCATCATCGTCGATGAAGCTTTCATGGATTACGCTCCAAACGAGAGTGTGATTCAGCAGGCGGCACAAATATCAAACGTGGCGGTCATGCGTTCCTTGACCAAGTTTTATGGTTGTCCGGGCCTGCGTGTCGGGTTCCTCGTCGGTGCGCCGGAGACAGTTTCACGGATCGCGCCCGCCGTCGCGACCTGGTCGGTTACGACTCTTGCCGTCGAGGTGCTACAGGAAGCGATTCAGGACGAGGCTTTCGCCGAAGAAACGTTTTGTTCGAACAGGACAGACAGAGAATCGCTTGCAGCTTCGCTCGTTCGAATGGGTGCGAAAGTCTTTCCTTCGCACGCCAACTTTCTGCTGGTTCGTCTGAAAGAGGGTTGGCCCGATAGCACTCTCACTCGTGACTTGCTTTTGCGACAGCGCGGAATCGCGGTACGCGACTGTAATTCCTACGCCGGTCTGAAACGCGGAAAGTACATTCGTGTTGCCGTCCGCACCGCCGAGGAAAATCGGCAACTTCTGGAAGGACTCAGGGAAATATGGAAATAGCTACGGATCGTGCCACTACACTCATTGCCCAAACACTCCAGCGCATTTCGCCTGCAGACACGGCAATGTTGCGCGCGGCGGAAGCGCGACAGCCGCATCTGACCAAGCCAGTCGGGAGTCTGGGACGTCTGGAGGAGATTGCCAATCGCTGCGCGGCCATCTCCGGCACGCTGACGCCTGACCTCTCTCATCCACGAATCGTCGTCTTCGCCGGAGATCACGGAGTCTGCGCGGAGGGCGTCAGCCCCTATCCCCAGGTCGTGACCACACAAATGGTGGTGAACTATCTCGGCGATGGTGCGGCGATCAACTGTCTGGCCAAGAGTTTTGGGGTGGAGTTGCGAATCGTGGATGTTGGCGTGATCGGCCCGATTCCGGAGATTGCGGGCCTAGTGCGCCGCAATGTTGCCAAAGGAACTCGCAATTTCTGCCAGGAACCGGCTATGACCTCAGAAGAAATGAACGCCGCAATCGAAGTAGGCATCACCATGGCGGAAGAGGCCGCTGCCGACGGGTGTAACTTGCTTGGTTTCGGCGAAATGGGCATTGGAAACACAACTCCTGCCAGCGCGATTACTGCGGCACTGACCGGTTGTCCGGTTCCGCAAGCAGTCGGGCGTGGCACGGGCGCAGACGATGAGTGCTTGAAGCGAAAGATCGCTGTTGTCGAGCGCGCGCTCGCTCTCCACCAAGCTCATCTTTCCGAACCAACCGAAGTTCTGAGAAGAATAGGCGGACTAGAGATCGCCGCGATGTCCGGCTTTTGCTTGGGGGCGGCAGCCTGCCGCAAACCGGTGCTCACCGACGGACTGATTGCGACATCGGCGGCGGCTGTTGCCGTGCGAATGAATCCTATTGTTAAGGACTACGTATTTGCCGCGCACACTTCCGTGGAGCCCGGTCACAAATTCCTCATAGAGATCATCGGTCAGCGTCCGTTGCTGGATTTGGGCATGAGGCTCGGTGAGGGTACTGGTGCCGCGATGGCGATCCCGCTCATGCAAGGAGCAGTCGCTGCGTTTACCGGGATGGCGACGTTTGAATCCGCTGGTGTTGCGACCGCGGAAAGCAAGCAGGAGCAGGCATGAAGTCCATGGCCGCGGCTGTCGCATTCTGTACCCGGATTCCGGTTCCCGTTGCATTCGGGGCCGAAGATGTCGGCAAGGCTGCGCGCTGGTTTCCACTGGTCGGAGCGATACTCGGAGCCGTCTCCATCGGCATCTCGTGGCTGCTTATGCCGCATCTTCCTTCGATCATTGTGGCAGTGCTGATTCTGCTGGCGGAGGCAGGGCTCACGGGCGCGCTTCACATGGATGGACTGGCAGACACGGCGGACGGCCTAGGTGGCGGAAAGACTAAAGAAGATAAGCTGCGCATCATGCGAGATCATGCCATCGGCAGCTATGGAGCGACGGTGCTGATCCTGACCTTCGCTTTAAAGATCACTGCCATCTCCAGCCTGATCGTCCGCTCGACGTGCTCGCCATATCTGGTGCTCGCTCCCATGTTAGGACGCTGGAACATCGTGCTTCTTTCGTGCGCCCTGCCGTATGCCAGACCGAACCCAGCGGTTTCCCGCCATATTGGAACCCGCGAACTGATTTGGGCAACGGCCATAGTCCTCTTGCTGGTGTGCGCGTGGACCCGATGGGGAGGACTGATCGCTTGGGCACTCTCTGCGGCAAGCGCTGCGCTATTTGGGCTGTTTTGCCGGAAGCGGATTGATGGTGTCACCGGAGATACGCTCGGAGCCAGCGAAGAAATCGGTCAATGCGTTGTACTGCTTACCGGACTGTGGAGCTAATTCCATGAACGAACTACCCGTCACCAAGGTTTGGCTCATCCGCCATGGAGAGCCATGCGAGAGCAGTCGTGGTCGCTGCTATGGGAAGTTGGACATGGGACTTTCCGCCAACGGACGCGAGCAGATCCAATTGGTCGCCAATCTCTTGCGGGATGAGTTGATCCACACGGTCTATGCAAGTCCTCGCAAGCGAACAACCGAGAGTGCCAGCATTCTCGTCGAGGGACGCAACTGCAAAGTGAGCATGGATGCCCGCTTGAGTGAGATTGATTTTGGCGACTTCGAAGGCCGCTCGTACAATGAGATCGCGGCGATGTATCCCGAAATCTATCAGCAGTGGATGGAGTGCCCCACCGAAACCCAGTTTCCCAATGGAGAGAACTTCGAGCAGATGCGCCAGCGGGTGTTGCAAGCTCTTCGGGAGATCCTCGCACGCCATCGCGGCGAAACCATCGCGCTGGTGTCGCATGGCGGGGTGAACCGGATCGTCTTGGCGGATGCGCTCGGCGTGCTTCCAGCCAACATCTTCCGTATTTCCCAGGACTACGCCGCAATCAATCTCCTGCACTTTCTCGGAGACTATCCTTCGGTAAAACACGTCAATGTTTCCGCGCTTCTCTGGTCGTTCTGATCGGCGCTTTCCGAATGACTCAAAACTCCAAGAATCACGACTCTCGTGGGCATGTAAGCTGGGATTGGTGCAGCCCGAGGTACTCCGGTTGCATGAAAATTACACTCGTTCCGCTTCTATGCTGCTGGTTCTAATGTTTCCGGCCCTCTGCCCACGCTTGTCATTGAACTCTCACTAGAAATCCCAATAATAAGGACGAGAAGGCCCAGATAAAATGCAGCGACCGCGAAAATTGAGTGGGCATTGCGCGAAGTTCTGCCGGGCGAACAGGACAGTACACTAGAACGCGAACTCCGAAAGACATCGAGAGCACCACGGTAGGTGATCGTGTCGCCCCACTTCGGTCTCTCTTGACTCTGATTTCTGCAAATCCTTGGCTTCACCCCCACCGAAAATAAGTTAAGTCGCGGTCGAGGAGGCCAAGTGCATTCGGGGCGTGAGCCGGAAATCAAGTCGATATTCTCTGGCACGCATCTCCATGCTATCTTTCTGCCTAGTATGACTGGCGAACGCAATAGATCCGAGTCTCCTGTAAATGATCTCTTCCGATGCTGGCGCAGCGTTGAGTTTGTCGAAAAAGGGGCTGCCGCCGTCGAAGGAGCACGTCGAGGAGCTTTTTAAAATTGCGTATGCCTTGAGGCGGCTACATAACTAACCATGTCAGGATTGACCCAACATTCCGATTCGGGTCTCATGCGACGTAAGCCCTTGCGGCTTCTGCTGACCTTGTTTCTAATATTGTGGCTCACTCATACATTGGGCTACCTTGTCCATGAATACGCGCATTCGTTCACCGCATGGGTGCTTGGTTACAAGGCGAATCCGGTCGCTCTAAACTACGGGCACCTGAATGTGCAGAATGTTTTGTTGCTCAGTGATGTCGACGAGAACGTTGATTATGCTCCGGTTTTCGCGGCCGGGAAGGCTCATCTCGCTGCACTGATCGCAATTGCCGGGGTACTATTTGGCAATGGTGTTTTCTATCTCTATTCGAGATGGCTGTACGTCTTCTCTACGAAGCGTGGTAGTCAACTTGCGGGACTGTTCGCGTTTCTGTTTTGCCTAATGAACGCGGGCAATTTTCTTAGCTACGTTCCAGTCCGAACATTCGCAACCCACGCAGATATGTCCACGGTTGAGAAGGGTCTGAAAGTTTCGCCATTGTGGCCAGCAATCGTGCTTGGCTTTCCCTTTGCTCTGGCGTTATGGCATCTGTTTGCGAGGATGCTGCCCGATGCCTGTAAGTTCCTATTCCCGGATCGAAGGCTGGCACAAATCAATCTGACCGCACTCACTTCATTCATGGTGTTTGGTTTCTTCGGCAGTGCGGGAATGTATGGATATGGATCAGTGTCACACTGCATATCTATGGTGTCATTTTGCTTGGCACTTCCGTTGGCGCTGATTCTATGCTGGCCGCGCAGAGCGAAGCAGGTCGCAGATGCACAAGTTGCCGCCGCATCGTCGCAATGACGGCATAGCGCGCGAACTAGAATTCCTCTTGCGACTTGCAGTGGCGATTTGCGCCAGCTGTGAAATTCCGTTCTGTATCTAAACCACCCAAAACTGGCGCTCTAGGATTGGCGCTTCGTGTTCGTAGCACCACGAAGTTTCAGGGCAAGGTAGCGAATGAGTTCGTCAACGTTCATACCAGAGTTGAGCATAGCCGCAATCTGGTCTGGGGTCACACCCGCCCTTCCACCCAACTCCAAGAGCTTTTCTGCCGCATGGTCGAGCAATGATGCCTGTTGCCGGGCAACACTTTCGTGATCGTGTGCTGTTTGTGACCTCACTTGCCTTTTTACCATCCCTGCACTTTGGATTCACGATCCAGACGGAAGTCGCAATTCAGCTTTGGAGGTTGGAACGACGGGACAAGAGATCAGAATTAGTAACGCGGCACGTACACAACTGCTCACGGATTGGGGGAGCAAAAAAATCAGACACAATCTCAGATTAGACATCATCTAAGTTCATGATGGACGCTGCAGGGATTAGACGTTGTTTGGAGGGTGGCGGCTTGCGATGCACGCCGCAGCGCTATGCCGTCATGGCGTTTTTGATGGAGCACAGCGGCCATCCAACGGCGGCAGAGATCTTCTCAGCCGTGAATAGCTTGGACCCGCGCTGTTCCAGGGCTACTACCTACAACAACCTGCGGGACCTGGTGAAAGCGGGCTTGGTGCGCGAAGTAGCCGTCGAGGGCCGTGCTGCGCGCTTTGACGCCAAAGGCATGCGGCACCATCACTTCATCTGTGATCGCTGCGGTGAAGTTGAGGATATGGAGTGGTACGAAGTTCCCAGGCCAGCTTCGCGTTCTCTCGGCAAGCGCCTGGTTCGCGAATGTGAACTGATTGTGCGGGGGCTCTGCGCGAAGTGCGTTTCAAGACGTGCTTCGCGTTGAAAATAGAGGACACAGGGATTGAGAGTTTTCGGGCTCATACGTAGGAGAGGAACTCATGAAAAAAGAACTCGCCACGGCAGTGGGGGCGACCGCCCCTCAAGAGACCTCAACAGAAGCAAAGTGCCCGGTAGCGCACGGCACCCGCAGAGGGCGGGCGAATGCGGACTGGTGGCCAAACCAGCTGGATTTGAAGATCCTGCACCAGCACACACCTATTTCCAACCCGATGGGCAAGGAGTTCAATTACGCCCAAGAATTCCAGAGCCTTGATCTAAACGCAGTGGTCAAGGACCTCCATGCTGTAATGACCGATTCTCAGGAATGGTGGCCAGCCGACTTCGGCCACTACGGACCGCTATTCATTCGCATGGCGTGGCACAGTGCCGGCACGTACCGCATCTCCGACGGACGCGGTGGAGCTGGCTCAGGCGAACAACGCTTTGCGCCGCTCAATAGTTGGCCGGACAATGTGAACCTCGACAAGGCGCGTCGCCTGCTCTGGCCGATCAAGCAGAAGTACGGACGGAAGATTTCCTGGGCCGACCTGATGATTCTTGCGGGCAACGTGGCCTTGGAGTCAATGGGATTCAAGACTTTCGGCTTCGGCGGCGGACGCGAGGACGTCTGGGAGTCCAGTGAAGATGTCTACTGGGGAGCCGAGGGCAAGTGGCTGGCCGACGAGCGCTACAGCGGTGACCGCGATCTGGAGAATCCTCTGGCCGCAGTTCAAATGGGCCTGATCTATGTGAACCCGGAAGGACCCAATGGCAATCCCGATCCGATTGCCGCTGCGCGGGACATACGGGAGACTTTCGCGCGCATGGCGATGAATGACGAGGAAACCGTCGCGCTCATTGCTGGTGGTCACACCTTCGGGAAAACCCATGGCGCAGGCGAAGCGACTTTGGTAGGACCTGAACCCGAAGCGGCACCCATCGAGGAGCAAGGCTTGGGCTGGAAGAGCAAGTTCGGTACCGGCAAAGGCAATGACACGATCGGTAGTGGTCTGGAGGTCATCTGGACGACGACGCCGACGAAGTGGAGTAGCAACTTCTTCTGGAACCTGTTTGGCTACGAATGGGAATTGAGCAAGAGCCCGGCCGGTGCTCATCAGTGGGTACCGAAGAACGGCGCAGGCGCCGGCTTCCACTTCCGTCTTTGCAGTGTCTCTTCAATGAACCGGAGTGTACGCTCCGCAGGATACCGTTCTTGTACGGTGTAAGTGAGTTCGGTTTGCCCATCACGGCTCGCGTAATTCACATTGGAAGCGGAAGGGGCAACAATCAGGGCCGGGTGGCTGCGAGATTCCGATTTCGTTTGCGAAAGACAGCAAGCTGTGGTCAAAGCCACAACGATTGCAGCACAGATTACATACTGACTACGCGAGCTATGACAAAATCCCAAAGCTTTCTCCCACGTGCCATAAGAAGCGATAAGGAACCAAAAACCGGTCGCCACTGTCAGGCAGGCTGCGAGATTCGCTGAGTCTCGCAGCCAGCCTGAACCGGCTTGGCAACACACTGCGCTACTCTGCTTACCATAGCAGCTTCAAACCGAATTGCATCTCTCTCGAAGGCCGAGCCGTCGTGATGCGGCCGAAGTTGGCGTCCGTCATGGTGCTGGAAGGATTGAGGAACTGAGCGTGATTCAGCGCATTGAATGCCTCTGCGCGGAATTGCAGGTTCATCGACTCTCTTATCGCGAACAGCTTTTCCATCCCGATGTCCCAGTTGTTAATCCCAGGACCGGTAATAATGTTCGGCCTCGAATCGCCAAAGTAGTTGGCAGCAGGCTTCGCGAAACATGACGTATCGAACCAGTAGCCGCCATTCGTGCGCACGTCCGTGCTCGTCAATGTCGACTTTCCGTCGCACAGCTGGTTGGCCCGGTAATGAGTCATCGGGTCCATGGCCGTGCTCGTAGCCGCTAATACTGAAAACGGATTTCCCTGCGAGAAAGTGGCGATGGTGTTCACGCTCCATCCACCCACGAGTTGGTTTAATGATGAGGGAATCTCATTCAGGAACTTCTTGCCTTTGCCGAATGGCAGAGTCCATATACCACTCGCGACAAGCCGGTGAGGGACATTGAAGCCGGCCAACCCCTTATCGCAGCTCAGGCAGACGCCCCTCTCGTTCAAACCCACGGGCGCGCCACCCTGCACAGTGTTGGTGAGCGCTTTCGACCAGGTGTAGTTCGCTACGAAACTCAAGTCCTTTACCTGCTGCTGGAGCTTGGCGACAAAGGCATTGTAGCTGGCGCTGCCTTCGTTGGCGGCTATGTAGATGTATGGGAATTGCTTGTAGGGTCTGACGCTCTGATCACAGATCAGCGAGCCAGCGACGGAACAGTCATCCGCATTCCAGCGGATCGGCAGTTTGCGCGATTGCGAACCGATATAGTCGACTTCCGCCAGCGTGTTCTTGCCGAACGTGTGCTGCAACGCCATGCTCCATTGCTGGATGTACGGCGTTCTCAACTTGGTGTCGAGAGCGAAGAGTGTTCCCGAAACGTTCTGCGCGAACTCGGGAGTGATCGGCACTTGCGACATCGCCGGAAACGTATTAACGCCCAGCAAGTAGGTTGGCATGGGTTGGCTAGGATTATTCGTGATCGACTGAACGATCGAGACGCCCGGTGCCGTGATCGCAAATAGGTCATAGAGTGCGGTGACCGGGGGATAGTAGACTCCTGCTCCCGCTCGTATCACGGTTCCATTCCAGAAGTGAGGCTGCCAGGAGATCCCAACACGGGGAGAGAAGTTGTTCAGATCAATGCTATAGATCTCCGGGCTGACCTGGCCGAGGGCGGCATAGAGCACCTTTCCGGTGTTGAAATCGAATGCATGCGGATACTTGCTGTCACTCCCGACCGCGTTCGGAGGAGTGTTCATGTTCCAACTGAGCCCGAGGTTGATGGTGACGTTGGGTCGAATCTTCCACGTGTCTTGAGCATATGGAACGACCTCGGTCCAGCGGAAATGCGTTCGCGGCATGGACGTAACGCTTCCATTCTTCGGCATACCCAGAAGGAAGTCCGCGAACGAGCTGCCCGTACCGGCTACAGGCAAAAGCTTTCCGGTAGCATCGGGTGCGAGTTGCGCCGTGTAGATCGAGCTGAACCATACGCCGCCGCGCGAATAGAAGTTGGAGCTTTCCTGCACCGTGCGAACGTATCGGAGGTCACCGCCGAACTTAAGCTCGTGGTTTCCTTTCACAACACTAAGTGACTCGTGCATCTGGTATTGGTTGTCGATGTTGCCGATCAGGCCTTGGTTCCGTCCGAACGAAGGGTTCTGAGGATTCGTCGAAGAGGCGAAGCCATCAAGGAAGATTCCCGGCACTCCATTCGGGTCTGCGGTCCCGGTGAAACCCAGGTCTTTCTGTATTCCGGGTACGTTGTCGCCGGAATAGAACACCAACGGGCGTACCAACCCGATACCGAACTGATTCACGATACTCGGTGTCAGGCTGCTGACCACTTGTACCATCGCGACATCGGTGGTGAGCGGATAGCTATAACCACCGCTGGGGAAGAGCGTTCCGTTCACCGTCGGTGAATTCTCATGGACGTACTGCGTGAAGAGCGTATGTTTCTGGTTCAGAACGTAGTCGACTCTGCCGCCGTACTGATCGTAGTTATCAATCGTCTTCGGATTCCCGGCGAGGTTCATCGGACCGTAGTGAGTTGCGGGTACGTAGTAGGCGAGCAGCGCCTTCGACATCGCGTTGATGCGGTCTTGCGGAATGATGTTCCCGACGAATGGCTGCCGCATGCCGGTGGCCAGATCGTACGTTGCAGGATCGTAGAGTTGGATCGGTGTTGGCAGACGGAGCAACTCGGAGAAGTCTCCCTTGAACATATCCGCAGTCGGGGCTGTGACGGTGACATTGTCGGCACGAAGCTGGCGACGGCCCTCGTAATGCGCGAAAAAGAACATCTTGTTCTGTCGGATCGGTCCGCCCACGGCGGCACCAAACTGGTTGCGACGAAATGCTCCAGGCTTCGCACCCTTGTCGAAATAGTTTCTGGCATCGAACGCGCCGTTGCGAATGAACTCGAAGACCTCTCCGTGTAACTTGTTGCCACCAGATTTCGTGACCACGCTGACAGTGCCGGCGCTACTGGAGCCTTCCGAAGGCAGGAAGAATCCCTGGTGGATCTTGAACTGATCAATCGCCGAAACCGACATATTCATCGAAGACTGACCGAGGCGGGTTCCCGCTGTTGACATTCCATTGATGGTGTATCCGGTGAGATCCTGCTCATTGCCGTTGATGATGATGGTGCGATCTGCGTGCCCCACCTGAAGAGTGGCGAAATCGGACGATGTCGGACCAGCGTCCTGTGCAGCCCCAGAGAGCAGTCCCAATTGCAGGAAATTACGGCCGTTCAGCGGCAACTGCTGAACACTGACTTGGTCGATCAATGTGCCTAGCTCGTTTGAGGTTGGTTCAAGAAGAGCTATGGAGCCGTCCGCTTCCACTATGACACTCTCTGAGGTCGCACCAACGTCCAGAACTATATCCTGGGTCACGCGTTGGGAAACCGTGACTCTGAAGTCCGCGATCGAATGTGCCTTGAATCCTTCCTTCGAGACTTGCAGCGTATACAGTCCTGGCGCGACGGATGGAAACACATACGTGCCGGTGTCATTGGTAGTTGTGACTGACTGCGCTCCCGTGTCCCGGTTAACGAGAGTAACTTTCGAGCCAGTCAGAACATAATGAGTTTTATCTTGGACCGTACCTTCCACAACTGATTTGTTGGATTGACCAAAAATACGAAGCGTGAAAGTACCGAACACACACACGCTAAGCGCAATCATCAGGGCGAGTCGGCGCATCGCAATCTCCTCGTGTCTTGCCTGCGATAACACCACCGGGGCAATGTATCGCTTGAGACAACGCGACCAGATTAGTATTAGGGCGTCAACGAACGTGGGTTGTTGGGGCCTTGGCTGTGGATAGTACTCAGGTGAACTCTGCCGGGCAATAATGTCGATGTACTAATCTGGAAATACTTAGCGAGTGTTTGCGAAGTGCTTAGATCTAGTACTTTCCCATTACTGCGCTGAACAGGGGTCTTTCGATATGCTGCACACCTATGACTTGGATCAAGACCGTTCCGCTCTCGGAAGCGAATGAAAGCCTGCTGCGTGCACTGGAGTCGCAGCGTGCTCTTTATCCGAAAGAGTACGCCACTCCCGTGTTTCAGACCGATGATGAACTCGCGGGTATCGTGGCTTCGCACAGCCTGATCCCCGATGCCCTGTTTCACGCTTTCTCGACCTTCGGAGCACTCATGTCGCCCGAGTTGCCGCTTACTCGCCGCCAGCACGAGATGATTACGACGATGGTTTCGGTGACGAACCGTTGCTTCTATTGAATCGAGTCGCACGCAGAGTTTCTGCGTAGGGTGACCCTAGATGAGGAACTGGTTGCAGCGTTGCGGCAAGACCACACGAAAGCGGCAATCTCTGAGCAAGATCGCGCAATGCTCGACTACGTCGTCAAGCTTACCAAGGATGCCACGCAGTGTTCGCGAGACGACCACGATCGCCTGCGGTCGGTGGGCTTCGACGACCGTGGAATTCTGCAGATTACCCTCATCGCGAGCTGGTTCAACTACATCAATCGAGTCGCGGACGCGCTGGGCGTCGGACGCGATCTGAGAACAGACCGACTGGTCAGGCAGCCGCGCTAGAAGAACGCGAAAGAAATCCACATGAAGCAGCTTGCCGTAACAGCATCCGAGCCGAGCGAGTTTGATCTCAACTACTACGGCTGGCGAGTGGTTCTAGCAGCCTGTCTCGGAGTGATGGCAGGATTCGGCTCACTCTTTGTCTACACATTTTCAGTTTTCGTGAAGCCGCTCGCAGGCACGTTAGGATGGAGTCGTGAAGCGATTTCGAGCGGATTTGCAATCGCCGCCGTAACCCTTGGTTTTGTCTCGCCATTGTTGGGCCGCTGGATCGATCGCTTTGGCCCGCGTCGGATCATTCTTCCATGCATGACGATCTACGTCTGCGCTATCGCATCGTTGTCACTTCTTCGCTCCGGGGTGTGGCAGTTTTATGTGACCTGTTTTGTGCTCGGTTTGGTTGGAAATGGCGCGGCCCATCTGGCTTACTCGCGGTCGATCTCCACCTGGTTTCAGCGAGGGCTGGGAACAGCACTGGCTTTCGTGATGGTCGGAGCGGGCCTGGGCGCAATGATCTTTCCCGTGGCCGCAGAATTCATCATCGGCCGATGGGGCTGGCGAGCGGCCTACGCATCCCTTGGCGGCCTGGCCCTGTTACTCGGCTTGCCGCTCAGTTGGTACTACATTCGCGACCGGCAGACGACCGAACGACACCAGGTCGCACCGGAGAGTGCCTCGGGCGCACCCTGGCGCGAAGGACTGCTCTCTTTTGCGTTCTGGATCATCACGGCAATTCTCTTCGTGAGTTCGATCAGCATGAACGGTGCAATCACTCACCTTTCGGCGCTGCTGACGGACAGAGGCATCACAGCCACCGACGCGGCGCTTTGTGCATCGATTCTTGGCGGCTCAAGTCTGCTCGGCAGGATCTTTGTGGGACGGCTACTGGACCAATTCTTCGGCCCTCGCATCGCGTTCGCGATCAATGTTATTACCGCATTGGGTATTTTTCTCCTGGCTCGCGCAACCAGTCTTCTCTGGGGATCATTTGCTGCCGCCCTGATTGGCGTCGGTGCCGGGGGCGAAGCCGCCATCACACCGTATTTGTTGACACGATATTTTGGCCTGCGCGCCTTCTCCACTCTTTACGGTCTCACCTGGACGTTTTATGCAGCTGCGGGAGCAATAGGCCCGATCATTCTTGGACGCACATTTGATGTGACCGGCTCCTATGCCTCCTTATTAACCGTGCTCGCAAGTGCGTTAGCGTTGGCAGCAATCGGCAATCTTCTTCTACCACCATATTCAGACTCAATGGCATCGATCATTCCTGACGAAAAAGTTCGGCCTCGGATAAGTCCCCGCTAACGGGCTAGCGTCCCGGAATCCGGTCATAACTTCACTTCCGATCCGAATGGTCGGAAAACCGGAAGTGTGTCGCGACACAGCTTGGTATCTTGTTCCGGATTTGACCTGATCCCTTAGGGGTGGGGCACCCACTCCGGGGCACCCATAAGAAAATGACTGGGAGCGACGAGCAGGAATGGCGTGAGTTTGTACGGTTGAAGCACCACTCACATGGATTGAAAAATCAACAGCTTGGCTGATTTCCTTTGTTTCGGGACCAGGGGGTCGGAGGTTCAAATCCTCTCTCCCCGACCATTCTTCATTTTTGGCCCTTTGAAAGATCATGCCGAAGGGTTTTCTGTAAGTGGGCCAAAGACTTACGCCATCCGTCGCACAGTTCAAAAGCACTGATTTCAGCAGTTGGCCTCGTTCCGCGTGATTCCGCGTAACGTATAGAAAATGCGCTCTATTGGCGAGTTCAAAAATCCTCTGCCCGCTTAGCACGCGGTCAGAGGTGATCGGCGTGTTCAAGCCCGATAAAGCGGTTTCAAGGCTGCGCTCTTGGTCGGAGTATTCGGCTTGCTTGCGCTTCCAGAAGTCTTCCGTGACTTTGCCGTCAAGCTTGTCCTCGTACAGTTGGTCCATGCGCGTGCGAAGTGTTGCCAGTTTTTGCCCGAAGGTAGCGATTTGTTCCTGCCGTTTCGATTCGCTTCGACTTAGGTCAGCGTTCAGCGAATCCACAATGGTTCGAGCAGTCGTTTCTGGTACGTAAATCTGCTTGAGCAGTTCTCCCATGCGCTCCGATACATCTTGTTCTCGCATGTAGGGCAGAGAGCACTTGCCGCGTCCCTGCGAGCAGCGGTAGTACACGTACTTGCCTTTCTGCAGTTCGGTCGTAACGGTGCAGCCGTCATGGGCACAGGTCAGCAGACCGGCGAAGGCAAAATGGTGTTTGCGATACTTTGGCTTGTTGCGTCCTGCAAATGCGTCCTGCACCCTCTGAAACAGTTCCAGCGAGATCAGTGGCTCGTGGGTTCCCTTGTACTCAATTCCTTGCCAGACGAATCTGCCGGTGTAGAACGGACTCTTCAGCATTGTTTCCAGATAGGCGCGGTTGATGCTCACGCCCGAATTTCTGATAATCGCCTCGCGCAGGGTAGTTAGCGAATAGTTGCCGGAGGCGTACATCTCAAAGATCGTTCTCAACACCGGCGCACGTCGCGGGTCGATTTCAACGGTTCTCGTGGCGGAGTCATTCTTATAGCCGAACGGAGCGCGTCCCGGATAGATTCCCTGCTCGGCTTTTTCGCGCATGCCTTTCTTCACTTCTTCGCGCAGATTCTCCGAGTAGTGCTTGGCGACCGCGACGTGAATATCGTGCATGAATTTGTCCTGCGAGCGGGAGTCCTTGGCGATCACCCGGCCTTCTTTGACCAGATGGATTTCGACATTGCGCTTCTCGATTAACTCTTCGAAGGCGATGCTATCGGTGCGATTGCGATACAACCGGTCGGTTTTCTCGACCAGCACGGTGCGGCAGTGCGGGTCGGACTGCAGCAGTCGCAGCATCGCGCCGAACTCCTTTCGCCCTGGGTTCTTGGCCGATTCCACGTCAACAAACTCCCGCTGAACACGCAGGCCGCGTACCCGAGCATATTCGTTCAACAGCTTGCGCTGCGCTGGAATCGAATATCCTTCGCGCTCCTGCTCCCGGCTGGAAACGCGGGCGTAGATCACTGCATTCTGCATACCCTCACCTCGTCTCGGTTGCTACCATTTTGCACCAACTCGCGCTCCCATCGGTCGAGCAGCAGGAAAAAGTCGATCAGTTGATGCAGATCCTCACTACTGAGCAAGATTCCCGCGACGAAGTCTTCGGCTGATACTTGCTGGATGTGGTCGTTGCAGTCTTCAGGACTGACGTTGCGATTCTCCATGGCACCCTGCTCGTGAACCGTCCTCGGTTGGCCAGAGGACAGGAAATGGAGTGGGTAAAGGGGAATGGGAAAGGGGTGATGGGTTAAGGGAAGGGGCTCCGCCCTGTGGCTCCTCTTTGTTTTTGCCCGTGCAGTGGCGGGCTTGAAAGCCCGCCACAG
>JAEYQK010000052.1 GCA_023410055.1 Acidobacteriota bacterium
ACTATGCACCTCCCGTTCCTCTGTAGCGTCATACAACGCATGGCACTCGCAGCCGGGCAAGCCTGGCAGCATTGCCGTATGGCCGGATCTGTTGGGAGAGATTTCAAGCAGCTTCGCTCTTGAAATCTTCCTCCCAGAACTCTCCTGCACGTCGCGAGCCAAGTCCGCGTGGTTCCTGCTCAATCGCGCGCAGTTCCACTCGCCTTATCTTTCCGGAAATCGTTTTCGGTAGCTCTGAAAATTCGATACGCCTGATGCGTTTGTACGGGCCGAGGCGTCCACGGATAAAGGTGAAAATGTCTTTTGCAGTCTCTGACGACGCCTGCACGCCCGGTTTCAGCACGATGAATGCCTTAGGCACATTCCAGCGAATCGCATCCGGACTCGGCACCACCGCCGCTTCGGCAACGCAATCATGTTCGATCAGCGCGCTCTCTAGCTCGAATGGGCTCAACCGATAATCCGAAGACTTGAACACATCGTCAGCACGGCCAATGTAGGTGTAGTAGCCGTCCTGATCGCGATGCGCGACATCTCCCGTGCGATAGTAGCCGCCCTCCATCACTTGCTCGGTCTTCCGCGGATCGTCCAGATAGCCGACCATCAGGCTCGTCGGCCGTGGGTCGAGCTTCAGGCAGATTTCGCCGTCATCCGACTCGTTGCCATCCGGATCGAGCAGCACGACGTGGTGTCCCGGCGAAGGCTTGCCCACTGCTCCCGGCTTGACCCGTTCGCCGGGAAAGTTCCCCAGAAGCAGCACATTCTCGGTCTGGCCGAAGCCGTCACGAATCGTGATTCCCCAGGCATCGCGTACTTTCTGGATAATTTCGGGATTCAACGGTTCGCCTGCCCCTGCCAGTTCGCGAATTTGCACCGGATACGATTTCAAGTCCTCGAGCACGAGCATGCGCCAGACCGTCGGAGGCGCGCACAGCGTCGTCACACCGCAACGCGCGATCTCCCCCAGCGTCTTCTTCGCCTCGAACCGTCCATAGTTGTGCACGAAAATCGTCGCCCCGGCATTCCACGGCGCAAAGAAGCTGCTCCACGCGTGCTTGGCCCATCCCGGCGAACTAATGTTGAAGTGAACGTCGTCGGGCCGGATGCCAATCCAGTACATGGTGACAAGGTGCCCCACCGGGTAGCTCTGGTGCGTGTGCAGCACGAGCTTCGGAAAAGCGGTCGTCCCCGAGGTGAAGTAGAGCAGGAACGGATCCGTCGCGAGCGTTTCGCCATCAGGGAAATACGTCGGCGACTCGCTGTACGCATCCTCGTAGCGTAGCCACCCATTCGTCTCTCCACCAACCGTGATCCCCGTGTACTCGAACTCATTCTTAAGGTCCGCAAACTTCTGGACACCCCCGGAAATCGCGATCACATGGTGCGCCTTCCCGCGCGTGAGCCGGTCGCGAAGATCGTCGACCGTCAGCAAGGTTGCCGCCGGGATCACCACCGCTCCCAGTTTCATCGCGGCCAGCATGATCTCCCAGATGGCAACATTGTTGGGCAACATGACCACGATTCGATCACCGCGTTTTACGTCATGCCTGCGAAGGAAGTTCGCGACCTGATTCGAGCGGCGCGACAGATCGGCAAAGCTCAGGGTCGTGTCAGCGCCCGCCTCATCCACGATGCGGAGTGCGCTCTTGTTCGTCGTGCGGGCAAGATCGTCGAAGTAGTCAAGGGCCCAATTGAACCGATCGAGTTTGGGCCAGCGAAATTCGCGGTAGGCCTTTTCGTAATCGTCGTGATTAGCGAGCAGAAACTCGCGCGCGGAGAGAAACGCCTTCAGACCATCGATGTGAGCAGAGTGAGCAGGATACGCGTTCATGCCATCCTCCTGGCCCAACGTTGGACACATTGTAGGCCACTTCAGGACCGCGCGCCGTAGGATGGCAGAAGATGTCTAGACCGGGTACTCAGAAACCTGGTATTCAGAAACCAGTCGCTCCCGCAGAATACCTTTGACCGCTTCTTCCGCGAAGGCTGCCTCGAGAGCTTGAAGATTGCAGTTCAACAAATGCTCCTTCGTCCAGCCAAACTGCTGCTGCAGTTTGGCGTATTCCTCGCTCAGGCTAACATTCGATACCGTGCGGGCATCCGTGTTGATTCCAAGCGATACTCCCGCCGCATAAAGTTCGCTCACCGGATGCGTAGCATATGACTCGGTAACGTTCGTCTGCACGTTGCTCGTCGGGCAGACTTCCAGGTGGATGTGGCTACGCTTGAGGTGCTCCACCAGCGCCGGGTCCTCTGTGCTCCGCACTCCATGGCCAATGCGGTTCGGATGCAAATAGCGCAATGTGTTCCACACACTTTCCGGACCGCAAGCCTCGCCCGCATGAGACGTGCGCGGCAGATCGTGATCGATCGCGTACTGGAATGCCGGGATATGCGCGTCCAGTGGGAATCCCGCCTCGTCCCCCGCCAGGTCGAGCGCCACGACCCGACGACCGCGAAATTGCTGCACCAACTTCGCCGTTACAAGACTCTGCTCCCTCGAGTAATGCCGGAGGGTACAAAGGATAATCCCAGCCTCGATCCCGGTTTCCGCGACGGCCTCAGCAGTTGCTGCGTCGACTGCGGCCACAATCTCTTCGGGCGAAAGACCGCCTTCCACATGCAACAGAGGCGCGAAGCGCACTTCTGCGTAAATCACGTTGTCGCGACGCAATTGCTGGAACAGATCCAGAGTGACAAGCCGAAGCGCACGCTTTGACTGCATCAACTGCACCGCTTGCGGCGGACACGTCAGGTACTCCGCAAGATCTTTGCACTTCTTCGGCGCTATGAAATCGCGCTCAAACTCCTCCAGCGTGATTCCCGGGCGAAGAACGGAAACCACCTCGAAGCTGAGCGAACAATCGAGGTGTAAGTGCAGTTCGATCTTGGGCAGATGATTCATACGCGTTCGATAATGGCTCGGTCGCCAGATGGCCCGATTTCTACATCACGTTCGGCACTTCAATCCCCATCACGGCCAGCACGCGAATAAGCTCTCTCCGCACAACTGCCGCCGTGGCCAGCAGGAACTTCTTCCGATCTTCATCGGCCTCGGTCAGAATGTGGTGCCGGTGATAGAAGTTGTTGAACATCTGCGCCAGCGCAAAGGCGTGCTTCGCCGCAAACGCCGGCTCTGTCGTCGCAATGCACTGCTCGATCACCAACGATGTCTTCGAGGCCGCCAGCCAGAGCTCCCAGATTTCGTCGCCCACGCCATCTGGAGCCGACAGGTATTTTTCAAAATCAGGCTGATACCCCAGCGTCTCTTCAGGCGTGATTCCGGCCTTGCGGAAGATGTTGGTCGCCCTCACCACGGCGTACTGCGCGTAAGGACCCGTTTCACCCTCGAAGCTCAGCGCCTCCTTGAAATCAAAGGCGATGACTGAGTTCTTCGTGAACTTCAGCATGAAGTACCGCAGTGCGCCGATCGCGATTTTGGTAGCGATGTCGTTCCGCTCCGCCAACGTCAGGTCAGGGTGCCGCGCATCGACCTCCTTCAGCGCCGAGTCGATTAGCTTGTCCATCAGGTCGTCGGCCTTCACGCCGAACCCGCGCCGTCCGCTGACCTCGATGTAGCTTTTGCCCCACTCATCTTCCGAAAGCGTGTAGCCCAGCTCCGACGCACACCTGGGCGTCAGCGCCACCATTTCGTAGCTGAAATGCGTGTAGTGGTTCGCCTGATCGGAAAACCCAAGTTCGCGGATCGCATCTACCACCGTGTTTTGTGGCTCCGCCTGTCGCGCGTCGATCACGTTATAAATCGCCCACACGCCGCCAAAATGGGGATGCTCTTGGTGCCCCCCGTTCGCGGAGCTAACGTGGGCTTGGCAATCTTCTTTCGCCGAAATCCACACCTCGTGCCCATTCGGATACTCGTAGAACCTGCAATACCCAAAATCCCGTCCGAGCAGCCCGAATTTCCATAGGTGATACGCAATGTCTTTACCGACATATCCCACCGTGCCATTCGAGCGCACGATGATTTTTAAATCATCTTCCGTCAGCTCCGCTTTCGGCTTGCCGAGTGCGGAAGGACGCAGCATCACCCAGCATCCTTTGTTCTTCCCTTCATTCTCGAAGAACAGAACGCCCTTCTCTTTCATCTGCTGAAACGCGAACTCCCAGAATTTCAGGCTCAGGATCTCGCTCTCACGCGGCAGAAAGTCGTACTCGATTTTCAGTCGGTCCATCGTCTCCAAATGCCGCTTCAGAACCGCCGTCGAAATCAGCTCAGCAATTTCCGAGAGTTCGTTTCCCCCATGCTCGATCGCATGCAGCGTCTCGCCGCGTTTGGCCAGGTTCGCCTTGTCCTGCTCATACCAGCTCGACGTTCGCGCATAGAGATCCCAGCACAAGAAATCGAACTTCGGCGTGGTCTCAATCAGCTGCTGAATCTCGGCCTTCGACTTCTTCTCCAGATGAACGAACCCAACCACGACGTCCGCAACCTGTACGCCCGTATTGTCGATATAGTTCTGCACATCGACCGGATATCCCGCCGAACGCAGCAATCGCACGAACGTGTCGCCCAGGATCGAGTTCCGCAGATGTCCAATATGCGCGGCCTTGTTGGGATTGATACTCGTATGCTCAACCAGGATCTTCTGCCCAGCCCGCTCCGGCCTCGTAGCGCCGGACTCCAGTCCGGCTGGTGCCCCGTTCAAGCCCTCTTTTGGCTTGAGCGGGGTTGCGAGCGCAGAGGTTTCCGTCAGAGCGGCCGCCGCCACACCTCTCTTCACCCGAGCATTGATGTAACCCGCGCCCGCAACCTCCAGCTTCTCGAAGCCGTCGATCTCGCCGACCCCACTCACAATCTCTTCGGCGATCTTTCGCGGAGCCTTCCTCAGTTTCTTAGCCAGCTCAAACGACAGCGGCAGCGCGTACTCGCCCATCTCCACCTTGGGCGGCTGCTCGGCAACTATGTTGGCAAGTTCAATGTCATACTGACGGCGCAAAAATCCGCGCACACTTTCAATCAGGCGCTGCTGCAGCTGGCTATACAATTTCTAAACCTCTGTTGGCCACGGATTCACACAGATGTACACGGATTCCGAAGATCTTGCTTGTCTATTTTCTTGATCCGTGAGTATCCGTGAAAACCCGTGGCTTCTTGATTTGTCCTAAGATACTGAAGAAAAAGCGATTATAACAAAGCAAACTGCTGGTTCCGTTTGACCTCAGCCCATCGCTTTCCTATGATGAGGGTTTCGGCAGTCATTCAAGATCACTAATGCGCATAGCCTATCTAGACTGTTTCTCCGGCATCAGCGGCGACATGTTCCTCGGCGCTCTGGTCGACGCTGGCGTGTCTTCCGAGCTGCTCGAGAAGACCGTCGCGGATCTCAACCTCGGAGCCCGCCTCGAAATCACGAGCGTCAATCGCAGCGGCATCACGGCCACAAAAGTCGACGTCATCGTCAACGGCGAAATAGACATGCCGCGCGAAGAGTTTCACGCGGCAAAGATGCACGCGCACAAACACGAGTCTCACGCGCACGATCACGAAGTAGCGCCGGACTCCAGTCCGGCGGGGCACCACCATGAGCATAGTCACGAGCACGAACATCACGATCATGCCCATCCACACGCCCACGGCCGTAGCCTGAAAGACATTCGCCACATCATCTCGCATGCGAACATCAGCGCAACGGCCAAGCAACGCGCCACCGCAATCTTTGAAGCCCTCGGACGCGCCGAATCCAAGATTCACAACGTCGATCTGGATACGATCCACTTCCACGAAGTCGGCTCTGTTGACGCCATCGTTGATATCGTCTGTGCCGCCGTTGGCAGCGATTCCCTCGCCGTCGACCGCTGGATATGCTCGCCGCTCAACGTTGGCGGAGGCACCGTCGTCTGCGCCCACGGCACCTTTCCGATTCCCGCACCAGCAACTGTTGAGCTATTGAAATCGCGCAACGCCCCGATCTACTCATCGGGAATCCAGAAGGAGCTCGTGACTCCGACAGGCGCCGCCATCATCAGCGTTCTCGCCGACGAATTCTCCCCGTTCCCCGCGATCTCTGTCCAGACCACGGGCTACGGTGCCGGTTACCGCGATATCGAGAAGCACGCCAACGTCCTCCGCCTCACCATCGGCGAAGCCGTCCCTGCTTCGTTTGCGTCCTCCGCGTCCTTCGCGTTTAAAGCTTCGGACGTTTCCACTGAGACGGTTTCCGTCCTCCAGGCCACGCTCGATGACATGACTCCCGAACTCTTCGGCAGCTTCATCGACCAGGCACTTGCCGCGGGAGCACTCGACGCCTACATCGTTCCCGTGCAGATGAAGAAAAGCCGTCCCGGCATGCTGCTCAGCGTACTGTGCCGCACCGAGGACCGCGACCGCATCGCACAACTCATCTTCACCGAGACCACGACCATCGGCCTGCGTATCCGCGACGAGCAACGTTACGTTCTCCCACGCCGCATCGTTTCCGTCCAGACACCCTGGGGTGACGTTCGCCTTAAGCTAGCAACACTCGACGGCACCGTCGCGAACTGCGCGCCCGAATACGAAGACTGCCGCCGCCTTGCGGCCCAACATAAAATTCCGCTCAAGCAAGTGATGCAGGAAGCCATCCGCATCTATCTTTCGGATCAACATCATCATGGATAACGACAGCAAGAAGTTCTACATCACAACGCCGATCTACTACGTCAATGCACGACCGCACATCGGCCACGCGTACACCACGATCGTCTGCGACGCCATCGCGCGCCGCAAACGCATGCTCGGCGTCGACACCTATTTCGTCACCGGCACCGATGAGCACGGCCAGAAGATCGAACGCTCCGCCGCCGCTCGCAACATGACGCCCAAAGCGCTCGCCGACGAAGTTTCCGGCTTCTTCCGCGCGCTCTGGGACCGCATGAACATCACCTACGACGGCTTCATGCGCACCACCGACCCGCGCCACGAGCACGGCGTGCAGCAGATGTTCCGCATTCTTCGCGACAAGGGATTCATCTACAAAGGTTCCTACACCGGCCAATACTGCGTCTTCGACGAACTCTACGTCACCGAAGGCGGCCCCGGCACACCCTGTCCCGAGTGCGGACGCCCGACCGAAACCGTCACCGAAGAGAACTACTTCTTCAAGCTGTCGGCCTTCGAAGACAAGCTGCTCAAGCTCTTCGAAGAAAACCCAGACTTCATTCGCCCGGAGACGCGCCGCAACGAAGTGCTCGCGTTTGTTCGCGGCGGGCTGCGCGATCTCAGTGTGAGCCGCGGCAACATCAAGTGGGGCATCCCTGTTCCCGACGACCCAGAGCAAGTGATGTACGTCTGGCTTGACGCCCTCTGCACTTACATGACGGCCGTCGGTTACGGCGCGCCCGAGAAAGCAGGCCAGGATCTTTTCGCGCGCTACTGGCCCGCCGACGTCCACATGATCGGCAAAGAGATCGTCCGCTTCCATTGCGTGTACTGGCCGGCCTTCCTGATGGCCGCCGGCCTGCCGCTGCCGAAGCACGTCATGGCGCACGGCTGGCTCCTTTTCGAACAGGACAAAATGTCGAAATCGCGCGGCAACATCGTGCGCGCCGAAACCATTCTCGACGTCCTCGGTGCCGACCCGCTGCGTTACTTCCTGTTGCGCGAAGTCATGTTCGGCCAGGACGGATCTTTCTCCTTCGACGCACTCGTGCAGCGCTTCAACTCCGACCTCGCCAACGGACTCGGCAATCTCGCGAGCCGCACGCTGACGATGATCACGCGCTATTTCAAGGGCGAAGTGCCGTACCCCGCCGCGATCGCCTCTCGCACCGAAGGCGACAACGCCATCGCCAAGCTCGCCGACGAAACCATCGCGACTTTTAATCAGCTCTTCGATGACTACCAGTTCTCGAAAGCCCTCGAAGCCGCATGGGCGTTGGTCGGTGCCGTCGACAAGTACATCGTCGAAAACGAGCCGTGGTCACTTGGTGATAAAGAAGACAGTCAGAGCCGCACGCGTCTCGCAACCGTCCTCTACACCACAGCCGAAGCCCTGCGCATCGTCACCGCGCTCGCCCACCCGGTGCTGCCCGAATCGACGGCGAAAATATGGTCGCAACTCGGCCTCGGCGACATTCAGAAATTCCAGCTGAGCGGCCTCAAATGGGGACAACTCCAGGTCGGAACCAAGCTGGGCAAGATCGAACCGGTTTACCCGCGCGCCGACAAAAGCGCGGTCGAAAGGATGCAATCGATGGAGCAACAGAACCACGCGCCTGCCGCGACCGAAGCTGCCGCAGGCGCATCCGCCACAGGTGCCGCACCGTCCCCAGTTACACCGGGTTCCGCACCCTTGCCCGAAGGGCAGGGTGCGCAAGCCGATCCCGCCACTCCGGCCATCACGCTCCCGCCCGGAGTTCCCGCACCATCAACCGACATTATCAACATCGACGACTTCTTGAAGATAGACCTCCGCGTGGCCCAGGTGAAAGTGGCTGAAAAGGTAAAGGGCGCCGACAAACTCCTGCGCCTCGAAGTCGATCTCGGCTATGAAACGCGCCAGATCGTCGCCGGCATCGCTCTCGCGTACAACCCCGAGCAACTCGTCGGACGCAAGATCGTCATCATCGCCAATCTCGCCCCGCGCAAACTCCGCGGACTCGAATCGCAAGGCATGCTCCTCGCCGCCTCGCTCCAAGACGGTGCCCCCGTACTGGCCAGCTTTCTGGAAGAAGTGCCGGTCGGAGCGAAGTTGAAATAGCGATCGAAGGTCTCAGATTGAACCCACATCTGTCCCGCGGCGGCAGATGTGGGTTCAACCAAACTGATCCACATCTACGGCGCATCCTTAGTTGGAAACCCCAGTTGGAAACCGCGAATCGCTCCTGTAAGCTGGTCAGACTACTGCACAACCCAAGGACTATGCGATGAAAGCATTGCTAAAGCGGGCCGTGAGCCGATTTTATCGTCGCTCGAGCCGCGTTGTTCGGCAGGGAGAGTTTGTTACCTTTACGCCAGAGGGATTCGCTGCTGCAAAAGACCCAGTAGCTCTCATGTGCCGTCATTATTACGAAGTCAAGGCGTTAAAGGAGAGCCTCGCCCGACTTCACGAACTCGGGGTAACTCCGTCGCAGTCGCTTGAGATCGGTTGCGGCTTCGGCAGACTGTCACCCTATATCGCTGAATTCTCCGACCAGCATTTCGCAGTGGACATCAATGATTGGGCACTCTCTAAAGCCCGTCAGTGCTACCCTCGCTTATGCTTCCAGCAAGCAAGTGTCACGGATTTGCCCTTCCCGGACCGCAGTTTTGATGTGATAGTCACTTGGACCGTTTTGCAGCACATCCCGAACCACCTGATTAACAAGGCACTTGCCGAAATCATCCGTGTTGCAAAACCCAAGTCAATCATCGTTCTCTGTGAGGCGACTCTGTATGCCACCGCACCTCAGTCGGACGATCAGCATACGCACGATCGGTTGCCCGAATTCTATGCTGAGGCTCTGTCCCCACGACGACTCATCTTTTCAGAGTTCATTACAGAGTTGGATCAAATACCAGGGCTGGCCTCTCCGGGCAGGATCATGCTTTTCGGACCGAGTGAGAATAGCTGAACCAACACTTTCTATCGGATTCTATCGGCACGAAGACGGTCAGGAACTTGAACTTGACCTGCAGATGAAAGACACATTATGTTCACCGACTCTCACTGCCATCTCGAAGGCTCCAAGTTCGACGCCGACCGCGCCGAAGTAATCTCTCGCGCCTACGCCGCTGGCGTCCGTCACATGCTCGCCATCGGCAACGGCAACAGCCCCGAAGACGCCGACTGCGGCATCCGCATCGCCGAAGAATTTGATCCCGTAGCGCCGAACTCCAGTTCGGCCCCTGAACGTCCCCGCATCTACGCCAGCATCGGCATCCACCCGCACGAAGCCAAACTCGCGACCGACGCCAACCTCGCTCAACTCGAACAATGGTCTCGCAACCCGCGCGTCATTGCCTGGGGCGAGATCGGACTCGACTACTGGTACGACTTCTCTCCCCGTGACGTCCAACGCCGCGTGTTCCTGACCCAACTCGAACTCGCCCGAGCTGCGAAGAAGCCAATCATCATCCACTGCCGCGCCAGTAAAGATTCATGGGACGCCATGGACGAATGCCTTCAACTTCTCGCCCAACATTGGGCATCCTCAGGACTCGGCGGAATCATGCACTGCTTCCCCGGCACGTTTCATCACGCCAAGAAGGCCCTCACTTTCGGCTTTCTGATCTCCTTCGCCGGAAACGTCAGCTTCCCCAAAGCCGACCCGATCCGCGAATCCGCCCGGCAAGTACCGCTCGACCAGATGCTGATCGAAACCGACTCGCCCTACCTAGCCCCTATTCCCCACCGCGGCCAGCGCAACGAACCGGCCTACGTCGTCGAAACCGCCCGCCACATCGCAGAATTGCGAGGTATCACTACCGAAGAAGTCGGCAACCAGACCACCACCAACTTCCTCCGCTTCTTCGGTCTGTCCTGAAGCCGCGTCTCGCGATCACCCGATCACCAAATCACCAAATCACCCGATGTTTTACTTCCCCACTACCAACCTAAGCCCTCGCCATTTACACTTAAGGTTTATGGCTGAGAACTCATTCGACGTTGTTAGCAAGATCGACATGCAAGAAGTCACCAACGCCATTCAGATGTCGTTGAAAGAGATCCACACTCGCTTCGACCTGAAGGACTCAAAGTCTGACATCACACTCGAAGGCAAGGACGCGATCATCCTCGCCTCCGCTGACGAGTACAAGCTCAAGGCTGTCAACGACATTCTTCAGGCGAAACTCGTGAAGCGCGGCGTGCCTCTTAAGAATCTTGTGTACGAGAAGATCGAGGCGGCAACTGGCGCCACCGTCCGCCAGCGAGTGAAGATGCAGCAGGGTATCGAGATCGAGAAAGCACGCGAAATCGTGAAGCTGATCAAGAACACGAAGAAGAAGGTGCAGGCGTCGATCCAGGGCGACACCGTGCGCATCACCGGCAAAGACCGCGACACGCTCCAGGAAATCATTGCGCTTTTGAAACAGCAGGATCTCGGCATCGAATTGCAGTTCACGAACTATCGGTCGAGCTAATTGCTAGGGTCGGTAGGTCAGGGCTTCAGCCCTGACTGAGCGCAAAACGCGAAACCCAGCAGTGAATGCCGGGTCCGGCGTGGGGAAAACAACGAGAGTCCCGTAGGGACGGCAGAGCTTTACCAAGGCCAACTTGAACACAACCGCAACAACGAACGGCAAAGAGATTTTCGACCTCCTCCGCGACGACTTGCTCGCCATCGAGCTGGAGTTCGGGCGCGATACCGTATCCAACGTGCGCGCCATCACCGAGATCGGCGAATATCTCCGCGCCGGCGGCGGCAAGCGCATACGTCCAGCCCTGCTGCTTCTGGCTGCCCGTCTCTTTGGCAACAACAACGGCTCCGCGATCCATCTCGGTGCCGTCGTGGAGATTATTCACACCGCCACTTTGGTTCACGACGACATCATTGACGAAGCCGATACACGTCGTGGACGCCCTGCCGCTAACACTCGCTGGGGCAACTCCCAGTGCGTCCTTGCCGGGGATTGGCTATACATGCAAGCCTTCAAGGTCGCCGTCCGCGAACGCAACTTCCGCATCCTCGATACGCTCATTGACCTCACTCAGCAGATGGTAGAAGGCGAACTGCTCCAGATGGAAACGCTAGGCAAGTGCGTGGGCGAGAGCGAATACCTTGATTTGATCTTCCGCAAGACCGCCTGCCTCTTCTCCGTCTGCATGCGCCTCGGAGCCATTATCGGCAAGGCCACCGACGAACAAGAAGAAGCCCTTGCCAGCTACGGTCGCAATCTCGGACTCGCCTTTCAGATCGTCGATGATGTCCTTGACCTCACAGCTTCCGAAGAAGTCCTGGGCAAACCTGTAGCCAGCGACCTCCGCGAAGGCAAAGTCACGATGGCGGTCATCCATGCCCTCGATCGCTGCACGTCTCAAG
>JAEYQK010000061.1 GCA_023410055.1 Acidobacteriota bacterium
GTCCTTGCATAGTTGTCGTTAGCTTTGAGCGCATCATCGATTGCCGACATTCGCACCTCCGGTTTTCCAGATTGATTGCCAACAGGCAACAAACGTTTCAAAAGAATTGAGAGCTGCTGGTAACAGCTCCCCCGCCGCTTCAAAGCGGCGCTTACAGCCGCGAGGGACTCCTACTCTCTACTCTTATCCCGACCCTCAAGCCTTCTCCTGCATCTCTATCTAGTTATGGCAGACAAACTTCGCACCCCGCCAAGCACCGAGTCCGCCAACGGTCGCCATCCCTCTGAACCCGAAAAGCAATGGACCGACACCACACTTTCCAATGCCCTCGCCAACTCTCCAGAACGCCCCATCGGCGCGCCCACAGGCACTAACCTTGACGAACACGGCCAGGCCCGCTACACCACCATCTCCGGACGTCCCGTTCGCCGCCTTTACACGCCCGCCGATCTTCCGCCGGACTGGAACTACGACCAATACCTCGGCTATCCCGGCCAGCCTCCCTACACCCGCGGCATTCACGCCACTGGCTATCGCGGCAAGCTCTGGACGATGCGCCAGTTCTCCGGCTTCGCGTCACCCGAAGAAACCAATCAGCGTTACAAGGAACTCCTCGCCCACGGCGCCGGCGGTCTCAGCGTCGCCTTCGATCTCCCCACGCTCATGGGCTATGACAGCGACCACCCCTTCAGCGAAGGTGAAGTTGGCAAGTGCGGCGTGGCGATCGACTCCCTCGAAGACATGGAAATCCTGTTTGACGGCATCCGACTCCAGGACATCACGACCTCGATGACCATCAACTCGCCCGCCTCGATCCTGTGGGCGATGTACCTGGTCGTTGCGGAAAAGCAAGGTGCCGACTGGAAGAAAATCTCCGGCACGCTGCAAAACGACGTCCTCAAGGAATACCTCGCGCAGAAGGAATACATCTATCCGCCCGCACCCTCAATGCGCCTGGTCATCGACACCTTCGAGTTTGGCTCGAAATTCACGCCGCGCTTCAACACGATTTCCATTAGCGGCTATCACATTCGCGAAGCCGGGTCGACCGCGCTTCAGGAACTCGCATTCACTATCTATGACGGTATCGAGTACGTCGAATGGGCTCTTCGCCGAGGCCTCGACATCGATGAATTCGGACCGCGCCTCAGCTTCTTCTTCAACGCCCACAATGACTTTTTCGAGGAGATCGCCAAGTACAGGGCCGCGCGCAAAATCTGGTATCGCCTGATGCGCGACCGCTTCCGTGCCAAGCAAGAACGAACGCGACTCATGCGATTCCACACGCAAACCGCTGGCGTGTCGCTCACTGCTCAGCAGCCGCTAAACAACATTGCCCGCGTCGCCATCCAGGCACTCGCTGCCGTACTGGGCGGAACGCAGTCGCTCCACACTGACTCCTACGACGAAGCCCTGGCGCTTCCCACGGCCGAAGCCGCGCGCATATCGCTACGCACCCAGCAGATCATCGCCTACGAATCCGGCGTGGCAAATACGATCGATCCTCTCGGGGGCTCCTATTTCGTAGAACGCGCAACACTCGACATGGAAGATGGCGCTTTCGACTACTTCGAGAAACTCGACGCCCTCGGCGGCATGGTCAACGCTATCGAAAAAGGATTTCCGCAAAAAGAAATTGCCGAAGCCAGCTACCAGTATCAGCGGGCAGTCGAAGCTAGAGAAAAAGTCATAGTCGGCGTGAACGAGTTCACCGTCGATGAAGAACCTCCGCACATCCTCTACATCGACGAATCGATTCGCGAGAAGCAGAGCGCCAAGCTCAGCCTGCTCCGCGCGCAGCGCTCCAACGACGAGGTTCGCCGCACGCTTGACGCGCTGAAACGCGCCGCCGCCCAGGAACCCCGAGTCAAACCTGATGGCTCCATCTCCGACGCAAATACAATGCCCTACATCATCGAAGCCGTTCGCGCCTATGCTACGGTCGGCGAGATCTGCGAAGCGCTCCGCGAGGTGTACGGCGCCTACGAAGAAACTAGTGTGGCCTAGACTCCAATCTCTGCTCCCCACTCGGGCTTTCGATCGTGTTCCGATAGCCCGTTTGCGCGTATAATCCTCCTGCTCACGAACTCCGACTTGTGACGGCTCCTTAATGAATCATCGGATTTTGTTAGTTCGCATTTGTCTCACCGCGTTCCTGATGGTCTCTCCGGCCACTTTCGCTCAGACCAATTGTGAGTCGGGCAGTGGAATACTCAGCTCAGAGTGGCCCGACAAGATAACGCCCGATGAGATCGTAAGGCAATTCACCGCAAAGGACGCTCTCTTCAAAGCCGCGCGCAAGAGCTACGCATTCACGCAAGACGTATCGATACAGACACTTCGGACCATAACGGCGCGTGGCGAGCCAGTGATCGATGGCGAGTTCAGACAAACTTCGGAGGTGTCGTTCGACCCAGCCGGCAATCGACTCGAACGTGTCACCTTCGCGCCCCAGTCAACTCTTCGCCGAATTGCAATGGGCCCACACGATCTCGAAGACATTCGCGACATCATGCCTTTCATGCTGTCCAGCGATGATTTGCCACGATACTCGGTCAAGTACCTAGGCCAACAACACGTAGACGAAATAGACACTTACGTCTTTGAAGTTGCCCCCAAGACTATTGAGCGCGGCAAACGATATTTCTCCGGCAAGCTGTGGGTAGACAATCGCGACTTAGCAATCGTGAAGACATGCGGAAAGGGAGTTCCCAGCTTGGTCGCCGCAAAAAACAATGGCAAACCTACGCAGGACATCCAACCCCAGTTCGTAACGTATCGTGAGCGGATTGACGGAAACTGGTTCCCAACCTATACCCGTTCCGACGATTTTCTGTTCTTCAGTTCTGGCTACGTTCGGATTCGAGAAACCATCAAGTTCACCAAGTACCGCAAGGCGTCGGGCAATCCCGACTCGAAGTAACCTCGGAAAGCCATGCTTTCGAATTGATGAGTTTTCGGTCACAGTGCCTACAATCGTTCACTTGCCGTAAAATCAATTCGTGCAGACACGAATTCTCGCTATCGCTCTCCTCGTCGCCGCGGCGCTCTTGAGCGGCTGCAACAAGAAAAACAACTCCGCATCAGCTCAGTCCGCCGATCCCGTTCAGCAGAAATTGCAGGAACTCGCCGGCAACGATGCCAAGAACTGCGGTCGCGTGAAGTCCCCCTCTGAGGGCGACACAAAGTCCGCCAGCGATTGCGCGGTGCAATCAGCACAGTCAAAGAAACCCTTCTATGTTGCCTACGACATGCCCGGACTCACCGTCGCCGTAGCTGGCGCACCTGACGGCAAGCTCTATTCCGTACAGTCGCAGACGCCAGCTCCCGCGGAAGGCCAGAACGCTCAGACCGCTGGTCAGACGCAAGTAACCGCTACTCCCTGCCCCTCTGAGCTTCGAGTGGCCTCTAGCGGCCGTGTGACTTGCTTTCCGACCGGATCGTTCGGAGTCACTCCCGGCGCGAGTCCGCATGGGGGCGGAATGACGATGCCCCCAGCAGGGATGACGAATCCGCACGGAGGTAGCATGTCCATGCCGCCGCCCGGCACGCCAAATCCCCACGGCGCTAGCGGCATGATGACCAGTTCGCACGGTTCGGCAACAAAGAATGAAAAGCCGGCACCTAAGGACGCATCAAAGCAGTAGAGAGGAACTTGCTCGGCGGTTTCATTTGAGCTTGGAAATCCGAAACCTGCTTTGAACTCGCAGTCTCCAATTCGCGTTCTGGTTTGCAAGCCCGGCATGGACGGCCATGACCGCGGCGTAAAGATCATCGCTCGTGCCTTGCGCGACGCCGGTATGGAAGTCATCTATACCGGCCTGCGCCAAACGCCGGAGATGATCGTCACAGCCGCCATCCAGGAGGACGTTGACGTTATCGGCCTCTCAATTCTCTCCGGAGCGCACAACGCTATTGTCCCGCGCGTCCTCGATCTTCTGCAGCAGAATCACGCCGAGGACATTCTTCTCGTCATCGGGGGTATCATTCCCGACGTTGACATCGAGTCGTTGAAGCGCCTAGGCGTCGCCGCCATCTTTCTCCCTGGCACCCCGCTGGACGACATCGTGAACTTCATCCGGCAGAAGGTGAAGCCGCGAACCCTAGCTCCGAACAACTGAACCGCCATCGTTTGTGAATTTTGAGTCTTGTGTTATAGCGTAAGGGCCTACTGATCGGCATCGAACCTACGTGGTGCCCCAGGTTCGCGAAGCTGGCCTGGGGATTTTTCCGCGAATCGGGAAAGGCAATCATGGCCGAAAAGACTAAGCAGGCACCGTCCGCCGACAACAGCATTATCTCTTCCGGCGTAGACACAAAGTCCGCCACCTTCGAGAAAAACATGCGCGTCATGGCCGACCTCGTCGCCCAGGTTCGCAACGACGAAGAGCAGCTTCGCGAAGGTGGAGGCCCGAAAGCTATCGAATCGCAGCACGCCAAGAAGCGCCTCACCGCCCGCGAACGCATTGCCCTGCTGCTTGATCCCGGCACCGACCTCTTCGAAACCGGCATTTACGCGGCGCACGGCATGTACGACGAATGGGGTGGTGCCCCTGCCGCCGGAACCATTACCGGCCTCGGCGAGATTCACGGCCGCATGTTCATGATCATTGCCAACGACGCCACGGTGAAGGCCGGCGCATTCTTCCCCATGACCGCCAAGAAGGTCATCCGCGCCCAGAATATCGCCATCGAGAACCACATCCCGACGATCTATCTCGTGGACTCCGCCGGCGTGTTCCTGCCCCTGCAAGAAGACGTCTTCCCCGATACCGACGACTTCGGACGGGTCTTCCGCAATAACGCGGTCATGTCCGCCATGGGAATTCCGCAGATCACGGCCATAATGGGCATGTGCGTCGCCGGAGGCGCTTACCTGCCCGTCATGTGCGACCACATCCTGATGACCGAGGGCAGCGGGCTATTTCTCGCCGGGCCTGCGCTCGTCCAAGCCGCAATCGGACAGGTGGTTTCCGCCGAAGATCTGGGTGGGGCGAAGATGCATGCGTCTATCAGCGGCACGGTCGACTTCCGCGAGCCTACCGATGAAGCCTGCATCACGCGCATCCGATCGCTGGTCGAGAAAATGGGGCACCGCAAACCCGCTCCGTTCGATCGCGTAAAGCCCGTCGCGCCTCTCTATCCGGCCGAAGAACTCTACGGCATTTACCAGTTCGACCCTTCGCGTCCGTATGATACCCGTGAGATCGTCGCCCGCATTGTCGATGGCAGCAAGTTCGACGAATACAAGTCCGAGTACGGCCAGACGCTGCTCTGCGGATACGCGCGAATCGGAGGCTTCGCCGTCGGCATTGTAGCCAACCAGAAGAAGCATGCGCAGCAGATCGATCACGAAGGCCACAAGCGCATGGAGTTCGGCGGCGTCGTCTACACCGAGTCCGCCGAAAAGGCCGCGCGCTTCATCATGGACTGCAACCAGAACCTCATCCCGCTCGTCTTCCTGCACGACGTCAACGGCTTCATGGTCGGACGCGACGCCGAGTGGAGCGGCATCATTCGCGCCGGAGCCAAAATGGTCAACGCGGTCGCCAACTCCGTCGTGCCAAAGATTACCGTCATCCTCGGAGGCTCCTACGGCGCGGGCAACTACGCCATGTGCGGCAAGGCCTACGATCCGCGCTTCGTCTTCGCGTGGCCGACCGCTCGCCTGGCCGTAATGAGCGGCGATTCGGCAGCGGGAACGCTGGTAGAAATCAAGATCAAGCAGCTCGAACGCCAAGGCAAGAAGCTCACCGACGCCGAGAAGCGCGAACTCTTCGACTCAGTCAAGAAGACCTACGACGAGCAGACCGATCCTCGATACGGTGCCGCGCGCCTCTGGATCGACAAACTCATCGACCCCATCGAAACCCGCTCAGCTATAATTCACGCGTTGGAAGCCGCAGCGCTCAACCCGGATGTGTCGGAGTTTAAGGTGGGAGTGTTGCAGACGTAGTGGGGATCGGGTGATATGTTGAGGATTCGATGACAACTCGCGCGAAGATCGGTTTGGCGATTGTTGTTGAGGTTGCGATTGCTGCCCTCTCGTACCCATTCGCTAACCTGATAGGGATCTTTGTGCCAGGGCTTCCGGTGATCTGCTTCGTCTTCCTCTCGATCGTATTCTGGATACTTTTCGCCTTCGTCTGCTTCGTAAGGACAGAGAGGTATGAGTTTTCCGGCCTCAATATAGACAACAAAGACAATTAGGTTTTTGACTTTGAACTCAAAACTCAAAACTCAGAATTTGAAACTCATCGAATGTCCTCGCGACGCTTGGCAGGGACTGCCGGGCATCATCCCGACCGAGACCAAGGTCGCCTACCTGCGCGCGCTGATCGGCGCCGGCTTCAAACACATCGACGCGGTGTCGTTTGTCTCGCCGAAAGCCGTGGCGCAGATGGCCGACTCCGAGGATGTCCTCAAGCAACTTGACCCGCCTGATGACGTTGAGGTCATCGGCATCGTGGTCAACGAAAAGGGTGCCGAGCGCGCCATCGCGACCAACGCCGTCCGCACGCTTGGATTCCCCTACTCCATTTCGCCGACGTTCCTTCAGAAGAACCAGAACCAGTCGCTCGAAGACGCAATCGAGACCCTCGAAGTCATCGACAAGAAGGCCGACGCCGCGCAACTTTCGACTGTCGTTTACATTTCCATGGCCTTCGGCAATCCTTATGGCGATCCGTGGTCGCCCGACGAAGTGGTCGAAGCCGTCAGCCTGCTAGAGAGCATGGATATCCGCACGATCTCGCTGGCCGATACAGTCGGCGTCGCCGATCCGCAGAAGATCTCGGATGTGGTCGGTGCCGTCATGTCGCAATACGACTATCTGGACATCGGCGTCCACCTGCACAGCCGCCCCGACGAAGCCGCCGCCAAAGTGCTCGCTGCGTACAACGCCGGATGCCGCCGCTTCGACTCGGCTATCGGCGGCCTCGGCGGATGTCCCTTCGCCCAGGATGCACTCGTCGGCAACGTTCCGACTGAACGCGTCCTCGAAGCACTAGCCCAGCAGGGCATCGAATCGCCGATCCGCAAGCCACTCGATAACATCATTCGCATGAACGCCGACATTGCGGCAAAATACGGGAGTAAGGATTGATCGCCACGGATTTGCACGGATCAGCACGGATTCGAACAAATCGAATTGGTCTCCAGATCCGTGTATATCCGTGTTGATCCGTGGGCTAAGAGGTTCTATGCCCTACACAACGCTTCAACTCGCCTACGACGCCGCTGTCGCAACCATCACCCTTAACCGTCCCGACAAGCGCAATGCGCTCAGCTTCGAACTGATCGACGAACTGCTTGCCGCACTCGACGAAGTCTCCAAGTCCGAGGCGAAAGTGCTCGTCATTACTGGCGCTGGCAAAGCCTTCTGCGCGGGTATGGACTTGGACAACCTCCGCGCCATCACCAGCCAGAGCCAGGCCGAGAACGTTAAGAACTCAGAAGTCGTCGCTGGCCTCTTCCGCGCGATTTACGAGTTCCGTCTGCCGACTATCGCTGCCGTGAACGGTCCCGCAATCGCCGGCGGCTGCGGAATCGCAACCTTCTGCGACTTCACGATCGCTTCGACAGAAGCCAAATTCGGCTACACCGAAGTTCGCATCGGATTCACGCCGGCGATCGTTTCTGCATTTCTCCTGCGCCAAGTCGGAGAGAAGCATGCGCGCGACCTGCTGCTTACGGGTCGCATAATTGGGGCCGAAGAAGCCTATCGCATGGGACTGGTCAACGAGGTCGTCTCTCCCGAGCAACTCCTCCCGCGCGTTCAGCAACTCGCTTCGCGGCTTCTCGAAAACAGTCCAGCTTCCCTGATCGCCACCAAGCGCCTTCTTTCCGCCTACGCCGGAAAGGAACTGGACGAGCAAGTCTCCCTTGGAGTAGAAGAGAATGCGAGAATCCGAACGACAGAAGATTTTCGCGAAGGAGTCTCGTCGTTTCTCGAAAAGCGCAAACCGCGCTGGACCGGCTGTTAGTTCTAGGGCAGGAGGCGGGCGATAATAGGGATTCCTCCTCGCTACGCTCGTCGGAATGACAAGGCCATAGTCATCTGTTTTGGAGAAGAATGAGTCCTGACATCGTCGTTACCGAAACCAAAGTACGCGTACGCTACGCCGACACCGACAAGATGGGCGTCGTCTATCACTCCAACTACATCGTCTGGTTCGAGGTTGGACGCGTCGAAATGCTGCGCTCCTTCGGCTTCACCTACAAGGACATGGAGACACTCGACGACACTCATCTGCCCGTCGTCGAAGTCCGCTGCCGTTACAAAGCTCCCGCGCTCTACGACGATCTGCTCGTCGTCCGGACGCACATGAAGAACGTGCGCGACTCGCTCATCCACTTCGGCTACGAGATCTTCCGGGAGGGCGAAGATACGCTACTCGCCGAAGGGGAAACTGTTCACCTCGTGCTCGACGGCAACGGCAACCGCAAGGCGTTCCCGGACAAGTATCTGTCTGTGCTCAAGTCAGCGTTCCGCAAATAGCTCAGTGGGGGGCCTACCCCCTCCTACCGATGTCTTGTTGCAAACAAAGGCACTTACCCTCCGTCACTGGCTAGCACTGCGATTCTAAAGGACTTACACGCAAAATTTAGAAAATGAAGTACTTACGGTGACGGCTAGAACAGGTCATTCCGTCCTGATCATGAATAGGATATGACTATTCCCGCAAGTTGTAACAAGGGCTACTGAGAATTTCTGATTTCGTAACAAAACAGGATCGAGGATGCGGTGAGTCGCGATGGCGGCAAGATGCCGCCACGCCAGCCGGCGGGACGCCAGCGCTCCAAAGGGATGGAATCCGTTTGCCTAATTCCGCGCAACGCGCTATGTTCACACGTTTACGTACTCGCACTGTTGTGCTCAGAATCTGCCCTCAGGGGCTAAAGCCCCGGACATGGTGTGCTTCGGGCGGCACGGCTGAAGCCGTGCCCTTCCCAAGCTGCTTCGGGGGAGGGAGGCTGGCGATGCTTGAAGCCGTGCCCTCCCCAACAATGACGGGTTGCTTCTGAGTACTGAGTACCGAGTACCGAGTACTGAGAACTTGTTTATGAAGGCTCTTCATCTTAACGGAACCGATCTCACGCTCGACGACGTTCGCGCCGTCGTTTACGAACGCCAACCTGTCCTGCTCGAACCGAACGCCCGTATCCTCGTCGACCGCACCCGCGCCCTCGTCGATAACCTGGTCGCGAGCGATCAGGTGGCGTATGCGATAACGACGGGCGTCGGCAAGCTGAGCGACGTTCGAATCCCGCACGATCAAGTTCGTGAGCTTCAGTTGAACCTGATCCGCTCGCATTGCGTTGGCGTAGGCGATCCCCTGCCCGAGACGGTTGTGAGGGCCATGATGCTCCTCCGCGCAAACTCTCTCGCAAAAGGACACTCCGGCGTTCGCGGCCTCGTTATCGACCAGCTTTGCGAGATGCTGAACCGCGGTGTGCATCCGATGATCCCGTCGCAAGGCAGCGTCGGTGCCAGCGGCGATCTCGCACCTCTCGCGCATCTGGCTGCCGGACTGATCGGCGAAGGCGAATCCATCTACGAGGGCAAGCGGATGCCTTCTGCCGAAGCGCTGAAGAAAGCAGGCATTAAGCCTCTCGTTCCCGAAGCCAAAGAAGCCATCTCGCTGATCAACGGTACACAGGCCATGCTGGCCATCGGTGCGCTCACGGTGCTCGAAGCCGAGATTCTTGCCGACACCGCGGATGTGCTCGGCGCGCTGTCAGTCGATGCCCTGAAAGGCACAGTCGTCGCCTTCGACGAGCGTATCCACAAGGCCCGTCCGCATCCTGGACAACTCCATAGCGCCGCCAACCTGCGCAAGATGCTCGAAGGTGAAGACGCCATTCGGGAGTCGCACAAGAACTGCGGCCGCGTGCAGGACGCCTATTCCCTACGCTGTATCCCACAAGTCCACGGAGCCGTGCGCGATACGCTGACTCATTGCCGCGAGGCGTTCGAGATCGAGATCAACTCGGCAGTCGATAACCCGCTCGTCTTCATGAAGCCCAAGCAGGTCGGCGCTCCGCAGACCCCCGTTGCCACACCTGAAGGCGACGTCGTCAGTGGCGGCAATTTTCACGGAGAACCGATCGCCTTTGCTTTGGACTTCCTTGGCATCGCGCTCTCGGCTTTGGCTGGCATGTCCGAACGCCGCATCGAACGCATGGTCAATCCCACGCTCAGCGAAGGATTGCCAGCTTTCCTCGCTCCGGGCGCCGGGCTCAATTCCGGCTTCATGATGGCGCAGGTCACCGCCGCAGCGCTCGTCAGTGAAAACAAAGTACTCGCGCATCCGGCATCGGTGGACTCGATCACCACTTCGGGGAACAAAGAAGACTACGTCTCGATGGGAATGACGGCGGCCCTGAAGCTGACGCGAATTGTGAAGAATACGCGAAACGTGCTGGCGATCGAGGCGATTGCGGTTGCGCAAGCAATCGATTTTCTCGCGCCCCTCAAGACCAGTTCTCGCGGACAGCGCGCGCACGCGGCCATCCGCAGCGTCTGTCCGACGATGACGCACGACCGCTCTCTTGCGGCGGATTTCGCGCGAGTAGCAGAGTTGATTTTCAACAGGAAAATTGCCGAGGTGTTGGACTAAACGGCAATCATTGCGCTTGGGCTGAGAACTGCGCTTTCAGGGCGGCACCCACATTCTTCTCCAATTGCGCGTATCCGCCGCCGGTGACCTCTCGTACAGCCTCTTCCGGCGAAGTTCCAGCGCCCAGTGACTCAAGAAGGCGCCGTACCGCCGTCCAGCCGTAAACGGACCTGATGTATTCGACCATCACCAGAGACTCCGAGTAAGCGATGGTCGCTTGCGACCTGTCATAACTCATGAAAGAGCCGTCCAGTGAACGGAGTGGAATTTGCTTCCCCTGCGCAAACGCTGTGGCAACAATCGAGGCATAGTATCCCGCGTCGCGCCCCTCCATCAGCTGTGCCACTCCCTCATTGATCCATACGGGACATCGCCCGCGCGTCATGAAGTGCACAAACGAATGCGTAAGCTCGTGCATCAAGACACGCTCGAACTCCGGCGTGACAGACGAGACGTTTTTCACCGGAATGCGAAGCTTTCCGTCATTCAACCCGCTCGCCCACGAAGGCGATTGGGTCACGTCGAAGAACTCCTTCTCGGTATAAAGCACTACTGTCACCGTCGACTGCGGTGTAAAACTCAGGTTGCGCGACAGGTCCGAGTACAAACCCTCAAGCTCGCGCAGGATCTCGGCCGCCATCGTAAATCCGGTGCGCTGGCCCTGAAACAGCAGCGTGAAATGAGAGCTTTCCTTCGAATGAAAATTCTCTTCCACGGCTGTTTCTCTCTCGGCCTTCGCTACGTATTGCTTCAGTCCCTCATCGGGCCTGATCTGCAAGGAATGTTTCCAAGCCGCGATCGCTTCCGGCAGGCGATTGGTCTCGTAGTAAACGGCGGCCAAGGCGTTGAGAGCGTCGGCGGATTCAGGTGCCACTTTCGCCGCGTACTCGGCCCGCGATGTCGCCTCGGAATACTCGCCTTGTTCGAGCAACAAAGACGAATACCAGCAAAGCAGAGGAATGTTGTCTGGCGCAAAATCGAGGGCCCGCTTGGTGTACCGTCGCGCCGCATCTACGTCCTGATTCTTTTTGTATTCGTAGTTTGCCGCAGTCGCATACGCCAGCGCCGACGTGCCGGCATTGCCTTCGTTCTCAATCGCGGATAAAGCACGATCATCGACCCGTTCATAGACGAGTATTCGCTTGAGAATGGCTTCGCCGCCCGATATGGTGATCCCGCCCTGCGAGGGGGCTTTTCTTACAGCCTGATTGGCAGAGGTGCCCGGGCTTGACGATCCACTGGACGACTGTGGCAACGGAATGCTCGTTCGGGGCCCCACCACGCTGAACTCATCCCCGAAGCTTTCTGTTTTGTCGACGTGATCAACTTCTGAGTAGGGGATGCGATAGGTGGTGGTTCCAACGATGTACTGGAGCTGATCGCCCTTGACCACACTTTTGTTCGCTTTGACAGAGACGCCATTCTTTAGCCAGATCGTATCGGCCGCGGCAAATGCAGACGCCAGCGTCAATGTCAGGAGGAGTGCGGCAGCTCGCTTCATCGCTGGACAACAATTTACCCGTACTCTCGTCGCCAGCACAGAAAAAAAAGATCATTGTTGCGGGTTAAGCCGGCAACTCTTTGCGATTTTCAGTATTTCCGATTAAAATAGGTGTTTCTGTATACTGCAAACTTTTCACAAGGATAGAGTCAGGAGTTTATGGCAAATCATTTTTCGGCATTGAAGCGCGCCCGGCAAACGGAGAAGCGCACCGCCCAGAATCGGGCGAACAAGTCGCGCCTGCGCGTTGCTTTACGTGGTTTCCGGGAAGCGGTCGCCGCTGGCAATAAGGAAACAGCGGAGAATACCTACCGCACTGCCGTATCGGTTCTCGACAAGTCGATTCAGAAGGGCGTGATTCACGCCAACACTGCCTCGCGATATAAGTCGCGCCTGAATGCTCGTCTGAAAGCTGTCGCCAGCAAGTAGTCTCTGAGTTTGTGAGAGGGGCAAGCCGATGCTTGCCTCTTCGCATGTCCACTCAAATCCAGCCTCAAACGACGTCGCTTAAGCGGCGCGCTTACCTCTTTGTGCCCGCTCATATCCCACCATGGCGTAGTACACGGCGCGGTCAAAGAACTGGTCAACGAGCTGTAACAACTCCAACTCTCCAAGCAATTCAATGGCCCGCTCCGTGACCACCTGCGTCTGCAAGTAGTGGAACAGGTTTTCTTTGGTGATCACCAGCGCCCACACAAAATCACTGTTGCGAATCCCCTGCTCTGCCCGGTGCTGCCCAATTCGGGTGTAGTGGAGTTC
>JAEYQK010000126.1 GCA_023410055.1 Acidobacteriota bacterium
GCCGTCGATCTTGAGCCTTATTACACCGGCTGGCTGCATCCGAACAACGTGATCGCCGGCGAACAGCCCGAGCCGGACTCCGACCGCGACAACTATTTCGCACGCGCCCAGATGTATGGCTGCGTGCTTTCCGGCGCACTCGCCGGTCACGTGCACGGCACCGGCGCCTACGACGTCACCAACGACACAGAGCAGCGCGGTTACCGCCCCTATTTCTGGCAGGCGCTGCGCTATAAGTCGGCGGACTACATGAAACCGCTGCGCGACTTCGTTATGTCCGAAGGCGTACATTACCGCGAACTTGAGTTGGCGTCAGATAGCCTCATTCCGCGCCAGTCACAGGCAAGCGCGAAGAACGGTCTCGATGGCTGGAGCTTCTTGATGCGGACGGCTCGCCGCGACTTCGGCCTGCTCTACTTCGAGAACAAAGCTGTCCGCGCGCACACGACGGGATGGAAACCCAACGCGACCTATCAGTTCACCTGGTACGACCCGCGCACCGGCACCTGGGAGAAACCAATTCAGGTGCAGGCCGACGCGCAGGGAACGATGCAACTCCCAGCCTTTCCCGGCGGAGCCGATGTCGCCAGCACAGACTGGGCAGCACGGATCGTTGCACAGGATTCTTCGATGGAAGCGGCAGTTCGACGTTCACATTGAGAGGCTGTGCGCGTCTCACGATGTGAAACTCGGCCCACTGAGTGAGAAAGTTCATGGATTCCTTCCTCGCTCTGTGCTAAGTTGCTGTCTTCCCCGATTTTGTTTGGGTTTCGAACTATTGAAGCGGAGTGAAGGAACAACCTCATGCATGACATGACCAATCTGCGGCAAGCGATTCTCATCGGAGATGCCGATGCTGCTGTTTCCGCAGCGCGCAAAGCACTTGACGAAGGTGTGCGTCCGGTCGACCTCGTTAGCAATGCCATAAGCCCGGCGATGGGCGAAGTGGGCAAACTCTTCGAAGAAGGCGAGTACTTCGTCCCCGAGCTATTGATCGCAGCACGAGCCACCAAGGAGATATTCCACATCCTTCGCCCGCTTCTTGCCGAGACGGGAACAAAGCCCCGGGGGCACGTTCTGCTGGGCACCGTTCAGGGCGACCTTCACGACATCGGTAAGAATCTCGTTGCCGCAATGCTGGAGGGAGGCGGCTTCGAAGTGACCGACCTCGGCGTCGACGTGCCACCGCAAAAGTTCGTCGCCGCCGTGCAGCAACATAAGCCTCAGATCGTCGGTCTATCCGCGTTATTGACGACCACTTTGCCCGCCATGAAGACTGCCATCGACGCAATGCGCGGCGCAGGCATCGGCAAAGAAATCAAAATAATGGTGGGCGGAGCACCAGTCACTCGTCAGTACGCCGATTCGATCGGCGCCGACGGCTATGGCGAGAATGCGGCATCATCGGTCGAACTAGCCCGTCAGTTGATCGGCGCATAGACAGACTTCGCAGGTTGGAGCAGACACATGAATGATCGCGAGTGGAACACACTTGTGTCCGTTATTCGAGGAGAGAAAGTAACTCCGCTACCAGTCGCCTTTATCATCGACAGCCCCTGGCTTCCCAAGTGGGCGGGTCATACGATCCTCGACTACTTCACCGATGAACGCGTCTTCCTTAACGACAACCTGAAAGCGATGGATTGCTTCCCGGAAGCGATCTTTCTTCCTGGATTCTGGTCCGAGTACGGCATGTGTACCGAACCATCCGCCTTCGGCGCTGTCTCCGTGTGGGAAGAGAATGAGTTTCCGTTCGCGAAGAAGGTTTTGTGCTCCCCCAAGGACGTCGAACGCCTCGAACAGCCCGACCCGCGCAAGCACGGCCTGCTCCCGTTCGTCATCAAGCGACTGAAACATCTCCAACCCGACATCGAGAAGTCCGGCCGCAAGATTCGCTTCGCCGTGGCCCGTGGCCCGATGAACATCGCTTCATTCCTGATGGGTACCACCGAGTTCCTGACCGCGCTCAAGACCGATCCTGAGTTCATGCACCGGCTCATGACCATCGTCACCGATTTTCTCGTCGACTGGATCAACTATCAGCGCGAATGTTTCCCGTCCATCGACGGCGTGTTCTTGCTCGACGACATTGCCGGATTCGTTGGCCGCCGCGACTTCGAGACCTTCGGCCTGCCGTACTTCAAGAAAGCATTCAGCGCCGACGTCACGGTGAAGTTCTTCCACAACGACGCCCCGTGCAAGATGTGCGCCCCCTTCCTGCCGGAGATCGGCGTCAACTTCTTGAACTTCGGCATTCAGCACACGCTGAGCGACATGAAGCAGTGGACTAACAATCAGGTGACTCTGCTCGGCAATCTTCCTCCGCGCGATGTGCTGGCAGGTGGCACTCCCGACGACGTGGTTCGTGCGACAACGGAGATGCTGAACGCACTTGAAGACCGTTCGCGCCTGATCGTGTCGTGTGGTGGAGGAATGCCGCCCGGCGCGCCCACAGAGAACATCAAGGCGTTCATTTCGACTGTGCGTAAGCTGACAAGCTGAGTAACCTAGGTGGCCCATTCAAGCATGCAGTTGGCTTGAGTGGGATCGAGACAATATTCAGGTGGCCATTCAAGCCCGATTTTGGCTTGAGTGGGTCAGAAATGTTCATACGCTCCAATGACTGAGGCTCACAATTCGGCAACGCAGGGCAGTGGTGAGCCTCTCGTTTCGGAAGTTTGCTTCGACTTGGAGTCTGCGCATCCGTCGCGTGAGGATCTCTACCGTTATCTCGGTTACCCAAAAGATGCCGGGCCTGCGCCGCATCTGGCATCCCGGATTGAACAGCTCACAGAAGAAGTCCTACCGTGTGTGCGCCCACGAGGCGCGTTCTCTCTCTACGCCGTCAGTGAGCGCACCAAGAACTCGTTTGCTTTCGGAGGCGCCTCGATCGTGGGCCAGGTGTCCGAATTCATGGCGACCGCCGATCGAATTGCGGTTTTCGTAGCGACGATTGGCGACGAGATTTCGAAACGCGGCGCAAAGGACCGCGAGCAAGGGGACTCATTTGCCGAGTGGGTCATCGACGCCTTCGGTTCCTGGGCCGCTGAATCCGCGACCGACGCTGTCATGAAACGCGTACAGCGCCATGCCGCGCAAGCCGAAGCCTTGACTCTCAGATACAGCCCCGGCTATTGCGGTATGGCAATGGATCAGCAACAAACGCTGTTCAAGCTGGTCTCGGCAGAAGCAGTTGGTGTAAGACTCCTGCCGTCGATGCTCATGTATCCGCTCAAGTCAGTTTCAGGAATTGTTGGACTGGGCCCAAAAGACAAAGTGAGCACCTACCGTGCGCCGTGCGATCACTGTGATCGAGTCGGCTGCCACATGCGCCGATAACCCTGGCGCACCAAGAAGCTCAGCGAAAAGGAAACACATGACGATCAAGTCATACTCAACTCTGGCGATCAACAACAGCGACGATCTAGTCTTCGGCAAATCACCGAATCCAGTCGCCGTGAGGAACGGATTGGTCATCGGCGGCGGGCAGGTACACCCTGAGCTGAATTTCACCCTGCCGGCGATGGAGATCACCCGGGACACGATGCCCGAGGTTCAGCGCCACTACGCAGAGATGATCGACGGCGCGTGCCGACGCGCCGCGGACCTACACCTTCCGGCGCTCGTCGTTGAATTCGAACTGCTACCTCCGCTTACGCTCGAACCACAGTGGGGAGCCGATATCACGGAGATTCTCCGCCAGAGACTCGACACACTCCAGACCGAGCACGGAATCAAAGTCGCGCTCCGAGTCACGCCCAACGACATTCGCGAGTTCGACCGTCCGCCTCGCATGCGCAGTGGCCAGTACGTCGACAAGATGTTCGAAAGCTTTGAACTATGTGCCCGCGCCGGTGCCGACTTCCTCGCCATCGAGTCCACCGGCGGCAAAGAGTTGCACGACGAAGCGATCGTCACCGGTGATTTGCCGATGTCGGCCTTCGCCCTTGCAATCCTTGGGTGCCGCGACATGGCGTTCCTCTGGGATCGCATCGTAGAAATCGGCTGCCGAACCGGCACCATTCCTTCCGGCGATTCCGCTTGCGGCTTCGGAAACACCGCTATGGTTCTCGCGGAACAACGCCAAGTACCGAAGGTCTGGGCAGCAACAATTCGCGTCATGTCCGTTGCACGCAGCTTGGTTGCCCACGAGCGCGGCGCCGTCGGTCCCGGCAAGGACTGCGCTTACGAAGCGGTCTATCTGAAAGCGATCACCGGTTGCCCGACGGCCCTCGAAGGCGCCGAAGCCGCGTGCGCGCATCTCTCTCCAATCGGCAACATCGCCAAAGCCGCAGCCGATCTTTGGAGCAACGAGTCCGTACAAAACGTAAAGCTGCTCAGTGCCATGGCGCCCACGGTCTCCCTGGAACAGCTCGCCTACGCCACGAGACTGATGAACGTCGCGTCCTTAGAAGGCGCAGAATCCGCGCTCAAACTGCGCGATTGGTTCGTGAAGTCTGACGATGGCTTCGACCCGCAGGCGTATGTGCTTCGTCCCGACGTGGTCGTAAAGCTTTCTTCCGAGATCGTCAAAGAATCCACGCCATATCTCCGCACTCGGAGAGCGGCGATCACCACCCTCGACCTGCTCAGGCGCGCCCACGGCGAAGGTGCCTTTCCGCTCGCTAAAAACGAACTCCGCTGGCTCGACAAGCTCTCAAAGGCGGCCGAAGCACTCCCGGTCGATGAAGCGGAGTTTATCGCTTGCTTGCGGAGTAGAATCGATCCATCCAAAGTGAGGCTTGACGAATATGGGTTGTGAAAGTCTTTTGACACGTTTGGCGCAAGGGAAGGTTCTCCTCTGTGATGGTGCAATGGGAACCATGCTGCATGAACAGGGCCTTCAGCCCGGCGAATGCCCCGATTCGTGGTGCCTCTCGCATCCCGACGTTGTGAAGAACATCGCCCAAGCCTACGTCGCCGCCGGTTCCGACGTCGTTGGGACCAACACGTTCGGCGCGAATGCTTTCAAGCTGACGCCCTACGGCTTGACGGACAAAGTCACAGAAATGAATCGTGCTGCTGTCACGCTCGCGAAAGCCGCTATCGGAGACCGGGGGTACGTAGCCGGTTCCGTCGGACCAACCGGACACATCTTTGCAGAAGAGGGCGGCGACATCACTCTCGCGCAGGCCTACGACGCCTTCAAGGAGCAGGCTGTTGCGCTGGCCGAAGCTGGCGTTGACCTCATTCTGATCGAAACCATGTCTTCTCTGCGCGAAGCTCTTGAGGCGATCAAAGCCGCAAAAGAGAACACAAGCATTCCCGTCGCCTGCACCTTCACCTTCCAGAAGAGCCCAAAAGGTTTTCGCACCATGATGGGCGTCAAGCCTGATCGAGCCGCGAAAGAGGCCGCTGGCGCGGGCGCACAGATCGTCGGAGCCAACTGCTCCAGCGGCATTGAGGACATGATAGAAGTCGCGAAAGAAATGCGCGCAGCCTGTCCCAGTGTACCGATCCTGATCCAGCCCAATGCAGGTGCACCGGTGCTCGAACAGGGCAAGACGGTCTTCAAGCATACTCCCGAGTACATGGCTTCCCGGCTGCCTGATCTCTTGAAAGCCGGCGCCAACATTGTCGGAGGCTGCTGCGGCACGACGCCTGATCACATTTCAGCCATGTTGCAGGTGATTAGGGCGAAATAGGCTAAGGATCGCATCTGAGTGACGTCTGGCGTGCTGACGTATTGCCGCTGTTGACATCCGTCGGCGACGCAGAAGGTCCATTTTGTTACACTGAAACATGGACCCTCAATCCATTGTTATCCTCGACTTCGGCTCGCAGTACACGCAGCTCATAGCGCGTCGTATTCGCGAGCAAAACGTGTTTTCTGTCGTTCTGCCTTGCACCGCGCCGCTGGACGAGATCCGCGCCAACAAGCCGGTCGGAATCATCCTCAGCGGCGGGCCATGTTCGGTTTACGACGCCGACGCTCCGCCGGCTGACGACCGAGTTCTGGCGCTTGGATTGCCCGTGCTCGGCATCTGCTATGGGCTGCACTTTATCACGCACAAACTCGGCGGCAAGGTCCGCCCTGGGCCAAAGCGCGAATATGGACACGCTCAGATCGCGATCAGCGAGAAATCGAAGCTATTTCGCGACATGCCGGAGACGATCAACGTCTGGATGTCGCACGGTGACGAGGCTGAGCAGCTCCCCAGCGGATTCACGAAGGTTGCGCAATCCTCGAACGCCCTCGCAGCGATCCATGACGAAGAGCGCCGGATATGGGCCGTCCAGTTCCACCCTGAGGTTCATCACACGCAGCTCGGCTCGCAGCTGCTGCGGAATTTCGTGATTGAGATTTGCGGCGCGACAGCGAACTGGACGCCTCAACGCTTCATCGACGAAACGGTCGCGAATGTCAGAGCGACTGTCGGCGAAGAGGGAAGAGCGATCTGCGGATTGTCGGGCGGAGTCGATTCAGCTGTTGCTGCCGTGCTCGTGAACAAAGCTATCGGCGATCGGCTGACCTGCATATTCGTCAACAACGGCGTACTGCGCAAGAACGAGTTCGAGAGCGTGCAGAAGAACATGCGCGACAAACTCGGGCTCAATGTCGTCGCGGTAGACGCCTCGAAGCGCTTCCTCGACAAACTTGCCGGAGTCAGCGAGCCAGAGAAGAAACGCCGCATTATCGGTAACGAATTCATCGCCGTATTCGACGATGAAGCGAGCCGCATCAAGAGCCAGCAGAGCCATGTCGATTGGCTGGTTCAGGGAACGCTTTATCCCGACGTCATCGAGTCGCGTTCGGTGCGCGGTCCGTCGCAGACGATCAAGTCGCACCACAACGTCGGTGGTCTGCCCGAGAACATGAAGCTCAAGCTGATCGAGCCGCTCAAGGACCTCTTCAAAGACGAAGTTCGCCGCATCGGCCGCGATCTCGGAATGCCCGAAGAAGTACTGCAACGGCAGCCGTTCCCCGGGCCGGGGCTTGCAGTGCGTATTTTGGGCGAGATCACGCCTGAGCGTGTCGCGTTGCTTCAGGAAGCCGATGACATCGTCGTGACGGAGATCAAGCGTGCCGGACTGTATCAGAAGATATGGCAGTCGTTCGCCGTGCTGCTGCCAGTCATGTCGGTCGGCGTGATGGGCGATCAGCGAACTTACGCCTATACTTGCGCGGTACGCGCGGTTCATTCCGAAGACGGAATGACGGCCGATGTGGTCGAACTGCCGTGGGAAGTACTGAAGCGGATCTCGACCCGGATAGTGAACGAGATTCGAGGAATCAACCGCGTCGTTTACGACACGACGTCGAAGCCGCCGGGCACGATCGAGTGGGAGTAACACCGATCGGATGATCGGGTGATTTCGTGATCGGGTGATCTGCCATCGGATCATCGGGCCATCTGGCCATTGTCAGAAAAACGCTGAAAGAAGGCCTGCTATCATCCCCTAATGTAGGGCAGCATCTGCTTGAATGCGGGCGTTCCGGATGCGCGCAGGAGTTCGTACATCGCCATCTCGGTAGAGGAGATGACGGCTCCGGCATCGCGCATCCGGTCCAGTCCGATCTTCCAGTTCATTTCCGTGCGTGAACCCACCGCGTCGGCCGGAACGTGAACGAGATATCCGTTGTTGAGTGCCGCCAAGACGGTCTGCATAACGCAGATATGCGTCTCCATGCCGCAGACGACCAACGTGTTGCGCTCGGCCCCCAGACCCTTTGTCGCGGAACAGAATCGGTCGCTCCCGAAGCAACTGAACTCAAGCTTGTCGATGTGATCGCCAGCAGGCAAAAGCGGTGCAATTTCCGGGACGATCGGGCCAAGGCCCCGAGAATACTGAGTTGTGGCGACTACCGGCATATCAAGGATTCCCGCCAGTCTCAGCAGCAACTGCGAGTTCCGGACCAGCTGCTCTCGATTGAAGATCGGCGGCAGAAGTTTTTCCTGGATGTCGACGACTATCAAGGCACAACGGTTTACTTGAAGTGTCTGACGTGCGACGTCTTGTGACTCAGAGGTGGATGCAAAGCTCACACTCATCGGGACTCTCCCAGCCATTCATTATAAGAGCCAATGGGGCTAACGGGGCGCCGCCAAGCAGCGTCAATGCATGGCCAAAAGGTCATTGACACTGGAACGGAAATCGCGTTACGTAGAAGGGAGTTGTTCTTCATTTCAGTACAAAGATTGGAATCCCGCGAAGGGCTTACTATGAATATGCTCCGCAAAGTTGTGTTAATGGGATTGGGCGTTGTGACCATATCAGCAGTTCAAGTGTGTTTCGCTCAGGTCCCGCCTGCTCAGGTTCCTCCTGCCGCGCCTGCCAGTGCGCCTTCGGCCGCAAAGCCGGAAGCTCCTCGAAGCATCGCGCCTTACTTTACGCCAGCGACATCGGCCCCCAAGGCGCCGGATGCGGATGGCTTTTTACAGCGCTGGCTCCTGCTCGAGCCGGTCAACAAACCGAACCGCACGAACACGGTATTCGTCGACAGCTACGTTCGGAAGAACCTGAATCCCACTGACTACTTTTCGCAAGAGCAGCTCAACGCCGTTCCGAAGAATGGCGAGAAGGTGAAGATCGGGGACCAGGAACTTGCGTGGCACGCGTTGGATTCCACCAGGTTCAATGCCAAGCTCTTCCGCTTCGCCTATGGCCTGAACAAGCAGACCTACGGTGTCGTCTTCTGGGCCGTCACCGTCGTCAACAGCCCGCGTGAGATGAAGAATGTCCGCATGGCCGTCGGTTCGAACTCGGCATCGATGTGGTGGCTCAACGGCAAGGAAGCTGTCGGCCTGTTCGACGATAAACGCATGGTGATGGACGACGTCCTCTCGAAGCGTCTCACGCTGAATAAGGGAAAGAACATCATTCGTGGCGCCGTCATTAATGGCCCCGGCTTGAGTGATTTCTGCGTTCGCTTTGTGAATGAGAACGGTGAACCGATCAAGGATCTTACGCTGACCCTTGAATAGCGCCGGAACTAATGAGTCGTCCCACTTTTTATTGTTTTGATATTGGAGCTTCTATGAAATCGTCTTTTCTGGCGGCAGCGGTTCTGACCCTGCTCTGTCTTGCGGTCTGCAGTTCGGCATTTGCGGTAGACGGCGAACCCTACATTCACGATCCTTCGACTGTTGTTTTTTCTGACGGCAAATACTACACGTTCGGCACTGGCGCAGGCGGCTTGATGTCCGAAGACGGCTGGACCTGGCACGGCGGTGCAGTCCGTACCGGCGGTGGCGTTGCTCCTGACATCATCAAGATTGGTGATCGTTACTACGTTTCCTATGCGGTCGGCGGCGGCGGCATGTCCGGTGGACACGCCAGCAACGTCAAAGTTATGTGGACCAAGACCCTCGATCCGAAGTCTCCGGATTTCGGATATCACGACGAGACGATCGTCGCTTCGAGCGACGGTGTCGAAGACTGCGATGCGATTGATCCGGCGTTCTTGTATGCTGAAGGCCATCTCTGGCTCAGCTACGGCACCTACTTCGGCAACATCCGGATCGTCGAACTCGATCCCAAGACGGGCAAGCGGCTTGCCGGCAACAAGGCGGTAGATGTTGCAATCGACATGGAAGCCACTGACCTGATGTATCGCGACGGCTGGTACTACCTGCTGGGCACTCACGGTACGTGCTGCGATGGCGGCAACTCGACCTACAACATTCGCGTCGGCCGATCCAGAAAGCCGACCGGTCCTTACGTGGACAATATGGGCATCCCTCTACTTAAGGGCGGTGGCAAACTCGTTGCGGCGGCCAGCGGACGCTTCGTCGGACTTGGCCATTTTGGCTTGCTCGATCTGGGCGACGGAGTGCAGAAGTTCTCCTGCCATTACGAAGCCGACCTTGATCGCAGTGGTCGCAGCGTGCTGGACATCCGTCCGCTGCTCTGGAAGGACGGATGGCCGGTCGGCGGCGACAACTTCCAGGAAGGCACATATGAGATCGAGTCCGAACGTAGCGGCTATGCGCTGGAACTGGCTGTCGATTTCGTCCGCATGGCTAATGCGCGCATGAGCTTCCGCGCTCCTGTGGGTCCGGTTAAACCCATCCCGGCGCAGACACTTGCCGACGTACAGAAGACCTGGCCCGAGGGCAATACTGAAGTTCGTCTGAATGACTTCATGAACCGCCCCCATCAGAAGTGGACGATTACGCCGGTCGCCAACGTTGGCGGCTATCCTGGCTCGCCGTACTTCAAGATAACGATTGAGGGTACCGAGCGCGCGTTGGCCGCGACCGCTGACGGTGAACTCATTACCGTTCCTGCGTTCACGAGCGCCCCCGAGCAACTGTGGCGCATCGACCAGCTGACCGACGGCACTTACCGCATTATGCCCAAGGCCATGCCGAACTCCAACGAACCCGTTGCTTTGACTGCGATTGGCGCAAAAACCCTGACGCTCATGAAGTTCGATCCCAAGGGCGACAAGGCGCGCTGGAACTTCAAGAAGCCGTAAGGCGGTCGCTAGACGCTTAGTAGTAATTAGGGGAAACGAGTAAATCGTTTCCCCTTATCTGTTGGCAGTCTCTTCTTACACGCTATTCAACTGTGATCGTCCTGCCTTCGGTCGCGCTGGACATTTCCGGTTGGTACATGCTCTCCGCCGATGCCGGGCTTATGCCGAACTTTCCCGGATTGACGACGCGCAGGAAGTAAACGAAGTAGCCGCTGCCAAATAGTGAAGTCCTGAAAAAGCTTGCCCTATCATCGCGGTACTCGTGGCCGACATAGTATGGCACGTAGCCGAATGAGCGATAGAGAGACTGGGCCGAGTCGATAATCTCCGTTCCCGCCGGAATAGGATCTTCTACCATCAGGTACTTCCAACCATCCCCTTCCACTGTCACTCTGACTGCCAGAATGTCACCGCGTTGCACTGGACCGCTTAGCGGTTCGGTAGTGTATGAGTCGCCGATTTTCAGCAGTGACATTAGTGAATTCCACGAAGCATCCAGCCGTGTTCGTTGGAGTTTGAAATACTCCCGCTTGATCTCTAGACCCTTGCTGTGCCGGGTTTCGGTAGCACTGAAGTATTCAGGAACAATGGACCAATAGGCAGTGCCCGCTCCCTTCTTCTCCAGTCGGAGTTCGTTGCTGCCTTGTTGCAGTTGGGACGCCTCGAGTTGAACAGAAACGCTCGTGTCCAGCTTAGAGCGATTCGCCAACTGGTACGCTCCGAGCCTCCTCTCATTCAGATACACGTCTACCTGCACTTCACTCTGCAATTCACGCGTTTGCTTGAGGTATTCGGTTAGCGCATGCAACACCATGGCGGACTGCTTAGTTGATCGCCAATATTCGCCTCCGTCCTTGCGCTGCATCAGCCACGCCACCGCTTTCGTCAGCAACTCGCTGTTGGGCTTCTGGCGCGCGAGGAACTGAACAGCGAGTGCGGTGATTTCGATGTCGTTTTCGACAGACACTTCCATCAGAGGGTCTTCTGTTGCTTGCCAATGAGCTTGCTGTGGCGTCGTCTGTGCGCTGTTCTCGATCTCTGGCAGCAACTGTTCCGAACGGGCGTCATGCGCCTCCTGTAAGGCCAACCCCAGTAGTATCTTGCCGTATAGCCCCAAGAAGCGGCGGTTTTCCCACTCCTGATCGAGCAGCTTGCGATCGGGCTTATCGAGAGTGATGGCGTACAGCATGTACGCTCGCAGATCCGGATTGACGCGCATGTCAAACTTATCTAGCAGCCATCTCCGGCCTCGTGCAAGCACGTCGGCGTCGACCTTGTATCCGGCATTGCGAGCCTGACTCAATCCGGCCACCACGTATGCGGTCATAAACGGCAGGTCAGAGTCGTCGGGCCACCATCCCCAACCTCCGCTTATGTGTTGGTTTTTGTAAAGGAGTGCCAGGCCCTTTGCGACCTTCTTTTGCAGTTTCGTTTCATCCACATCTGCTTTGACACCGAGTTGCCTAATCACTCTGGCGACAACAATGTTCGGAACAAAACTTGACATCGTTTGCTTGGTGCAGCCATACGGATAACTCGTCAGGTACTCCAATGACTTCAGAGCGGCAGCTGCGATGGAAGGTGACAGCTGAATTGCGATCTTCCTGGTCTGGGAGACACTACTGTCGGGGAACGTGATGCTTTGCGCGTGGCTAGCTGCTTGGTCGTTCAGTATGCCGCTGCTGCCGACGCGCACCCTTGTCCCGAGCGGATGCACAGGTATCGTATTCTCAATCGCGTCTGATTCTTCGTTCGTCAGTGCCTTGGCAGTGAACTTCGCGTCGCCTACTGAGCTGGCGCGAACCACCCAGTCCACCTGAGAATCCCCGTCACTCGGGATCTCAACGTCCTTCGTCTCTCCGCTTACGATCTCGAGGCCTTCAACGCTCAGCGAGACACGGGTCTTCTTGGCAGATGGCAAATAGTTGTGAACGAAAGCGGAGATTGTTACCTCATCACCCATTCTTAGGAATCGAGGAGCAGACATTCGGAGCAGAACGTTTTTGCGCGAGATTACGTCATTGACCGTGCTGCCGACCTTCGTGTCCTCGGTTATACCGTGCGCTGTCGTTCGCCATGTAGTCAGAGTATCGGGAACGCGGAACCGTACTTCGGCCTGACCATTCGCGTCGGTTTGCACGTTTGCTACCCAGTGCGCCGTATCCGGAAACTCCTTGCGCACCCAAGGTTCGACAAACGCGTCGGCAGAAGTGAGGCCACCAAGCATCCCGCCTGGAACGCCACCTGCAATTCCACCCGGAACGCCTCCTACACCCGCGCTGCTCATTTCAGCCAACACAACCTAGTCCGGCCGTAAATAGGGCTTCACCAACGAAGTGCTCGCCAACTGTGCGAGCACCGGCAGCAACCCCGTCCTACAGCACGGTGAAACCGCGGCGCAATCTTCTTGCTTTGATCATCGATTCCAGAGACAATCGTTTGCCATGATACGGACATGTAATTTTTGGTCGCGTTGCGTTGCCGCAATTGTCCTTCTTCTCTCGCTATTTTCCGCGTTGTCGAATGCGCAACAGGCGGCCGTAGCCAGGCAGCGGAACCTCGTTGAACTTACTGACGAGGCCGCTGTCATCATTCATGGCAGAGTTGTTCGTGCTGCGGTCGAGCCTCACCCCACACTCACTAACCTGACGACGGTAGTTGTGACGATGAACGTCGAGGAGAATCTCAAGGGCGAATCCTCGAAGTCATACACCTTCCGGCAATACGTCTGGGACATTCGCTCGCGTTACAGCGCGACGTATTCCAAAGGCCAGGAGCTTCTGCTCTTCCTAAGACCTCCGTCGCGTTATGGCCTCACCAGCACTGCGGGCTTGCAACAAGGCCGATTTGAGATTCATCGGGATCCGGCGGGAAAGGCATCGGCAATCAACGCCAACGCGAACATAGGCATTTTCGACAGGGTCAAAGAAACCGCTCGCGCACGGCGAGCGATGCTACCCGCGGTAACTGAGAAATGGTCGCAACAGCCAGGTACCCCGATCGATTTGAACGATTTGAAATCGATGATCCGTGCTATCGCAGGGGGCAAGCAATGAAACACGCAACTGCTAGCGCCGTCGCTCTCGTAAGCTTGATGTCTCTGCTGCTGATTCCTGCTGCAAGAGCAGGGGGGCCCTTGCTCGTGGGTGGTCCGGGACTGGGAACCAGTGGGCAAGCCTTCACGTGGGACACTGCAAAGCCTATCCAGTATCGCGTAGACAGCGGACCAATGGCCAAGAATCCGTCGGGCACAATCGTAGTCACGAACGCTACAGGCTTGACCCGTGTTCAAGCTTTGTTCAACACGTGGCAGAGCGCCCCAAACGCTACTCTTGCTTTCCAGAATGCCGGTTCAATCCAGGTCTCGGGCGCATTCCAGGGAGGAGACGTAGTCACCGCGGCGGACTTCAATGCGGTTCAAGGTTCGTGTAACTCGGGAGTTCAGAGCCCTATCATCTTCGATGCGGACGGCAGTATCGTCGAAGACCTCGGATTGCCGCAAGACGTAATAGGATTCGCTTCACCATGTGCCGTTGACGGTCAGTCCGGCCATTTCGTCACTGGTTTGGCGTTGATGAACGGAAGGTTCCAGGATGGTGTCAGTTCGTCCTCCAACTACGAGATAACCGCCGCCCAATTCGACGAGGCAATCACGCACGAACTCGGGCACTTCTTGGGTCTCGATCATTCTCAGATCAACGTTTCTCTCCTTGACTCCTACCCTCCTTGCGATGCCGACCAGCTAGCAGGACTCCCGTTGATGTTCCCGATCATGTCTTGTCAAGCACGGGTGAGTGCGGGACTGCCGATGCTCGCGCAAGATGACCGTGCTTGGATTGCGAAATTGTATCCAAGCGCAAGCTTTTCTTCGAGCTACGGAACTATCAGCGGGACGGTGCTGTTCAGTGACGGCATAACGCAAGCTCAGGGCGTTAACGTAATCGCGCGGCAAGTTGATGACCCCTCCACTCCGGAAGACGAGTCTAAGCGGATCGCCATTTCCGTAGTTTCCGGTTTTCGATTCACGGGTAATCCGGGGCAGGAGGTGAGCGGCGACAACACGGGCGGCGATCGGACGGGATCGCGAGATCCCAAATTGATCGGATACTTCGAAATTCCTGTTCCGCCGGGCACATACACAGTGGAGGTAGAGAGCGTAAATCCGAGCTTCCAGGGGGGCTCAAGTGTAGGTCCGTTAGGCTCGCCAATCACGATTCCCGGGCCTCCCGAGTTCTGGGATTCCGCAGAGTCTGCGTTCGACGACACCACCGCGAAGGGCACGATTTCGGTGGGAGCGGGGCAGACAGTCAACGATATCAATATCATCTTGAATGGCACGCCGCCTCGCTTCGACGATCTTGAGGATGGTGGAGCTTTCCTGCTGCCTTCGGCGCCGAGTCCAGCGATGACGTCAGAAAACGGGGCGCTGGCATGAAGAGCAATGGGAGAAGCCCGAAACTAATTCTTGCGTTGGCCACATTCGCCTGCATACTTCTTACTTCGTGCGGAGGTGGAGGGACCGGGAGCCCCGGAGGTGGCACAGGCGGATACCCTAGCGCGCCGCTTGCTATTACCACAACCTCGCTTCCCGAAAGCTTTACGGGGTTAGCTTATGACCAAACCCTGACTGCGAGTGGTGGCAAGTTGCCGATAACCTGGTCCTACTCCGGCTTCTTCCCGAGTGGACTGACGCTTTCCAGTAATGGGCGTATCACCGGCACTGTTACAAATGCGGTGTTCGGGGATGTTCTCTTCCAGGCTCAAGATTCCAGCTCTCCCCCCCAATCCGTGCAGAAGAGTGTCCGCATGACCTTCCGCTGGGGGTTGCAGATATTGGGATCGATTCCCACCGCCCACGCGCAAGCGCCTTACAATGCCGTGATCCAGGCCAGCTCGGCAGTGGACAGCACAACCTGGAAAGTAATCAGTGGGGCTCTGCCGGCCGGGTTGAGCTTGACGAACCCGACGACCACGCAAGTTTCGCTCTCGGGCGTTCCTGCTCAGGCTGGACAGTTCACTTTCACAATCCAGGTGAAAGACAACGGTACTCCTCAACAAGTCGCAACCGCCAGTTACACGTTGGTTGTGGACTCCGTGTTGGCGATCGCGCCCGCCACGTTGCCGGACGGTCTCGTGGGCGCACCGTATTCCGCGATCCTGAGTGTCCCAAATGGAACGCCACCATATACGTGGTCTGCGGCGAGACTACCTGCGGGTCTAACGCTGAACCAGTCCACCGGCGTAATCTCCGGAACTCCGACCGGCGTGGGGGATTACTCCACGGATGTGAGCGTCGTGGATTCGTCCTCTCCACAGAAGCAGGGATCTCAAAGCTATAGGATCCTGATTGTAGAAAAGCTTGAGATCGGTTCCACGCTGCCCGATGCGTTACTGGGACGGAACTATTTCGCAACTCTCAATGTTTACGGCGGGAAGTCGCCTGTAACGTGGACCATTCTTTCCGGTGCTCTTCCACCAGGCATCACCTTCACAGCGCAAATTGGGAATTGCACGTTCACGGGTACTCCGACGCAGTTGGGCGACTATAGCTTCACGATTCAGGCAAAAGACTCAGCGACAACACAGCAGGTCGCAGAAGCTTCGATTACCCTGAAGGTGAAGCCGACGCCTATTCAGATCAATGAATCGTTGCCTACACGCCTGCCACTCGGCGTACCGTACGAGGGCTACTCTGTCGTGACAGGGGGAATTCCTCCGTATACCTGGAACATATCCTCGGGAAGTTTGCCGCCCGGATTGACTCTTGATTCATCCACAGGCAGGCTGAGCGGCACCCCTAACGCGGAGGGCTATTTCGTATTCACTCTGGAAGTAACGGACTCGATGTCACAGAAAGCCTTTCGCGACTGGCCAATCAGGGTAACAAAGGGTATGGGACGTAACGACTCGCTCGCCAAAGCCACACCGATATCGGACGGCGAATTGTACGCTTCAATAAGCCCGTATTCAGATCCACCCGACAACCCTTCGCCCGTTCCCGATACGGATTTTTACGAGATTATCGGCAATGCCGGAAGTGTTATGAAGGCTGAGGTATTTGCGGCGGAATACGGCAGGGCGCTCGATCCACTGCTTGAACTGGTCGACGCGAACGGCGTGAGACTGAACTTCTGTCGGCTTCCGGGCGATACGACCGAAAACTACAACTCGAACTGTGTTAACGATGACATTGAAAAGGGAGTTGTTACGGATTCAGCGCTGGAGCTGAAAGTTCCCGGAGAGATCGGCACACAGAGCAAGGTGTACGCGCATGTTCTGGATTACCGCGGTGACGCCCGGCCCGACATGCGGTACCGCATAAGAGTAAGCGGGTCAGTGGCACACCTGGCGATTACGACCACATCTGTTGGAACGTTGGCAACAGATACTCCCATCGAATACCCTTTGTCAACGTTTGGCGGAACCGCCCCGTTTCATTGGAGTGTCGAATCCGGATCATTGCCTCCTGGCTTGTCAGTGACAGCAGATGGCAAATTAAGTGGAACCCCGTCAGCCGCTGGAGACTACCAATTCGTGCTGCGGGTCACCGACTCGGCTTCGCCGGCGCAGACGGCGATGCAAAGTCTCAGTGTAAAGGTACGAGTACGACCCACTATAACGACTACCTCACTGCCTGACGCCTACACTGGAGTTGCATATAGCTACCAGCTTACAGCGTCGGATGGAACGCCGCCGTTCTACTGGACCGACGAATACTGCAACAAGGCTGATTGCATCCAGCTTCACCCGACTCCGAGTGGCCTTGTCGAGTTCATGCCGCGAACTCCGGGTACATTCACCGCTTCGCTTGCACTGCAAGACCGCAATGGGTTCTGGGCGCGGAAAGACTTGTCAATCACCGTTCATCCTGGGCCGCTCAATTCGCCTGCCACAACTCTGGGCACTGGCAGAGTGGGCAGGGCGTACCAAGATTTTGTGAACGACACTGTTGGGGGAACGCCCCCTTACAGCTTCAATGTGGCCAGTGGAGCGATTCCACCGGGTCTGACGTTTTTGACTGAATACGGGTCAGGGGTGTTGATGGGAACACCGACGCAGGCAGGAAGATTTACGTTCACGGTGACCGTTGTCGACAGTGGACAGCCGGTCCAGTCCACCACGGCCGCAGTGACCGTGAACATAGCTGATTAGGAGATAGTTATCACAAGTGCAGATGATCGCGTACCCGGTGCGAAACTTGGAGCCGTGAAGTTCTTGCTCCAACGAGGTGAAGGCGACTCGACTGCTCACATGTGGACTTGTTGGATCGCCCCAAAAAGGATTCGTTCTGCCGTCGGCCGTCGGCCGTCGGCCCGCCAGAGTCCAGTAACGACTAGTCGGCCAGTGTGGACTAACGGTCATCCGTGAGCGGGTACACGTCCGTATGGGGCGTCCTCAGTACAGGTCACGGCCTGCTGCTTAGTTCCAGCGGAGGCTTAAGTGCACCTCGCAGCCGAGTGTGAAGACTTCTCTTGCTTTGTGTGTTTACAGGCATTCACCCGAAAAAAGCCACGCAAACCGTTTCGTTAGCTTTTCTGAAACGGACACGGTACGGATACAGGTGGGGTGCTTTGGACGAGAATTGCGGGAACCCGCATAAGTTTTGGCTGCCCCCCAGGGATTCGAACCCCGATATGCTGATCCAGAGTCAGCTGTCCTACCATTGAACGAGGGGGCAGCAAAGCGCTGCCTTGAATTGTCGAAGAGACGCAACCAAATCGCGTCAAATCGATTCTATTTGCTGCCTGCGTTTCGGTCAACCAGAACACTTCCTTAAGTGCAGTCAGCTCGCGACTCTGATTTGCCCTGCTCGGGCTGGGTGGGCAACCGCGTAGCAATTACTCACATCTCTGGCGAGGCAGGAGAGTGGATCATAGTCATCGTGTGTGAGCCACTTCCATCTTCTGAGGCGCCATGCCGAACATGGAACTCTGGTCGCAAAGCTGTCTCCATCATGTTGCACTCGGGCGATTGTTTTATGTCGCTTTGATCATCTTTTCTTGTGTTTCCTTCATAGGTGCCCAATCCGCGGAAGACGTGCAAATAGTTCCACGGGCCCCAGACGAGCCCGGCGCTGTTGCCTCGCGTTCCAGTGCCGATCTACTGCCTGCCAGTGCACGCGCGCTTCGGGTGGACGTCAACCTTGTTCTTGTGCCCGTCACCGTAATCGACGCAAAGAATCGACCTGTAGCCAACCTCGACAGTCAGAACTTCGAACTGTTTGAAGGTGAACGTCGTCAGGAAATCAAATTTTTCTCCATTGAAGATGCCCCCATTTCCGTCGGTCTGATTGTCGATCTAAGCGGCAGCATGGCAAATAAGATTGACGAAGTGCGCTATGCGGTCAACGAGTTCTTCGTAAACGCGAATCCTCAGGACGACTACTTCGTTGTCACCGTTTCGGACACGCCAAAGGTATTGGCCAATACCACCCAATCCATCGGTACGATCCAGGAAAAGCTGGGCTCGGTTCCTCCCGGCGGCTACACTGCGTTGCTCGACGCCATATATCTTGCGGAGACGAAACTGCGCAACGCTCGCTATCAGCGCAAGGCTCTCGTGATAGTCTCTGACGGCGGCGACAATATAAGTCGATACAGTCTTCGCGAAATCAAGAGCCTTGTTCAGGAGACGGATGCGATCATCTACGCGATGGGCCTTTTCGACGGACTCCCATTCATCAGATCCATTGAAGAGAAGTTCGGCCGCCATTTGCTAGATCAAGTGACGGAGGCGACTGGTGGGCGCACCCTCCCCATAGATAATGCCGCGAAGTTGCCGCAAGCGGCCATGCTTATCAGCAGGGAACTGCGAAGCCAATACGTTTTGGGCTACAACCCGAACGCCGACAGCCGCGACGGCAAATGGAAGAAGATACGCGTCAAAGTGAATCCCCAGGGGGGACATTCCCGAGTACAAGCGTTCTACAAGAAAGGCTACTCGGCCTCGCAGTACTGAGCGGGCACTATTGCTGCCCGCGACGACTCAGTTTCCGAGAAATGGTGGGCCAATACTCCTTCAGCACGTTAACTCCGACCGTGATGCCGATCATTCTGCCTGACCGGATAAACGTCTTGCCTACCGTTCTCTCGTGCTCTGGAAGATAAGTGTTGGCGACGCTTTGGGCGGCGATGGGCGCGAGAATGCCTGACCAGTTAAACGCATCGTCCCCCTTGTCGTTCTTTGTGACGACCACGTGGCGCAAAGCGTACTTCACGCTCTGACCTAAGCTGCCCGATCCTTGCCGGAAAAAGCGCGGGTCTTGATGCAACACCGAAGGAATCAGAAAGGTCCCGAAAAAAGCACTTGAAGCTCCCGTGGCCATGTTGGCTCCGAAGCGTTTGCCGTATCCTTCGCCGCCCTGCCCATACCCTTCGGGATGATCTAGTGCCTGTCCCAAACCGGCTGCTGCGGCAGCTCGAGTCATATTCGCGGGAGAAACGCTCTTAAAGGCAAATAACCTGAACTTGCCGCCGACCGAGAGAGGGGCTTTATTTTCAGCTACATCCGGCGAGAACCTCGTCCTCTGGACGAAAGATTCAATGACTGAATGCTTCTCTATGGCCGTCCCCGCGGCAGCTGGCTGGTTGTGGACCGCGACGGGTGGCGCGTCGTTCGGCGGGGCGGGCGGTTCTTGCCCTTGGCTGACGGAACAAAGAGCTACTGCCAGGAAGAAAACGGAGACGCACCTCATCGGGAACCCTCGGGGCCAGGCATTCAAGCTGTGCTGAATGAAAGCAGAGTATCAGAGGATTGTCTCTGACGGAACCGAAATAGGTGGAGCCTAGTCGTGGTACATGTGCGGATAAGACACTCGCATCAGATCGCAGCCAGCCTGAATGTGCAATTTGGAGAGTTCGCGGCCCTTCCCGATACCGGGGCATCGTCTGGCGGTCTTGGCGAGTTCCTTGCTGCTCTCAACGATTTCCGGCCAGATTGGAAACGCAGCGCACTGCGCTGGCTTGACCGGGTGAATCGTGCAGCCCGATTCAGCGAGAAACGGGCATTGTGTGTTCTTCGCGTTTCGGAGTCGTCGCTGATTCTTGGTGCGGTACAAATAGCGCTGCTCGAATTCCGCAACATTCATTTGCAGGAACTCGGCGATTCTTACCACATCGTTCTCGCTTAGGTAGACGAATCCCTTTTCTTCGCAGCACTTCACGCACCCCGGTTGGCATTCAAAACGCATGGGACGATTCTACCCGAACATTGTTCTTGAGCGTTTTGTCGATTGCACCAAACAAAATAGTTCGTTTACCACGGCCACACTGGTCGGCTACACTGAAAATTCCAGCCAATCTGAAGAAGTGCGGGAGAACGGTCGCGGTGTACGGAACCGGCCCGCTCCACGAGGAGGTACATTGACGGCAGCTCGAACCTGTTTCCAGCCGGTTAGTGCGCTGGACTACGTTCCGAAGCAGGAGCTCGAACAGCTCCAGCTCGAGCGCATGCGCGCAGTCGTGAAACGCTCGTGGGACAACGTCGCTCTCTTTCGCAATCGAATGCAGGAGCGCGATCTCACTCCGGAATGCATCAAGTCCCTCGCCGACGTCGCGAAACTTCCCTTCACTGTAAAGACCGATCTTCGCGATACGTATCCTTTTGGCCTTTTCGCCAGCCCAATGAAGGACATCGTTCGCCTTCACGCTTCGAGCGGCACGACCGGCAAACCGATCGTCGTCGCCTACACGGATCGAGACGTTGACGTCTGGGCCTCCGTCATGGAGCGATCGTTCGCTGCCTGCGGCATGCACGAAGGCGACATCATTCAGAACGCCTACGGCTACGGCCTCTTCACCGGCGGCCTCGGCGCGCACTACGGAGCCGAGCGCCTCGGCGCTGCCGTTATTCCGGTTTCTGGCGGCAATACCGATCGCCAGATCATGCTGCTCTCCGACTTCGGTGTAACTGCCATTTGCTGTACTCCGAGCTATTTCCTGCACATCATTGAACGTGCCGGACAACTTGGCGTGGACATGAAGAAGCTCCCGCTTCGCACCGGCGTCTTCGGTGCTGAACCCTGGACCGAGTCCATGCGTCGCCGCATCGAGGCGGAGACCAGCATCAAGGCTTATGACATCTACGGTCTGTCCGAGATTATTGGCCCTGGTGTCGCCATCGAGTGCTCAAGCCAGAACGGGTTGCACATCTTCGAAGACCATTTCTATCCCGAGATCATCGATCCCGAAACCGGTGAAGTGCTTCCAGATGGCGCCGAAGGCGAACTTGTCCTGACCACGTTCAGCAAGGAAGCTATGCCGATGATCCGCTACCGCACGCGGGACATCACGTCACTGCTAACCGAAAAATGCCCGTGCGGCCGTACACTTCGCCGCATGCGCCGCATCGGTCGCCGTAGCGACGACATGCTCATTCTGCGCGGCGTAAACGTATTCCCGTCGCAGGTCGAAACCGTCCTGCTCGACATCGAAGGGACACTGCCTCACTACCAGATCATCCTCACGCGCGAGCGCGGACTCGACCAGATGGAAGTCCAGGTCGAAGTGACAGCGGAAACGTTCGGTGATACCGTAGGTGCGCTCGAGGCGCTCGAAGAAAAGCTGGCGGATGCCATGGAACGTGTTTTACAGATTCGCGTGAAGGTCACTCTCGTGGAACCCCGCACCATTCAACGCAGCGAAGGCAAAGCCAAACGAGTCATAGATCGGCGGCAACTATGAAGATAACGCAACTCTCCGTTTTTGCTGAGAATAAGCCGGGTCACATCGTCGCTCCATGCAAGATGCTGTCAGACGCCGGTGTGAACATTCGGGCGCTTTCACTCGCCGACACACAAAAGTTCGGCATTCTGCGCATGATCGTCTCAGACTGGAAGAAGGCCAGCGAGATGCTGCAACAGGCCGGTTTCCTCGTGAAAGCCACCGAAGTCCTCGCGATCGAAGTTGAGGATCACCCCGGCGGACTGTCGCAAGTTCTTTCGGCGCTGGAAAACAGCACGGTGAACATCGAGTACATGTACGCGTTCCCGTTCGCACATGGAGAGAAAGCCGTCCTGATCTTCCGCTTCGACGATCCGGATGCAGCGATCCAGAAGCTTCAGGCCGCTGGAATCAGCCTCGTGAGCAGGGAAGAGCTGTAGAGAGGTCTCCCAAGAGTCTGGAGGCGGCATGAGAACTTGTTTGTTCCTTGTTGCGGTGCTGGTTGTTATGTTGGTGTTGTTTACCGCGCAGTCAACATCTTGCGTTACTGCCGGGCTTACTTGGAGTTCTGCTGCCTTGGGTCTGTTTGGTTTGTTTACTGTTGTTTTTGCGCCTAAGTTCGGAAACGAAAGCCTCACTCGGATGAATGGTGTGGTGCTTATCGGGCTGGGACTTCTGCTCTTTGTTGTCTTTTACTCATTAACTGTGATGATTCTTTTCAATGAGATAGGAAAGCCGGCTGTGCACAACAGGCCTTGCCTCTACATCGGCCAAGAGTAGAAATGGGTCCAAGGAGAACTTGAAGAGAGAGTTGCAGGCATCAAGCCTCGGTTCGTACTAATAACCTGAGTTCTGGTAACGGAACCAACATCCAAGTAGGGTTCAAGCTCTTTTTGCGCATGATAGTGTCGCTATCTACCCTTCTATCGAGAGCAGCCGGATAGGTGGATACATGCCCTGTTTTCGTCAACAATCGCACTCAACTTCAGCTCGCTATAGTTAGGATTTCTTGTTGTCGCAGCGGAGGTGCAGAATCGATGAATGATTTCGGCAAAACGTATCGCGACCTCCTTGACGGTGCCCTTCTGAAGTTGTGGGCCGAGCGTTCGCAACTTGTGAGCGCTGCCAGAGAGAGTCTGTCGCACGAGTTGGCAAGAAGGTCTCTGACGCACGAAGCTGACCTCATTCCCGAGATGTGGTCCCTTTCCGAGGAACAGCGATACATTGCCAAGCTGCTATTCGCTGTTGTGAAAGACGAGGTTTCTGGTAATGATGCCATTGCACTCATCGAGCGGCGTGCAAAATACTGGGAGCAGAGCATATCAAGAGACGCACACATTGATGTTGCGTATCACACACTTAGGCACTTCGACGACGACTCTGACATCCGGAGCAGAGATTCCAATTACGATCAAGCAGTTCGGCTAGCATTGCAAAAACGCGCTGATGCTTTGCTTGGCGCTGCTCAGGAGCACGATTCCCAAACTTAGTTGTCGATAGGTGGCGAGACATCCCCATGTAGCAACCTATCTCAGGTTGAGATAGGTAAACAGATGCCCTGTTATGGACACCTATCGTGGAACTCTGGAAGAATTCCTTGTACTGTCATAGAGTTGCAGACGTGAGAACGTACACGCTAACCATCGCATTGTTGGTCGCGCTAGTTCCATTCGTCCCGGCTCAGGACGCGCATAGTTCAGAAGCATCAGTTACGAGCAATGGCTACATAAGAGCAGAGAACGGAGTATTCTCGCTTTCAGACAACATTCTCTGTTCCTACTCGTCGGCGTCAAGTCAATCCGATTCTTACGTGCGCCAGTGCTACACGCTTTCACACGGTGAGTGGAAATCCGCGGGGCCGCCGGAGAAGGCGACTACTGAACCTGCGGACTATTTGGATTTTGCCCCTTGTGACCCGCTCAACCAACTGAACGTTGCAGTGCAGCACTCGGACATTGCGGCGCTGTTGCCGCGTTCAGCGGCTCTGAAACAAGTGACTGAGACAGAACAGTCAGCGGTCGCAGTGTACTCAGACTCGCCAGACGAGAAAGTTCATTACAGCCTACGACTGGCATTGCTCGTCAGGCGTAACGATCACTGGAGCCGTGCAAGCGACGTGTCAGTCGGTGCTGACGGTAATTTCTGCGGGATGAGGATCATGCAAAACAAGAACAGTGCCGTTGCTTTGATCTACATTGACGAGGTGGCAGGAAGCTCCGAGTACAGCGCGATTCGCAGCTTTCGTCTGTCGTGGCCGCGATAGCAAACGATATATCCCTCCTATCCACCTATCTGGATTCGTTACGGTCGGCGGACCGCGGTCAAGCCGAACGCGTCAATAGCCCAATCGCAATGGACTGACCGCAAGTGACTGATTACAAGCCACATTGACACCGCTAGGGAAGTGTCGGCTTTGCCTACCCAAACTGCTAGAATGTAAGTAGATGAGGCGACAAGTGGTCGTCAACGTCAGATCCACATCGTAAGTACTTATTTTTCAGAGACTTATATGTATCTCGATGACAGTCTGACAGCGTAAGTTGTCTCCTTTCAGAGACTTACGTTTTTCAACCCCGGGGGGAGGGGGGACCCCACCCCTCGCGACGCAAGGGAGGCGCTGAATGCCGATCGCAAAGGTTATTGCCGACCAACTGACGCATGCCTCGTGGATTCGCCGCATGTTCGAAGAGGGCGCGAAGCTGAAGCGCGAGCGCGGCGCCGAAAACGTCTTTGACTACACACTCGGCAATCCCGACGTCGAGCCGCCCGCCCAAGTTCTCGAAGCTCTCAAGCGCGTTGCCGCGACCGGAACCAACTCCCACGGCTACATGCCCAACGCGGGATACCCCGCCGTTCGCGAAATGCTCGCCACAAAACTGCACCGCGAAACCGGCGTCCAGTTTTCTCCAGAAGACATCATCATGACGGTTGGCTCGGCGGGGGCCTGCAACGTACTGCTCAAATCAATTCTTGATCCCGGCAACGAAGTCATCGTTCTTGCGCCGTTCTTCTCCGAGTATCCGTTCTACATTACGAATCACGGCGGCAAGATGGTCGTCGTCGAAACGGACGAGGAATTTCTTCCCGACGTCAACGCCATCGAAGCGGCGATCACTCCGCGCACTCGTGCCATCCTCATCAACACGCCGAATAACCCCACCGGTCGGATCTATCCGGAATCCGTCCTGCGCGATCTCAACATGGTCCTTGACCGCGCTCCGCAGCCCATCATCGCCATCAGCGACGAGCCTTACAAATCGCTCGTCTACGACGGGAAAAAGCAGCCCGAAGTCGCTTCGCTTATTGGGAACACCGCGATTTGCAACTCGTGGTCGAAGTCCCAGGCGATTGCCGGCGAACGCATCGGCTATCTCGCTCTCTCGCCCAACCTGCCCGAAGTCGCCGAGCTTCGCCGTGCCTGCATCTTCAGTAATCGCATCCTCGGCTTCGTCAATGCCCCCGCCATCTGGCAGCGCGTAATGCTCGAATCCGCAGAAGCAAGGGTGGATGTCGCTGGGTACGAGAATCGCCGCAACGTCCTCTGTGAAGGACTCAAGAAGATCGGCTACGACGTGAAGTGCCCCGAGGCCACCTACTACTTCTTCCTGAAGACCCCTATTCCTGACGACATCGAGTTCGTCAAAACGCTTGCGGCCGAGGGTGTTCTGACGGTGCCTGGCACCGGCTTTGGACGCCCCGGGTATATACGCCTGTCGATTACGATTCCCTTGCAGCAAGTTGAACGCTCTCTGGCCGGTTTCGAGCGGGCTTTCAAAAACGTGCATCAGCGAGCGTGACGCCTGGGGGGTAGTGCAGATCAAGTTTTCCGGAATTTTGCCGATTTAGTTCAGTGAACGCAAATCGCTAGCTGGACGGAAATCGTGTTTCTCAGCAACATTTCTCAGGTCAATCCTGCCCTGAATCCGAGACTGTACCCCGTTTTCCCGAAACGCGTAGACCGACCTTTGGTGTCGCACTTTGTAGGTCGCCAGCCGATTCTCGATTCGGCTGGCCACACCTTCGGATACGAGCTGCTCTACCGTTCCGGAACGGAGAATCGCGCGCAATTCGCAGACTCCAACGTGGCTTCGGCCACGGTTATGGATGCTGCTCTCGCTGCTGGTTTGGATTTGCTCTGTGGCGGAAAGAGGGCCTTCATCAATTGCACGGAAGAGTTACTGCTCAGCCGTGAGATCGATATTCTGCCGCCAGAAGCCGTGGTCCTGGAGATTCTAGAAACGGTTCCGGTCACTGCGGAACTGATCAAGGTTTGTGAGGAACTGAAACACGCGGGATACCTAATCGCGCTAGATGATTACGTGTTGTCACCTGAAACTGAGGCTCTGCTGTCGATTGCAGATATCGTCAAGCTTGAGCCGCAGCATACGACGCATGAAAACATGCGTTCCATGCGCCGTCGATGTCGCGGTGGCGTTCGATTCCTCGCGGAAAAAGTCGAAACCTGGGACCAGTTGCGCTCGACATCTCACATCGGATGCGATTTGTTTCAAGGCTACTTCTTCGCTCGCCCGCAAGTGATCGAGATACGAAAACTGCGCCCCTTTTCAGACAGCTATCTGCGTCTCATGAGGCTGCTCTCTGCCGAGCATTTCGATTTTGGAGAGGTCACCGAAGCGCTGAAAACTGAGCCTTCGCTCTGTTACCAGCTGCTTCGGTACCTGAACTCATCCCGCTTCGGCTTCAGCAAGGAAGTGACATCACTCTCGCATGCCGTTGCCTTGCTGGGGGAGCAGAGCTTCCGGAAGTGGCTGGCGGTGGCGACACTTGCCGTGGCAGGCGTTCACGCCTACAACGAACTTCAGCAGACGGCTCTAGTTCGCGCCAGATTCTGTGAGCTGCTGGCCCCGATCGTAGGCCTTAAAGAAGAGGAGCTCTTCCTAATCGGCCTGCTTTCGTTGTTCAATGTCGTGCTGAACATATCGACCGAGCAGCTAGTCAGCGAACTGGCTCTTTCACCCGAGGTGCGGTTCGGGTTACTAGGCAGGACGACGATGGGTGGTCTCTGCCGGGAAATCGTCACTGCGTACGGCCACGGAGATTGGGACGCCGTTCTTACACATTCGACGAAGGCAGGAATCGACAGCAGCGTGTTGCCCGAACTCTATCTTGAGGGCCTTTCCTGGGCTCACAACCTGTCGCTCTCCTAGAGTCGCCTCCAGGGGGATTACACAAGTATTACAAAGACTCGGTATCGCCAGGCCCCGAACAACAATCAATTGCTCGGGGGCATACATGAGTTTTCTTCAGACCGACAGGACCTTTCGCGAGCCGTTTAGCAAGCTGACCACTTTCTTCATGGTGGCATTTCACATCGGAGCCATAGCGGCTCTCTTCTTCTTCACTTGGAAAGCGTTGTTGCTTGCAGTTGTTCTACTGTGGGTTGGCGGAAGCCTGGGGATCGGGATGGGGTACCACCGGTTGCTGACGCATCGCGGCTACAAGTGCCCGAAGTGGGTCGAATACTTCCTCACCACCTGTGCAGCACTTGCGCTTGAGGGGGGGCCGATGTTCTGGGTGGCTACCCACCGTGTGCACCACCAGAACTCGGATAAGGAACTCGATCCTCATTCGCCTCGCGATGGAGGGTTCTGGGCGCATGTGGGGTGGATCATCACGGGCCGCGCAATGCACAACCACTCGGACGCGCTGCTCCCGTACGTTCCCGATCTGCGCAAAGACAAGTTTCACGTTTGGATAAGCCGCTGGCACTGGGTTCCAATCACCGTCCTCGGGGTCATCATCTTCGCCGTTGCGGGATGGAAGTATGTGCTCTGGGGCATCTTCTTTCGCACTGTTGTTGGTTTGCACATCACCTGGCTGGTGAACTCGGCTACGCACATGTGGGGACGACGTCGGTTCATCACCACCGACACTTCGCGCAACAGCTTCTGGGTTGCCATGCTGACTTTTGGCGAAGGCTGGCACAACAATCACCACGCACATCCGGTGTCGGCAAGACACGGTCTTGCCTGGTACGAGTTTGATCTCAATTGGTATGGCATTTCAGCGCTTCGATGGCTCGGACTAGCCTGGGACGTGAAACAAGTTCGTCTGAACGAATCCACCAAGCTGAAAGTTGTGCCCGCGCGAACCGACACGGTCGCCAATGCCGTTAGTGGCGATTAAGCTGGAAGCGCCAGATCTATTTCAGACCGCGGGTTAGGAGCCCGCGGTTTTAGTTTGCGCTAAAATCGAGTGTTCGATATGCGCATTGCACGCCGCACAAAGACGATTGCGTTCTTCATCACGCTGGGCGCGTGCATGGTGGCTCTTGCCATCGCGCTGAACATAACGTGGATTATTCTCAATTGGCGCGAAGTCGTGCCGCTCGTTCTCGGCGTCATCTTCTTCTGCGTCATCATTGCGGGACTTGTCATCAACACGATATTTCTTGTGCGCGAAGTCCGACGCAATGAACAGCAGGACAGCTTTCTGAACGCCGTTACTCACGAGTTAAAAACGCCGATAGCCTCAATTCGTCTTTATCTTGAAACGCTGGAAAAGCGAAAGGTCGATGAAAAGCAACGGCTGACTTTCTATCGCATCATGATCGAAGACACGGACCGGTTGCTAGGAACGGTGGAGCAGGTGCTCAAAGCCGGTGAGGTTCGTGAACGAAATCGGCCAAGTAATTTCCAGGAATTCGATTTCGGGAAGATGGTGCAGGAAACGGTTGAGCTTGCGCGATTGCGCCACAAACTGAAAGATGGCGCCCTTCGCTTTGGCACTGAGCCAGATGGAGACATAACCGTCTCGGGCAATGTTGAGGAACTGCGCACAGCGGTAGCGAACATCCTTGATAACGCCGTCAAGTATTCGGGCCCAGAGAAGAACATCATTGTCGACGTTATTGCGCCGGGCATTGACACCGTGTTGCTTCAAATTCACGACCACGGAATTGGCATTCCTCGATCCGAGCTGAAACGGATTTTCAAACGCTTTTATCGCGTGCACCTTCCTCGCATGGGCCAAGTGAAGGGAACGGGTCTTGGACTCTTCATCGTTCGCTCCATCGCGCAGCGGCATGGCGGCGACGCATTCGCCGAGAGCGAGGGCGTAGGCCGCGGCAGCACGTTTACCATTCGTCTCCCGAGGGTATATAGCGTATGAGTCGAATTCTCGTTGTTGAAGACGAAACTCACATCGCTCAAGGACTTCGGTTCAACCTGGAGTCCGAGGGGCATTTCGTTGAGATTACCGACAACGGGGAAGAGGCCCTCAACTTTCTGCTCAAGCAGAAGCAAAGTTTCGATGTTCTGGTCCTCGACATCATGCTTCCCGGTATCGACGGTTTCAGCGTCGCCCGCGAACTACGTGCGGCCAAGAACTATGTCCCGTTGCTGATGTTGACCGCACGAGGCCGGCCCGAAGACGTGCTGAACGGGTTCGAGTGTGGGGCTGACGATTATCTTCCGAAGCCGTTCAACCTGGATATACTACTTGCCCGCGTGAACAGTCTGCTGCGTCGCAGCAAATGGCATGAGAAGACTGCGACCGTCGAGCCTGTGCCTGCGCGCGAAACTGATGCGTACAGCTTCGACGGTAACACCGTCGACTTCGAGATGCTTCAGTTGCGGGCTGGCGATCGCGTCATTCAATTGACGATGATGGAAGCCGATCTGCTTCGGTACTTCATCAACAACTGCGGGCATCCGGTATCGCGGAAAGCAATTCTCGAAAATGTCTGGAACTTGCGCGAGGATACTGATACGCGTGCGATCGACAACTTCATCGTAAGGTTGCGGCGCTACATCGAACCAGATCCCTCGAGTCCGAAGTACCTGCGAACAGTGCGCGGTGTGGGCTATCGCTTCGTCTCGCATCCTGACGATGAGTCTTAGCGGATAGCCGAGGCGATCACAACCTTTGCGTCGAATCGGACTTCGCCGTCCATGTATCGTTTGCTGAGTTCGTTCAGGACAGCAGAATCGACTTCCGCCCGCCGGTCGGCGGGAACTGCTTGTAGCAAAGGCCTGAACGGAATTGTCACCTCCTGGAAGTACTCCCATAGATGCTCGGGAGTATCAGGCCAATTCCATGCAAGATCGCGCGTGTGTTCCTCAACGGTGTCGAAGCCGGCTTTGCGCAGTTCTGACGAGACTGCTCCGGGTTCGCCGAAACGGAACATCGTCACGTTGGAGATCAGCGGTTTCAGATCCGGAAAGAGCTTAAGAACTGTTCCAATTGTTGTCTCGAAATAGGGCTGCTCCATGGGACCCCAGGCGAGCAGGGTGAAACGACCGCCTGGCTTCAGCACTCGACGTATCTCCGTGAACGCGCATGGTACGTCGGAGAAGAACATCGCGCCCAGACGGCACAGCGCTCGATCAAATGTGCACTCGGCGAAGGGCAGCTTGTGCACGTCCGCGGGTTGGAACTCAATGTTGGTCAACCCCCGCTCGCTCGCACGCTGCTCGGCGACCTTCAGCGGGGCAGGAGAGATGTCGGTTGCGATGACGCGCCCGGTGCCGTTCATGGCAGTCGCGACCGAAATGGCCGGTTCGCCGGAGCCGGAAGCGATGTCGAGTACAGTCATATTCGGCTCGATTTTCGCTTCGGCGACGATCGCTTCCGTTAGGGCTCGTCCCATGGCGGCCGAGGGTTTGCGAAAGCGCTGGCCGGCGTTGACCCGAGTGAAGCTGTCCCATGCGCGGTCGGTTGAATCTGTCATCAAGCTATTATGCCCCTCCCTCCCCACATCGCTCTACGACTGATGAAATAGAGGACTTAGCTTGCAGTCACTGACTGATACGATCGGGCCATCGCGTCATCTGATCATCGGGCCATTGAAGAGCTGTGCCTAATGTTCCGTCGAAAAACCTCAGCGGGATCAGGGCTTAATCGCGGTGAGCAGCAGGATTGGAAAATCTTTGATCTCGCCGGATGCGACCTGTCTAGAGACGGTGTGCGCGATGGTGGTACGTGCGTCGACGAATCCGGCGCTGACAAATGTGGCACACAACGAATCGGGATTGAAGCCGAAGTGCTGCACTCCGGTGTTGTCGTGATGGAAGTCGCCTGCTTCGGTGAAAAGGTCGGCCAGGGCGATGCGTCCGCCGGTTCGCAGCATTGAGAAGAAAATGTCGGCGAGTCGGGGGATGTCGCGCACGTGGTGCAGGGTCATGGAACTGACGATGGCGTCCACGGTCGGCGGGTCGGCGATCGGGGCCTCCAAATCGAGAAAGACGGGTTGGATGCTAGTGATCCCCGCGGCTTTGATTTTGGCGGCTAGGACGTCCAGCATGCCGTGCGAGGAATCCGCAGCCAGAACGCGAGACACGCGGTCGCACAAGGCGAGAGAAACCAGTCCTGTCCCGGTGCCGTAATCCAGCACGGTGTCGCTGTTATTCAGCGGTATGGCCTCCGAGATCGCTTTGCCTATGGCCTCGCCCAGCTGGCGGCGAAACGGATTGTCGTCCCAGGATTGCGCTTCTTTGTCGAAATCGCGTTTGCTGTTTGGCACGATTGCTGTCATTCCATGAGCCCCAGCTTGCCAGTAACCGGGTGCGTCGAATCAGGAGCGAGAAAGCGGATTGATTTAGCCGTGCTTGCCTTTCTCGTAGTGAAAGTGGACATCCCCACCACCAAACTGGCCGATGAACTCAGGATTTGCGTGGTGTGGTTTACTAGGGCGAAAGTATCCGTTCTCAATGGCCCAATCGTACGCGCCTGTATCTAGGCGATACATGGTCAGGGTACCAGATAGGCCGTGTTTCTCAATCCATTCTTCGGCATTGGATTGCGTTGAAAAGACCCCGCTCGGAAATGCAAATCGGTGATTCTGCGCGTTGCCGTTGAACACCCACACAGTGAGCTCATTCATAGCGAACAGTCTGCCTCAAATTCGCCAGTTTCCCAATCATAACTCTCGAGCACAATGCTCTTTTCCGATCTGTCACTGTAAGCTATGTCCCCGGTTCATTCTGTCAGGTATGTCCCCGGTCTGTACCAGCGTACCGCCCGCCCCTAGTCTCCCAAAGTAGCCAAGTCTTTGAAAACACAAGACTTACGAGTTTAGACTCCCTTGCTCGTAAGGTAAGTTTTTGAAAAAGCTAGACTTACGATTCCAGATTACCTGGGTAACCTGTCTCTGTCTTCAATTTCGCTGCCTACAAACATTGTAACGATTCGGGTGGCTGAAACCCGACAAGCCCGACGACACTTTTTGTCCAGTGTTTGTAAGTAGTTGGGAGGAGACTCAGGTCTGTGGGCTCTTGACACAAGCGCTGTGAGGGCAGCAACCCTGTGTGTCAGCGAAGTATTCTCAAACCGAAATGAAGTTCAGAAAACTTGGTTTTCATTGGACGGCCTTGGCCGTTGTGGTAGTGCGACTGACGTTGGCCATCGCCGAATTCGATCACAGCGAAGGGAACGCCGTGATCGGGGGTTACGTCTATCAGGGATCGAAGATTCCGGCGCTGCAGAAGACCTACATTTTCGGTGACCTTGGCTCGGGCAAGATATGGGGGTTGCAGGAGACCACGCCGGGGAATTGGACACGTACATTGCTGATTTCCTCGGGCAAGACGATCAGCTCGTTCGGCCAGGATCAGAACGGGGAAGTGTACGTGGTTGATCTGGGCGGAACGGTGTCGATGATCACGCAACCATGATTATTCTTCGCTGAGCGGTTCAGGCTTGTAGAGGTAGAGTCCACCTCTATTTTGAGCGAAGGATTCTGCTACCTGGAGGAAGGCCCGTGCCGCGTGGGACAGGGTAGCTTCGTTGCGGTAAACGATCCGCAGTTTACGCTCAAACCTGAGCTCCGGAACTTCCAGTGCGACGAGATCTCCACGTTCGACCTCGGCTCGGACGCAGATGCCCGGTAGCAAAGCTACTCCATTGCGGCGAATTACGAAAGTCTTGATGGCTTCTATGGATGGCAGTTCGACGTCCATGTGCAGCGGTACGCGCTTACGCTTGAAGGTCTCGATGACCTTGGCGCGAGATGGGGAAGGGATGTTGTGGGCGATGAAGCACTCGGCACCCAACTGCTTGATCGTTACTTCCTTATGGTTCTTGGCTAGCGGATGCGACGCCGGAACGACGAAGGCAATGTCATCGCGATAGACGGCGATGGATCGGATCATTGGATCGTCAGGACGGAATGTGAGCACGCCGAGTTCGGCATTGTGGTTCAGCAGTTCTTCGGTGATCCGACTGGCGAGCGAGCGCTGGACGGTGACCTTGATCATGGGGCAGAGATGCCGGAATTCGTCGAGCAACGGGAGTAGATAAAGACAGGTGAACTCGTTGGCGGCGATGGTGAGGCGTCCGTGCTGGAGCTTGCGGAGCTCGTCGAGGGCACCGCGGGCTTCCTCGCGCATGTTCAGCATCTTCTGCGCGTAGTCTTTGAGCACGCGGCCGGCGTCAGTGAGTACGCCTTCGCGGGAAGAACGGTCGAAGAGAGGCTCGCCGACTTCAGTTTCGAGCTTGCGGATGGTCTGACTTATAGCGGGCTGCGTGCGGAACAGCTTCTTAGCTGCGCGTGAAAAGCCACCTTCCTGCGCTACTGCAAGGAATGTCTCCAGCTGAGTCAGGTCCATTGCCGCTCCATTCAGGATGATATGTATGAGGTCGTACTCTGCTTATAGTATAAGACATACTTATCGTATGCAAATTATTATTATCTTGCCTTATTGATGTGTTTCTCGTAATCCTTACCTAATTAAGAACACGACTTGGGAGGAATCTGATGAAGCGTGAACACGTAGCGATTTTCGACACCACTCTTCGCGATGGCGAACAGTCCCCTGGTTGCAGCATGAACCTGGACGAGAAGCTACGGATGGCACGTCAGCTGGATACCCTCGGTGCGGACATTATTGAGGCAGGCTTTCCGATAGCGTCGGAAGGCGACTTCGAGTCGGTGGAAGCGGTGGCTCGTGAGATCACGCGCCCTGAAGTGGCGGCGTTGGCGCGATGCGATCAGCGCGACATCGAATGTGCATGGAAGGCAGTGAAGTACGCGAAGCGTCCGAAGTTGCACGTATTCATCGCGACCTCTGACATACATCTCCAGTTCAAGCTAAAGATGACTCGCGAGCAGGCGCTGCAGCGGGCGATCGAGTCGGTGAAGATGGCCTATGAACTCTCGAAGAACGTTGAGTTCTCGTGCGAAGACGCGACGCGTACGGAAATCGAGTTCTTGTGTGAGGTGACGGAGGCTGTTATCGAGGCGGGAGCCTCGGTAGTAAACCTGCCGGACACGGTGGGCTACATGATTCCGCGCGAGATGTCGCGGTTGATTGGCACGGTGGTGGATCGAGTGAAGAAGACGGGAGCGGTCATCTCGACACACTGTCACAACGACCTCGGATTGGCGGTGGCGAACTCCATCGCGGCGGTTGAAGCCGGAGCGCGTCAGATTGAGTGCACGATTAACGGTATCGGCGAGCGAGCGGGGAATGCGTCGCTGGAAGAATTCATTATGGCGTTGCACGTACGAAATGACGCACTGCCGTATGCGACCAGCATTCGTACGGAACAACTCTTCGGCAGCAGTCAGTTGCTTACGGAATTGACAGGCGTTTCCGTGCAGCCGAACAAGGCCATCGTGGGACGCAATGCTTTCGCGCACGAAGCAGGTATTCACCAGGACGGCATGATCAAGAATCCGCTGACGTACGAGATCATGACGCCGCAGTCGGTGGGCGTACCTGATAGCAAGCTGGTGCTGGGCAAGCACTCGGGACGTCACGCCTTGGGCAAACGCTACGAACAGCTTGGCTTCAAGCTGGAGCGTCGCGATCTGGATAAGCTCTATCGCCGGTTCATCAATGTGGCCGACGCGACCAAGACGGTCGAGGACACGGCGTTGCTGACCATCATGCGCGAGGAATTTCCTGACGAACTGCCGGGTATGAATAAAACTGAACAGCCGCATCAAGGGGCTGATTCAGCCCGCGCGTAAGGTAAAATCAGAGGCAATTCGCGGCTGGTACTCCGTCGCAGAATCTCAAAACAATGAAGATGAAGATCACCCTGTTGCCGGGGGACGGCATCGGCCCTGAGGTCACTCGGGAAGCCGTCCGTATCCTCGATGTGGTGGCCCAGCTACATGGCCACGAGTTTGAGTATGAAACGCACCTGATTGGGGGCGTGGCGATTCGCAAGTACGATACGCCACTGCCGCAGGAGACGATTGATGCGTGCCTGAAGAGTCAAGCTGTGCTGATGGGCGCAGTTGGTGCACCGGAGTTTGATTCGCTGCCTCCGGCGAAGAAGCCTGAGACGGGATTATTAGCGATTCGCAAGGCGCTGGGCGGATTCGCGAATCTGCGTCCGGCGACTTGCTACCAAGCGTTGTCGTCGTCGTCGCCGCTGAGACCGGACGTGATTGCGGGTGTGGACATCATGACGGTTCGCGAACTGCTGGGTGGGCTGTATTTCGGACAGCCACGCGGGTTCGAAGGCGACACCGGCTTCAATACGATGAAGTACTCCGAGGGCGAGGTCGCGAGGGTCGCGCATGTGGCGTTCAAGATAGCGCGTCAGCGGAGGAAGAAAGTCACTTCGGTTGATAAGGCCAATGTGCTCGAAGTCTCGCAGCTGTGGCGACGGGTGGTGAACGAAGTCGCGAAAGAGTACTCGGACGTCACGCTGGAACATCTATATGTTGATGCGTGTGCGATGCGGCTTGTGACGAGGCCGTCGAGCTTTGACGTGATCCTGACGGAAAACCTGTTCGGAGATATTTTGTCGGATGAGGCGGCGGTAATCACTGGATCGCTGGGCACGCTGGCTTCGGCAACCATCGGCGGGAAGGTCGATCTGTATGAGCCGGTACATGGCTCAGCGCCCGACATTGCCGGGAAGGGAATCGCGAATCCCATCGGCGCGATTGCGTCGGCGGCGATGCTGCTGCGACATTCGGCGGGTTTGGATGAACAGGCGCGCGAAGTCGAAGTCGCTATCACTGCCGTTCTCGATGCCGGGTATCGCACGAAGGACATTGCTGCCTCCGGGGAGGAAACGGTCAGCACGGAGAAAATGGGCGAGTTAATCGCAGAAGCACTGAAGAGACAGTACTCAGTACCTAGTACTCAGTACTCAGTGCGGAGTACAAATTAGAGGCAGACCTCAGGGGCTAAAGCCCCGAGATCCTATGTAGACGCGAATGGCACGGCTGAAGCCGTGCCCTACCGCGACCGATTCAAGAGGAAGGCAATGGATAGCGCCAAGACACTTTTTGAAAAACTCTGGGACGCGCACGTTGTTACCCAGCCGGAAGGCGAGCCGGCGCTGCTGTACATCGACTTGCAGTTGGTGCATGAAGTGACGTCACCGCAGGCGTTCGATGGATTGCGCGCGGCGGGGCGGAAGGTGCGTCAGCCGGAGCGGACCAAGGCGACACTGGACCACAACGTTCCGACGACGCCAAATCATCTGCCAATCAGCGATGACATTGCCGCTAAGCAGATCGATGCGCTGCGCAAGAACTGCAAGGAGTTCGGGATCGAGTTGTTCGACATCGGATCGCCGGACCAGGGAATCGTGCACGTTATCGGGCCGGAGCTTGGGCTGACCAAAC
>JAEYQK010000091.1 GCA_023410055.1 Acidobacteriota bacterium
CAAACGGTCGTAACAGATAACTCACGAACAAACCGCGATGGCGCGTCGTGGCCGTTTCCCGCAGAGTCCACCGTACGCAGTTGCGAAGGAGCCGCGTTCCAGGAACGTCTGATCTCGAATGCGAGAAACGTGTTTACAACCAGAATAGAAAAGAGCGCGAAAGCACCCAGGAAGACGGTGTCAACCGTGAGGACCGAAGCCGCAAGCACTTCCGTAAAAGCGAGTACCGCCAAGTACACGTAGTCACGATCTCTGCGCACCGAAAAAATCTTCACGACCATGCTGAAGAGGATCAGGTGCACCGTTGCATTGACAAACGATCGCGATAGCAAGAAGTAGTCCGCTGCGTAAAACGCGACGTACCCGAAGGTGAAGTAGGGGTCCCACGCGATCGGCATGGAGACTTTCCTGCCGGTGATCAGGAGCCATCCGCGAATAGTCAGCGCGATTGAGACAAACGCTACGGAAACGGCGTCGATCGCCCCCGTGCTGGCGACGGTGACGAAGCCCGCCGTGACAAGTAGCAGTAGTGAGGTCTCGAAGTAACGTTCGAGCCGCGAGCGCATCACGGCCATCGACTTGGGCGGATTGCCCGGCTCGCCTATCGTGATCGGAAGCGCTGGTGTCCGATTCGCCATTGCTTGAATTCTAAAGCAGCTATTGCAAGGTTGAGAGAACAACAGATTGTGACTGAAGTTACGAAAGAAATCAGGAAAATATCATCTGATACAATTCTGTTTGTCGGGCATCGGTCCCGCGCGACGCAATCTCGCCAACCCCGCCAGGTCCGGAAGGAAGCAACGGCAACGAGCTAGTGCGTGTGCAGTGGGTTCTCCGGTGTCCGGCTATTTTGTTTATGCACGGACTTTGATACACAGGCCCAAAGCAGGATGTCGCGTGCTGGCATCAGCCCTCTGAGCCTATCCCGCATCCGGAGAAATGGCCGTTCAACGAGATAGTGCGACAGCGAAGCGGCGATCATGGCTAGTAATAGATTCTGTGGAAACGCCGTCCACCACGAAGTCTCCGCGCGGTTTAGGAACGGCTCCTGCCAGAGATACAAGCTATAGCTAAGCACGCCGATCCAGACCACCACACGTCCATTCAAGAACTCGTACCTCCGTTCGACAAAATGACAAATTGACAAAGCAATTCCCAATTGCATTAGCGTGAGTCCCACCGACCAATAGAACTTCAGCGATACATGTGTCAGAGGGATCAGTACGGTCAGAGTGGGCACAATCAGAAACCACTTGCTGCGGATGACGCTCAAATGCTTCCGGAATTCAGGCTCGAGTAGGGTGATCAGCGCACCTGCCGCCAGGCTGTCGGCCACGGCAGGGAAGTACTTTCCATTAGCTTGTGTCATTCCGGCCCAGTAAAACCCTGCACGTATCAGCGGGCCAGCCGCGACAACCAAAGCCGCCATTAGCGTGCGCCGTCGCCATGCCAACACCAGTGCAACTGGCCAGACCACATAGAACTGTTCCTCGACGGCAAGCGACCACAAGTGTCCCAGAGCCCAGCAGGTCTGCGCACGATAGTTGACGGTGTACGTAAGCGCAGCCATCAGCTCTCCCCAGGAAATCGCCTTCCAGTTCAATGGGACGATTACGGCCAAATACGCAAACGCGGCGGGGAAAATCCGAAACGCACGGCGGACATAGAAGTCGCGGAGAGATACTGTCCCCGTTCTCGCGTGCTCAATCATAAGCAATCTGGTGATCAGGTAGCCCGAGATGACAAAGAAGACGCGTACGCCAAAATTGGAGTAGATCATTACGGTCTTGCTTTGAAGTGGAAATCCGCGCGTACCGCACAGATGACCCAGGATCACGAGCGCAATTGAAATCGCGCGTAGTCCATCCAGTGAAGGAATTCTCGACGTGGCCAAGGGCTGCATTCCGCAATCGTAAGTTCATGCGAACGCTGTGCAGCGACTTGTGCTCAAGATTTACAAAATCAGAACAGCGCAACTAATCACAAACGGCATAGACAATCCCACTCTCGTGCTTCAAAATAGATACTTCTTATTGGAGAACGGAAAAGTTGAAGACCCCTTTTCGTGCAAAAATCACGGCGCTGGGGACGTATACCCCTCCGCGCGCGCTTACTAATGCCGACCTGGAAAAAATGGTCGATACCACCGACCAGTGGATCATCGAACGCACCGGCATTCGCAACCGTTACGTCGTCGACAAGGGTGTAGCTGCTAGCGATCTCGCCGTCTGTGCCGCGAAGCGTGCGCTTGCCGAGCGCGGCATTGACCCCGCCGAAATCGAAGTCATTGTCGTCGGCACCGTTACGCCCGACATGCTCTATCCTTCGACGGCCTGCCTCGTTCAGCACAAGCTCGGAATCCCCAAAACCTGGGGCTACGATCTTTCCGCCGGATGTTCAGGTTTTGTGTACTCTCTCGCATCTGGTTCGCAATTCATCGAGAGCGGCCGAGCAAAGAAAGTTTTGGTCATCGGAGCAGACGTTAACTCTGCAATGATCGATTACACCGATCGCGCGACGTGCGTCCTATTCGGTGACGGTGCGGGCGCAGTCCTTCTGGAACCAGCGCAAGAAGGCGAAGATGTAGGACTCATCGACTTTCACCACGAGATCGACGGCGCCGGTGGCGAGTACCTAAAGCGTCCTGGAGGCGGCAGCCTGTATCCCGCTTGGCGCGAAGACGTTGGTCCCAAGATGCATTTCGTTCATCAGGACGGGCAGCAGGTGTTCAAGTTCGCCGTTCGCAAAATGGCCGAGGTCTGCGAGAAGGTCCTGCATGCAAACGGATTCACCGGCAAAGACGTCGACTGTTTCGTCCCCCATCAGGCTAACCTGCGCATCATCAAGGCGACGGCTGACCGTTTCGACATCCCGAAGGACAAAGTCATCATCAACATCGATCGTTACGGCAACACGACAGCCGGGACCATCCCTCTCGGTCTCCAGACCGCCCGCGAAGAAGGCCGTCTCAAGAAAGGCGACCTGGTTCTGATCGCCGCCGTTGGAGCTGGATTCACCAGCGGCGCGGCGCTGATACGCTGGGGAATCTAGTTAATCCATTTGGTTTGCGAAACGCGCCCTGGGCGGGCGCGTTGTTCTTTTTTGAGGGACACCTCTGTGCGACGCAAGGTGCAGCCGCACGGAGGTATTCAACGCGAGTCTTACTTCGCTTGCAGTTCCTTCAGCCACGCAGCGGCAAACGTGCGCGCCGCGTCAATAGCTGGCTTTCCGGCGCGGAAACAGAGCTTCCAGTTGCTCGACTTGCTTTCGTATGTGGGATTGACGAAGCGCATTTTGCCGTACGCAGGCTTGAGCTGCGCGTTGAAATCAACGTCCTTGCTCAGATCGAGGAACTCCTGCAAGCGTAGGGCGATCAGCTTCTTGGGATCGGCCGGAAACTTCTTGTCGTAATCGACGAGTCTCTCTTTGTAAGACTTGTCCTCTTCTGTCCGTTGCATCTCCACGCTTTGACGCATCATTCCCTTCATCTTCGGATCCGCGTCCTGCTGGGCGTACATTGCCTCCATCTGCTTGACCGTCGCTTCCATCTGCTTCCGCATTTCAGGAGACATCTTCGCCACATTGGCCTTCATTTCCGCCAGGCCCTTATCTCGCTCGGCCTTCTGTTTAGCCAATTCGGCGTCCACAGATCCGCTCTGCTTCGGTCCAGAAGGTTTTGCTGCATCACGTATCTTGGCATACTCAGTTTTGAAAGCAGCGGTCTGCGTATAGGCCTTGAACCAGGTCAGTGCTCCCAAAACGAGTTGGGCGCGTGCCGCCGGAGCAGCGGATTTGAATGCCTTCGCACCCAAAGAGAACGGCACGTAATTGTGAGTTAGCGCATCGAGCGATGATTGCCTCGCTGCTTGCTCTTGCACGCCCAGCGCGATCATACCGTTCTGAGCGTAAACCGTCGCAACGATCGCGACCACGAATAACGCCACCACTATCGTTGTCTTCCGAGATATAACCGATGCCATAGAGCCTCTCCTCCGTTCAGTGTTCGCAATGCGAACAGAATTCGGCGGTTCTGTTTCATCTGTGTTGTCTTTGACTGCATACTGCGATGGAACTATCGCAAACGACAAATGGCCCAAACAGAATTCGTGCTGGAAAGCACGCAAATGATAGCACGGCCCGGAGGTGTTGTGGTTCTCACATCAGTTGTGCAGGATGGCCCGAGAAGTATCAGAAATGAGACACTGCGTCCCTGGGGACATCGGCGTGTGCCCACGCCTTCTGAAGTCTTTGCTCGATGATTGTGGCCATTTCGTCCTTACTTTGCGACCGCAAGGCCTTCGCCAAACCGGACAACGCCCACCCGTTCTCCGGATGCAGACGCAGATCTTCCCAGAAGACGCTTTCGGCTTCTGTTGCACGTCCTGCACGTAGTAGAACTGCTCCAAGTGAGTGGCGCACAGGATAGTGCCAATCGTCAGGTTCGGTATAGATCAGCGCATCCTGCAAGCGAACGGCTCTATCAAGGTGAGCTACAGCAGTTTCGTAGTCTTTTCTGGCAGACGCGATCTGACCCGCAAGTACTTCAGGGGCGATGCGGAGGATGTCCGCCGCGGAATTTGCCGAGAAACTGGCGGGAATGCTGGGAAGCTTTGGATCGGCGGCGATCTCCTTCAACTGCTCGAGTTCGCGATCCGCTTCGTCCAGGCGTCCCAAACCCGCGTAAGCACTCCCTTGGGAGTAGTGCCACACTCCGCGTGTGAACAGCGAATCGTATTTCGGTTTAGGTTCCTTCAGCAACTCCTCCCACTTTCCGAACCGCACAAGAGCGTAGTACGGCACAACCAGGAACCCTTGCAGAAAAGGAACTTGCTCTATGGCTTGCATCGGAATCACAGACGCCGTCTTCCGAGCCGCTGCGATTGCTGTCTCACTCTGTCCCGCCATCGTTGCGCCGAACCACTTGAAGTGAACGTTGTGAGGATAATATTCGAGAGGGTATACGCCTTGGGCGTTGCATTGCGCAATGTAGTCCTCGTCCGCGGCAATAGCCAGATCGTTGACGCGGACTACGTCTTCGTAGCGTCCTACCCGTTGGTAGATATGGCCAGGCATGTGAACGATGTGTCCGGCTCCCGGCATGAGGGTCACTAGTCGGTCGGCCTCAGCTTCTGCGCGCTCCGGAGTCTTCGTGGGCTCCCAGAGGTGAATCCAATAGTGCAGCGCGCCCGGATGATTGGGATTCTTCTGGATGACAGTGTCCAATGCGTTCAGAATCTCGCGTGTACCTGGATATGGGGCCCCGTCCCGCATCCAGTAATCCCACGGGCGCAGATCCATCAAAGCTTCGGCGTAGAGAGTGGCGGCATCGAGATCACCGGGAAAGCTCTCGCTGACGCGCTTCATGGCAGCGGCGTAGTTCTTGTCATTGACTTTACGAGCATCGGCACTGCCTGAATACCTCGTTGCCAACGCATCGATGTAGGCTCGCTCCCGGAGAGTGGCTCCGCCCTTAAGCGAAATGGCCTTTTGTATCAACTCGTAAGCTTTGGCCTCGTCAGCGGGATTCATCGGCGCGTTGATGTTGGGTCCGAGAACGAGCGCCTGGCCCCAATATGCCATGGCACAAGTAGGCACGCGCCGGGCGACCTCCGCAAATGCGCGTCCAGCCTCGGCATGGTTAAATCCGTAAGCCAGGTTTACGCCCTGATTGAAAAAAGCCTGGACCTCAGTCCCTTTACAGTTAACCGGGAATGTGTGATTGCCGAGGTTCTTGAGACGAGGTGCCAGTGCGCCGGAAGGTGCCGGTTTCGAGGCCTCCTTCGGAGTTGCATAGTGAACGTGATTCGTTTGGCCGGACTGAGCGGCTAAAGGTAAGCTTGCGAGTAGCAAGAGCCAAAAGTGCCTGACAGCCAGATGGACTGCTTTTCGAGCGATCATGGACAGAGACCCTCCCGCTTTGGCGTCTCTGATGCCAGAATCGTTACCTAGGATCCGTAGAAATTGTGAGACGGCGAGGGTGAAATACGGGGGACGGCTTGTGCCGTCCCCCGCGATGCCTACGGGTGCGTCATGGTCTCTGGCTTCAGTGTTGCGTCGAACTCCTCAGCCGTGAGATAGCCGAGCTTCAACGCGGCTTCGCGCAGGCTGCTGTGCTCGACGTGAGCGGTGTGTGCGACCTTGGCGGCCTTGTCGTAACCGATCTTCGGTGCCAGCGCCGTCACGAGCATCAGCGAGTTCTTCACATACCAGTCGATCTTCTCGCGGTTGAGTTCAATGCCATCGACCATGAACTCAACGAACCCGTGGCAGGCGTCGGAAATCAGCGTGACAGAGTGCAGGAAGTTGTAGATGATCACCGGCTTGAATACGTTCAGCTCGAAGTTGCCCTGCGTACCGGCAAAACCGACCGCAGCTGTTGCGCCGTGAACCTGCGCGGCAACCATCGTCATAGCTTCGCACTGAGTCGGATTGACCTTGCCCGGCATGATGGACGAGCCAGGCTCGTTTTCGGGGATGATGAGTTCGCCGAGTCCGCAGCGCGGACCAGAAGCGAGCCAGCGAATGTCATTGGCGATCTTCATGAACGACGCCGCGAGCGTCTGCAATGCGCCCTGCGCGAAGACGATTTCGTCATGCGAAGCAAGGCCTGTGAACTTGTTCGGATGCGAGCGGAAGGGAAGTCCCGTCAGTTCGGAAATCTTCTTGGCGGCGCGCTCGGCGAATTCCGGATGCGTGTTCAAGCCGGTTCCGACAGCGGTCCCACCGATTGCCAAGTCATATAGTCCGTCCAGTGCCTGCTCAAGCCGCTTGATATCGCGGTCGAGTTGGTTCGCCCAGCCGGAAAACTCCTGGCCGACGGTGAGAGGCACGGCGTCTTGCAGGTGAGTGCGCCCGATCTTCACTACGTCCGCGAACTCTTTCGCCTTCTTTTCGATGGCGTGCTGCACGTTGCGAACGGCCGGAATCAGGACGTTCTTCACGCGCTCGGCGGCGGCAATGTGCATAGCGGTCGGGAACGTGTCGTTGGACGACTGCGACATATTCACGTGATCGTTCGGGTGAATCGGGTTCTTCGAGCCCATCTGACCGCCCGCGATTTCGATAGCGCGGTTCGAGATCACCTCGTTCACGTTCATGTTCGTCTGGGTGCCGCTGCCGGTCTGCCATATGCGAAGAGGGAACTGGTCGGCCAGTTTGCCGGCGATTACTTCGTCAGCTGCCTGAACGATGAGCTTTGCCTTGTCGGCGGGAAGCTTGCCCAGGTCCTGGTTCACGAGCGCCGCTGCCTTCTTCAGGATCGCGAATGCCCGGATCAGTTCCGGCGGCATCGTGTCGCGGCCAATGTCAAAGTGATGTAGAGATCGCTGTGTCTGCGCACCCCAATACACATTTACGGGTACGTCGATTTTGCCCATGCTGTCGGATTCGACCCGGGTGCGGGTTGCTGCTTCCTGCGCCATTCCTGCTCTCCTTGTGGATCACTGCGAAGTAAGTAATAAGTAAGAAATAGAAGAAAAATTATACCGTGGAGCGCTCGAATGCGTGTCACTAGCTCTCGTTGCGGAGCATGTCTTTCAGCGTCTCGCGCCGCCGTATCACTCGGCTCGAGCGACCATCCACGAGGACTTCAGCGGCCCTTCCTCGCGCATTGTAATTGGACGAAATCGACATGCCGTAAGCGCCAGCGTCGAGAATTGCGACCAGTTCGCCTTCTTCAATCTTCGGCAGCTTGCGATCGCGCGCAAAGAAGTCGCCTGTCTCGCATATCGGACCGACCACGTCATACGGCAACGACTTCCTGCTGCCGGATTTCGTAACCGGAACGATTTCGTGATGTGCGCCATAAAGAGACGGTCGAATCAGGTCGTTCATTGCGGCGTCGACGATGAGGAAACGCTTGCCACTATTCGTCTTTTCGTAGAGAACGCGGGTGATCAACGCTCCGGCAGGGCCAACAAGAAAGCGTCCGGGCTCAAGCAGCAGATGAACATCCAGTCCGGCCATCTGTTTGGTGATTGCCTGGGCATATTCGTTCACGTGATCATCGAAATGCGGAAGGTCGTCGAGACTGGTATACGAGATTCCGAGCCCACCGCCGGCATCGAGATAGCGGATGTTCACGCCATCAGCACGCAAACGGCGCACCAAATCCGCCAGTCGCGCAACTGCTTCGGCGAAAGGAGCAATATCGGTAATCTGCGATCCTATGTGACAGCTGACGCCTGTAACCTCGAGGCTCTTCTTAGCTGCTGCCCGCTTGTAGAGTGCACGAGCTTCGTCGACCGAAATGCCGAACTTGTGTTTGCGAAGACCGGTCGAGATGTAAGGGTGCGTCCCTGCATGAACGTCAGGATTCACGCGCAACGCGATCCGCGCCACTTTTTTCATGCGGGCCGCACGGTCGGCAAGCGTGAACAACTCGCTCTCGCTCTCGCAGTTGAACATCAATATGCCCGAGCGCAGCGCCAGGTCCATTTCCTCGGTCGTTTTTCCCACGCCCGAAAACACGATTCGAGATGCAGCCTTCTTGTTGGCGAAAAGAACTCGCTCGATCTCGCCGCCTGAGACAACGTCAAAACCGCAACCCAAAGCGGCCAACATTTTCAGGACAGCGATGTTTCCATTGGCCTTAACGGCGTAGCAGACCGTGTGCGGGAAATCAGCGAATGCGCCGTCAAACGCGCGGAAGCGCTCGCGAATCGCCGATGCCGAATAGACGTACAACGGCGTGCCATGCTTCTTCGCCAATTGTGCAATGGAAACAGAATCACAGTGCAGCGACGGTTTTCGCGCACCAAGTAGTGCAGACTGATAGACAAAAGGGGACGATGATTTCTTGGCTGCCATGCTTCATTGTAGCGGATGAGCTTGCCAGATGATTACTTCAATGTTGTGGAGTCGGCCTTCCTTCTCGAAGGCTTGCGAATCTTAATCGCCACCACTGTCTGATCATCGAATGCATCGACGCCGGCTACATGTCGGCTAACAGCATCGAAGATAGCATCCACGAGATCCTTGGCCGAACTACTGCAGTGCGCGGCGACTACATGTTCCAGCCTATGACGTCCGAACATCTCGCCATGAGAGTTTGTGGCGTCGACAATACCGTCTGTTACGAACACGAAGGTGTCGCCCGGTCGCGCTTCGTAAGTGAGTTCGTCGTATTGGGCTTCGGCAAAGAGGCCCATGGGCAAGCCAGCGAGATCGACGGTCTCGACCTTGCCTTCACGACAGAATATCGGGCGCGGCAGGCCGGAGTTGGAAATCGTCAGATGCTGTTGCGGCTCATCCCAGATCGCGTAGATCATCGAGATGTACTGCGCGTCAATCGGTCGCTCATTCAGCGACGTGTTGATTCGCGCCATCATCTCAGCGGCGCCGGGTTCGGCCGTCGCGTGTGAACGCAAAAATCCGCTAACGAGCGCGGCATAGATAGCCGCAGGTGCACCCTTACCGCTGACGTCTCCAACGGCAATGCCGGTCCTTCCGGAAGAACGCGATCGGCGGGTATAGGGAACGAAGTCATACAAGTCGCCACCGATAATGCGTGCAGGTGCAAAGCGGCCATACACCTCGGCGGTCTTCGTCGTCGGAGGCGCAGGCGGCATAATGCGGAACTGCAATTCCCGCGCCAGAGCCAAGTCGCGTTCCAATTGCTGCTCGTGTCGCGTGACCTGCTCGTACAACTGAGCGTTTTTGATAGCGATCGCAATCTGTCCGGCAAGCGTCGTCAGCATCCGCAGTTTGTTCTCGGTAAAGTACCCGAGCCGCGTGTGCTCGATATCGAGAACGCCTATGACCTTATCCTTGTACAGCAGGGGCACGCAAAGTTCTGACCGTGTCTCTGGATTCAGTGCAATGTATCTGGGGTCACGGCTCACATCTGGAACTAGCACTGGCTCTTTGTGCTGTGCGGCGTGGCCAACCAGCCCCATACCGACAGGGATGTCGTGCTTGAGCTGCACCTTCTCATTGAAGCGAAGCGAAAATCGGTGCTCCAATTTCGTGTTTATGCGGTTCAGCAGCAATATGCTGAACATGTGGTAATCCATCAGCCGTTTCAGCTGTTCGCCGATGTGCCCAAATAGCTGATCGAGGTTTAGAATCGAGGTCAAATCACGGCTGATCTCATTCAGCAATACCAGGCTCTTCGCCTGCTTTGAAACACGCGTGTAGAGTCGCGCATTCTCCACTCCTACGGCGATTCGCGACGCGATGAGCGTGAGCAGCTGTTTGTGCTCTTCGGTGAAGTAGTCCTTCTCGGTGGCCTGCATGTCGATCACGCCGATTACCTGGTTCCGCGAGATCAACGGCACAGCCAGCTCAGAGTGAACGCCGGGAGTGCTCTCAACAAAATCGGCAAGTACAGTCACGTCGCCGACCAGAACCGCTTCCCGCTTCAGCGCAGCGCGGCCGGTGACACCTTTGCCCAGCGGCACACGGGTCCGATCAACGACGTCCTGGGCATGTCCCAGCCCGAACCGGATGTAGAGTTCCTCCGTCCGGTCGTTTAGAAGAAGGACCGCGAAGAAGTCATACCGGATCACTCGCCGGACGACCACCGCAAGCCGTTGCAGAAGGGCGTCTACGTCGAGGGTTGTATTAACGATTTCAGCGACTTCGAGCAGAAATGGCTCGACTTTGGGCATGGCGGAAGTAGTTGCAGTCGTATTCATCGTTTCACAAACATGATATCAACGAGAGCGGCCAGTGAGGGCAAAAAGCTACGGTTCCGCGTTCGGCTGTCGCCTATAGATCGTCTGTGTGCCATCCGACGAGCTGTCGGTCAGAGTGTTGCCGTCATTTGACAGTGACCAGCGGTCTTCGGTGCTAAACGTCTGATACCCATCAGGGTCCAGCACCGCCTTGCTTTGTACGACAAGCTTGTTCCGATTCCAATAGGCGGTCACATAACTTGTGTACGTGCGGATCTTATTTCCAGCATGCCTGCGCCCGTCTGCCGAGAGGTGCGCCGATTCGACTAGTTTTCCACGTTTCCCTGCGCTGACTCCGTAGTAGTCAAACGTAAGCTCGTCTCCGGATTGAGAAACCACCAGAAAAGAAGCGCCCTTGGCCGCAGGCTGCCCCGTGCTGGCCGTTGGATCGAACTGCCAGGTGCCCGAGAGATTCGGCGCTGGCTGGGCCAAGAAGGCGAAGAAGAACACGGCGGAGAACAGCAGCTTCTGCATACGCTGTGGGTAGATGCAGAATTGACCCGTAACGGCCAATCACATTCAGAATTGATTGGAATTGGGTTCTTGCGGGAGTACACTGCCTCGGAGGCAAATCGATCCACATGCGAATAAAGCTGATTTTGTTTGTCTTCCTTCTCTGCGCGATCCTCAGCGTAGCTCACGGTGACTCCAATGCCGCTCCTCCTGCCGTGTCGCAACCTTCTACTGAATACGGCGATATGGTCAAGAAGGGCAACGGGCTTTTCGACGCTGGCAAGTATGAGGAAGCCAAGAGGGTGTACGAAGAGGCGATCAAACTCGACGGCAAAGAGTCGGAAGCCTACTTCGAGATGGGACAAACACTGAACTTAATGAAGCAATATGCGGAGGCTGATCGCTATTTTGACGAAGCCATTAAGCGAGCCGGAGAGAACTGGCTGTATCTGCTTGGAAAGGCCAACAACGCCGATGATGCTGGCAAGCCGGACGACGCTCTGTCCTTCTACGGTCGTGCTATCAATGCAGCGCCTGACAAGGCGAAGATCAGGTATAACAGGGCAGTTACTTATCTCCGTTTGAAGCGGATTGATGACTCTGTTGCTGACCTCAAGAGCGCCGAACAGATTGATCCCAAGTATGTATCTCCGTACTATCTGCTCGGACGTATCTACCTTCAACAAAACAAGCTGATGCTCGCCTCTCAGCAACTTGGCAAAGTCCTTGAACTCGAGAAAACGGGGGAACGTCGCAAGAAGGCGGAGGAGATAACAAGAGTAGACATTGTGCTGGATTCAAGCGCTCCTGAAGAGGAGGGTGGAGCTCACATGAGCTACTGCCTGGCCAGAGCCGCCGCGCTGCTTCCCGAACAGTACCTGAAGAGATATCCGGGGGCTGAGAACTACGTCGACAGTTTGGATGAGCAGACCTACATCCTCGACCAGGTGGCGACGATGATTACCGAGACAACCGACAATGGTAAGAAGCCGGTTCTGCCGCAATTCAAGACGTTGGTCGAGTCCCGCAAGGCCGGGTATTTGGCTCCCTACATTCTGGTCACCACCGGGACTCGCTACGCGGCGGATTCGAAAGACTACGAAGCAAAGAATCCGGGCAGGATTGCCGAGTTCAAACAATGGGCTGAGAAGAATCACCTGACGCTCACGCCAGCTCAGTTCAGATGTCAAGTAAAGTGGATGGGTCAGGTCTACTGAGATTCCTTCATACAAAGAGGCGGCCACCGACGCGGCCGCCTCGCTGGATCAAGACGTTTACTCTGGTGCTCCTAGCTCGCGGACAATTGCTACCGATGCGCTGGCCCCAATCCGGCTCGCTCCGGCATCAAGCATCGCGACCGCATCCTTTGCTGTTCGGATCCCACCAGCCGCTTTCACCCCGATCTTCGGTCCGACAATAGACCGCATAAGGGCAACGTCTTCCGCGGTTGCACCCGCCGTCGAGAACCCGGTCGACGTCTTTACGAAATCCGCTCCTGCCTTTACCGACAGTTCGCAAGCCGCGATCTTTTCTTCGCGGGTAAGCAGGCAGGTTTCGAAGATGACCTTCAAAATAGCGCCATTCTTGTGGGACGCTTCCGCAACGGCTCGAATGTCGTCCTCAACGTACTGCCGATTGCCCGCCTTAAGCTGGCCAACATTGATGACCATGTCAACCTCAGTCGCACCCAAGCGTGCCGTTTCGGCTGCCTCGAACGCCTTTGCGCTGGCCAGCGTTGCTCCGTGCGGGAAACCGACAACGGTGGCAACTTTCACCGGCGATCCCGCGAGTTCTTTGGCGGCGAGTTCAACGTAGCTTGGCTGTACGCAGACAGCGGCGAATCCGTATTTCCTCGCCTCCGCGCACAGCTTTACAATCTGATCGGGCGTGGCATCCGGCTTCAACACGGTGTGATCAATAGCGTGTGCAACTGTCTTCCAGTCGTAGCCCTGCTTTGTAGATATAGTCATCGAAATACCTATTTCTCAGTAGTAGCGACGTGGTGTTTGTTTGCTTCGGCTCTCGCCGTTGATCCCTCTTCGGTGTCCTGACGCAGTATGCAAATGTCTGGGAGGTTGCGATAGCGCTCGGCATAGTCCATCCCATAGCCGATCACGAACTCGTCCGGAATCACGAATCCCACGTAGTCAGCCTGAACCGGTTGCGTGCGGCGGCATGTTTTGTCCAGCAGGGCGGCAATCTTCAATGCTTTCGGCTGGTGGGCCAGGAACATCTTGCGCAGATACATCATCGTCAAGCCGGTATCCAGAATGTCTTCGACCAGGATGATGTTCTTGCCCGTGAGCGGCTGATCGACGTCCTTGGTCAGTCTCACCTCGCCACTCGACTGCTTGCCGTGCCCGTAGCTGGAGGTGCCGATGAAATCGAAAGTGGCGTCCAGGCTGACCTCACGAGCAAGGTCACTCAGAAAGATCGTGGCGCCTTTCAGCACTCCGATGAAAATGACTGATTGGCCGGCGAAATCCCGGGATATCTGTGTCGCAAGCTCCTGGACCCGAGTAGCAATCTGTTCGCGTGAAAATAGAACGTTAAGTTCGGTCATATGTACTCTGAACGAAAGACCAGAATAATGGAAAACGCCGCCCGGGAACATCAGAAAACTGGGATGTCGCCACGAGGCTCTGTCTATTTCTCCCCGGTGCCGTTGAACGGAATCCTGCCATCCAAATACAATGACGACGCGTGTCAGGAGGAAGTGATGGACTTCAAAGGCGTGAAACTCACGTGGCTAGGCCACTCGACCTTCCGGATCGAAACTCCGGGCGGCAAGACTGTCCTTATTGATCCCTGGGTGATGGGCAATCCAATGTGCCCCGACAGCGAGAAGAAGCTTTCGAAAGTTGACGTCATGCTCTGCACTCACGGACACTTCGACCACATTGGAGACGCGGTCGAGATTGCCAAGAAGCACAATCCCATGGTCGTGGGCATATTCGAGCTCTGCTTGTGGCTGCAGAAAAAGGGCGTGAAGCAGATTTCGCCAATGAACAAGGGCGGTACCCAGAAGGTCGGCGACATCAGCATCACCATGGTCCATGCCGTACACTCCTGCGGTATTCAGGACGGCGACAACATCGTTTACGGTGGCGAGGCTTGCGGTTATGTCATCGAGTTCGACAACGGCCTCAAGATCTACCACTCTGGCGATACCAGCGTCTTCAGCGATATGACCATAATTCGCGAGCTTTATCAGCCTGAGATAGCTATGATCCCGATTGGCGATCACTTTACGATGTCGCCGCGCGAAGCGACCTACGCTTGCGGATTGATTCGCCCGAAGCTGGTCGTCCCGATGCACTTCGGAACGTTCCCGCTCCTGAAGGGCAGCCCGTCGGAGTTGCGCGAAAACGTGCAGACCATGGGGATCGATGTTCTCGAACTCAAGCCAGGTGAGACGGTTACCTCGTCCGAACCGGCGTTGGCAGGCAGATGATGGCGGACGCGCAACAGCCCTCGTGGAAGATGGGCGGCATCACGAACCCGGCCGTGGAAGACTATATGTACGGGTTGCTGCCCGATCGCGATCCCGTGCTTGCGGAGATGGAGGAGCTCGCGGCCGAGCGGAAAATCCCAATTGTTGGGCCGCTCGTTGGGCGCTTGCTTTACCAACTCGCCCATTCTATCGGCGCGAAGACCGTCTTCGAAATGGGTTCGGCAATCGGTTATTCCACGATTTGGTGGGCACGTGCCCTGGGTGAAGGTGGTCGCGTCATTTACACCGATGGAGACCGCGCCAATGCCGACACTGCTCGCAAGTATTTCGAGCGTGCTGGCGTTGCCGAACGGATCGTTATTCGTACCGGCGATGCGCTGGAAATCCTCTCGGAACAGAAATCCGAGTTCGACATCATTTTCAATGACATCGACAAGGAAGACTATCCGCGGGCCTTGCGCTTGGCCGTACCGCGATTGCGTAAGGGCGGCATGCTGATCACCGACAATACCCTCTGGCACGGAGATGTCGCCCAGCCATCGCAATTTCATGACAACTCCACCAAACGAATTGTCGAGTTCAACCGCCTAATGTACGAGTCCAAGGAGCTGTTCACGACCATCCTGCCGCTGCGCGACGGTGTTGCAGTTGCGACAAAACTCTGAGAGGCGTATGCGTTTGCTGCTGAAGGCAGCAGTATTTCTGTTGCTCGCCAGTTCCGCCCTGCTGGCGCAGTCATACCGTGGTGTCTTCATCGGGCAGCGCAGTGACCTGCTGCCCCCAGAATTCAGTGAGGTAAAGAAGGGCGAGTTTACCGCCCAGTTCAGTGACGAACGCCTTGAGATTTACGTGAACGGCGCACTCGTCACCGGCTTTAATGTCATTCCTCTGGTGCCAATCACGCTTGCCGAAGCGGTTGTAAAGCATGGCTCTGTGCCCAACATTCCCCGGATGCTGAGCATCCTCGATATCGACGCTGCACCGCAGGGCATCGCCGATCCGTATCGGCGTATTTCGTTTATGACGGATTCGTTAAGTCCCGATAGCATCGTGACATCGGTTGGATATTACGATACGAACGCGTCCCTGCTTATTTGGTTCGGCGACCCAGTTCCGGGAACTTTGCAGTCGCTTGCGCTTGCCGCCAAAGATGTGTCGCTGCAAGACCTGAATGCCAGACCGCGTTTCGCGACGCCAAGAGCGGCCGCGCAGTACATGGTCAGCAACGCGATCAAGGCCGCGCAGAACGAGTGGCAGAGCGCGTCGGATCTCGTGAAGATCTTCGCGCAGAGCTGTTCCGATACTCCTGAATGTAAGGAAGGACGCCGCCAGAAGCTTGCGCAAATTCAGCAATCAGCAGATCGATTCCATAGTCGCCTGCTTCGGGCAGAAGGCGTGTACGCCGCCAACGCTCGACTCTTGGACAACTTGCGGCCGCCAGAACTCGACCGAACTCAACAGATGTGGAACGAACTTGCGTCTAGGGTTAGGGACTTGGTGGCGCAAGCCAACAAGCCGTGACTCAGACGTCCCTCAACTGCTCTTCATCCATACCGAAGTAGTGTCCCAGTTCGTGTATGACGGTGCGACGAATTTGCTCGCGGATTTCGGCCTCGCCGGAACATACGGCTTCAATGTTCCGTTTGTAGAGCACAACGTAGTCTGGTCCAGTGGGGAGATCAAAGAAACTCTTCTTCGTTCGTGGAGTACCGTGAAATAGCCCAAGCAGAAGACGTTTCGGTTTGCCGGGTTCTAGTTGGTGCTGGCCGGGAGGAAAGTCCTCGACTAGAACGGCTACATTCCGAATCCGTTTGCGGAATTCAACCGGAAGCGTATCAAGCACTTCCTCTACTACTCTTTCGAACTCCTGCCGCTCCATCCCTGAAAATCTACCACGACTGCGACGACTGTCGGTCTGTCGGGCGTTGCCCTGAAAAGATGTAACTAGACCGCAACCGTAGCTCCTGCGATTTCGTCCACGATCAAACGAGCAGCCTGTGCCGGGTCCGCAGCCTCGGTGATTGGACGTCCGATGACGAGATGAGTCGCTCCGGCAGCGATAGCTTGCGCTGGCGTAAGCACGCGTGCTTGGTCTCCCGCAGATGTGCCCACCGGGCGAACTCCTGGCGTCACAATCGCGAAGCCTTCGCCGAGTCTCTTGCGTATCTCGGCGGCTTCGTGCGGGGACGCGACAATGCCGGTGCACCCCGCTTCGCGCGCAAGCGTCGCCAGACGAAGAACTTGATCCAACACGCGTCCGGCGACTCCGATCTGCTGGAGGTCATCATCGCCGATGCTGGTAAGCACGGTGACGGCAAGCACAATCGGCGGCTTTGGCGAGTCCGCCGCTGCATCAACTGCCGCCTTCAGCATCTTCAACCCGCCGCTGGCGTGCACGGTCAACATGCTGACGCCCAATGCAGTCGCTGATTTCACAGCCGACGCGACAGTATTCGGAATGTCATGGAACTTGAGGTCAAGGAAAACGCGGTTGCCGCCTGAGACAACATCCCGCACCAATCGCGGTCCTTCGGCGACGAACAGCTGCTTGCCAATCTTGAACACGCCAGCAGCGCTCTGAAGTTGGGCAACAAGTTCGAGGGCACGGGAAGCATTAGGTACGTCGAGGGCAACGATCAGGCGGTCTCGCGGCGTAAGCATCTTGGAGATTGTAACAAACGGCTCTGTGTTTCCTAGATGAACGGCCTCGCCTTGTTATTCGAAAACGCAAGTGACCTTTGACTTCGGCTGTGGCAAACTCAATCCGCGATGAGTTTGTATTTAGGAATCGATGGCGGCGCTACGAAAACAACGTGCGTAGTTGCCGACAAGCACAACGTGCTCGGAACCGGCACTTCCGGCGGGAGCAACGTCGTGCGGCAGGGAGAAGAGCAGGCGCGAGCGTCACTCCATGCGGCAATCCTGCAAGCCTGTGCGGCGGCCAATATAGATCGCAATCAGGTTGCGAGTACTTGCATAGGCGCCGCGGGCGGTTCAGTCCCGAGAGTCAGAGATGCGATGAATCGCATCATCGCCGAAGCTGTATCCGGAACGATTGTGGTCACTATCGACTGCGAGATAGCGCTAGAAGCGGCTTTGGGGGGCACTCCTGGAATCGTTGTCTCCAGTGGCTCAGGTTCGTTTGCCTACGGGCGTAACAGGCAAGGCCAGATAGCTCGGGCTGGCGGACACGGTTTCGCCATTAGCGACGAAGGCTCCGGCTACTGGATCGGCCGCGCCGCAATAACGGCGGCATTGCGTGCTTACGACGAGGGACGTAATCCGGCGCTGCTGTTGCAGCTGGCGCAGGCTCTGGGTGGGAATTCCCGCGATGAACTAGTGAGGCTTGCGAATTCGACACCGCCGCCTGACTTCGCAGCACTGTTCCCAATCGTAGCGCAGGCAGCGGACACTGGGGATGTGATTGCAGCAGGCGTTCTCAGGCGTGCGGCATCAGAACTGGCGCAGCTCGCAGTCATAGTTGCTCGCAAACTCTGGCCAGAAGACAAAGAAATTGATGTCGCCATGGCTGGTGGCGTGTTTCAGAACTCGGAGACCGTTCGACAGCGATTTTGTGACGAGCTGAACTCATTGCGTTCGAACGCGAACGTCATACTCTCAGTGGTCAGCCCCGTCATGGGCGCATTAGAACTGGCTCGTAAGAACAAGGCGGACGCGCGCAGATGACTGTGGACGCCCCAACCATCCCGGCGATGACGGAAGACGCGGCACTTGCCATGCTTGAGCGCCGTGACACCAGCGCCGACGAGATCGAGAACTTGGCGAGGCAACCAGGCATGCTGGCTTCGCGCAAGGTGATGTTAGGCATCGCCCGGCACATTCATACTCCGCGGCACGTTGCGATTCCGCTGGTCCGCCAGCTCTTCGTTTTCGAACTGATGCAGATTGCGCTGACGCCCGCGGTTGCGACCGATATCAAGTTGCTTGCCGAGCAGTGCCTAGTGGGGAAACTAGGGTCGGTGACTCTTGGAGAGCGCCTCACGTTGGCAAAGCGCGGTTCGACCCGAGTCGCAGCGGCGCTGCTCACGGATTCCGATGCGCGAGTGCGCGACTCCGCCCTCAACAACCCGTACATGACCGAGATGTGGATCGTTCGTGCATTGATGCGTCCCGGTGTGCCGACAGGACTAAAAGAGGCCGTGAAACATCACGCAAAATGGGCGTGCCGGGCGGAGGTTCGCCGAGCACTCGAGGGAACAGCTGCAATTGCGCAGAAGAAGAAAGCTGCACCGAAGCAGTAACACAGACCGCCTTGCCTACTTCAGTTGAGCCAGTACGAACCTGCCCTCGGTTTTCAATATCGTACCGTCCAGCAGGAAAGCCCGCATCATGGCAAATCTTCGCTGGTTCTCGGCCTCGGAACGGCGATCATCAATGATAGGCGTGGTTCGCAGATCCAGTAATGTGTCTGCCCGGAAGAGCACGTGCGTGATGCCCATCTGGTGAGCGCGCTGGAGCATTTCGTCGACGCTCGACGAAGACTCGACCAGATTCATGAGAGTGTAGTGCTCAATGCGGAAATCTGAGAAGTAATCGCGATCGAGGTAATACGTGTCCCGGCGCATGTTGATCAGCCACACGCGAGCATCTTTGGGCAGCGTGGAATTAACCGTCTCGTAGATTTTGTAGTGATCCACAGTGCGCTCAAGGTAAGCGTCGCAAGGTTCTGCGCCCGCGACAACTGCTGCTGGGTTCTGCTCCACGAACCAGGCACCAATTACCAGAATGCCGGGCAGAGCAGTAGCCAGCACGAGGGCACGCAGTCGCCGGTCCAATGCCATTGACGCTGCACAAATCGCCACTGCCAACGCAGGCAATGCAGGCAGCAAGTACCTCAATTGTTCACTCGTGAACAGCCATGCAACAAAGAACGCTCCGGATAATCCCGCAGCGACCTTGAGTTCCGTATCGAGCTTCTTCCGGAATGCCGCGTAAAGCAGCGCGGGGACGCCAACAAGAAAAGTGATACCAAGCACACCGTCGAAGTAGAGCGGAAAATCAGGTTGCGAGTTCAGAGACAGCCGAAAGGGCACGGCTAGGTAATCGAAGAGGTCTTTCGGATATCCGCCGTACCGCGAATTCAGTATCTGATCGATGATTGACCGCTGCTGGTCCCACCCTGGGGTCGAGCCGCCAAAGATGTTCATGTAGAACGGAAATACCGGACTGCCAGTGCGAATCCAATTGCGGATGTACCAAGGCGCGGCAATCGCAGCGCCGATCATCGCCGCAATGACCGCGGTACCGAGAATGGATCGCGTGACGCTGGGAGCCTCACCCTTTACC
>JAEYQK010000103.1 GCA_023410055.1 Acidobacteriota bacterium
CGTCTCAAGAACGCGAGTTGATCGAGACCGTCCTCGGTGAGCGCGCCTTCAACACCGTCAAGCACGAACAGGTCCTCGCGGTCCTCAACCGATACGATTCCCTCAACGCCGCGCTCACTCGCGCCACCGACTACGCCCAAGCCGCCAGCACTGACATTTGCAGTTTCCCTCAATCAGAGATCAAGAAGGCCCTACTCTGGATGCCCGAATTCGTCGTCGCCAGAAACTCATGATCGAGACGGCTTAGAACAGCCGCGTCTAGATGCAAACGCCTTGACACGTGCGCTTCAAGACCATTGACCCGATCACCCGATCACCCGATCATCACATCAACAAATCACCAGATGGCTTGCTCTTCATTCCGAACCACACTGCCATCTCACTGCCCGGCATGCATATGATGATCAGTCCCTTGCTACCATACGGCCCCCAGGACTCAGGTACATATCGCGACTCGACCCAAAAGCGAACTCCCGGATGGAAGATGATTTCCAGTGACTTCCGATCACCCCGCAAGGCCTCGCCCGAGACTATCATCTTCCCATAGACGCCCAGAGCAGGCATGAACGCATCCTCCGCCTCAAGCCTGACGATCGGCCGCGGATTCTCCGTCACGACAGCAATCGGGTTCTCGATCCGAATTGTCGTCTCCGTCCCATCTTCGAACACTTGAATATCAAAACCTGATTGCACAAAAAGGCGAGAAACACTGCGGCTTTGGATAGGAATTTCGTAAGTGCCGGACACGCTTGCCACGCTGGCAGCCATAAACAACTCCTTATGCGAGCTAGACGAAGCGCAACAAGGCAGTACCGAGTACTCAGTACTCAGTACTCAGCACCCAGCACTCAGTTCTCAAGTTGTGTTACTGATCGCGGCACTCCAGGTCTTCCGGCCAGAGACTCCCTGCAAAGTGCTTGACTTCAACTTCTACTCAAAATCACCCGATCACCCGATCACCCGATCACCCGATCACCCGATTGCCCGATCGCCAGATGGCTCGATTACCTGCTGAACCTCACAATCACCTTCATATCTCTTCTGATCCTCGATCCTGGCGGCGGTGATTGCTCCCTTGCGATACCGACACCCTTGACATCGATTTGCACGCCCGCTTCTTGTGCCGTCTCCACCGCCGACCGCAGAGACTTCCCGATGAACATCGGCACGGTTGCCTCGGCAATGTTCACAATGACTCCCCCGCCGGTTGCCACCGGAACAGAATCCGCCGGAGCAGCGGCCCCATTCTGAACAGGAGGAGCAACTTGCTGGTTCCCCGCAACAGGCATCCCTGCCTGGGCCTTCACCGGTGTCACCGACGTCTGCACTGCCCGGTTCTGCACCGGAGGCATCGCAGGCTGCACATTGTTTACCGAAGAGAAATCCATGGTCGCACCAATGCGATCGCCCGACTCCTCCTCCAGGTCGGCATCCTTCGCCTTCGCGCGCAGCATCTCTCGTTGCGCCGACTTCAATTCCACGTCATGCGGCACGTTCATGTACTCGAGTACCTGTTGCGCCACCCGCGCCCACACCGGAGCCGATACCTGCCCGCCTTGGTGCAATCCCTGCGCCGAGTCGATGATTACAGCCACTGTGATAGCCGGGTTAGTTACCGGTGCGAATCCTGTGAACGAACCGACGTACTTGCTCCCATACCGCCCCGTGGCCGGGTCAACCTTCTGCGCCGTTCCTGTTTTCCCCGCCGACGTGTACCCGTCCAGAATTGCCTTTTTCCCGGTGCCGAACAACACTACGCCTTCCAGCATCTGCTTCATCTGAGCAGCTGTCAGCGTTGACAACACGCGTCTCGAAGCCGCTGGCTTCACCCTGATCTGCTGAGGCCCCGCATTCGGGGGCGTGACTCCCGCCACGATCCGCGGCGCGTTGTACACACCATCGTTCGCGATCATCGAAAACGCCGAGGCCACCTGAATCGGCGTCACTCCCACCTCTTGCCCCATCGACATCGCGCCAATCGAAGTCTTCGACCAGTACTTCACCGGCTTCACCAGCCCGCGCGTTTCGCCCGGCAACTCTATTCCTGTCGGATCGCCAAATCCGAACGCCCGCATGTACTTGTACAGGCGCTCCTCGCCAAGTTTCATGCCGATCTTGATCGCGCCGACGTTGCTCGAATGCGCGATGACCTCCGACGTTGTCAACAAGCCCATGTGGTGCGCGTCACGCATCCTCTTTCCGCCCACCACTATGTATCCCTGCGAAGCATCCCACTTATCTTCCGGGCGAACCACCTTCTCTTCCAGCGCCGCCGAAACCGTCACCGTCTTGAACATTGATCCCGGCTCGAAGACGTCGCTGACCGCGTGATTCTTCAATGCCCGCGGGTCCGGCACCGTATTGAACGTGTTCGGATTGAACGTCGGCCGATTCGCCAGAGCCAGGATCTCGCCTGTCTTCGGGTTCTGAACCACGATCATGGCGCCTACGGCCTTCGTCTCTTCCATCGCGCGATCGATCTCTCGTTCTGCGATGTATTGAATCTTCTCGTCAATTGTCAGAACAACGTTGTTACCTGGCTCTGACTTATCTTCCTTTCGCCCCAGTCTCGATCCACGCGCATCCCGCGTGATCATCAGCTTGCCCGGCTTCCCGTCCAGGTCGTTCTCAAAAGAGCGCTCAATCCCGCCCAATCCCTCATCGTCGAGACCGACGTACCCCACCACCTGCGCCGCCAGCTCCCGCTTGGGATAAAACCTCTTGGGCTCCTTCTGGGTGTAGATCCCCTTGATCCCCAGCCGCAGTATCCGATCACTCGTTTCCGAGTTAACCTTCCGTGCGATCCAGCAGAAGTTCTTGGCCGTATCCAGTTTGGTCAACAGCTCTCGCTCATCAATACCCAGCACGCTCGCCAGCAACGTAGCCGCAGTTTCATGGTCCTTGATCTCGTTCGGCACGGCGAAAATAGAGTCCACCGCGATAGACATGGCCAGTTCATTGCCATTTCGGTCGTAGATGATTCCGCGCTGAGGTGATATCTCAATGGTGCGCTGCTGCTGTCTCTGAGCACGCTGAATCCATTCCCCATACCGCACGACTTGTAGTTGAACGAGACGGCAACAGATCACCAGAATCCAGAAGAAAAGGATGGCCCCAAGGATGTACAACCGCTTGCGCGCGTCGTTTAGGCTGATGCTGGCCGCCGCCACCTTCTACACCGAATCCCTCTGCCCCTACATTCCCCGTAACTGAAAAGTGGGCCGACGGCCCCGCCGCCAGCCCAACTCAAGGAGGATCCCTGGGGCCCGTCTACTTTGGTTTCCCAACCTCTGTCCCTACTACAACCGTTCAGCTACTGCGCTGAAATCACCGAGATCGCCGCTGCACGAGCCATCACCGGAGCACCACTCTGATCAGGCGTATCGCTCGGCTCCATACGAACCAACTGCCCCGCCATCGGCGCCTGCATGCCCATCTGGCGCGCTAGTTCATCAATTCGTGCCGGCTCCTGCAGCGCGGCCTCTTCCAGTTTCAACTGGCGATTCGCCTCCATCAGCGAATCTCTCTGACTCCGCAGGATCTCGTTGTTGTACCCGTATTCAATGGCGCTGTAGTGTTGCCACGCATACAACATAAACATCGCGAACAGCACCACCAATGACATGACGAAATACCTCATCTCGCGGCTGCGTGCCGGATCAGCTACCTTCACCAGCCGTGAATTGTCGATCTGCTTTGTGACGTAGATCTCCGGCGTCGCGCCCATCGCGCGCGGATATACGCTGGTGTATGTCATTGTGGCCATAATCTCTACTCCTACGCTGCTCCAACCCTGACGCCACTTACAACGTTCGAGTGCTGCATCTGCTGCATGAACAGCTGCAGCTCAAGCATCCCGATCTGCTTCTTCCGCTCAGTCGCCTTCGAGCGCATCTCTGCCTTCTGTACCGCTTTCAGCAATTCGTCGATCATCGTTCCCGTATACATTGCTTACCTCCACTAGGTGCCCCACGTGCTCCTGAGCCGCATTACAGCGAAGGATAACGTGGGGATTTCCCACCCACTTTCGCCCTCTCCGCCGCCCGCAACTTCGCGCTGCGCGACCTCGGATTGCGATCGATCTCTTCTTCTTTTGCCGTCACCGGCTTCTTCGTAAGGACTTCATACAAACCGCTGTGCGCTCCCTCTCGTATCGCGTCCTTGACGATCCGGTCTTCCAATGAGTGAAAGCTGATCACCACCAGCCTTCCACCCTTTTTCAGCACCCTTGGTGCATCGCCGACGAGCCGTTTCAAATCGTCCAACTCGCGATTCACATAAATTCGGATAGCCTGGAAAGTTCGTGTCGCCGGATGAATTCGCCTCTCAGCTTGTGATATTGCCGGGGCCGCGGCTGCTACGACTTGCGCTAAATGCGCCGTGCTTCGCAGCGGCCGCGCCCTGACAATTGCTCTGGCGATTCTCCGCGACCTCCTTTCCTCACCGAATTCGTAAATCACATTCGCGAGTGTTTGCTCGTCCAGGCGATTTACCACTTGATCGGCGTCCAGCTCACCCAGCGGATTCATCCGCATATCGAGTGGGCCTTCCGCCTGAAAACTGAATCCGCGCGCCGCGTCGTCAAATTGCAGCGAACTCACACCCAGGTCCGCCAGCATGCCGTCCGCTGACCCCGCCGGTGCCCGTTCGCTCACCTCCGCAAACGATCCGTGGATCAGCGTCACCGTCGGCCAGCCGCCGATCCCCTCCGGGCTTTCTTTCATCACCTCCGGTCCGGGATTGCTGAGCCGCTCGCGCGCTATCCGCAACGCATTGGTGTCCTTATCGAAGCCAATCAAATGACCCTGTGCGCCGAGGCGTTTTGCAATTTCGAAACTGTGCCCGCCCAAGCCCACGGTGCAATCGATATAGGTTCCACCGCGCCGGATATTCAGAAAATCGATCGCTTCTTCTAAAAGAACTGGTACATGGCGCTTCGTTTCCACCATGCTGCCTCCCTGAGAGGCCTTGATTCCTACTCCCCCAACCGGGTCGTCCACCACTAGAGCTTGTACTCGCTGAGAATCTTCTTGTGATCATTGGTCAACCGGTTCTCCTGAATGTGAGCCGTGTACTCAGCCATGTTCCTCACAAGCAAGCGCCGCAGATTACCGATCACTGCCACTTCACCCTGCAACTTCGCCGATTCTCTAAGGAGCTGCGGCATCAACAGCCTTCCCTGGCCGTCCATATCCACCACCTGCCCGTAGTAGTTCAGGTTTTCCAACAGAATCTGAACCGCATCTTCGGACATTGGCGCCGCATCCAGCTTTTCTTCGTATTTCAGCCACTCTTCCATGGGGTAGATTTCCACGATCTGCCCATCCCTACTCGTCACAAAGAATTTCGTCGTCGATGGATAGCTCTCTTCAAGCTCATGCTTGAACTCGGCCGGGACCTTCATCCGTCCCTTTTCATCGATTCGAGTTGGGTGATTTCCGCGGAACATCTTGTTTGACTAGTCCCCTTTTCGGGACTAACCTTCTTCTTTCACCGGCTTTCGCCGTTAGGAGGTTGAAAATAAAAGAGAAACTCGAATCTGCTACGCTCCTTCGGGTTTCCCAGGTTAACCACTTTGGCCCAACAACCTAAACCTTTTGTTCCACCGGGCCGATACTATTTACCACTTTCAACCACTTTAGACCACATCTTAAACCGGAATGGTTGACTGTCAATAAGTTTTTTCTTTCCTAGGGGTTTGCCCTCAGACCATCTCTCGGGCCATTGATAAAACCACGACAGGTTGAACGTTACCGTTCAATGAACCACAACAGATAGGTGTTTACCTTTGTGGTTCACGTTCCGCTTTTTACTTGAAGTTATTGAGGGGTAAGGAAAACAGACCCGTCAGGAGGGATCTCCGCCGTTCCGCGGCTTTTTTTCGTAGCGCCGCCCCCGGCGGCTGTCGCGGCGGGCCCTCTGCCCGCCGCTCAACACCGCACTTCTTACTTAGCTGCCGTGCTCTTCACAACTTCGCCGAACAAATCACAGAACGCCGCCCTCTGATCCGGGCTCGCCTTCACCTTCCCGTCAGCGGTGAACTCGATGTGCTCGGGTTTCGACGCATCGAATTTCGGCCAAGTCGGAACGCCCTCGCCATTCGGATCGCCCTTCTTCGCGAAGTTCGTCCAATAGAGCTGGACCGCATCCGACAGCTTGCGATCGACTTCCGTATACTCGCCCGGTTGGCTCCCGGTCGACAGCAGGTTGCCGAACACATAAGGCAAGTCCGTCGAGTGACTCGTGCTTGGCCTCGGCGGGATCGCGCGCCCAAACTCATACCGCCACACAGGATTCCCCGCCGCACTATGCCACTTCGCTCCCATCACTCCAGGACACCGGAAGCTCGTATCGGTCCCGAACTCATCCTGCGTCCGCGCCCCGCCACCGTTCGCGCCATCCAACCCATACAGAGCAATCGCCTTCGGAGCCAGCGAGCCATATCTCATCTCGATCGTTTTGCGCAGGTCTCCACCCGGAGAAAGATTCTCGATACTCACGTTGCCGAGCAGCAATGGGATCTTTGCCTCTTTCCCGGCTGCGAAAACATCGTGCATGTCCGTCGGGAAAACATATCCATCGGTGTTCGTGCCTCCGGCCCGTGCCTTTAGCAATTCCTGAACCGGCATCGACCTCAACCGTGCGATCGCTCCCGTCTCCGGGGCACCCAGCCGCTTGGCCGTTTCCACGCCGTAGTTTTCTGCCTGCGCAAGTGTCGCGCCTCCCAGAGCTACGCCGAAGCCGCTCTGCGCAATCACTTTATGGACCAATCCATTCGCCAGCGGACTCGCCATCAAGCTCGAGGCGTTGAACGCTCCCGCCGACTGTCCAAACGCCGTCACATTGTTCGGATCTCCTCCAAACTTCGCGATGTTCTCATGCACCCACTGCAGCGCGGCAATCAGATCCAGCGTGCCGTAGTTTCCCGAAACGTGATGCGGCGATTCCTTCGACAGCTCAGGATGAGCGAAGAATCCAAAGACCCCCAACCGGTACTGCGGGATCACAAGAATCGCGCCATGCTTGATCAGGTGCTCGCCGGCATAGAGCTCATCAAAACCACCCGCGCCACCCGTATTGCCGCCGCCGTGAATCCAGAACATCACCGGCAGCTTCGACCGCACCGGCCACTCTGGCGTCCACACATCCAGATACAGACAGTCTTCCTGTCCCGCCTTGGCAAACAAGTCGTTCCAACCCGCCGCAGCCTGCGCGCAGGGAGCGCCCGGCTTCTCCGCCGACCGTACTCCACTCCAGGCCTTCACCGGCTGTGGTTCACGCCAGCGCAATTCGCCCACGGGCGGCTGCGCAAATGGAATCCCCCTAAACAACGCTCCTGACTGCCCCGTCAAGGCGAGCCCGCGAATCTGCCCGCCAGTAACGGCGGTCGTCGGCGCAGCCTTCGAATCCTGCGCACCTGCGATTGAGATCAAGCCGAAACACGCAACTAGACAAATAAGTGCAAGCGAACCACGCATAGAGACCCTCATCAGCATTCTCCAAGGACATCAAATAAACCAGCAGACCAGCATGAATCCTGCCGACGAACGATGCAACAAAAACTTGGCTCTCAGCCGTGCAGCGGCGTCACTAGCTAGCCGGGGTGCGTAAGCCCCCGGTACAAACGTGGAAATAGACGAGTCCCGCCAGGGACGACAGGGGTTCGGCCGGTGCCGGGGTTTGACCGCGCCAGGTCCTGCAACGCCCGTCGGTCGACCGAGGTTGGTGACAGACAGTCTCTCAACGTGACCTGTATATTAGTCTCAGTTCGACTACTAACAACCAAGCAGCGAGTACACCTGCTCAAGGAGCAACAAATGACGAGTCGCGCACCTAACGGACGGAAATATCTCTCGCAGCCGCTCGTAAAGGAAATCTTTACAGCCGACCCCTCAGCCCATGTGTTCGAGGGAAAGATCTACGTTTATCCCAGCCACGACATCGATGCTGGCATTCCCGATGACGATCTCGGCAACCAGTACGCCATGCGCGACTACATAGTCCTGTCGATGGATGAGCCGGGCGCTCCGACAACCGCCCACCCCGTAGCACTGAAGGTCGAAGACGTGCCTTGGGCCGACAAGCAATTCTGGGCACCTGATGCCGCCTGCAAGAACGGCACTTATTACCTCTACTTCCCCGCACGCGACCACAACGGCATTTTCCGCATTGGCGTCGCCACCTCGAAGTCGCCCGCCGGTCCCTTTACGCCTGAACCCGAGCCGATCAAAGGCAGCTTCTCCATCGACCCGGCTGTCTTCGTCGACGACGACGGCGAAGCCTACATGTATTTCGGCGGCATCTGGGGCGGCCAGCTCCAGCGCTGGGCGACCGGCAAGTTCGATCCCAACGGCTCGGACACCGACCTGCACCAGGACGACAAGCCCGCCCTTTGCGCCAAGGTCGCCAAGCTGACGCCCGACATGAAGGAATTCGCGCACCCTGCCAAGGACGTGGTGATCCTCGACGAGGCTGGCAAGCCCGTTCTGGCCGGCGATCACGACAAGCGCTTCTTCGAAGCTTCCTGGCTCTTCAAGCGCGACGGCAAATACTACTTCACCTATTCGACCGGCGACACGCACTACCTGAACTATGCCATCGGCGACAATCCGTATGGCCCCTTCACCTACAAAGGCCACTTCCTTGAACCAGTGCAGGGCTGGACTACGCATCACTCCGTCGTCGAGTTCAAGGGCAAGTGGTGGCTGTTCTACCACGACGTCCAACTGTCGGATAAGAGCCACCTGCGCTGCGTGAAGGTAACGGAACTCTTCTTCAACCCCGACGGCACGATCAAGATGATCGATCCGTTCACGGACTAACTAGATTTCGAACAAATCGCGGTGCCCCACATCTGCCAGCTTTTGGCAGATGTGGGCGACAGAAAAGCCCCACAGATGCTTCTGGCTCTGCTGGTCCACTGAATCGACGGCACAAACAAACAGCCCCAAGCCATCCACGACAGACCGTCGCGAACAACTTGGGGCTGTTCTTCAATCGTGAAAGAGAATCTATTCCTGCACTGGATGGAACTCGCCACGCTGCATCAGCATCACGTTTCGCCCACCACCGACCCGCGTGGAATCCAGTTCCACCGGACGGTTGATGATCATCTCCACGGTAGTGCCCGCGGGCAGATGCACATCACTGCCACGCGACAACATGGCGATTGCCAGGCCCGTTGCACCACCGATTCCAGCGCCGATTCCGGCTCCCTTGCCGCCACCCGCGATGGCGCCGATCGCAGCGCCCGAAGCTCCGGTGCTGGCAACCGTCCCGATATCCTTGCCCTTTTCGCCTTGTTGCTGAATCGTTCCCTCGGCGTCCTTGGTTTGCGCCTTCTCTGAATCCAGCGAGTCAACGGAGCCGGGCAGCGCCACCGTGTATCCACTCGGGAAGATCAGCGTGGTGAAGTTGAACTGCAATTCGGCGCGGCCCTTCACCCGCCCGGGACGCACGATCTTGCTGATCTTGCCCTGGACATAAGTGCCGACCGGAATCATCATCTTCCCGTCGATAGCGACTGGAAATTCCGTGCGCGCGTAAACGCCGTCGCCAACGTGCGCCGTCTTGGTCGAGATACCGCTCTGCAGCCGAAGCGGCACTCTTGTTCCCGAGGGAACAACCCACGGCTTCATCTGTTTAGCCGCTGGCTCGGGGTTCTGCTCGACTTTGCTCATGTCACGCGGCCTTACGAGAACCGGAGCGTCTGACTGTTGTGCGTAGGCGACACTTACGAAAGCCAGCAGCAGCAGTGCAACAAAGTTGCGCATATCCAACCTCAACCAATCAGATTCACCACAATGCCATTACAACCCGTACCCAGCAGCAAAGTAGCGCTCAAAGCAAGCACACCAACATATACTCTCGTCCCAGAGACTTGAAAAGGGTTAATAGATCAGGTACTTCTTTCGGACACCCAAAAACTTCTGCAATCCCTCTCGCCAGTCATCCGCGATCCGTCTCGGATCCTCGCCTGCGGCAATCGCCTGCGCCGCAGCCTTGTTCACCAACAGCCAATCAAGCTTGTCGAGCTTGTACTGTTCCGGATAAAGCTTGTGCAACGCCGAGGCAATCTCCACACCCAACTCCGGAGAATCCAGCGAACTCCGATCTACCACGATGATGTTCACGCCGCCACAGCTCTGATTCGCATACACGTCCGCGGTTGGCTTGAAATTCACCGGAACGAATCTAACTCCACTGATCAGACGCGCATTCATGTACTTCGCGAACTCGTCGGCATTGATCCACGGCGCTCCGACCAATTCAAACGGCGTATTCGTCCCACGCCCGACCGAGATGTTCGTACCCTCAATCAGCCCGATTCCCGGATAGAGCGTTGCTTCCGTGAGGCTCCGCATGTTGGGCGACGGATTGATCCACACAGCTCCGGTTGAATCGAACCAGTCCCCGCGCATCCATCCTTGCACCGGCACAATCGTGAGCCTGGCGTTAATCCCGCGCTCGGCGTTGTACATCTTCGCCAACTCGCCGATTGTCATGCCGTGGCGAATGGGAACCTGTCCATACGTGACGAACGTCTCTCGTCCAGGATCCGCCACCGGACCTTGCACAAAGGCACCAGTAATCGGATTCGGCCGATCGAGAACTACCATGCGCTTGTCTGCCTTTGCCGCAGCTTCAAGGAAGTACCCAAGCGTAGTCTCGTAAGTGTAGAACCGCGCACCGATGTCCTGAATGTCATACACAAGAACGTCAAGTCCGCGCACCACATCCAGAGCCGGACGCCGCTTTGCATCGGTGTTCCCGTAAACGCTGTAGATCGTTACACCCGTTGCCTCGTCCTTGCCATTGCCGATTTCAGTCGTATCCAGCGCGCCTGCGACACCATGCTCGGGACTAAATATTGCCGCCAGTTCGACTCCGGGCACACGCGCCAGAACGTCGATTGTCCTTCGGCCCCTGGAATCAAGTCCGGTGTGATTCGTCACCAGCCCAACACGAGTTCGTTTCCCACTTGTTCCACGCAACACATCGAACTTACGCTGCTCCAGAACGTCAATCCCAAGCTTCACATCACCGTTACGAAATGCGACGCGCCTCGATGCAGTCGCCAGTTCGTTGTAGCCCGTGATACTCGCCAGACGGAGCTGCTGATTATCTGTAACACTCAGATCCAGCGCCGCAGTAGCAGCCGTCGCGATCTTCGACCGTAGCGCCACGACCGACTTCCCCGCACGGGGATGGACGACGTTCGTCAGGATAATAATGTACGTATTCGTCGCTGGATCGATCCAGAGCGACGTGCCTGTAAATCCTGTATGCCCAAACGATCCGACCGGTAACAGCTCTCCGCGATTGGTTGAGAACGGCGAGTCGATGTCCCATCCCAGGCCACGAACAGCAGTCGCATTCGGTGGCTGCTGCGGCGTCGTCATCTTCTCCACGGCAAGCTGACTCAGCGCTTTGAACCCGGTGAGCATGTCTTGCGCGAACTTCGCCGTGTCGTCGGCGGTCGAGAACAGACCCGCGTGTCCGGCGACTCCGCCCATCCTGCGCGCCGTAGGATCATGCACAACACCGCGCAGCATGCGCCCACGCTCGTCATACTCCGTAGGAGCTATACGTGAAAACCAGTTCGCCGGAGGCTCGAACTTTGTCTCCTTCATGCCCAGCGGCGTGAAGATATTCCGCTCCGCGTACTCGTTCAGCGGCATACCCGAGACCTTCTCGACGATGAAGCCCAGCATCTCGAAGTTGATGTCGCTGTACAGAAAGCGCGAGCCCGGCGGAAAGATCGGCTTCGTGTCCACGATCATCTGGAAAGCAGTGTTCCTACCCGCCCACGCCGACTTGAGATCAAGATCCTCCGGCAGCCCGGAGTAGTGCGTCAGCAACTCGCGAACAGTGATGTCCCCTTTGCCATTGCGCCCGAACTCCGGCACGTACCGGGCCGCCGGATCGCTCAGCCGAATCTTGCCTTGCTCTACAAGCTTCATGACCGAAGTGGCCGTCACCATGCACTTGGTCAACGATGCCATGTCGAAGATCGTGTCCTCGGTCATACGCTCACGCGCGGGTTCGAGCGAGCGGTAGCCGAACGCCTTGTGATAAAACACCTTGCCGTCGTGCCCGATGAGAACAACGCCTCCCGGGATATTGCCCTTTGCCACAGCCTCATCCATCAGGTTGTCTATGGTTGAGAAATCAGGCGATTGTGCCAAGGCCATGGAGGCAATCAAAATGATCGCTAGTAACAGAGAGAGCGAGCGAGTGGGGAACAACATCGAGTGTCGAATCACGGTTACGCCAGAATAAACCTAGGGGTACTCGCGACTGTACACAATTCAGGCACCCTGTTTCAAGGTTCCACTTCGCGGCATCGTCTGCTATAACGCCAATGTCCGAAGATGAACGACTCGCCACAGACCGCCAGCGGGTTCCGCCCCGCTTACGACGACCAAGACCGCGTTTTTGCCAGCGCTTTCGCCGTTCTGCGCGAAGGCATAGAGCAGCGCGCGTTCCCTGGTGCTGCAGTCGCCGTAGCTCGCGGAAACGACCTACTAGCACTCAAGGCATTGGGACGCTTCACCTACGATCCCACATCTCCGGATATCCGTCCCGACACTATCTGGGACCTTGCGTCGGTCACCAAGGTCGTAGCGACTACCGCAATGGCCATGATTCTCTACGAGCGTGGCGAACTTGACATCGAAATGCCACTGGAGGCAATCGTCCCCGAGTTCATTCGCGACAACACTGATCCGCGCCGGGCCGAAGTGACGATTCGCATGCTCCTGGCCCATTCGTCCGGCCTGCCTAGCTATTACCGCATGTACGAGTACTGCCATTCGCGACAGCAACTGCTCGAGGCCTGCTATAAGAGCGAACTCACCGCCGATCCCGGTGTGCGCGCCGAGTACAGCGACATAGGCTTCATCCTGCTCGGAGTTGCACTGGAACGAATTGCTGGCGAGAGCATGGATTCCTTCTGCCGTCGGGAAGTGTTTGGGCCGCTCGCTATGACCCATACGACCTTCAATCCGCCCGCACGATCGCGCGATTCGATTCCGCCCACGGAAGATGATCAACGCTTTCGTATGCGCGTTGTGCAAGGCGAAGTGAATGACGAGAATGCGTGGGTTCTGGGCGGAGTCGCCGGTCACGCGGGCGTCTTCTCGACAGCAACCGATGTTGCTCGATTCGGACAATGCATGATCAACGGCGGTGCGCCGATCCTTCGTCCGGAAACCGTTGCGTTCTTCACCCGTCGCGAGTCGTCTCCGCACGGGACATCGCGCGCACTTGGCTGGGACACGCCGTCCCAACCGTCCCAATCGGGCAAGCACTTCTCGCCGCGCTCTTTCGGGCATCTCGGATTCACAGGCACTTCGCTCTGGTGTGATCCTGAAAAGCAGGTCACAATCACCCTGCTCACGAATCGCACCTGGCCTGACCGGCAGTCGCAGAAGATCAAGCAGATTAGGCCCAGATTCCACGATGCTGTAATGGAAGCCCTTGAATAACA
>JAEYQK010000105.1 GCA_023410055.1 Acidobacteriota bacterium
TTCTCAAGTCCACTAAACAGTGACGATGCTGGCTCACGAACTTGAAAATCTATCGGGCCGTTCTTGATCTGAATGATGACGTTGTCTTCGAACTTGCCATCAAGCGGATGGAAGATGTCGTAAGCCGCACGCGCCCGATCCGCCTTCGGGTCGTTCCAATCAAGATGATGGTTGTAAACAAACGCGCGGTAGAACACGACTCCGCCGTGAGGCTTCAGCGCCTTCGCAATCACATTCGCAGCATCCGCAGGGCTCCGCCCATACACCGACGGCCCCAACTGCCCTTCCGAGTCCGCCTTAACAACCACGCCGCCGAAATCCGGAATCTGCTTATAGACTTCATCGAACTTCTGCTGCCACCACGTCGCCACCTTCGGGTCCAGCGGATCGAAAGTATCCAGCCCACCCACTTGCTTAGGAATGCTCACATTCACGGCGATTCCCAATCGAACGCCGTACGGACGGAACACGTCCGCAATTCGCGCTAACTGGGGAATAAAGTCGGTATCTACGATGTGAATGTCCGAGTTGACGTTCGTGACATCGCATCCGTTGATGCCAACAGATGCCATGAGCCTGGCGAACTCGGCAGCTCGCGAGAGGTCCGGCAGCGCACTCCGTTTATCGAAGAAGATCGAGCGTCCGCCGTACCCGCGCTCAATTGTGCCATCCAGATTGTCCCACTGGTTGATCCACCGTATCGGCGCCGACGGATTCTGCACTTCATTCAGCTTCGAGACATCGACACCCTGCGCCATCTTGCTGAGGAACGCGAACGTCCCATACAGCGCGCCGCGATCCGATCCACCAACGATCAGAATCGCCGGCTGCCCACGATACATCGATCGCTGAATCGCAAAGCCCTCTTCAGAAATTTCAGATGTCGTCTTGAATTTCGGATCGACGCCCCGCAAGTCTTTCAGCGTCGTAATAACAATGGCACTTTCGCTCGGGCTCCCCGACACGATCCGGAGCGTCCGCCCAAGCATGCCTCTAACACCGCGAACCAACTCGCTCTGTGCAGTTGTAAGTAAAGGCGAGGAACCAACGACGGTCGTCGTCGCAGGAAGGCCGTCATACTGCTTGGCCACCTGAGGGTCGAGGCGAGCATAGCGCAACCACGCCGCCTCCCCGGTCTCAGCTAAAGCGTTAACACCTGTCAGCAATAGTAAGAAGACAAGCACAACTGCTGAAACCGGGGACTTGGCGCGGCTGTTCATTATCGATTCCCTAGAATGATGTCGATCGTGAGTTGGTCAAGACGCTCGTACGGCAGGACCTTCTTCATCATCTGGTCCTTGTCGAACGAATACGCCAGCAGCGCCGACGCTGCATCCTTCGAGTACTTGCTGACCGCCGGAGAAGCAACCGAACCCTTCGGCAGCTCGGCAAGAATGCTCTGGATTTCCTTATCGGCATTCCAGCGTGCAGCCTTGTCTTTCAGCATCAGGTACGTACGCATACAGCCGCGCGCGAAGTCCTTCACGCCGTCATAGTTCTCGGTGCGGTACGCGTGAGCGTCGAAATGACGCGGCCCTGCGTATCCCACATCTTCCAGGAACTTCACGAGCCAGAACGCGCCCTTGATATTCGTGGACCCGAATCGCAGGTCCTGATCGTACCGGCCCGGCGTCTGGTCGTTCAGGTCGATGTGGAACAGCTTTCCTGCTTCCCACGCCTGCGCAACGCCGTGCATGAAGTTCAGGCCGGCCATCGTCTCATGCGCCACTTCCGGATTCACGCCAACCATATCCGGATGCGCCAGCGTCGGAATCAGCCCGAGGTAGTGTCCCGTTGTCGACATATATATGTCGCCGCGAGGCTCGTTCGGCTTCGCTTCCAGCGCGAACTTGTAGCCGTACTTCTTGTCGATGTTGTACTCGCACAGGAAATCAATCGCTTCGCGCAGACGCTTTACGGCTTCGTCAGCCCTGCGGCATCCGTCCGTCTCGGTTCCTTCGCGACCGCCCCACAGCACGAAGATCTTCGCGCCCAGCTCGGCTCCGAGATCCATCGCCCGCATCGTCTTCTGGATCGCATAAGCGCGCACGCTTGCGTCGTTCGCCGTGAACGCGCCATCGCGGAACACCGGATGGAAGAAGAGCGACACTGTCGCCATCGGTACGCAAACCTTGTTCTCTTCGCAAGCCTTTTTGAAGGCCTTTACGATCGCATCGCGTTCGGCCGGCGTTGCGTCGATCGGAACAAGGTCGTTGTCGTGAAGGTTCACGCCCCAGGCGCCAACTTCGCCCAGAACCTTAACGATATCTACCGGGTCGATTGTCGGACGTACTGCATCGCCAAACGGGTCGCGCCCGCGGTTGCCAATTGTCCAAAGACCGAAAGAAAACTTATCTTCAGGCTTCGGTTGAAAAGTGCCGCTATTCTGCATAGTTTCTCTCCAGATTTCCAGTGGCCTGGAATTGCAAAAAACTGTTTGTTCGGGAATCGGACTATCGCGACGATTTTACTACCGCCAAAGTCAGTTCAACGATATTTCTGTCCGACCCCATAGTCGACGCGTTCATCCAACTACCAGCTATGCATCGTTCCGTCCAACTTCCGGTTGATCGGAAGATAAGCTCGCTCATACGGATACTTCGCCGCCAGCCCCTCATTGATGTCCACACCGAGCCCCGGGGCCTCTCCCGGATGCATCATCCCGTCCTCGAACTTGTACGCGTGCGGGAAGACGCTGTCCGTCACTTCGGCATGCGCCATGTATTCCTGTATCCCGAAATTGTGTACGCTCAGATCGAAATGCAACGCCGCCCCCAGGCACACCGGACTCAAATCCGTCGCCCCGTGTGACCCCGTCCGCACTTGGTACAACTCCGCCAAGTTCGCGATCTTCCGCAGGTGCGTGATCCCGCCTGCATGGACAACGGTCGTCCTGATGTAATCGATCAACTGCTCCTGTATCAATTGCTGGCAATCGAAGATCGAATTGAATACTTCCCCCACCGCGATCGGTGTTGTCGTATGTCGGCGAATCAGCCGGAACGACTCCTGCAATTCCGCCGGCGTAGGGTCTTCCATCCAGAACAACCGATACGGCTCCAGATCCTTGCCCACTCGCGCCGCCTCATTTGGCGTCAGCCGATGGTGCGCGTCATGGAGCAGATGCAGCTCCGGCCCAAACTCCTTCCGCAAACGCGCAAACAGCGTCGGAATGAAATCCATGTAGGCTTCGGTCGACCATTCATCTTCCTGGGGCGCATTCTTTACCGCCGGCTCATAATGTCCCTCCCCGCGATGTGCCCCATACGTATGCGCCAGCCCCGGAATGCCCGACTGCGCCCGAATCGCCTTGTAGCCCTTCTTCTGGAATCGTGCGACCGACTCCACCGTCTCCTCAATATCCCCACCACTCGCGTGCCCGTAGACCAGCACGCCTTCGCGCGATGCCCCGCCCAGCAACTGATACAACGGCACGTTCAGCGATTTCGCCTTGATGTCCCACAGCGCCGTATCCACAGCCGCAATCGCCGACATCGTCACCGGCCCGCGCCGCCAGTACGCCCCCTTATACAGGTAATGCCAAATGTCCTCAATCCGCCGCGCATCTTTCCCGATCAGCAGCGGGACAACATGCTCACTCAGATAGCTGGCAACCGCCAATTCGCGGCCATTCAGCGTTGCGTCGCCCAGGCCATACACCCCGTCCTCGGTAAAAAGCTTCAGCGTTACAAAGTTCCTTCCGGGACAGCAGACAATTACTTTTGCATCAACGATTCTCATATCGCCAAATCCGCGCCATAATCGTACTCAGAAATTCGCCTAGATTTTAGCTCGTACTTTGACTGTTTACTAGATTTTGTTTGAGGCTTGAACAATTCTCTCTTTTGGAGCGTGCCGCCTATGCCGGCATCTAAACGGATCGTCTTTCTTCTCCTCTTTTTCGCCGTACTTGCCGCCTCAATCCCGACCAATCTCTATGCTCTCGGACAAAAGCGCTATATCGAAGACACCTGCACTCCCGGTTGTCTCACACTCTCAGCGCCTAGCACTACTCCCACAATCATCGTCGATCCCAAGGACTACCCGGGAGTCATCCGCGCCGCCAAAGACCTTCAGTCTGACCTGAAAAGCGTAACCGGCACCGAGCCTAAGTTCGTAAACGCTACTTCGGCCTCAGCCCCGGTCGCGATCATCATCGGCACCGTCGGCAAGAGTGAACTCATTCGCCGCCTCGTCGCCTCGCACAAGATCGACGTCTCCGACATCTCCGGAAAATGGGAAGCCTTCTCTCTTCAGATCGTCGACAAGCCAATAAAAGGCGTCGGGCGCGCACTGGTCATCGCCGGCAGTGACAAGCGTGGCTCCATCTACGGCATCTACGATCTCTCCGAGCAGATCGGCGTATCTCCCTGGTACTGGTGGGCCGACGTTCCAGCCAAGCACCGTGACCAGATATACGTTGCTCGCGGCAAGTTCACCCAGGGCGAATCCGCCGTCAAGTACCGCGGCATCTTCCTCAACGACGAAGCCCCAGCCCTCACCGGATGGGTCAACGAAAAGTTCGGCGGCTATAACAGCAAGTTCTACGTCAAGGTCTTCGAACTCATCCTCCGCATGAAGGGCAACTACTTGTGGCCCGCCATGTGGGACGCCGCCTTCAACGAAGACGATCCGCTTAACCCGAAGCTCGCCGACGAGTACGGTATCGTGATGGGAACCTCGCACCACGAGCCCATGCTTCGCGCCCAGCAGGAATGGAAACGCCACGGCACCGGCCCCTGGGACTACACCAAGAACGCCGATGTCCTCCGCAAGTTCTGGGCGGATGGCGTTGAACGCAACAAGAACTACGAAAGCATCACAACCGTAGGCATGCGCGGCGACGGCGACGAACCTATGTCCGAAGCCGCCAATGTCAAGCTGCTCGAGAACATCGTCGCCGACCAGCGCAAGATCCTCGCCGAGAAGGTCAATCCCGACGTGACTGCCATTCCCCAGGACTGGGCACTCTACAAGGAAGTCCAGGAATACTACGAAAAGGGCATGCGCGTGCCCGATGACGTCACGCTGCTCTGGGCCGACGACAATTGGGGAAACATCCGCCGCCTGCCCACGCCTGAAGAACGCACTCGAAAAGGCGGCGCCGGTGTCTACTACCATTTCGACTACGTCGGCGGCCCTCGCAATTACAAGTGGCTGAACACCATCCAGATCGCGAAGGTCTGGGAACAGATGAACCTGGCCTACAACTACGGCGCCACCCGCATCTGGATCGTGAACGTCGGCGACTTGAAGCCGATGGAATTCCCCATCGAATTCTTCCTGACCTACGCCCGCGATCCAAAGGCCTGGCCCAAAGAAAACATCGCCCAGTTCACCAAGCTCTGGGCCGAGCGTGAATTCGGTACCGAATACGCCGACCCGATAGCCGACATCGTCGCCAAGTACACCAAGTACAACGCCCGCCGCAAGCCCGAGCTGCTGGAGCCTACCACCTACAGCATCTCCAATTACGAAGAAGCCGACCGTACACAGGCTGACTTCCAGGCAATTTCCGATCAAGCCGAAGCCATCTACAACAAGCTGCCTGCCGAAAAGAAAGATGCCTTCTTCCAGCTTGTTCTCTATCCGACGAAGGCCTCCGCGCAGGTTCTCGCACTCTACGTTGCCGTCGGCAAGAACCAACTCTACGCCACTCAAGGACGCGTCAGCGCCAACGAGTGGGCCGAAACCGCGCGCCGCATCTTCAAAGAACACGCCGATCTGAACCGTTACTACAACCACACTCTCGCGGGCGGCAAGTGGAGTCACATGATGGACCAGACCCACATCGGCTACACCTACTGGCAACAGCCTCCCGTCGACAAATTGCCCAGCGTCACCGACGTGCTTCCGCGTGAAGGCGCTGTCCTCGGTATCGCCGTCGACGGCACGGAGTACGGTACCGAATTCCGCCCGTTCGCCCTTCCCAAGTTCGACAAACTGACCCGTCAGCGTCACTACATCGACGTTTTCCGCAGCGGAGACCAGCCATTCGACTTCAAGGCGACAGCCAGCGCCCCCTGGATACAACTCAGCAGCACCGGTGGCAATACCAGGGACGACCAGCGGATTTGGGTCACCATCGACTGGGCCAACGCACCTTCCGGAACCACTGAGGGTTCCGTCAGGATTAGCGGCCCCGGCAGCAGACCCATTCCGATCAGAGTAGCGGCGTGGAACCCGCCCGACCTCAACAGCGACACGCTTCAGGGCTTCGTCGAAACCGAAGGTCACGTGTCAATAGAAGCGGCTCACTTCACCAACAAGACCGACGCGAACGGAGTCAAGTGGGAAGAGATTCCTGATCATGGCCGGACTCTCTCCGGCATGAGCATCTTCCCCGTTACGGCAACCAGCACGACTCCCGGCCCCAACTCGCCTCGGCTCGAATACAAAATGTATCTCGTCGATCCGAAGAACGTCGAAGTCGAAGCGATCTTCTCACCGACACAGAACTTCGTACCCGGCCGGGGCCTGCGCTACGGAATATCGTGGGACGATCAACCGCCTCAGGTCGTCGACGCGGTCGAGCACAACGCTCTTCGCGATTGGGAGGAAACAGTACGAGACAGCGCCAGAAAGGTGAAGACCAAGTTCACCCTGTCTGGCGCTGGATATCACACGCTGAAAATCTGGATGGTAGATCCCGGACTCGTTCTTCAGAAGCTAGTCGTGAACACCGGCGGGCTGCGCCCCAGTTACCTGGGGCCGCCCGAAAGCTTTCACAAGTAAGGATTCGTCCGTCGCTCCTCGGAATGACAAGTGACTACGTGCTAACACGTTTGTCATTCCGAGCGTAGCGAGGAATCCCTATCGTCACGATGACCCTACTGCGGGAGCGTCGTTTCGCCAGTGATGGTGAAGCGCGCTTCCGCTCCTGCCATCTTCGGCAATCCCGGCCGCGAAACCGGCTGACCTCCGCCGACCCACACTCGCACCGGACCCGAAACGATCTTGTGCGTGCCAGCTTCGTCCACGATGCTCAATTGCCGCCCTTGCAGCCTGAAGCTCACCGTCTGCTTCTGCCCCGGCGCAAGATGCACCCGCTGGAACCCTTGCAGCGATCGCAAAGGCGCCCCGCTGATGCCTTCATGCGTGAGATACAGCTGAACTACTTCATCTCCCGCCACCTTGCCCGTGTTTGTGACGTCAACAGAAACCGTCACGCCGCGCGGTCCAGCAACCTTCTCTTGATCAACCTTCGGATTGCTGTACGCAAACGTCGTATAGCTCAAGCCGTACCCAAACGGATACAGCACTTCTCCCGGGTAGTACCGGTAGGTACGGTTCGACATCGAGTAGTCTTCGAACGCAGGAAGCTGGTCGACCGATTTGTAGAACGTAACCGGCAGTCGTCCGGCAGGATTGTAATCTCCCGCCAGTACGTCAGCGACTGCGGTTCCGCCTTCTCCACCCGGATACCACGCCTCAAGAATCGCCGGCAGCTTCTGGTCAGCCCAGTTCGCCGCGATAGCGCTTCCGCCCATCAGCACAAGAACAACCGGCTTCCCTTCGGCGTAAATGCGCTCCAGAAACTGCTGCTGTGGCGCAGGCAAATCGATCTTTGTACGGTCGCCGCCCGAGAATCCCTCGGCATTGACCTTCATCTCTTCGCCCTCGATCCTGGGTGACAGTCCCATCGCGACCACAACGAGGTCCGCCTTGCGCGCGGCATCGATCCCCTCACGCTCGGCCTTGCCCAGAATGCTCCAGATCAGACGCGCCTCGGCGCCGCGAATCAACTGGAAGTACTCAACCTTCAAACGATAGACATGCCCGGCTTCCAGGTGAACCTGCTTTGTCAGGGTCGTCGCCGGACGATGCTGCGTCCAGTCTTCCACCACAACCTGGTCATCAACCGTCACCCGGTAGCCGTCTTCGCCCGTGAACCCGATCAGGTAGTCCCCAGTCGTCGGTGGCACCAGCACTCCGGTCCACCGCACCGAGAAGTTCCGCACCATGTCCGGCGTCACGCCGTCGTACTGCCAATTGAAGTCCACCGTCGCGTCCGTACGCGCAATCGTCGGCTTCCCTTCGAGGTTCGTATTGTTGTAATACTCGGCGCTCAGTCCGTGGGCCTCGCGCTTATCGTTCGTGAACAGGAACTCGCTCGGAATGATCTCCGTCGCCGGTCCCGTCAGCCCAATGCCCTTCGCGTAGATCACGTTCGACTGCGGAAACCGCTTCTTGATTCCCGCCAGAACAGTCACTGGCTTCGACGGCGTCCCGTTATAGTTGCCGACCAGCGCATCCTCGCTGTCCGCATTCGGGCCGATGACAGCAATCGTCTTGTAGTCCTTCTTCAGCGGTAGGAAGCCATTCTCGTTCTTCAGCAGCACCACCGATTCCCGTGCCGCCTTCAGCGCGAGTTGACGATGCTCCTCAGTATCGTTCTGGGCAGGAGTAATCTTCGACCACGAAACCATGCTCGGCGGATCAAACATTCCCAGCCGGAACCGCGCCATGAACAACCGTCGCAGTGCCTGGTCTAGCACGGCCTCTTGCAGGATTCCCTGCTTCACGGCGTTCTCCAGAGCGTCCTTCTCGAACTTCTGGCGCTCTTGCGGAGGCATGCCGCAAACAAGGTCAGTCCCCGCCATGAACGAGACCGCCACACCTTCCTCAATGGTCTTCGTGTACTTATGCCCGGTGAACACGTCGGCGATCGCCGCACAGTCCGAAACAACAAAGCCGTTGAACCGCCAGCTGCCGCGCAAATGCGTCTTGAGCAGATCGTCATTTGCGCAGGTCGGCTGACCATTCAGCGAGTTGTACGCGCACATCACCGACTCGGCCTTGCCTTCCATCACCGTCGCGCGGAAGGCCGGCAGATACGTCTCCTCGATGTCGCGTTTCGACGCCGTCACATTGACGAAGTGCCGCGTGATTTCCGGCCCGCTGTGAACGGCAAAGTGCTTCGGTGTCGCAACCGCCTTCAGGTACTTCGGATCATCTCCCTGCAATCCCTTCACGAACGCGACGCCCAGGCGCGAGCTCAGGTACGGATCTTCTCCATACGTCTCCTGGCCTCTGCCCCAGCGCGGATCGCGAAAGATATTGACGTTCGGTGACCACACCGTCAGTCCCCGATACCAATCCGTCGAACCATCCGGGTGCACGCGCTCCACATACTTCGCTCGAAACTCCGTGCTGATCACGTCGGCGATCTGCTGCATCAGCGGCTCGTCAAACATCGCCGCCATCCCGATTGTCTGCGGGAAGACCGTCGCGTTGCCTGCGCGCGCCACGCCGTGGAGACCTTCATTCCACCAGTCGTACTCCGGCACCCCAAGCCGGGAAATCGCATCCGCCCTGTGCCCAAGCTGCGACACTTTCTCCTTCAAGGTCATCCGCGACACGAGATCGTTGACGCGTTGCTCAACCGGCAACTGTGGGTTCTTGTAGGCCGGCGCCTCAGCTTGCTGCCCAGACACAGAAAGAGAGAAAAGGGCGCCGCAAAGCGCCCCTAAGAAGAAAATCTTCTTCATATAGTTTTCCTTTTTTGGCAGTTCGGACCTACTTCTTCTTCACTGACGCGGTCTTGATTACGGCGTCAAAAGCCGGCTTCGGCTTGCCCTCTCGATCGAAGAGCAGCGGATAGTCGGTTCTTCCTCTGACCGGGAATCCGTTCTTCCACGAGTCGCCATCGGTCACGCCCCAGAACGTGATTCGCTCAACCGTGTCGCGATATTTCATATACACCGCGAAAAGATCGCGATAGCGGTCTGCCAATTGTTGCTGAGCTTTTTCAGGAAGCCCAGCCGTATACGGGTTCAGCGCGGCCATCGCGGCGGCCTTCGCCTCGGCCGTCGCACTGATATCAGCCGAGTGCTGATTGTCCGGAGACGGCAGCACCGAGACATCCAGCTCCGTAATCGCAACCTTCACGCCAAGATTCTTGAAAGCAAGGATCGTCGCATCCTGCTGCTCAAGCGTCGGCCAGTCGAGGCTGTCGTGTCCCTGCAAACCCACGGCGTGAATCGGAATCCCCTTCGCCTTCAGCTTCTTGACGATTTCCACAGCGCCCTTGCGCTTCGGTTCATTCTCGAGCGAGTAGTCGTTGTAATAAAGCTCGGCTTTCGGATCGGCCTCATGCGCGAACTCAAACGCCTTCTCGATAAAGTCGTCGCCGATGATCTTGTACCACTGAGACTGCCGCATCGTGCCATCTTCATTCAGCGCTTCATTTACGACGTCCCATCCACCAATGCGGCCTTTGTAACGTCCAACGACGGTCGAGATATGTTCCTTCATGCGCTTCAGCAGTTCATCTCGGCTGACTGGCTTTCCGGCATCGTCCTGGAACACCCACCGTGGCGTCTGGCTGTGCCACACCAGCGTGTGCCCGACGATGAACATCTTGTTCTTCTCGCCCAGTTCGACGTACTTGTCTGCAATGTCAAAATTGTAGACACCCGGCTTCGGATGTAGCCTCTCCCACTTCAAATCGTTCTCTGGCGAGATTGTGCTGAATTGCGTGGCAATGATCCCCGCAGCTCGGGGATCCTGGCCATTGATCTGGCGCGCATTGATTGCTGCGCCAATTCGCGTACGCTTGAACGCACCCTTCAGAGTGGTCTGCCCATACGCGGTGCCCACAAACGAGCACACTAATAAACCAACCGCAAAAACCAATTTCTTCTTCATGTATCCTCTCGCCTTCAAGTCGTTGTTGCCGCACTGGCGATCGCCGCGCATTTCCAGTCTGCGCTCGGCGAGTTCGCTCTCAACAGGATTGTTCAAGCTCTTCCTACGGAACTATTCCCACCACTAACGTCGGTTGTCTTGATAGTCCGCGCCTGAACTATGTCACAGCATTCAGCTCGGCACTGCGATGATAAATCTACTTGAGGGAAATTCAACGCATTTTGATGGTGCCCCGTTCAAGCCTGACCTTGGCTTGAGCGGGGTTAAATCGATGGAACGCTCTTTCCATGTTGGCCCACGCCTCTTGGGTGGACCTAAAAGCTCATCGACAACAATCCGCAATGGCTTGAGTGCAGGTTTCTACTCGCCCGGGGGACCACCCTCTTGTCCCGCATCACGATACGCTCTCAGCGCATCCTTCAGTGACAGAATGCCTTCCAGTTGATCCGGCCTCGCTCTGTGAGCAACCACAAGCAACGGCCATTCATGTAGGTAAGGAAGCGCTGCAGATAGCTGATGATCCGGGTAAAGGCGCGGCATCGGAGTCTGAGGCAACACACTCTGCAGCACCGAATCGCCCTTCCCGTCCTTCACCGCCTGCTTCAACCACTCCTTCGTGACACTCGCCCACGAGTTCATCCCAAGATGCACGATGAAAGCAGTCTCGGGCACCTTCTCCGTTCGCGCGAGAGCTTCGCTGACCGTCTCTTCGCCCTCAACTACTAGTACCGGAGGCATGCGCATCGCGTCCTCCACCCGAACCACCTTCGCTTCTCGCTCTTCCTCAAGCGACGGCAGTTGCAACCCATCCTGGCGGCTCAGCATGTCAAACACCGGTACCGGCTGCAGACTGCGCGAGATAAGGTAAGACAGTCCACTCGCCAGGATCACAGGCACAATGATCGAATAATTCCCGCTGACCTCAAGCACCATGAATACAGCCGTCATTGGGGCCCGCAAGAATCCTGCGAACATCACGCCCATCCCCACCAGCGCGTACGTAGCCACACTCCCGGTCAAATGCGGAAACAGAACGTGCTCCGCCCCGCCTACCGCTCCACCCAGCATCGCTCCGATAAAGAGTGTTGGCGCAAACATGCCGCCAGGCGTTCCGCTCACAAACGACATCGTCGTCGAGAGAATCTTCAATCCCGCCAACGCGGCCAAGAACTGCCAGGTGAAACGAGCATGAAGCGCTCGATCAATGACGTTGTAACCGGCCCCCATCACCTGCGGCGCGCCAAGATATCCGATGAGCCCGATCAGCAGCCCTGCGATCGCCGGTTGCAGGTATTGAGTCCACCTTGGTGCCGCTTTCAGTCGTGGTCGCAGGATCGCGATCGCCTTCGAGAAAATGACCGATGCAAATCCACCAACCACCCCGAGAATCGTGTAAGCCAACAATTCAAACGGCCGAATCGACTCGACTGGTGGGATCCGGAACATCGGTGACGATCCCAGAATCGATCGCGTGACAACCACGCTCGAGACCGCCGAAAGGACCACCGCCCCGAGAATCCCCGCGCTCCACCGCCCGATCACCTCTTCGATAACGAACAGCACCGCCGAGATCGGCGCATTAAATGCTGCCGCAAGTCCTGCCGCCGCTCCAACCGGCGCAATCAATCGCAACTTCTCGCGCGACAACTGCAACCGTCGCCCGATCGCCGACGCCAGCGAGGCACCGATCTGCAATGACGGATCTTCCGGACCTAGCGAGTGTCCTGAACCAATCGCCAACGCGGCCGTGATGAATTTCCCGACTGCCGTCCTGAAAGGTATGTAGCCGTTATAAATGTAGAGCGCAGCTTTGGTCTGATTGACCCCACTGCCGCGGACGGCTGGAAATACCTTCATCACCAGAACGGCAATCAAGAGGCTCACCACCGTCGGCACAATTATGAGTCGAATCCCCGCCGGCACGGGGCCGAGCAATTCCAGACTGGTCCACTCGATCGTCAACCGAAAACAAACTACGAGCGCTCCAGAAATGACACCGATAAAAATCGCCAAAAGGAGAAAATACCGCTCCTCAGCAAATGCGGTGCGTACCATGGGAATGTAACCCGTGGCCTGTACCGACTCGTTCAGTTCTGCTGCATCCGTAGCCGTCGACTTGATCTCTGTCGGCATCCTTCGCCTTACCTTCCCATCCCCGATCGGTGACGGCCCAGCATCAACAGTGCCTTGTCTTTCCCAGTCGGCTCTCCGCAAACTGCTGCGGTATCTTCCTCGACACGGAAAACGAGGTCCATCGCGCTGTAGATAACGTCAGAATCCCTTCGCAGACTCTGCTCAGTCACCTGCTTGCCCAATGCATTCCACTGAACATCATCGGTCTGCAGGCGTGAAGGAGATCGCCCGGGCGGCGGTGGACTGGCCTCTCCCTTGCTCTGCATGCAGCCGTGCAGACGATCTCCCGCCACCGCAAAAGCCGCCGTCGCCCGACGTCGGCGCTCCATCGCTGACAGCGCTTTCCCGAAAGGATCCGCTTGTGACGCAAATTCAGCTACCTGGGCATCCGATTGAACGTTACTTGGCAATTCGAAATGCCTCGCAGCGTCTTTGAAGTATTCGACAGCAGCCCTGAAATCCCCCAGCGCAAGAGAAGCTTCTCCAGCCCCAATCAGTGCGGCTTGATTCTCCCGATCCGTCTTCAGCACGGAGCGATAGAACGAGAGCGCGTGGGAATCATCTCCCGCCCGCATGAACATCGACGCCAGATTCAGGTTGAGAGACGTCCTTGCCGGAACACTCGCCGAGAGCGCAAGTAGCTCCGACTGCGCTTGCGTGTCCGCATGCTGGCTTAGCAGTAACCCGATCAACTCCAGCCATGCTTTTTGCCGGTTCTCCTCCGGGTCCCCACTCCACAAGCCATATACCGCGCCATGATAGAACCTCAGCGCATCCGCCATGCTCCCCGAGTGTGCCGCCAAACGCGCCAGTTCCAGATTAACTTCGCCGTCCCCAGGCTCACGCTCCCACAACTCCCGGAAATGCGCCAGCGCCTCTTTGTCGTGATTTGACAAGACGAGCGCCTGAGCCAGCCGCAGCCGATAAAACCTGTTGTCAGGCGCAAAGCTTAGCGCAGTACGAAAATCCGCCACAGCCTGATCCGCTCGGAAATCGGCCAGCGCCGTTTGTCCACGCTGAAAATATTCCGCCCCCAGCCGAACTTGCTCGCGGCGAAATGCGCCAGACACGAAATAGGCCAATATCAGAAGCGCCGCGGTTAGCAGCGACAAAACGAGAATCACTATAAGCTGGTTCGCATACAATCCACACGCTTTTGACTTCTCCGAGGTATCAATCGATTCCGTAGCAGTTGCCATCTTCCCGTTCTCTTCGCTTCGTGCGGCCGTAGCGCCAGACTCCAGTCCGGCATTCCTTCACAACCAACGAAAGCGAGTTGTTCACTCCAACTATACTTCCAAATACAATTGATGCTTGCGCACGGACATTCTTGCTACGGAGGTCATCGTGAACCCCTATCAGAGTATGACCCGCGAGGAACTCCTTCGAGCGCTCGACATGTTCGCCAAGAACTGGTTGGCCCATGACGGCTGCTGGTTCCTTGCCGCTGAACGCAAGTTCGGCATGGACACGGCCATCGAACTTGATGCCGAGTCCTGGCGCAAGTTCGCCCGGGCAGAAGCCCGCCGCATTATGATCACCTTCGCCATACGCGAAAAAGGTGGCCTTCCCGCACTCGAACGCGCCCTCAGCCTCCGCATGTACAGCATCATCAATAAACAGCATCTTCAATGGTCCGAAGACCGCAAAACACTCATCTTCTATATGGATGTCTGTCGTGTGCAGGAGACGCGCCGCGGCAAGGGCCTTCCCGACTTTCCCTGCAAGAGTGTCGGCATGGTCGAGTTCGACACATTCGCACGTACAATAGATTCGCGGATTAGGACTCAATGCCTGCATTGTCCGCCCAATGCTCCCGCAGAGAAGTACTGCGGCTGGCAGTTCACCCTGGAGGATTCAAATGCCTGAGTGGGCATGGATACTGGCATTGGTGGCCGCATACCTGTTCTTGACTCAATGGCTGCTACCGAAGCTCGGAGTGCCCACCTGACGGCAACGTTTTTGCTCCGTCGAGTCTCGACGGAAAGAAGAAGACAATCTTGGCAATGATGCCGATCAGCAACCGTGAAAGATGACTTATGCGCGCTGAACTCAACCGGGCGTTCGAACAACTAAAATCCGGCGATCCCGCCGCCCTCGACGAAGCACTTCGCCTGCTTCAAGGAACCGTCTTCTCCTTCAGCATGAAAGTCTGCGGCCACCGCGAAGACGCGGAAGACACCATGCAGGACGTTCTGCTCAAGGCCATCCCCTACCTTCCCAAGATCGAAAACGAAAAGGCCCTCGCGGTCTGGTTGTACAAAGTCGCCCAGAATCGTTGCTGGATGAGCCGCCGTCGCAGCAAGTTCGCCCCCAAAGAAACCATCACCCTCGAAGAGCTGATGCCCGACGCGGCCGAACTCGAGTCACTGACCACAACCGCTCATACTGGTCCCGAAGCGTCCGCGCTCTCGCAGGAAGAATCCGAGCGCGTCCGCCGTGCCATTCAGCGCATCCCGCCGCAGTACCGTATGATCCTCGTCCTACACGACATGGAAGAACTCGACACAGCCGAGGTCGCCAGAATCATGGACCTTCGCGAAGGCACCGTACGCGTCCGCCTCCATCGTGCCCGTCTGGCCCTCCGCCGCGAGTTGTCGCAAGTTACCGAGAAGAAGCCAACAAAGCGCCCGCGCAAGACCGCCGCCAAGCCGCTGCAATGCCGCAAGATGTTCGCCCAGCTTTCCGAGTACCTCGGCCGCCGCGTCGACGACCTCGCCTGCGAACACATCCAGCAACACCTTCAAGATTGCCCGGCCTGCCTGGCCTTCGTTCAGGACCTTGAGCGCGCCGTCCAGAAGTGCCACCAATACGACGCCCCGTGCAGACCAGAGACCGCCGACAGCCTCCGCCATCTACTCGTCGCGGAGTACCTCCGCGCCTTTGAGAGTGCGAAATCCACGGCACATCGGGCCTGAGCTATTCCAGCATGGCTTCACAAAACTGTAACGTTTCTCGCCCGTTTGCATTTCTCTTATGTAAGCCCCGTCACTCAGATTTCATATACTTCGAGAGGAAACACCATGGAAGTCATCGTCGATCATCTCGGCTCAGTACAATTCGAAATCACCGCACGTCAACACAAGATCGTCTCTGACCAGCCTGCTGAAAACGGCGGCTTCGACGAAGGCATGACTCCCCCGGAACTGTTGCTGGCTTCTCTCGCCTCGTGCGCCGGATTCTACGCCGCCCAGTATCTGCGCAAGCACGCCCCCGACGTCAAACAAGGCACACGCGTCCGCGTCACGGCAGAAAAAGCTAAGAATCCCGCACGCATGGAAAACTTCGTTATCGAAGTGGACGTCCCGCTGGATCTAACTGACGAGCACAAGAAAGGCATCGAAACAGCGGTTCACCACTGCCTCATCCACAACACGCTGCTGAACCCACCGAAAATCTCGCTGGACATCCGCAGCGCCCAACCCATCTCAAAATAGGTGATGGTGCCCCGTTCAAGCCAGCCTTTGGCTTGAGCGGGGTGAAAATGCACGTGAGCTACTGTGGCCCACTCAAGCCGATCTTGCTTGAGTGGGTTCACGACGACTTCCCTACTCCTTATACTTCCGACACCACCGGATCAAATTATTCGTCGAACTATCGTGCTTGAGTTCCGGCTCCGACTGGCTTTCCAACTCAGGGACAATCCGTTGTGCCAGCACCTTCCCCAATTCAACCCCCCACTGATCGAAAGCATTGATGTTCCACACCGCCGCCTGCGTGAACACAATATGCTCATACAGCGCGACCAACGCCCCCAGAATTTCCGGCGTAAGCTTCTTGGCCAATATAGTGTTCGACGGACGATTCCCCTCAAACACCCGATGCGGAACGAGCCACTCCGGCGTCCCTTCGGCCCTGACCTGATCGGCCGTCTTGCCGAACGCCAGCGCTTCGGCCTGTGCCAGCGCATTCGCCAGCAGCATATCGTGATGCCTCCCCAGCGGATTCAGAGTCTCGGCAAACGCTATGAAGTCGCACGGTATCAGCTTCGTCCCCTGGTGAATCAGCTGATAGAAAGAGTGCTGCCCGTTCGTTCCGGGCTCGCCCCAATAGATAGCGCCCGTCTGGTGCTCGACCGGCTCTCCCTCAATCGTGACGCTCTTCCCGTTACTCTCCATCGTCAACTGCTGCAAGTACGCCGGAAAGCGCTTCAGATACTGTTCATACGGCAGCACCGCCGCCGTCTGCGCGCCGAAGAAATCGTCATACCAGATGCCGAGTAGTCCCATGAGCACTGGCATGTTGCGGTCGAACGGCGCTGTTCGGAAATGCTCGTCCATGGCATGGAACCCGCTGAGCATTTTGCGGAAGTTGTCCGGCCCGATGGCCAGCATCGTCGACAACCCGATCGCCGAGTCCATCGAGTAGCGTCCGCCGACCCAGTCCCAGAAACCGAACATGTTCTCCGTGTCGATTCCAAACTTCGCAACTTGCTCCGCGTTCGTCGACACCGCCACAAAGTGCTTCGCAACTGCCTTCTCGTCTCCTCCAAACGCTGCCAGCGACCACGCCCGCGCCGTATGCGCATTCGTCATCGTCTCCAGCGTCGTGAACGTCTTCGACGAGACAATGAACAGCGTCTCCGCCGCATCCAGATCCTGCACAGCCTCAGCGAAATCCGTCCCATCGACATTCGAGACGAACCGGAACGTCATGTCCCGCTTGCTGTAGTGCCGCAGAGCCTCATACGCCATGACCGGCCCGAGATCCGAGCCACCGATCCCAATATTCACGACATTGCGAATCGGCTTGCCCGTATACCCCGTCCACTCCCCACTGCGGACGCGTTCGCAAAACGCCGCCATCCTATCCAGCACCGCATGGACGGCCGTCACAACGTTCTCACCATCCACGATGATCGACGCATCTCGCGGAGCACGCAGAGCAACGTGGAGTACGGCACGTTGCTCGGTCACGTTGATCTTGTCGCCGCGGAACATGGCATCGATCCGATCGCGCAAGCCCGCCTCTTCTGCCAGCTCCGCTAGCAACTTCAGTGTCTTCTTCGTGACGCGATTCTTCGAATAGTCGAGAAACAGCCCGGCGGCTTCAAGCGTCATCTTCGTTCCCCGCTTCTCGTCCTCGGCAAACAATTCGCGCAGATGCGTCCCGCGAACTCTCTTGTAATGCGACTCCAACGATTTCCACGCCGAACGCTTTACCGCCGTCTTCTCCGCCGGAACATCACTTCCTGTCATTCGACACTCCTTCGCAAGTAGCTCGGGTGCCGCACCCTTCCCGAAGGGAGGGTGCGCATGAACACAAGCTTATAGGAAACTCACTCACTCCCCGCAGTCAACTTCTCTCGTATCACGATCAGCATCGTAAAATGATGACTGAGTTGATACAATTGCTTGTTCCTGTTCAACCGACACTATGAAGATCTCTTCCAGAGGCGAATACGGGTTGCTCGCGCTCATCGACATCGCGCGTCATTCCGGCTCCGGTCCCGTACAAGTACTCCAGATCTCTGAACGCCAGGGCATCCCGAAGCAGTACCTCGACCAATTGATGCTCGCCCTCAAGAACGCGCGCCTCGTTGCCAGTGTTCGCGGCCGCCAGGGCGGATACGTTCTCGCCAAACCGGCAACCTCTATCACTTTGTTCGACATCGTCTCTGCCCTCGAAGGTCCGGTCGGCAACACCAATTTCATGCCGGGGCGCTCGCGCCGCAGAAATGTCGCCCGCTCCGTACTGAATGACCTCTGGCAAGGGCTCCACGCGCACACCGAATCCGTTCTGAAGTCAAAAACCGTAGCGCAGATGCTGGAAGAATGCGACGCCATGGAAAGCGCCATAACCTACGAAATCTGACCTCCGGCGGGCCGAACCAGCAAAAAAACAAAAATGTTGACCTTCATAGGTTTCCGGCGTCTAATATTATCTACTTGATTATGTTAATCAAGTAACTCGCAGTCAGGTTCTGTTGCATCACATGCTCGGGTAGGGCACGGCTTCAGCCGTGCCACTAAGGACCCCAACATTCCGGGGCTTTAGCCCCTGAGGTTAGCTCTGGAGAGAACGATGAACATCGCAAAGAACGTTATTGAACTGATCGGGCGCACACCCCTCGTGGAACTGAATCACGTAACCGAAGGCGCCCAGGCGCGCGTCGTCGCCAAGCTTGAGAGTCAGAACCCGCTGAACAGTGTCAAAGACCGTATCGGCTTTGCCATGATCGATGCCGCGGAGCGTGAAGGCAAGATCAAGCCCGGCAAGACCGTACTCATCGAACCCACTAGCGGCAACACCGGCATCGCCCTCGCGTTCGTGGCTGCCGTCAAAGGATACAAGTTCATTGTCACCATGCCAGAAACGATGAGCCTTGAGCGCCGTATCCTGCTGCTCGCCTTCGGAGCCGAAGTCGTCCTGACGCCCGGCCCCCAAGGCATGAAGGGCGCCATCGCCAAGGCCGAAGAGATTCTTGCTGAGACTCCCGACGGCTACATCCTTCAGCAGTTCGACAATCCGGCAAACCCGAAGATTCACTTTGAAACCACCGGCCCTGAGATCTGGAACGACACCGATGGTCAGGCCGACATCCTTATTTCTGGCGTTGGCACCGGTGGCACCCTGACAGGTGTCAGCGAGTACATCAAATCCAAAAAGCCCGGCTTTAAGACGATCGCCATCGAGCCCGCCGACAGTGCGGTGCTCTCCGGCGGCAAGCCCGGCCCTCACAAGATCCAGGGACTCGGCGCCGGCTTCGTCCCCAAGATCCTGAAAACCGACCTCATCGACGAGGTCATCCAGGTCACCAATGATGACGCCATCAACATGGCCCGCCGACTTCCGGCAGAAGAAGGTCTGCTAGTCGGGATCTCCTCTGGCGCTGCCGTTCACGCTGCCGTCCAGGTGGCCAAGCGTCCCGAAAACAAAGGCAAGCTGATCGTCGTTATCATCCCGAGCTTCGGCGAGCGCTATCTTTCGACCGTGCTCTTCGAGAGCCTGCGCCAGGAAGCTCAGCAAATACAGACTTCGCCGATCAAAGAACTGGTTCCGGCGAAATAGGACCGAACGGGTGCCGCACCCTTCCCCAAAGGGGAGGGTGCGACCTGTGACAAAAATCACTGTGTCGCAAAACCGCGTAAACTAATCTAAGTTCACTGTGGGGCGTGTTTTCAAATTCGTATCCGTGCTGCTGATCCTCTCTGTTCTGGGTCTTCCTGCGCTCGCGGCCACTTTGTGCACCGATGCGAACGAATCCGGCATGAACTGCCCGCCTGACTGCCCCATGATGGCGAAGCTCCATCAGGCCGATACCCAGCTCAAAGCTGCAAGCGAACCATCTTCTTGCTGTGAGATTTCGGCGGCGAGGCCCGCCCCGAAAAGCGAACTGCAAGCCCCGACGTCATCCGGGGTTGCTCTGCATCGCCCAGCAGTACTCGAACTCGCCGCCGCTCCTGCGCAAGCTATCGACGAGACCGTCCGTTCCGCACCGCCCGAAATCGGCCCAGCACAATCTCGTCTCTGCACCTTCCTTATCTGATCTCTTTTTGCGTCTGACCACGCACTGGCCTCGTGTCCGTGCGCCCCTGTGTCACGGAAATTGACAAAGCAAAAAGAGAGAAGATTCCATGATTCGAAGATCAGCGGCTCCCGTAGCCGTACTGCTTGTGCTTCTCGCGATGGCCGCGTTTGCGCAGCAGAGCCCTGACGCTCGCCTTCGCCTCGACGATGTAGTCCGCGAGGCTATCGCCCACAATCCGGCGATCCAGCGTTCGTCGTTGATGATCGAGGCGCAGCGACACAAAGTCCCGCAGGCGAAAGCACTACCCGACCCAACACTCTCCGTCGGTTGGATGGGTGATCCCATCCCGTTCAAGACCATGGCCAACGATCCATCCAGCTACCGCAGCATCGGAGCCATGCAGATGTTGCCGCTGTGGGGCAAGCGGGGCCTCCGCGGCGAGATCGCCCAGAAAGATGTCGCCTCCGCGCAGACCGAAAGCGACGCAAGTGTGCGTCGAGTTACCGCCGACGTCAAAGCGGCCTATTACGAGTACTTCTATACCGGCAAGGCGATCGACATCACTAATCGGGACAAGGCTCTACTCCAGCAAATCTCCGACGTCACGGAATCACGCTATCGCGTCGGCAAAGCCGCTCAGCCCGACGTGCTGCGCTCGCAAGTCGAACTCACAATGCTGATCCAGCGCCTGACCATGCTCCAGCAGCAACGCAACATTGCGCAGGCCCGCCTGAACACCCTCATGGGACGCGCCGCTGATGCACCCCTTCCACCTGCGGAAGAAATCAATCGCGCAGCGCTACCGAACTCCACAGAAGTCCTTGCCGCTGCCGAGAAGAGCGATCCCGATCTTGCTCGCGAGCAGATCAACATCGCTCGCAGCCGCCTGATGGCTGACCTCGCCAAGCGCGAGTACCGGCCCGATCTCAGCGTCGGCTACATGTACGAACAGCGCACCGGCATGCCCGACATGCACGGCGTCACCTTCAGCGTGAATATTCCGGTGTTCTACAAGCAGAAGCAGCAGGAAGCGCTTAAGCAGGCACAGGTCGAAGCCGCAGCCGGAGAGAAAAGCCGCGAGAACCGTCTCAACGAACTCCACTACGAGCTGCGCCAGATGTTCACGATGGCGCAGACCGCCGACAGCCTTATGCAGCTTTACGAGAAAGCCATTCTGCCGCAAACGCAGTTGACTCTCGATTCTTCACGCGCCGGATACAGCGTCGGTTCGGTTGATTTTCAGACCGTGCTCTCGAACTTCACGAACCTGCACAGTTATCAGCTCGAGTACTACCGGCAACTCGCTGACTACCAGATCGCACTCGCCCGACTTGAATCACTGACCGGCACCGCCCTGACCGCAGCCGCATCGACACCGGAAGCTCCCGCGGCAAAGGAGACGAAATGAATAGCACTAATTCCAAATGGCTGAGAATCATCGCGGTCGCGGTCGTGATTGTCGCACTTGCAGCTGTTATCTTCGGCGGACGCTTCTTTCGTTCGCGCAACCAGGTCGCCAGCGCCTCCGGTCCGCACGATGCGCACGCAAATCACGCAGCAGCATCTGAACCCGGCGGCAAAATCCTCTACTGGTACGACCCGATGCACCCGAACTATCACTCGGATAAGCCCGGCACCGCGCCCGACTGTGGCATGGACCTCGTTCCCATGCGTGAAGGCGAGGGCTCTACCGACGATGGCATGATCAGCATCAGCCAGCAGCGTCAGCAGTTGCTCGGCATCCGCACCGCAACTGTCGCGGAAGACCGGCTTACCCGCGTCGTACGCACCAACGGCACGGTCGCCCCCGACGAAACGCGCATCAGCCACATCCACGTGAAGATCCCTGGCTTCATCGAACAGGCCTACGTCGATTACGTCGGCCAGTTCGTCAAGGCCGGACAACCCATCTTCACCTTCTACAGTCCGGACCTCGTCGCCACACAAGACGAATACCTGATCGCCAAACGCGGCGAGCAAACGCTCGGCAACTCACAGTACGGCAACGTCGCCGCTGGCTCAAAGTCGATGCTGGAGTCCGCTCGCGAACGTCTCCGTCTCTGGGACATCAGTGACGCCCAAATCAAGAAACTTGACCAGTCCGGTCAATCCAGCCGGACGATCACCTTCTACGCACCGCACAGCGGCTACGTCACGGATCGCAAGGCCTTCCCGCACTCGGCCGTCACGCCCGACATGGACCTCTACACGCTAAGCGATCTCTCGCGCGTATGGGTCATCGCCGATGTCTACGAGTACGAACTGCCCTACATCAAGTCTGGTCAGACCGCGACCATCAAACTCAGCTACGCGCCCGGCCACGAACTTGTCGGACGCATCGCCTACATCTTCCCCGCGCTCGATCCACAGACTCACACGGCCAAGGTCCGCATCGATGTCGCTAACCCCAAGCTCGAGCTTCGTCCCAACATGTTCGCCGACGTCGAACTCAAGATCGACTACGGCAAGCACATGATCGTGCCCGCCGAAGCGGTGCTCAACTCCGGCCAGAACCAGACCGTCTTCGTCGTCCGCGAAAACGGCAAGTTCGAACCGCGCTCGGTGAAACTCGGCCCCCAGGTCGAAGACAAGTACATCGTCCTTTTCGGACTCGAGCCAGGCGAGACCATCGTCAGCTCCGGCAACTTCCTCCTCGATTCCGAGAGCCGGATGAAATTATCGGCATCCGATACTCCAGCGCCAGCTCCCGCAGGGACCAGCGCACAGGCTCCTGTCAGCAACAACGACATGCAAAACATGCCGGGAATGAAGCACTAAGGAGGGCGTCATGATCGACCGCATCATCGAATTCAGCGCGCGTCACCGCTTCCTGGTGCTGCTGTTCGTCACCGTCGGCGCCATCTTCGGCTGGCGCGCAATGCAGAACACGAAGCTCGACGCCATTCCCGACCTGTCTGACACGCAGGTCATCGTCTACGCCAAGTGGGACCGCAGCCCCGACATCATCGAGGACCAGGTCACTTACCCGATCACCTCTGCCCTGCTCGGCATGCCAAAAGTAAAAGACATCCGCGGCTTCTCCGACTTCGGCTTCAGCTACATCTACATCGTCTTCGACGAAGGCACTGACATTTACTGGGCGCGCTCGCGCACCCTCGAGTACCTCAACTCCGTCACGCAGCGCCTGCCCAAGGGCGTCAACGTCGAACTCGCCAAAGACGCCACCTCCGTCGGATGGGTCTATCAATACGCGCTCGTCGATACTTCGGGCCAGTACAGCCTGGATCAGATGCGGTCGTATCAGGACTGGTATCTTCGCTACGCCCTTCAGGCTGTTCCCGGCGTTGCTGAAGTCGCGCCCGTCGGCGGATTTGTGCGCCAGTACCAGGTCAACATCGACCCTGACCGCCTGCTGGCCTACAAGATTCCGATCAACATGGTTCGCGATGCGATCGCCAAGTCGAACAACGACGTCGGTGGCCGCCTCGTCGAATTCTCCGGCCGCGAATACATGGTGCGCGGCAAGGGCTACATCCGCTCGCTCGACGACATCGGCAACATCGTCGTGATGAGCAATTCTCAAACCGGCGTCCCCGTACGCGTCAAAGACGTCGGCACGGTCACCTTCGGTCCCGACATCCGTCGCGGCGTCGCCGAACTTGACGGACGCGGCGAGGCCGTTGGTGGCGTCGTCATCATGCGCTTCGGCGAGAACGCAGAAAAAGTGATCGCGAACGTCAAATCAAAGATCGCCGAGGTTGAGCCCACGCTCCCGAAGGGCCTCAAGATTGTCCCGACCTACGACCGCTCCGAGCTGATCGGCCGCTCCGTTGACAACCTCAAGCACACGCTCATTGAAGAACTCATCATCGTCAGTCTGGTGATTCTCATCTTCCTGTGGCATTTCCCCAGCGCTGCGATCCCGATCATCACCATCCCGATCACCGTGTTGCTCGCCTTCATCCCCATGCAACTCTCCGGCATGACCGCCAACATCATGTCTCTCGGAGGCATCGCCGTCGCCATCGGTGCCATGGTTGACGCAGCCGTGGTCGTCGTCGAACAAACGCACAAGAAACTCGAGCACTGGGAAGCCGACGGACGCCGTGGCGACTACCGCGACGTCATCGTCTCCGCCGTGAAAGAAGTCGGAGGCCCCAGCTTCTTCGCTCTCCTCGTCATCGCCGTTTCTTTCGTTCCGGTGTTCGCCCTCGAAGGTCAGGAAGGCCGCCTCTTCAAGCCACTGGCCTTTACCAAGAACTTCGCCATGGCCATCGCGGCCATACTCGCCATCACGCTCGACCCCGCGATGCGGTTGCTCTTCACTCACATGAAGACCTACAACTTCCGCCCGCGCTGGCTCGCGCGCATCACCAACTCGCTGCTGGTCGGCAAGATTCACAGCGAAGAGAACCATCCCATCAGCCGCCCGCTGATGAAGATCTATGAGCCCGTCGTCCACTTCGCGCTCAACTGGCGCTGGCTCACCATCGGAGCAGCAATCCTTCTGATGGTCGTCACCATCCCGGTCTTCGGCAAGCTCGGCTCCGAATTCATGCCGCCGCTCGACGAAGGCACGCTGCTCTACATGCCGACCACGCTTCCCGGCATATCCGTCGGCGAAGCCACCCGCCTGCTCGAAACGCAGGACCGCATCATTAAGAGCTTTCCCGAAGTCGATCGAGTCTTCGGCAAAGCTGGCCGTGTCGATAGCGCAACCGACCCCGCGCCCTACTCGATGATGGAAACCGTCGTCGTTCTCAAGCCGCAAGACGAGTGGCCGAAGCAGGATCGCTGGTGGTCGAAATCAGTCCCCGACTGGTCTGCCAAAGTCCTGCGTCGCTTCTGGCCCGATCACAAGAGCACGCAGCAACTCATCTACGGCCCCGGCGGACTCAACGAAGCGCTCACCTTCCCCGGCGTCGCCAACGCCTGGACCATGCCTATTAAGGCGCGCATCGACATGCTCAGCACCGGCATCCGCACACCGATCGGAGTGAAGATCCTCGGCTCCGACCTGGGTGAGATCCAGCGCATCGGCAGCGAGATCGAAACCGCGCTTAAGCCAGTCCCCGGAACTGCTAGCGCCTTCGCCGAACGCACTACCGGCGGTTACTTCCTCGACTTCGACCTCAAGCGCGATCAACTCGCTCGTTACGGCCTCACCGTGGACGACGCGCAAGACGTCCTCATGTCGGCCGTGGGTGGCGAGCCAGTCACGACCACCGTCGAAGGCCGCGAACGCTACACCGTCAACGTCCGCTACATGCGCGACTACCGCAGCGACATCGACAGCCTCAAGCGTGTGCTCGTCGCTACACCGTCCGGCGCGCAAGTCCCGCTCGGCCAGATCGCCGACATCAAGATGAAAACTGGCCCCGGCATGATCCGCGACGAAGACGGACGCCTCAGCGGCTACGTCTACGTCGATGTATCGGGACGCGATATTGGCGGCTACGTTCGCGAAGCCAAGGCCGCCGTCTCGAAGCTCTCCATCCCAGCCGGCTACCAGGTCGTCTGGAGCGGCCAGTTCGAAAACATGGAGCGAGTACGCGAGCGCCTCAAAGTCGTCGTGCCCATCGTTCTCTTCGTCGTCTTCCTGCTGCTCTATGCAAACACGGGATCAGCCGTGAAGACCTCAATCATTCTCCTCGCCGTGCCCTTCTCAGCCATCGGCGCCGTCTGGTTGCTGTATTGGCTTGGCTACAACATGAGCGTTGCCGTCTGGGTTGGACTCATTGCCCTTCTCGGTGTCGACGCCGAAACCGCCGTCTTCATGCTGCTCTATCTCGACATCGCCTACAAAGAAGCCAAGCAACGCGGGCAAATGTCGAGTTGGGAAGACCTACGTGAAGCCATCGTCCACGGCGCCGTCAAGCGACTGCGCCCCAAGGTCATGACCGTCGCCTGCATGTTCTTCGGACTGCTGCCCATCATGTGGTCCGTCGGCACCGGCGCCGACGTTATGAAACGTATCGCGGCCCCCATGATCGGCGGCATCATCACCTCGTTCGTGATGGAGCTGATTCTCTATCCACCGATCTTCGCCATCTGGAAATGGAACTGGGAGGTCAAACCCGCACTGAAAGCCGAACAGCATCATGACACCGAAGCTGTTCATGTTTGAACCGAACCGGTGGCGCAGGCCTTTAGGCCTGCGATATCGAGATAAAGAGTCAAGCGGCTTCAGCCGCTGAGGTAAGGTGCCCCATCCTTCGCGCAGCGAAGGGTGGGTCTTTTCAACCAACTTTAGGAGCGACAGAAAATGAAAAAACTCTTCGTATTAGCAATCCTCGCCCTGACCATCACCGCGATGGCCGACACCAAAACCATCACCGGCGTCCTCACCGATGACATGTGCACCAAGAAGCACATGATCGCCGGCAAGTCCGACGCCGACTGCGTTCGCGAATGCATCAAGCACGGCTCGAAATACGCCGTCGCCGCCGGAGGCAAGTCCTACATCCTTAAAGGTGACCAGAAGCAGTTCGACGCTCTCGCCGGACAGATCGTCTCCGTCACCGGAGACATGAACGGCAACACCCTGGTCGTGAAGAAAATCACCTCAGCGCAATAGCTCGTGTGGGGACGGGGCTATGCCCCGTCCTGCCCTACTCCCCTTCCAACATCTTCGCCAACTTCCTCACCGTATTGATGTTCCGCGACGTCGCTTCACCCATGCTTGCCGGAAATCTTAACTTCGACTGCCCCATACCGTTCGGGAAGTAGATATACAGTTCTCGCTTGCCCGGCTGGACCTGCTCACCATCGGCTCCTCGCAGGCTGGTCACCGCATCCTTATTCACTCTTGTCTGAAGAAACGCCACCGCCACCTTCGCCGGCGGATACTCCGCGAACGGATTCGCCTCCACAATTCCGCGTAGCTCCTTCTCCGTACGCACCATCACGGCAACCTTCTTGCCCATCTTGCTTTCGAGCGCTTTCTCCAGTGCGTCGCGAACATCGCCTTCGCCGAGTTCGCTATCGAACAGCACATTCCCGCTCTGGACGTAGGTACGCACATTCCCGAACTTCATTCGTTCGCAGACAGCGACCAGATCCTTCATAAGCAGCTTCCCCGTACCCCCAACGTTGACAGCCCGCAGTAGTGCTACGTATCTCATCCTTCACCTACACTTTGTACTCCCATCTGCCGATAGATCTGACTGAGGCTTGTTGACGGGAGCATTCAGCCATGGACAGACGTCAAAATCAGCGCCTACCGAAATCGGTTCTTGTTGAAATCTCCGGCACCGATGCCGAAGGTGAACCTTTCCAGCGCATCGCCCGCACCGTCGATATTAGCGTCGGCGGCGTTCGAGTCGACGGTATTGATGTCGCACTGCGGGTTGGCACCGTCGTAAGTCTGCAACACGATGACGAAATGCGATTCTATCGGATCATATGGATCGGCCAACCTGGAACCAAAATTGCCGGCCAAATCGGACTTCAAGCACTCGATCCTAGCAACTGGATCTGGGGCCTCTCCGGCTTTTCTACCGAGGCGGTATGCTAAACTGCGCGTTTCGCAGTCGTAGGAGCACACATGCATATTCGCCCCCGCCACATTCTCGGCTTCCTGATTTTCATCGTATTGACTTCTTCCGCGCTCGTCGCCCAAACTGCCCCGAGCCTCGCCCCTGATCTTCGCCACAAAATCGACGACGCTGCCACCCAGATCCTGGCGAAGACAGGCGTGCCCAGCGCTTCCATTGCTGTCGTCAAAGACGGGCGCATCGCCTACGTTCAAGCCTACGGTGAAGCCATCCTCGATCCCAAAACTCCCGCTCGCCCCGAAATGCGCTACAGCATCGGTTCCATCAGCAAGCAATTCACCGCCGTTGCCGCGCTGCTCCTGCAGGAGCAGGGCAAGCTCTCGCTCGACGACAAAGTCTCGAAATACTTGCCGAACCTGACCCGCGCCGACGAAGTCACGATCCGCCAATTGCTCTCCCAGACCTCCGGTTACCAGGACTACTGGCCGCAAGACTACGTCATGCCCATGATGTTAAAGCCCGTGACCGTCCAGCAGATCCTCGACACCTGGGGACGTAAGCCACTCGACTTTGATCCCGGCACCAAGTGGCAGTACAGCAACACCAATTACGTCATCGCCGGAGCCATCATCGAAAAAGCCAGCGGGAAGAACGTCTTCGCCCTCCTCACCGAACGCGTTTTCACGCCGCTCGGCATGAAGAGCGTCTACAACACCGACGAGGCGAAGCTCCCGTCCACCGAACCGACCGGCTATCTTCGCTACGCGCTCGGCCCGCTTCGCCCCGCGCCCAAAGAGGGCAAGGGCTGGATGTTCGCTGCCGGAGAACTCGCCATGACCGCCGAAGATCTCGCCAAGTGGGACCTCGCCATAATTCAGCGCAAGATTATGTCCGCGTCCTCGTACAAAGATTTCGAACGCGAGATGCTTCTCGACAACGGACTCGGCACTCAATACGCGCTCGGCAACGAGATCAACGACGACGGCGGTCATCGCGTCCTCGAACACGGAGGCGAAGTCTCCGGCTTCGTCGCCAACAATGTCGTCTATCCGGACGACGGCGTCGCTATCGTCGTTCTTACCAATCAGGACGCGGCCCCTGCCGCAGCCCAAATCACAAAGAAGATTTCAGACATTCTTTTCGACGTCACTGACCCGCAGACACCGGCCAAACTCGCTCAGGCGCGCGCCATCTTCGAAGATCTTCAGCAGGGAAAGATCGACCGTTCGCTGTTCACCGACAACTGCAACGCCTACTTCAGCGAGCAAGCCCTTCAGGACTTCGCCAGCAGTCTCGGCCCTCTCGGCAAACCAGCCGACTTCTCCCAGACGCGCCAAGCCCTTCGCGGCGGAATGACCCTTCGCGTGTATCGCGTCCTCTTCGAACGCAAAACCCTCCGCGTCTGGACTTACGAAATGCCCGACGGCAAACTTGAGCAATACCAAGTCGCCATCACCCAGTAATTCTGTGGTGCCCCGTTCAAGCCCGGTTTTGGCTTGAGCGGGGTGAAAACAGTGGTGCCCCGTTCAAGTCCGGTTTTGGCTTGAGCGGAATGAAAACAGTGGTGCCCCGTTCAAGCCCGGCGTTGGCTTGAGCGGGGTGAAAAATCCTACTTCGCCCCCAACCGCCTCAAATCCGCCAGCACTTCCTCGCTATGTGCTTTCGGATTCACATCCGCATACACCTTCGCAATCTTCCCTTGCGGATCAATCAGGAACGTATTCCGCGCCGCGTAGTTTGCGCCTTCGCCCAGGGTCCCGTACTCGCCGGAAACCTTCCGCTCCGCATCCGATAACAGCTTGAAGTTCAGACCTTCCTTCACGCAGAACTGCTTATGCGAATCCACGCTATCCAGGCTCACTCCCAGGATCACCGCGCCCAACTTCTGATACTGCGCTTCATCGCGCTGGAAGTTGTGCGCCTCAATCGTGCACCCGCTAGTGAAATCTTTCGGATAAAAATATAGGACCACCCATTTTCCGCGGTAGTCCTTCAGATTCACCGTACTGCCATCCTGTGAAAGCAGTGCAAACTGCGGCGCAGCCTGCCCCGCTTCCGGACGCGACGCCGCAAACAACGCCAGCGGAACCGCCGCTAACAATAATGTCAACAACACCGCTACATTCATACGAAGCACGCCTTACCTCCAATGTTCACCAACATTGGATTCACGCGCCCCGCCCCGCGCCTCATCTACTTTGAGAGACCCAGTGCCCCGTTCAAGCCCCGGTGTTGCAATGTGGCCCACTCAAGCTGATTTTGCTTGAGTGGGTGTCACGACAACCCCCGAAAGTCTCGCGGGTTTCAAGAGATTCCTGGGCGCGGGTGCCGCACCCTTCCCCGAAGGGGAGGGTGCGTTATCGACCCTTACTTCTTCCCCACGCACCGGATCAACTCCACCACCTCCGGCACGGGCTTCTTCTCGACCCGCCGATACTCGCGACCATCCGCCGTCCTCGACACCAGTCCCAGATCAATCAGCCACCTGCGCACCACCACGTAGTCGCTGAAACCGAGATTGGCTTTCAGCAGATCGTTGATCTGCTTCTCCGAGTACACCTCCCTCGGCACCAGCCGCGACCACATGACCCACACGCAAGGCTCCCTGTGACTGAACTTCGACGGCCACCGCACCAGCCGTCCGTCCCCGTCGAAGTACTTCGCGAGCGTCCGTACAAGCACGAAGTCCACCGGAGCCGCCGGTACCGGTTGCGCCGTCAAGCGCTCACGAGCATCCGCCTGCGACCTGAGATGTTGAAAATTGCGGAATCCCGCCGACCGCGCCAGCATGTTCAAAAGCTCGACGTGTCCGGGCTTGTGATCGCATTCCGTTAATTGTGCATTGAGTGAACGCGCGACCGCAGAGATGTCCTCTGCGTAGAAAGGCAAAGCAGTTCTCGACATCACATTATCCTCGTACGCGCCGATATCCAGTTCAGGACTGCCGGTGGTCGCCCTTCCGACGCGGCACGAGAATAAAGGTGTCGGTCGTATCAGGAGTGATTGGCAGGTTTAGCTTCCCCTCTCGGGGCGGCGACGCCTAGGTGAACTGCCGACCAAATTTCATTGTACGGACTGCCACCAGACTGAGCAACTGCCTCGAAGACGCACTCGACTAATCCGCTCCGCCCATCCGCTCTCACAAAGCTGATACTCTTGCTTTCCCCGCCAGCTATGCTATTTTCATCGTATTCCGCTTTGAAGAGGACTATGTAAATGAAAGATAGCGCTCCGCTCTCATGTCAGATCAGCTTTAACGCGCAGCACTCTCCCATGGGTGCTTTCATGAGTTTCACTTGCGGTAACTTCGGTACCCGTGGCGGCATAGGCCTCCAAATCGGACAGCCCGCCGACCAGGAAGTTTTCATCGCCGTAAAAGACGGCGACCGTTACAGCTCTGCATCGCTTGAGTGCCTGCCGTTTTACGTGGGCGCGGTCAGCAACGCAGCCGACGCCTTTTTAGTCGAACAAGCTGGCCCAGCGGAAAAGAACGTTAAGCCCGATGCCGTGGCCTTCAGCGCCTCCGAGATCGAGCGCACCTACGGATGGGCCACAGACACTTGGAAGGCCAAGAACCTTGAGTTCACTTGCTACACGCCGTTCGGCTCCATTCCCGATCCGGCGAAGGCAAGCAAGAAGGCGATGCGTGAAGCTTTGTTGCCGGCCGTCGTTGCTCGTCTCGTTGTCGACAACACCAAGGGTAAGCAGACGAAGACCGGTATCTTTGCCCTGAACCACGCCCGCAGTGGCACGCGCATGTTGGACGAAGGTCTTGCCGAAGGTCGCACCGGATTCGCATTCCGTCTCGAAGCCGGCGCTGCCGCTGAAGTCTACGACGAAACCAATGGCAAGCCAAAGAAGCTGAAATCAGCGCCGTTCGGATTCATGCGCTGGTCCCCGAGCGATGGCGTTCGCGAGAAGCACAATCCCGTCCACCTACTTGGCTCTTGCCCCGGCGTAGGAATTGAAGTCCCCGCAGGTAAGCGCTACTCGATGGTCATCGCCATCGGATCATACTTGTCTGACGTTGAGACCACCGGACTGGCCGGCCGTTATCTCTATGCCAACTATTACAAGAACCTTCAGGACGTCCTTAACGCCACACTCGATCGCGCGGACAGCCTGATCGCCAAGGCCGAATCACTCGATCAGAAGCTGGAATCTTCCCCGCTCTCGGCCGACCAGAAGTTCATGATCGCGCATGCTACCCACAGCTACTATGGCAGCACGCAACTGCTCGAAGTCGATGGCAAGCCTTTCTGGGTCGTCAACGAAGGCGAGTACTGCATGATGAACACGCTCGACCTCTCGGTCGACCACGTCTTCTGGGAGCTTGATCACAACCCGTGGCTCGTACGCAATCTGCTCGACAACTTCGTGAAGCTTTACAGCTACGTTGACGAAGTTAAGGTCTACAAAGCCGAAGCGGCTGCCTCGGCCAACGATCGGCAGCACGATCCTTCACAGACTCCTCCGCCTCCAGACGAAGCCCAGCTCTCGCGTCCGTACAGCAAGAAACCGGGCGGCCTCAGCTTCTGTCACGATATGGGCGCGCACAACAACTTCTCGCCCAAGGGACGCAGCAGCTACGAGCTGGCCAACCTGACCGGTTGCTTCAGCTACATGACCCAGGAACAGCTTTGCAACTGGATCCTCGTCGCCTCGTGCTATGTCGCGAAGACACGCGATGTCGAGTGGCTGAAGAAGAGCAAGCGCGTCATCCAGGCTTGTCTCGAAAGCATGATCAACCGCGGCGGCCAAGTCGGCTTCGCGCAGTACGACAGCACGCGCTGCGCCGGTGGTCAGGAAATCACCACCTACGATTCACTCGACCACTCGCTCGCTCAGACCCGCAACAACGTCTACATCGCCGTGAAGTCCTGGGGGAGCTATCGCGCACTGGCGCTGCTCTTCCGCGAGTTGGGCAATGCGAAGGCGAAGAAGCAATGCGAAGACCTTGCAGCCCGCGTTGCCTGCGTGGTCTCGCAGCAGGCGGTCGATGGTGTGCTTCCGGCTATCTTCGAAAAGCACAATCCGGGCTACGCCTCGCGCATTCTGCCCGCCATCGAAGGTTGCGCCTATCCGCTCTACTTCGTCGAGACCGGCTTTGCCAAGCAGAAGCTCGACGCGGTCTTCGCCACCAAGGAAGAGCAGATGATGTTCGACGCCTTGAAGGAGCACACGCGGAAGCTGCTGCTCGATCCGCAACACAGAAACCAGTTCGCCGACGGCGGCATCAAGCTCTCCTCCACCAGCAACAACTCTTGGATGAGCAAGATCTCCATCTTCATGCACGTCGCCCGTCGCGTCTTCCACCTCGACCAGGATCCACAAGTCGTCGAGGTATTCAAGAAGGCCGACGCCGCTCACCTGAAGTGGCAGGTCGAAGGCAGCTCTTACTGGGCCTGCTGCGACCAGATCGTTTCGGGCGAAGGCAAAGCCAGCCGCTACTACCCGCGCATCATCACCAGCGCGCTCTGGATGTCATAAGTTGAACTAGCTGTGAAACAGGTGCCCCGTTCAAGCCCGATGTTGGCTTGAGCGGGGTTTTCAATTTCGACATAACTACAGTTCTCCCCCCTTTCTGCCGATACACCAGACTGAGTCTTTTTGACGGAGCATTCAGTCATGGGTAGACGCCACCATCAACGCCTTTCGAATTCACGTCCCGTCCAACTATTCGGCACCGACGCTAACGGACAAACGTTCGTCCGCCTCGCCCACACGGTCGATGTCAGCGCAGAAGGTGTGCGCATCTCGGGTATTCATCTCGCGCTTCGAGTCGGCGACATCGTCGGCTTGAAACATGGCGCCGAAAAACGCCGATA
>JAEYQK010000116.1 GCA_023410055.1 Acidobacteriota bacterium
GTTTGGCCCTCTCCTGTCAGCTGTACCTATGCAGTTTCGTTTCCATGCGGCGGCAGATAGACACTCCTGGAATTTCCAGAATGTAAGCGCTACAAATCGAATACGAACTGCACACCATTTATCGGCATTATCGGAGAAGATGATTAGTGATTCGCTTCGATAAAATTCCGGACAAGACCCAGGCCCCAGCCTGTATCATCAGAAAACACTAATGTCCCGCGAAAATTCAGTTGCCCCTTTTTGTTTGCCCCGCACCGCCCGTCGGTGGTTCCAGGACTCGGTTCGGTACCGCGGTCTTTTTCGCACACTCTCCACTCTGGTCGTCCGCCTGTGGGAGTTTCTGCGTGACTCGACTCCGGCTCGTCGGCGATCGCGATTCGGCGATCTTCAGTTCGATTTCGACCATCACGTCAATACAACGTGGTCCAACATCGGTCTTCGCACTCGGATTCGCGAATTCTTTTCCGGTGAACCGTATCAACCAATCGAATCTGATCAGTTCCACGAGATGTTGTCCGCGGTCCCAATCGACTACGCCAACTTCACGTTTATCGACTTGGGTTCGGGAAAAGGGCGCGCTTTGCTTCTCGCATCGGACTATCCTTTCCGACGTATTATCGGCGTCGAGATAATTCCCGAACTTCACTTCATCGCGGAGGAAAATGCCAGAAAATACAACAGCCCCTCGCAAAAGTGTTTTCACATTGAAACCGTCTGCCAGGACGCTCGTCATTTCGAGTTCCCGATCGAACCCACATTCCTTTACTTGTTCAATCCGTTCTTCGAACCGGTCCTGCGCGAGGTTTTAGCGAATCTCGAAGAATCCTTGAGACAACATCCCCGGCCATTTGTGCTGCTCTATGCGAATCCCATTTCAGAACATGTAATTGCCTCTGCGCCATTCTTCACCAAATTCGCCGGAACCCATCAGTACTCGTTTTTTAGGCCCGCTTAGGGCGGCAATATCTAGCTGGGAAATCAGCAACTTACGTTGTCTTGCGTCATTTTTGCAATTTTTTGGCAAGTAGCTGCATCTAAGTTACTGATGTGTGCTTCAGATTGAGGCGGTTGAATATCTACTTCAGCCCGACTTCATCCAAGCGCGATCTAGACCGAATGAAGGACGTGTGCAGCAACATGGAACAAGGTACTGTGAAGTGGTTTAACGATGCGAAGGGCTACGGATTTATCACGCGCCAGAACGGCGAGGATGTATTCGTGCATTTTTCTGCCGTCCAGGGAAACGGCTTTCGGAGTCTGCAGGAAGGCCAGGCCGTGCAGTTCGAAGTGACCAAAGGTCCCAAGGGATGGCAAGCTGAAAACGTTACACCGCTTTAATCTGACGCCCCAACAGCTTGAAATAAGAAGAGGCAGCCCGTCGTGGACTGCCTCTTCTTCGCTACATTAACCGCACTAAAGGTTAACCCCAAATTCGCTTCGCAACAATTCGTACCATTCCTCTGGGTCCACGCGCCGCTCTATCCGTTCCCCATCCCTGTCTATGATCAACTGCTCTTGTGAGAGAGTCTTCCGTCCATCCACGGTCGCAATTGAACAGACGCGCCCCTTTGTGAATCCGGAATCAGGCGAAGTCTGGTGATAACGGCACATTCCGCTGAAATCCGCCAACCGCCGTGGAATCATGCTGAAGTCGTACATACCGCCCCAACTCTTATCGTCAGCTTTACGCTGCTTTGCCGACCATTCCCCGGGACGCACTTCTCTCAACTGATAAGCATATCCACGCTGAATCTCTTCCCTTCCATCCTCCAGACGTAGCGGCTCGATAAACGAATCTCCGAACCCAACATCTGCCAACCACCGTTGCGGCCCAGCCCCCTCAATCTCGAATGAGACGATAAGAGCCAAATGATCAAACTCAGGGGCAACTTTATCTTGATTCAAGCTCACGCGCGCTGAAACCAGAGTCACATCGTACCCCAGTGTTTTCAGTAGTTCGGCGAAGATCCCGTTAAGTTCGTAGCAGAAGCCGCCTCTACGCTGTGTAACGATCTTCTGGAACAGCCTGTCCCGAAACAGCGCAATAGGCCTTTTCTGGGAGATATCCAGATTCTCGAAAGGAACAGTCAGAAGGTGCGCACGGTGCAGTCCCCGAAGCGTCTCTACCGTAGGCTCTAGCGAGCCGTCATAGCCGATCCGTCGCAGATAAGCACTAACGTCCATAACTTGCCGGCTCACGTCGGAGCCGCTCAAGGTCTACACTGGCAATTCCTGCTGTTCCCACCCCACAGGTACAACAGGCATTTCGCCCGCCAAATCGAGCACCAGCTTTTCCAGTATGAATCGTTTGCTTGGTGGATTTGACCGCAGCGCGAGGTCGGCCTTCGCGATAAGTCTCAAGCCTCGCGTCAATTCCCGTCGCGACTTAAACCGTCTCGCCTGCCTGATCAAATCTTCTGCCGCAAACGGAGGCACCCTGAATCCCTGCCACAATACCTGCCAAAGGGCTCGCGAATCCCTGACGTTCTTTTCCGCTATGACCAGCATCTGCCGATACGTCTTGGCCAGCATATAAAGATGCCCGATCGCCGCGTCATCTCCATCGCCGCTCGATAGCAGCGCATCCATAATACCCAATGCTTTCGCTCTGTCCTTGGCCGAAATGGCGTCCGTCAGTTCATAAAGGGACCGCTGCTTGGCCGCCAGGACCATCGTTTCGACGTCCCCCAGTGTGATCCGCTTCTTCTCTGCCACGTACAGGATGAGCTTTTCAAGCTCATTGGCGATCATCATCATGTCGCCGCCAAGCGCATCCGCCAACTCGCGTGCAGCATCGGCGTCAACCTTCACACCGTGCGCGGTCGCCGTCTCGGTCGCCCAGCGCATGGCATCGCCTTCCTCTACTCGCGCCAACTCGACAATTCCACAGCAACTCCCGAGCGTCTCTTGTATCCGCTCGAATCTGTCCTTGTCCTGAAGATCCATTCTCCGGCGATCTGCCGGAATATTCAGGTGGTCAGCAATAAACACGATCAGCGCATCCGGATTGGGATTCGCGCAATACTCCTCGACGGCCTTGAACTCATCCTGGTGAGATCCTCGGCCATACAGCTGCTTTACGTTGCGAACGAAGAAAACCTGAAATGGTGCCATTAGCGACGGTGTCCGCGCACGGTCCAGCACCTCAACCAGTTCGCAGTCCCCGAGATCCATCTCGTACAAGCTGAAATCCCGCATCTCTGGAAGAATCAGGTATTTCAGCACCGCCTCGCGGCACTGTTTCCTGAAGAACGCTTCGTCACCCACCAGCACGTATGCAGGCTTCATCTTGCGCGATTTCACATCCGTGACGAACCGCTCTGTGGGCCCAAAGCTTCGCATTCCTAGAACGCCTCCAGAACATCGCTCACAAGTGTCCGTGCGAAGTTGTCCGACAATCGATGCAACGCTGGCGAGGTCTCCTCAAAGAAGGTCGAGATGTCTTGCGTGATCTGATACTGTTCGCGGAACGTGTACCCCGGGTTCTCAAACAGCACTTTACCCTTACGATCCACCAGCGAGACACTCACCCCGACCGTTACCAGCACGCTGGAAACTCGCCCCGTCGTCGTATCAAACGTGACCGGAGATATCTGTATGCTCGTTACCGTGCCCTTAAGAATCGCATCCGCGTCCGGCTCAACCTTATTGACGATCCGGTATTTCGTACGAACGATCAACTCACGTACCACAGCCTGCGTCAGCATCTGCTCAACTTTGTACTGTTGTGTCCTGTTGGCAAATGCCGGCACGGCAATCGTCTGGACTGTCGCGGGAAGCCTTGTCCCCTTCCCCGCAGTGTGGTATCCGCATCCGGCAAACAACACGATCGAGCCCGCGGCAATCAACCCAAGTGCCAGCCGCGCCCTCGCGCCGGTCATTGAACCTTCCCTTTTGGGCGCGCCGCCATCATGGTCTCGGCACACTCGACAGCCGTCATTCCGATCACCCGCAGGTTATCGGCGGCTGCCCACAGCCAGAATCCGTTCGCATTCTGCGCATCGCGCTTTACGCTAAGCAGTATTCCATCCTGCCCAGCCACGTTCACGTTACTCGGCGCATCTTCCATCTGTCTTGCCATGGTCACGTGTTCGCCCGCGAGTGCCCTTTCCACGTCTCCCTGGGACAACGCCGCCTCGAACTCAATGTAGATCGAAAACGTGTGCCCATGGAAGCTGGGAGCTTGAAGCAGCATCAGGGAAGGTACCCTCACCTCGTCGTTCGCGATTTTCGCGAAATGCCGCGCAATTCGCTGCTCAACAGTTGCGATCGGCGGAACAGAATTCTCTCCGTACCGTGCAATAACATTGAACGCAACCTGCTCGTCGAAAACCTTCTTCGGCAGTTCCCGGAACGAAAGCAGATTCACGGTCTGCTCATGCAACTCGTCCATTCCGCCACGTCCATGCTCTGAAGCTGGCTCAATCACCGTAGCGGCAGCCGTCTTGATCCGCCCCGCCTTGGCGGCCCTCACCATCAGTAGCGCCAGCACCTGCGCTGCCGGATGCGCGGCTATCACCGGCGCGGGCTGCAACTCAGGGGCTACACTCTGGTTCAACTCTCGCTCGATCCACGGCGAACGCACCCTGGCTCCCGGCGCGTCTTCCAACGCATAGGACAAGTCAATGATCGCGCTCCCCGCATCCTTCGCCAGCATCCAGTTCCGCTTGGTGAATTTTCCTTCTGACGCAAAGAACGCAAAGTCCACGCCGTCGAACTGGTCTCTGCCAACGCTCTGAACGAACGTTACTTCGTCGCCCACAGCCTCGAGCTGCCCCAGTGACTCATCATCGTCCAGCAGTCGTACATCTCCCGGGAAGCTTCGGTCGTTAAGAACGTCCGCCAACTCTTTACCTTTCAGCGTGGACGCCCCCACAATGGCTACTCTAAATTGTCCGGATTTCATTGAAGTTCAGACGCTTCCTTATAGGTCGGAGGCGCAGGCTGGCTCGGTCGACGAACTATATACATCAGCCGCGCAATCACCCCCGACAGCATGTACATCAACGCGAGTATAAAAAGAACGTACTGCGAAAAGAACCAGATCAGCGCAATGAGACCACCCACAAGAATGATCATCCGAAAAGGCTGTTGGTGCCGAAGATCGATGTCCTTGAAACTGTAGAAACGCCAGGTACTAACCATCAGGAAACCGGTCGCAGTCACCAAGCCCAGCCAGATTACGGCTTCCCACCAGGACTGCAATGGCCTGCCGCTGGTAAAGTGAACCACCGCAGCAATCACTCCGGCTCCTGCCGGAATCGGCATCCCCACGAAGTACTTCCTCCCCGGCTTACCTGGGTTTGACGGCTGCGGATTCTTCTGGATATTGAACCGAGCGAGTCTCGACGCACCTGCCACAAGGAACAAAAATGTTGCGATTCCACCGACCTGAACCAGCTTCGTTCTGAAATCGGCACTCCATGAATCCGGGAAGAGCAACAGCTTGAAGCCCCATATCCAGGCCAGCACCGCGGGGGCCACTCCGAACGTAATCACGTCGGCAAGCGAGTCCAGCTCTCGACCGAAATCGCTCGTTGTATTCGTCATGCGAGCGATTCGTCCGTCGAGACCGTCAAACAGCACCGCAAAACCTATGGCAATGGCCGCGTAGTCCAAATGCTTCGGCTCGACCGTCGAGCCCTGAAACGCCTGCGAGATCGCGTAGTACCCCGCCGCAATATTGAGACTCGTAAAGAGTGAGGGCAGAATGAACATGCCTTTCCGGAAACGCCGCTTCCTGCGCTCCACCGGAAACTCCCCATCCTGCAATCTGCGATCAGCACCGTCCATTACTGGCCTCCCCTGGTCTGCTCTTGCGCTATGCCTGCCAGCACTGGTTGCTTTGCGCCTCGGTATTGCGCCAGGACGCTACTGCCGCCCTTCACGTGATCTCCCAGTCTTACTCGAATCTCCACATTCGGATCCATCACTACATCGACTCGCGACCCGAACTTGATTAATCCCACTCGCTCTCCACGGGCCACCTTGTCGCCCACCTTCTTGGTGCAGACAATCCGCCTTGCGATCAAGCCCGCAATCTGCTTGAAGACAATCCTGTGCCCCTCGCCCTCAACCGTGATGACGTTCTGCTCGTTCTGTTCCGACGAGATCGCGCCCATAGCATTCCCAAACTTCCCGCGCTTGTACGCAACCGCCTTCACCTCTCCCGCGATAGGCGAACGGTTCACGTGAACGTTGAACACGTTCAGGAAAATACTCAATCGCTGGTGCGGTTTGCCATCGACTTCCACCGTCGAGATGTCCGTGACCTTTCCGTCTGCGGGCGAAACAATCGCCCCGGCCTCCTGCGGTATCACCCTCTCAGGATCGCGGAAAAACCAGAGAAAGAAACAGCCCAGCAGCAGCGGCAGCACGATCCACCACGGACCCGCCAGCCACCCTACCACCGCGGCCACGATCAACATTCCTATGCCGTAATAAATGCCGTCTTTAACCATGAGAATACTTAATTATAAGCGCGATGCCCTATCCAGTGCCCCACGTTTCGGTACGCCATAAGTCGGTGTCCCACAAGTCGGTGCCCCACGTTCGCGAAGCTAACGTGGGACTTCCCATTACTGGGGTATTCTCCTTCTGAAGCCGCCGGGGGGCCGCACCCTTCCCGAAGGGAGCGTGCGAGGTATCCAGAAACACAAAAGCCCCCAGCCACTGGCCGGAGGCCTTTGTTCACTCTTAGAACTACTTAAGCTGTCTTTTCAGTCTTGAACTGTCGCTCAAGATTCTCCATCTGGTCTTTTAGGCGCAATTTCAGCTTCTTTAGCCTTACTTCTTCAATCTTCTCGTCTTCGGAAAGGAAACGTTTGGAGGAAAGAGATTCGAGCCGCTGGGAATATTGCGCATGCTCCTGAGCCATGCGACGGAACTCCTCATTGCTGCTCATGAGCATATCGCGTACCTGAGAAGCCATCCGGAAAAACCCTCCTGCTTGGGTCTAAAACTTAATCACGCTATCACACGGCCCGTACGGCTTCAATGCGCATTTTTCATATTCTTTTCATCGTTTATTTGCAGTCATTTAACTTCGCCGCTCTTTGCCCTCAGTCCCGTCTTCCGGTACACTACTGCGTCTTCCGCCGGTCCCGAGTAGTACCCCTTCCGTCTTCCTATCTCCACAAACCCATGCCTCTCGTACAATCCCCTCGCCGCCCGGTTCGACTCCCTCACCTCCAGGAACACTGCTTCCGCACCTTCTTCGTCCGCGCGCGCCAGCAACGCTCGAACCAGGGCGTTTCCCAGCCCACAGCGCTGCCTGTTGGGATCGACAACGACGTTCTCTATCTCCCACTCACCCTCAACACAAGTCGCCACAATCGAACCAACAACCCTATCCTGCTCTTCAGCTATGAAAGCTGTTCGCACAGGCGATCCATGCTCGAAAATCCTGTCGTACTCATCGGCCTTCCAGTGCGCTGCGGTTTGGCTCTTGGCCGCTAGCTCCGCCATCGCTGCCGTGTCACCGGCCTTCGCCTCCCGAACTCTAGTTCCCGAACTCACGCCAGAATCGTAAATCAATAAACATCCTCTCGCGCCACAATGTATGCTACGTTTCACCACCAGAGTACACGGAGGCAAACGTGTTCAGGCGACTGCAAACTTCTTTGCTGTGCACTGCAGTGGCACTCCTGCTCGCACCCGCCGCATTCGCGCAACAGAAAGAATTTGAAGACTGGCCCTCTGGCACTTCCCCGCAAGGAGTCGGCAAACGTGTAGCCGAGCGCTTCCTCGTAGCATCTACCGAGGCTAGCCGTAATGCTTACAATCCCCCGCAGATCCACTACGCCGAAGCTGTCACCTGGTATGGAGCACTCAGCTTCGCACAGCTTACGTCTGACCACGAACTTGCTGCTCGCCTCATCACTCGCCTAGATCCCCTCTTCGCACTCGATTCTCGCCTGATCCCCACGCCTGACCATGTTGACAATACCGTTTTCGCGGCCGTCCCTCTGCAAATGTTCATCCAGACCAAGGAAAGGAGATACCTCGATCTCGGCATGGAACTCACCGATAAGCAGTGGGCAAATCCCACTCCAGACGGCCTCACCGACCAGACCCGCTTCTGGATCGACGACATGTACATGATCACCCTCGCGCAGGTTCAGGCCTATCGTGCAACAAACAATCCCAAGTACCTCGACCACGCCGCCCTTGAGATGACCGCCTATCTCGACAAGTTGCAGCAACCCAACGGCCTCTTCTACCACGCCCCCGACGCACCTTTCTTCTGGTCGCGCGGCAACGGCTGGGTCGCGGCCGGCTTGGCCGAATTACTCAGTTCGCTTCCCGCAAATCATTCTCGCCGCGCACGCATTCTCGGAGGTTACAGGAAGATGATGGCTGGCCTCCTCAAGTACCAAGGCAAAGACGGCATGTGGCGCCAGCTAATCGACAAGCCAGACTTCTGGAACGAAACCTCCGGCACAGCCATGTTCACTTTCGCCATGATCACCGGCGTCAAGAACGGCTGGCTCCCTGCTAAGCCCTACGCCGCTGCCGCCCGCAAAGGCTGGCTCGGCATCGTCAGCAACATTGACCCCAAAGGCGACATTATGAACGTCTGCGAAGGCACCGGTAAGAAAAACGACCTTGAATACTACCGCGCCCGTAAACAAATCACCGGCGACCTACACGGCCAAGCCCCCATTCTATGGGCCGCATCCGCGCTTCTCCGCTAAAACGCGTCCCATGCGGCTCTTGCTCTCCTTTGCCCCGGAAAAATCGTTACCTGCAATCTATTAGTTTTGTCGCAATATTGCAGCGCACCTGCCCCCGGCCAAATCTCATGATTAGCGGCGAAAGTATTTGCCCCGCGGAGGTTCTGATGAAATGCGATCTGTGTAAGCACGAACAAACTCAGCCCAACCACTTGCTGTGCACGTCATGCACCGAGATGGTACAACGACTGATCGTGATCAAGGACCGCATGCAGAACGTCGATCAGGCAGAAGAAATCCGCAATCACAGTCTCTCCATCGTCTCGGCTGGCGCAAGTCGATGACCCTCTAAATTTCCTCTCTCGACTGGTTCTCGCAGTTAATCTTGGGGCGGCCTAGCGACCGCCCTTTGCCTCGTTTCACGAGACAACACGCAAATATCTTTCGCCCTAACTTTCGTAACTTTCGTTAGGCCTTTTCCGAATGTAAGCTCTCTCCGAATCAAGCCGAAGTCGCAGTCCGGATGGTGGAACTGTCTTGCGAGACACCCAAGAAGTGATCGACAACAGAAATGCCGTGCGTTTCCCGCTTAAGCTGCGGATGGCCATCAGATGTAACGGCTGGGAGTACGAGACCGAAACATGGAATGTGTCGTCCGGCGGTGTGCTCTTTGAGTCCGATGAGGAGCTCAATATCGGCTCCGACATCGAATTCGCCATCCTGATGCCTTCCGCCGAATTGGGAACACCTGCCAATGTACTAGTCAACTGTGTAGGCAGGGTGGTACGCTGCTCTGGCGAGGGTTCGCACCGTGCTGTGGCTGCTGTAATTGATGAGTATCGGTTTGAACGCTCCTGACCCCAGGGCGTACCGAAATACCAGACTCGGAAGCAGACCGGAAAATGAAAGCGTCAGAAGACGGTAGTGTAAACCGGATCAAGGTAATCTTGGCCGACAGTCAGGCTATATTCCGCGTCGGCATCAGTCGTATCCTTGCCGCCGAAAAGGACATCCGCGTCCTCGCCGAGACAACGACTCTCAGCGAGACTTTCACTGCCCTCACCCGGCAACAGGCTGACGTTCTGCTGCTCGAAGCCAATGTGTCCCCCACCCCGGTCGAAGCCGTCCGCGAGATCGCAAAACAGGATCCCCGTCTCAAAATCGTCGTCATGACCGCCGATGCCACCGAAGACGACACCATCGGTTATCTTCGTCATGGTGTTCGTGGCATCATCTCTCGCGCTATCAGCCCCGATCTCCTGGTGCGTTGCGTACGCAAGATCAACCAAGGCGAAACTTGGCTTGATAACGAAAAAGTAAACTGGGTCATTCAGGCCTATCGCACCCAGTCTGCTCAGCTCCGCTCTGCCAACCCCAAGTCCATCCTCAACGAAAAAGAGCTGCTCATCGTCTCCGGCGTCACCCAGGGTCTGCGTAACAAGGACATCGCCCAGCAGATCGGCACCACCGAGCAGGTCATCAAAAACTATCTTCGCAAGATTTACGACAAGCTGGGTCTTTCTGATCGCCTCGAACTCGCGCTCTACTGCCTGCACAATCGCATCCTCGAACGTACGCCCTACGTCGGTGACCAGCCCGAGTTGCAGAAAGCGATAGCCGTCGCGGTCGCCGCTCGAGGCAGTGACAACGGCCGGTAGCGATTCCTTACAATCCTCGCTCGTGATGTAAAATCATCCGTTCACGGTAGCGGACCGTCCTGTGCCGGACCACAACCCTGATTCATACGATTACGAAGGAGCGATTGTGAAAGGCGATCCAAAAGTTCTAGAGTGCTTGAACACCGTCCTTAAGGCAGAACTCACAGCGGTCAACCAGTACTTCCTTCACGCCGAAATGTGCGAGAACTGGGGTTACGAGAAGCTCGCAAAACACACCCGCAAAGAATCTATCGAAGAAATGCGCCATGCTGAAATCCTAATGGAACGCATTCTGTACCTCGACGGCACTCCCAACATGAGTGACTATTTCAAGATCAACATCGGGCAAAACGTCGAGGCCCAGTTCAAGAACGACCTGCAGGTGGAATACGACGCGGTGAAGCGCCTCAACGACTTCATCAAAATTGCCGGCGACGTCGCTGACTTCGGCTCACGTCAGCTCTTCGAGAAGATCCTTAGCGACGAAGAAGAACATATCGACTACCTCGAAGCCCAGTTGAACGCCATCGGAGAGATCGGCATCCAGAATTACCTCGCTCAACAGCTGGAAAAAGACTAGCTGTAAGACCGCGGCTTGGAGCGTTGCCTTTGGAGCGCTGCCGTCTCGGCGGCTGTCGTGGGGGGGGGGGGGGGCCCCCCCCCGGGG
>JAEYQK010000031.1 GCA_023410055.1 Acidobacteriota bacterium
CCTCTGCATTCAGCACGTGCAGCAGCTGGCCTTTCAACTTGTGTACACCTACAATGAATCGGCGCCCCTCTGCCGCCAGCGTATCCGGAGGAGACTCAAACGTTTCATTTTCAACTTCAACTACATCTCCGATTTCATCAACCAGTAAGCTCACCGCCCCGTCCTCACCCCTGACTACAACGTTCATCGGTGATTCAGACGCTGTTCGCTCCGGAAGCCCCAATCTCCGGCGCAGATCGAGTGCAGTGACAATCTGCCCGCGGAGGTTTATGAGTCCGCCAATGACCGGATCAACTGTTGGCACTCTTGTCATGCTCTGGTGCCGCAGCACTTCCTGGACTTTGTGCACCTCAATCCCAAAAAAAAGACCCTCAAGGTAGAACGTGCAAAATTGATCTTGTACTGGCATCTCTACGCCTCCAGCGTGCTTCCACCCACGACAGCATTCCCCGACATGAGCAGTTGCTCAACGTCGATAACATCAGTTACCTTCTGCTGGATCACGGCTGATCCTTTGAGACCGGTTCGCGTATTCTTCTGTTCGAGGCTTATGGATTCTTCCACCACGTCCAGGATGTCGCCGACAATCAGACCCACGCTCCGGCCGTTCTCCGAATGAACGATAACTTGCATCGGATCTCCGGGTTCACCTCCCGCAAGGCGCAAAGTCTTCGCAACATCCACGAGCGGCATAATCTGTCCTCGATACTGCACCACTCTGGCGTCACCTGCCGTCTCAACTGACTCCAGACTGATCTCCTCCAGGCGTGCCACTTTTGAAAGCGGCATGGCAATTCGGCCTCTGTCTCCAGCCGTGAATAGCAGCCATTGTTGGCGATTCGCGACTGCTCCCCGTGCATCATTCTCTCGTTTTGTAGAAACGCCGTCTCTCACCTCGGAAACTACGTTCGCGTGTTGAGCCATACCAAGAACATCGAGGATCAGCGCGACTCGGCCGTCGCCCATGATCGTCGCACCCGCAAAGCACGCCAGCGACTTCAAATGCTTTCCGAGTGGCTTGACTACGATCTCCTCGGTGTCGTTAATCTCGTCCACTACGAGTCCAAATTGGCGCCCATCAGCCTGCAGCACGACAATGTTCACTGTCTCAGAGGCTGCGATCTCCTTCGATTTGTGTCCGAGCTCGCGATTGAGAAACACCAACGGGAGCAGATTGCCTCTGAGGCGATAAACGGGAGCTCCATGGATATGCTCAATAGCATGCTTTGAGCCGTCACCCTCGACCCTAACCAGCTCTAGCAAACTGATTTGTGGAATGGCGTACCTCTCGCCACCACTGGTAACCATCAGCGCCGGAATAATCGCGAGCGTGAGCGGGATTTTGATCTTCAGCGTAGTGCCCTGCCCGGACAAGGTATTGATGTCTACCGTTCCGCCAATCTTCTCGACGTTCGTTTTCACAACATCCATGCCAACGCCACGACCCGAGACGTTCGTCACCTTCTCGGCCGTCGATAGACCCGGCAAAAAGATGAGATTGAGCAACTCTCGATCTGCCATCCGGAGGATCTGCTCCGGGGAGATGAGGCCGCGGGCCAGAGCCTTCTGCTTCACTCGATCAATGTCGATTCCGGCTCCGTCGTCGGCCACTTCGATGTTCACGTGGCCTCCTTCGTGGAACGCTCGCAATTGTAAGCGTCCCTCTGGTGACTTACCCCGGGCTTGTCGCTGTTCGGGTGCCTCGATGCCATGATCGATGGCATTGCGTACTACATGTGTCAGCGGATCTTTGATGGCCTCGATTATGGTTTTGTCCAGCTCGGTGTCGCTACCCTCCAGCTCGATCCGTACACTCTTCCCGCAAGCGAGCGCCACATCTCTGACCAAGCGTGGAAACTTGTTCCAGACATTGCCGATCGGCTGCATGCGGGTCTTCATCACGCCTTCCTGCAACTCAGTCGTGATCAGGTTCAATCGCTGTGCTGCGCTCAAGAAGGCGGTGTCTTTCTGCGTGGTCGTAAATTGCAGAACTTGGTTGCGGGCCAGTACCAGTTCGCCAACGAGGTTCATCACCTTGTCCAGAAGGCCCACATCTACACGGATGTTCCCGGCCGTCGCGCTCGCACGAACGTCCTCGGGCTTCGCGCTCTCAGCGCCTGCCTGTTTGTCAGCCAGGTATCTGTCTTTGGTGGAATCCGCTGCCGGAATTGCAGCATGCTCGACCTGTGAATCGGCTTTGCCATCTCCGGTCTCGGCTGCCGTTTCGGATTTTCCGCCATCTTGTTCTGCGGAAGCGAGTTGATTAACGCGGGCGACGACACTCGAGGAATCAACGTCGCCTTCCTGCCCGGTTATGTCGATGTCGGCTAGAAGCTTGCGAAGGATGTCGCCCATAGCCAACAACGCTGAGGTGATTTCGGCCGTTGGCTTTAGGGCTCCGTCCCGCATTAGGCTCAGAAGGTTTTCGCCGGCATGCGCAATTGCCTCAAGTTTCGGAAAGCCCAGCACCCCACTCGTGCCCTTGATCGTATGGATTGCCCGAAAAATGCTTCCTAGCAGTTCCTTCGATTTGGGCGCCTTCTCCAGTTCAACTAAATCGCGATCCATTCGGTCGAGCCCCTCGATGCTCTCAACCAAAAACTCGCGAATGATTTCGTCCATTTCGCTCATGTCGCCCTCGACACTCGTTGAGTGCAGCTGACGTTCCATAAAGGTGAGAAACAGTTAATGCACTCTTCACAGCCCTTGTTTTTGTATCTCTAGCCACCACCCTCTCATCGAAATGTTAGGACAAGGCTCTGCATTTGGGCTCTGCGCGAATCCCTCGCGCCATACCAGCGACAACAATTTTGTGTACAGGAGAGAACATTAGAAATGCTTGGCGTAGGAGAGAAGTTCCCCTCATTTTCGGTTGCAGCCACCGTTAGCACCGATAAGAACAAAGCTTTCGAGACGATTTCCGATTCAAGCTATCCCGGCAAATGGAAACTGTATTTCTTTTGGCCAAAGGACTTCACCTTCGTTTGCCCAACTGAAATTGCTGGTTTTGGCAAGCTGAACCGCGAATTCCAGGATCGTGACACGCAGGTTCTCGGCGCAAGTGTCGACTCGGAGTTCGTGCATCTGGCGTGGCGTAATAACCACCCCGATCTGAAAGATCTTCCATTCCCCATGCTCGCGGACGTTAAGCGTCAGCTTTCCGAACAGCTGGGCATACTTGACCCCAATGCCGGAGTGGCCCAGCGCGCAACGTATATCGTCGATCCTGAAGGCGTGATTCGGTTCGCCTATGTAACCGATCTATCAGTGGGCCGTAGCCCGCAGGAAGTTCTTCGTGTTCTGGACGCCCTCCAAACCGACGAGCTTTGTCCGTGCAACTGGCAGAAGGGCGAAGCCACAATTGAGGCTTAAAGTTCTCCAGGGTCCCGACGATGCCTGCCGGGACCTGATTCCCCAACCTTAGGAGTCACTAATGTCACTAGACGAGCTTATTGACCAGATTCCAGCCTACGCTAAGGATCTGAAACTCAATTTCTCCAGCCTTACGAAGCAGCAGACGGAACTGACTCCCCAGCAGCTCTGGGGAACAGTTGTTGCCAGTGCGATCGCGTCTCGGAATGCACGATTTACAGAAGCAGCTCTGTCGGATGCTGCTGTACAGCTCTCCCCCCAGGGCTTGGAAGCTGCCAAGTCGGCCGCCGCCATCATGGGGATGAACAATATCTACTATCGGTTCACCCACCTGGCCAAGAACGAGAAGTATGCGACGTTGCCGACCCGTCTGCGGATGAATGTCATTCGTACGCACGGGATCGAACAGGTGGACTTTGAGCTGTGGTGCACTGCGGTTTCCGCCATCAACGGCTGTGGGGCTTGCATCGATTCCCACGAGCAGGTACTCCGGCAAAAGGGCTTTTCGGAAGAACAGATTGTAGCCGCCATCCGCATTGCCTCGGTGGTCCACGCGCTCGCCTGCGTTCTGGACGCAGAAGCTGCACTGCCCACGCAGTCGGCAACAGCATAGCTGTTCCTCTGGTCGCGACCGTCCTGCAAAAGGTTGCCTCTGCCGTAAAACGCCCCGAGTTCATCTCGCATCCATGTCCCGGTGTGCTTTAGTTGTGCCCGGGACAGGTTCACATCGTTCCGACGTAAGCTGGCAATCTTAGGAACCGGTGACTAGAGATGAACACGTTCCCCATACTTGCGGCGGCCCTTTGCGTTTACGTCATTGGGTATCGCTATTACAGTGCATTCATTGCGGCCAAGGCACTGGTGCTGGATGATGCGCGGGTCACACCCTCTCACGCCTACGAAGACGGCCACAACTACGTACCATCACCGAAATGGGTACTCTTCGGACATCACTTTGCCGCGATCGCGGGAGCCGGTCCGCTAGTCGGGCCGACTCTCGCCGCGCAGTTCGGATTTGCGCCTGGCTTCCTTTGGCTGCTGTTCGGGGCGGTTCTGGCTGGCTGCGTTCAGGACTTCACGGTTCTGGTAGCGTCGGTCCGTCACAAGGGGCGATCGCTGGCGGACATTGCTCGTACGGAGATCAGCCCCTTTGCTGGCCTGGTTGCGATGATTGCGGTGCTCTTTATTCTGCTGGTCACGCTAGCAGGACTCGGCATCGTCGTGGTCAACGCACTCTCGAACAGTCCATGGGGCGTGTTCACGATCGGCATGACGATTCCGATCGCCATCTTCATGGGCTTGTACATGTTCAAGAGCGCGCCTGGGCAGATCCGAGTTGCCGTGCCCAGCATTGTCGGCGTCATCCTGTTGATCGGCAGTGTAGTCGCCGGACACTGGGTTGCTCAAAGTAGCACTGCTCACGCGCTAACGTTCAGCCCGCACGCGATCACCATCCTGATGGCCCTTTACGGGTTTATCGCTTCCGTGCTGCCGGTTTGGCTGTTGCTTGAGCCTCGCGATTACCTATCTACTTACGTGAAGCTTGGAACGATTGCCATTCTGATCGTGGGCGTGTTCATCGTTCATCCGAATGTGCAGTTCCCAATGGTAACCCAGTTCGTGCACGGCGGAGGCCCGATCATCAAGGGCAAGCTCTTCCCGTTCCTGTTCGTTACCATCGCATGCGGCGCAATCTCAGGATTTCATTCGCTGGTCGCATCGGGCACTACGCCGAAGATGCTGAACCGCGAGACGGATGCGCGCTTCATCGGCTATGGCGCGATGGTGGCTGAATCGCTCGTCGGCGTGCTGGCATTGATCGCAGCATGCTCGATGAATCCTGGCGACTACTTCGCGATCAACGTTCCGCCCGATGTCTTCGCCAAGCTCGGGTATCACACGGTGAATCTGGACATGTTCTCGCGCGAGGTCGGCGAAACGCTGGCAGGAAGAACCGGCGGAGCTGTTTCGCTCGCGATCGGCATGGCCCAGATATTCAAGGGCATTCCCGGGATGGCGACGCTGATGGGGTATTGGTATCACTACGCCATCATGTTCGAGGCCCTGTTCATCCTGACGACTGTCGATACGGGAACGCGTGTTGCCCGTTATGTGTTGCAGGAACTGCTGGGCAAAGTACACAAGCCATTCCAGAACACAGCATGGCTTCCGGGCAATCTGATCACTACGTTCTTTATTGTGCTTGCGTGGGGATACCTTATTTATACGGGTAACATCTCCACGATTTGGCCTCTGTTCGGAACCGGGAATCAGTTGCTTGCGACGATTGCGCTTGCCGTGACCTCGGTGTTCCTGGTCAACATGGGCAAGGTGAAGTATGCGCTGATTACGGCGATACCGATGTGCTTTGTCGGCGTGACGACTGTGACAGCGGGAATCCTCTCCATCAGGGACATCTTCTGGCCACTGACTCACAAGACAGGCCAGCAGCAAATCACTGGCTATCTCGACTCAATCCTCATGGTGATCTTCATTGTCGGCGTGATCATTGTTGTGATCGACGCAGCAAGGCGAGTGATGAAGACGCTTCAGGGACAGCCGATTCCACAAGAAGCGTTCGGTCCTCCGACAGTTCCAGAGACGGTGCGAGGAGGATGCTGCTGAGTTCGGATGAGGTTTCGATTCCAGGGCGACTTCGGTCGCCCTGTTTACTTTTCTACCCCTCCCCGCCCCCCCCCCCC